>JAXMBY010000047.1:0-56554 GCA_046349655.1 Planctomycetota bacterium
CGCGCATGGCGAGCGGTGCCGCTTGGCCGCTCGTGTCGGCGAAGCGCCGCACGAGCATTCTTGCGCCGTCACCGCCCAGGATCTCGCAGTGCACACCGCCCAGGTCGACCAGATCACGCATTGCGCCTCGTCCGTCTTGCCCTGCCAGCGTGCCGCCCGCATAATCCGCGACCTCGAGTCGAGCCGAGTCCCTACGCACGCGGGCGAGGTGAGCGATGACAGAGTACCGCATCGAAACCGACAGCATGGGCGAGGTCAAGGTTCCAGCGGATGCGTACTGGGGCGCGCAGACCCAGCGCTCGCTCGAGAACTTCAAGATCGGCGGCGAGCGCTTTCCGCGCGAGTTCATCGCCGCCCTGGGCGTGATCAAGAAGGCTTGCGCCCTGGTCAACAAGGAGCTCGGCAGCCTGGAGGGCAAGGCCGCGGACGCGATCGTCGCCGCGGCCGATGAAGTGATCGCCGGCAAGCTCGATCAGCATTTCCCGCTGGTGATCTGGCAGACCGGCTCGGGCACGCAGACCAACATGAACGCCAACGAGGTGATCGCGAACCGCGCGATCGAGCTGCTGGGCGGTCAGCGCGGGCAGAAGAAGGTCGTGCACCCGAACGATCACGTGAACCGCGGGCAATCGTCGAACGACACCATCCCGACCGCGATGCACGTGGCGGCGGTGGATCGCATCACGCATCATCTGCTGCCCGAGCTCGCGCAGCTGCGCGACGTGATGCGGCAGAAGGCGAGCGCCTTCAAGGGCATCGTCAAGGTGGGCCGCACCCACCTGCAGGACGCCACGCCGATCACGCTCGGCCAGGAGTTCTCCGGCTACGTCACGCAGATCGAGCACGGCATGCAGCGGGTCACCGGCTCGCTCCACTTCCTGAGCGAGCTCGCGCAGGGCGGCACCGCGGTCGGCACCGGGCTGAACGCGCCGAAAGGCTTCGGTGCGAACGTGGCGCAGAAGATCTCGGAGCTGACCGGCCTGCCGTTTCGCACCGCCGAGAACAAGTTCGAGGCGCTGGCCGCGAAGGACGCGATTGTCGAGGCCAGCGGCGCACTCAAGACGCTCGCCTGCAGCCTGATGAAGATCGCGAACGATGTGCGCTGGCTCGCGAGTGGACCGCGCTGCGGCATCGGCGAGATCTCGATCCCGGAGAACGAGCCCGGCAGCTCGATCATGCCCGGCAAGGTGAACCCGACGCAGTGCGAGGCGATGACCATGGTGTGCTGCCAGGTGATCGGCAACGACATGGCGATCACCATCGGTGGCGCCTCGGGCAACTTCGAATTGAACGTGTACAAGCCGATGTTGATCCACAACCTGCTGAAGAGCATCCGGCTGCTGGGCGATGCCGTGCAGTCGTTCCGCGAGCATTGCGCGATCGGCATCGAGCCACGCACCGAGAACATCGCCCGGACGCTCGAACGCTCGCTCATGCTGGTCACCGCGCTCAATCCGGTGATCGGCTACGACAGCGCCGCCAAGGTCGCGAAGATCGCGTTCAAGGAGAACCGGACGCTGAAGGACGTGGCGGTGAGCATGGGACTGATCACCGCCGAGCGATTCGATCAGGTCGTCGACGCGCGCAAGATGCTCGGTGAAGGCGGCTGACGGAGATCATGATTGCGCATGACCCCTCCACAGATCCGGACAGCCGTGATTGCCGCATCCCCCTTTGTGTCAACATGCATGAGACAGGTGACCACCAACGCCTGTGACCTCACAGCGACTTGCCCGGCTTGCTTGGCCGGAACCCGATCGGATCGCGGGGTGGTTCTGGGGGCGGTTCGGGCAGCGGCTCCATCACTTGCCGATGAGCACTGCAACAGGGGTGTTGAGGACGGCCGAAAGCATGACCGCGCCGTGTTCCGTGAAGGGTAGGGCCGTGCCCTGGTGTCGCGGTGCTTCTGGGAACCGGTCGCAATTCTTCGACCGGTTCAGGCGAGGACCTCATCCTTCGTGAGCTGGAACATGAAGTCTTCGGGGAACCGCTCCCGGTTGCGCTTCACCTGCTCGTTCAGGCGCTTCGTCGTCACGCCGTCGATCTCGGCGAGGTCGCTGCCTTGCCGCCTCTTCCTGCCGCTGCGGGTCAGCGCGTGCCGCGCCTCGGCGATCTGATCCGTGCCGGTGCCGCGAGGATGCCTGTCACCGCGCGGGCGAAAAGCGCGAACAAAACGCGCCGCCGCCTTGCATTGCGTTCGCGAGCCGCGAGAGTGAGCCTTGCGAACAAAAGGGCACCGCCCGCGCGCGAGCGCTCGGGCAGCCATCGTCAGGGGAGGCTCGAGTGGAGGCACCAGGCCACCGGCGAACGCGCGGCGAGCACGCCCTTGGCGCGCTGATCGCGATCCTGTTCTTCGCCTGGCAGGTGCCCGCGGTGCGCGAGCGAGGCGTAACCTGGGACGAGAAAGAAACCCAGGTCGCCGGCAACACCAACCTGCACATCCTGAAGGCTCTGTTCACCGGTCGGCTGAACGCGCAGGTGTTGCGCACGCTCGAGGAGCGGGCCGCGGCGGGTCGCATCTTCCACGAGCTGCCGGGATACAACTTCGTCGGCGACACGCTGCGCGCCGGCTTCGCCGCGCTGCTGCGGGCACGCTGGGGCTGGAGCTTCCCCACCGCCGCACACTGTTTCCATACGGTGCTGTCGGCACTGTCTCTGTACCTGCTGTTCCGGCTTGCGCTCACTCTCTCGCACAGCCGCCTGCTGGCGCTGTTCTGCGCGCTGGCACTCGCCCTGTGGCCGAAGTTCATCGGCCACTCGCAGAACAATCCCAAGGACCTGCCGGCACTGTTCTGCTTCGTGCTGGCCATGCATGGCGCCGTGTGCATGCTGGAGCGCGGCGGCGTGCGGCGCGCACTGCTGGCCGGAGCTGCGCTCGGCCTCGCCGTCACCCACGGCCCGATCTGCAGCAACGTGTTGTTGATCCTGGTCGTGGCGCTCGCCGTCATCTGGCGTGCAACGTTCCGGACACGCTGGCTGGAGATCGCACTGTTCCTGATCAGCGGCGCGTTCGCAACGGTCCTGTGCTGGCCGTGGCTGTGGCCCAATCCTGCGAGCAACCTGAAGCGGGCGCTGCAGCAGGTCGGCAGCTTTGGATATGCCAATCCGCTCCTCTATCTCGGCAAGATCCACGACTGGACCAGCACGCCATGGCACTACTCGCTGGTCGCACTGCTCACGTCGACGCCGCTGCCACTCTTGCTGTGGGCCGCGATCGGCGGCATCACCGTGCTGCTCGCCGATGCGCGCACCAGGCGGCTCGTCTTTCTGGGCCTGATCTGGACCGTCACGCTGCTCGTGGCCGACCTGTTCGCGCCTTGCCATTACGATGGCATGCGCCACTTACTCGCGTTGCTGCCGGGTCTGTGCTTGGTCGTAGGCGGCGGACTCGGCGTCGTCCAGCACTGGCTACGCCGGCGCCCGCTTGTCTTCACGCTGCTCGCGCTCGCGAGCGGCGGCCATCTCCTGTGGGTAGCGACCACGATGAGGCCGTACGAGGACGCGTACTTGAACGAGATGACCAACGCGATGATCGATGGACCGAGCGAGGACTGCTTCGAGCTGGAATACTGGGGGTGCTCGTATCCCGAGGGAGCGCGCTGGCTGAACACGCATGCCGAGCCGGATGCGCAGGTGTTCTTGCCCTGGACCCTGCAGGCAAGCGAGTACCTCGAGCGCAAGGCGAGCCTGCGCACCAACCTCGCGTTCTTCGACACCACCTCGCCCCGGTACTTGATGTTCGTCACCAGGAAGGCGTTCTACGACCGCTTCATCGTCGACGTGGAGGCGCGCTACCTGCCCGTGTTCACGGTGCAACGGCAGAAGGGAACGTTGCTCAAGATCTACAAGAACACCCTGAAGCGCACGCCCTGACCGCGACCACTGGGGGGCCGCGCGGCCGGTCTGGTTCCGCGGTGGCGGCAGACGCGGTATCAAACCCGAGGCCTGGCGCTCTCCTCATGCGAGAACCCGGTGGCAGCGGGCATGGCCCGCGCTATTCCGAGGGATCCACTCCCCCACTCGCCCTTTTCTTCCTCATGCATCGGAAGAGCGCTCCGCGGCCGAAGGCTCCACGGACACGTCGCGCCTCCACACCCTGGAAGGAGTTCGTTCATGAAGCGCCTCAGCCTGTTCACGGCACTTGGCCTCCTGCTCGCGCAGCTGGCAGGTGCACAGACCCTGTTTCGCGCCACGCTCGAGGGGAGCAACGAGGTTCCACCGGTCATCACCACCGCCAGCGCATGGGCGACGTTCGTGCTCAACCCCGACAACACGGTCACCTACCTGGTCAACGCTCAGGGGCTGGTCGGCGTCGCGGCGCACATCCACGAAGGCGACCCTGGCGTCAGCGGTCCGATCATCTTCCCGTTGAGCGGTGGTCCCGACATCTACTCGGGAACGACGGTCGCGCTCGATGCCACGCAGATCGGCAAGCTGCGCGGACGACACTACTACGTGAACGTGCACACCTCGGCGCCAACCCCAACGGCGAGGTGCGCGGTCAGATCCAGCCGAGCCCGCTCGGCGTACGGCGCGCACCTGATCGGCGCGGAAGAGACTCCCCCGGTCACCACCAACGCCCTCGGCGACGCCACGTTCAGCGTCAACGCCGACAACACCATCACGTACTTCGTGACCACCGCCGGCTTGACCGAGTCGGAGCTCACATTCACACCGGCGCCGTGGGCCAGAGCGGAGCGATCCTGTTCACGCTGTCGGGCGGCCCGACGATCTGGTCCGGAACCACGTCGGCGATGGCGGACGTCGACTTCGACAATCTGCAGACGCTGGGGCTGTACGTGAACGCACACCGCCGCGAACCCCAACGGCGAGATCCGAGGCCAGATCGTGAAGAGCTTCGAGCCCTACGGTACCGGCTGCCCAGGCTCGGCCGGCACACCGTCGCTGTCCGGCAGCGGCGCACCCAAACCGGCGGGCACGATCACGCTGTCGATCGCGAGCGGCAAACCGAACAGCGCCGGTCTGCTGGTCGGCCGTTCACCGCGGATTGCTCGCGAGCGTTCTGGCTGCGCCTACAACCTCGGCATCCGTCGCTGATCGTCGGCTTGCCGCTCAACGGCTCGGGCGCGCTCGATCGCGACCGTCATGCCCGACATCCCGTCGTTCGACTTCTACCTGCAGTACTTCAACTTCGACTCGGGCTCGGCGAACGGACAGTTCGGCAACGAACGGTCTCAAGATGCCGTTCACGAAGTACTGATCGGGTCGCGACCGCGCACGATCCCACGGGTTCATTGCGTGCTCGTGCTCGACTCACCCTCGAGCGCGAGCACGCGCCGCGGATCGCCCCGGTGGAATCGAGCTCGCGACTCGCCCGGGTTGGATGACCAGACGAGGAACCCGATTCCCACGCGGGTGCGCCTCCCCGGAACGTACGACGTGATCTCCTTGCGCGACCCCGTCGCTCCCTGATCCGGATTGTCGATCATGGCCGCCGCCGCAGCAGATGGCGTGGTGAATACCTGGCCAGGCAGGCGCGAGGCGCCGGTTCCACCTGCCGGCCGGTAAGATCACGACGAACGCACTAAACTCTGCGTCGTCATCATGAAGCACCCATCGGAGATCACGCGTTTGCTCGAATGCGTCGCGCACGGCGAGACCGGCGCGCGATCGGCTGCTCGCTCTGGTGTACGAGGAGTTGCGGGTCTGCCGCGGCGCGCATGGCGAGGCTGCCGCCGGGGCAGACGCTGCAGCCGACCGCGCTCGTGCACGAGGCGCATCGAAGCTCGGCATGGACGCGGCGTTCGAGGGCCGCTGTCACTTCTTCGCGGCGTCGGCGCGGGCGATGCAGGAGATCCTGGTGGACGCAGCGCGCCGGCGCGCGCGGCTGCGCGGGGGCAAGCGCGAGCGTGAGCCGCTCTCGCAGGTCGAGCTCGCAGGGTCGTCGCCGCCAGTCGATCACCTCGCGCTCGACGAGGCGCTCGCGCAGCTCGCGGCCGCCGACCCGCTCAAGCGCGAGATCGTGATCCTGCGCTATTACGGCGGCCTGTCAGTGGAGGAGACCGCACAGGCCCTGCAAGTGTCGGCAGCCACGGTCGACCGCCACTGGCGCTACGCGCGGGCGTGGCTCAGGCGCGCGCTCGCCGAGAATCCTGGCATCGAGCAGGCGACGGAGGATCGCCAGCCGTGAGCGATGCCGCGCGCGCGGAGCAGATCTTCGCCGAGGCGCTGGCGCTCGGGCCGGCGCAGCGCGACGCATTCCTCACGCGCTGCTGCGCCGGTGATCCGGGCTTGCGCGCCGAGGTGGAATCGCTGCTCGGCTACGACGCACTGCCAGGCTCGTTCCTGGATGCGCCGGCGCTGCTGGATCGGGCGATCACCGCCGAGCCGCTCGCGGGCGAGGTGCCGGAACGCATCGACAGCTACCGCATCCTCGGCGTGCTCGGCGAAGGCGGCATGGGCATCGTGCTCCGGGCGGAGCAGGAGTCGCCGCGGCGCGTGGTCGCGCTCAAGATCATCCGGCCCGGCCGCGAGGCGCCGGCCATGGTGCGCCGATTCGTGCGCGAGGCCGAGATCCTGGGCCGGCTCCAGCATCCCTGCATCGCCCAGATCTTCGCCGCCGGCACGCTGGACGAGCGCACCTTGTTCCCCGAGCGCCCGGGCGCGGCCGCGCCGCGCTTGCTCCCGTACTTCGCCATGGAGCTGGTGGATGGCTTGCCGCTCGGCGAGCACTGTCAACGGTATCGATTGACGGCGAACGAGCGGCTCGCGCTGCTGGCGAAGCTCGGCGATGGCGTGCACTACGCTCACGCGCACGGCATCGTGCATCGCGACCTCAAGCCGGGCAACATCCTGGTCGCCCGCAGCAAGGACGGCGACGATCGCATCGGCCAGCCGAAGATCCTCGACTTCGGCATTGCCCGCACGATCGCCGGCGAGATGCGGGTGAGCACGCTGCTCACCGACGTGGGTCAGATCCTGGGCACGGCGAGCTACATGAGCCCCGAGCAGTGTGCCGGCGACCCCGGTCAGGTCGATGCGCGCGCCGACGTGTATTCCCTCGGCGTGATCGGCTTCGAGCTCTTGACCGGCCGCCTGCCGCTCGCGGTGGCGGACCGATCGCTTGCCGACGCGATGCGCATGATCCGCGAGCAAGACCCGCCCGCCGCCGGCGCGCTCGTGCCGAGCCTGCGCGGCGACGTGTCCACGATCCTCGCACACGCGCTCGAGAAGGAGCCGGCGCGCCGCTATGCGTCGGCGGCAGACCTCGCTGCCGACATTCGCCGCCACCTGCACCATGAGCCGATCCACGCACGTCCCGCCAGCACGTGGTACACGCTCTGCAAGTTCACGCGCCGCCACCGTCCGCTCGTCACCGGCATGATCACTGCGGCGCTCGGCCTCATGATCGCGCTCGTGCTGGTGGCGCGCGAGGCGCTGCGTGCGCACCGTGCCGAAGCGCGCGCGCTCGATCGCGCCGAGGAGTCGGATCAGGTGCAGCGCTTCCTGCGCGACATGCTCGCGAGCGTCGACCCCGCGAACAGGCCCGGGCACGAGGTCACGGTGCGCGAGGTGCTCGATGCAGCCAGCGGCGACATCGAGGGCCGTTTCCCGGGGCGGCCGGCGGTGGAGGCGGCGCTGCGCCAGACGCTGGGATCGACCTACGCCAGCCTGCTGCTGTTCGAACGGGCGGAGCCGCATTGCCGCCGGCTGCTCGACCTGCTGCGCGCGCTGCGCGGACCGGAGCACGAGGACACGCTTGCGGCCGAGCTGCTGCTCGCCTCGTCGCTGGTGAGCCTGTTCCGCTACCAGGAAGCCGAGGCGATGATCGATGAGTGCCTGGCGAGCATCGCTCGCACGCATGCCAGCAGCCGGCTCGCGCTCGACGCAGAGCGCGTGCGCGCCAACCTGTTGCGCATGACCGGCCGCGATCAGGAGGCGATCGCATCGCTCGAGGCAGCGGTCGAGCTGGCGCGCACGTCCCTGCCCGAGGCATCGCGGGAGCGCATCGCTCTCTACGGACCGCTCGGGTGGGCGCTCGATCAAGTGGGCCGGCTAGAAGATGCCGATCGCGTCGCGCGCGCGTGGCAGGCGGCGGCGCGACAGTTCCTGGGCGACGCTGCTCGCGACACGATCGCGGCAGACTTGCTGATCGCCGACATCGCGCGCGCGCGCGAGCGCTTCGACCAGGCCGAGGCGCGCGCGCGCGATGCGCTCGCCACGGCGCGCAAGACGTTCGGTGCGAGCGATCCGCTCACGCTGCAGGCGCTGTACACGCTCGGCTCGAGCCTGTACTTCGCCGGGCGAGTGAGCGACGCGACGCCGCTCTTGCAGGAGGCGGCCAGCCTCGGCACCACGCTCGGCGAGCAGCAGCGCGACGTGCTGTTCGCCAAGGACCTGCTGGTGAACGCGCTGTACACGCTCGGCCGCCTCGAGCCGGCCGAACAGCTGGCACGCGAGATGGTGGCGGCTCGCACGCGCCTGTCCGGCGCGAGCAGCAGTGCGGCGCTCAATGCCGCGCACAATCTGGCGCGCGTGCTCGCCGCGCGCGGCCGCATGGAAGAGGCCGAGGCGCTCGAACGCACGACGCTCGCGCGCCGCATCGAGCTCGATGGCGAGGCGCACATCGACACCCTCGCCACGATGTGCGCGCTCGCCTCGATCCTGTTACAGCGCAGCAAGCCGGCCGAGGCGGTGGAGCTGCTCGAGCACGAGATCGAGCTCGAGACGGACCTGCAGGACGGTGCCACGCAGGGCGTGCTCGATTCGCGCCACCTGCTCGCCATGGCCAAGCTGCGGCAAGGTCATGCGGAGGAGGCGCTGGCGCTGATCGAGGACGTCGTGGCCGAGGCGCGCCAGCTGTTCCCGGCCGGGCACCCGACGCCGTGGCTGTATCAGGCCACGCTCGGCGAGTGCCTGGCGGCCACGCGGCGCTTCGCGGAGGCGGAGTCGACGTGGCTCTCGGCATACGACGGGGCCGTAGGGGCGCTCGGCAAGGACCACCACCACTGCCGATTGCTCGCCGCTCACCTGCTCAAGCTCTACACCGAGCAGGGACGCGCGGACGCGGCGCAGCGCTTCCGCTGAGCTGGGAGCGTTCCTGCCGGTGCTCTTGACCTAGCGGTGCCGGGTCGTGCACCGATCTCGAGGTGTGGCGGTGCGGTAGGCGCCGGTGACTACTCGCCGCCGTGCGAGAGCGTGAGCGTTTGCTCGCAGGTGCTCCAGTCGGCAACCTCGAGCGTGGTCTGCAGCAGCGCGAAGTGCGGGCTCTCGACCGCGACCCGGTAATGCCCCGGATAGAGGCCGGCGAGGAGCGCGAGCCCGGCGTCGTCGACCTCGGCCTGACCATGGGTGGACGCGCCGCGCCCCTGGTAGTCGAGCGTGACGCGTCCCTCACGGACGGGCCGACCGGTCCGATCGCGCAGCGAGATCGCGAGCGTGGCGGCATCGGGCAGCGTGCAGTGCCGCGCGAGCGAGGTGGTGGTCGCGTCGATCGACACGGGCTCTGGCGGGACGAGCGGCCGCGCCGGATCGCCGATGCAGATCAGGCCGCGGCCTGGTTCGGCCTGCGCGAAGGCAAAGTGTCCGTCATCGGCGGTGGTGACCGGGCCGCCTCGCACCTGCCCCTGCTCATCGAGCAGGAACACCGCCACCTGCGCCGCGGGCGCGCCGCTCCGGTGCTGCACCCTGCCCCACAGAATCGCCGGGTCGAGCCACAGCTCGATCGGCTCGGAATTCGATCTCATGGCGAGCGAGGTCTCGAGCGGCGCGTGCGCTGCGGCACGCACGACGATGCCGAGCTCGCCCAGCCCGAGCGGGCCGAGCTGGAACGAGCCGTCGTCGCCGCTCAGCGCACTGACGTCGGCTGGCGCGCGCAGGAACTGCTGCCGGGACGCCGTCTCGAGCGCGATCGCTGCGCCGGCGATCGGCGCGCCGCTCGCACGTGAGCGGACCACGCCGCGCAGCGTCAGGCCATGGCCCATGCGCACCAGCACGTCCTGGTCGCCCGCCTTGGCCTTGACCTGGCTCGGCACGAACCCCTCATGCTCGGCCTGCAGCACGACGCTCGCCTGCTCGGGAATGTCCTTGAGCGCGAAGCCGCCGTGCTCGTCGCTCTCGGCAATGCGCATGCTCGAGTCCACCAGGCAGGTGATCAGCGCGCTCGCCACCGGACGGTCCTGCTCGTCGAGGCAGCGACCCTGCAATGCTGCCGATCGCCGCAGTTCGAGCGTGATCGACGCGGTCTCGCCCGCCGCCACCTGCACCTCGCCGCGCGCACCCATCTCGGTCTGCGTGTAGAGCAGGTACTTGCCGGCCGGCAGGCCATCGAACTGGAACCGGCCGTCGCCATCGGTGCTGCGGCTGGCGGCAACGAAGCGATCGCCATCGCGCGGCGCCGGCAGCGCGTCCGAGTCGATCGCGTGCAGCGCGACGCTCACGAGGGCGGCCGGACGCGAGTCCGCATCGCGAACCATGCCGGCGATGCGTGCTGGGAGCGCCAGCTCGAGGCGGATCATCGGCTCGGCGAGCGGCAGCGCGAGCCGGCGCCGCCCGGGCGGGCGCCCAGTCCGGGTGTCGCGCCGCCAGCTCGAGCCGGCCGTACGGGACCACGTTCGCGATCTCGAACTGGCCCCGTGCATCGGTAGCGCGCTGGCGCCGCGCCCGAGCAATTCCACGTTCGCTTGGGCCACGGGTCCACCGCCGGGATCGACCACCACGCCGCACAGGGTGAGCGGGCCGAACAGCTTGATCTGGGGCTCGAACTCCGACGACACGTAGGGCTGATAGCCGCGTGCCACCACGTGCACGGCACCAGTCTGCAAGCCGATGCGCTCGAACGCGAAGCACCCCCACGGATCCGTGGTGATCGTGATCTCCGGCAATGGCGGCGCCTCGAGGAACCAGATGCCGGCGAGCCAGCTGGCACCGATCCACTTCCAGGTGAGCGCGGCGCCGGCGATCGGTGCTTGCGTGCCGCCATCGATCACGCGTCCCTGGTACGATGCACCCGGCGTCATCTCGACATCGAGCGCACGGAGATGTCGAAGCGCCGGCGCACCTCCTCCCAGCCGAGCGCATTCACCACGAGCAGCGCGCTCCCGCCGCGCAGGTGGGCGAAGCGGTACTCGCCGCGAGCATCGGTCTGCGTGTGCTCCGGCGGCGCATCATTGGGGATGATCCCGACCAGCGCGCCCGGCACCGGTGCCTTGGTCCCGCGCTCGCAGACCAGCCCGTGCACCGCAAACCCGGGCTCCAGCACCACCGTCACCTCGGCGGTGCCGGCGCGCACCCGTGCACCAGCGCACCTGCATGCTCGGGGTGGCGCGCAAGCAGCGAGCCTTGCGCGGCGGCGCCGACATCGAGCACGAACCGTCCGTCGGCATCGCTCGCGCCGCGCGCCAGCGTCGCGCCCGCGGCAGCGCCCAGGTCGAGGCTCGCGCCGGCGATCGCATTGCCGGCCGCAGCCAGGACCCGGCCGCGGAGCGCGGCGCGCGCGGGCGGCACCGGGCGCGGCGCGAGCGTGTGGCGGTTCGGGCTCGCGACAGGATGTGCCTGGTCGTTCGCGTCGTCGCGCCGCGGTTCGCTCGGCGGCGGCGGGTCCGCCGCTGCCGGCGCGGCGCTCGCGACCGGTGGCAGCGACGGTGCATGCGGCGGACGGGCAGGCTCATCGCCGGCCCACCACATCACCAGGAACGCGCTGCCGAAGCACGCGATCACGAGGGCTAGGTAGAGGAGGGCTTGCTTGCGTACGGTCATGGTGCTCTGGACACGAGACGATCGGATCGGACCGGGATCCGTTCGATTCTGGCTGCCAGGAGGCCAACGCCGGCGATGACGGCCGCGGCGGGCTCGCGTTTGCAAGCTGCGCGCGGCTGCTATAAGGGTAGCATGACGATGCCCTCACTCGATGCCGAGAGGAGGTCTCATGTGCAGCCTCACGATGCTGGCATGGTGCGTGGCTGCGATGCTCGGCGGTGACCGCCAGGTGCCCTCGCTGCCCGCGACCGGCAAGATCCACACGCCGCGCGATTCCCGCCGCACGATCGAGCAGCCGCGGTTGCCGCGCGCCGGACGAGCGCCCCTTGGATCGGAGCCGCAGCGCGGTGGGCTCGTTCCCGATCGCCCAGGTGACCGAGTGCCGAGGCTCGCTCCGGCGCCATCACCGCATGGGTCTGATCTCGGCCAGCGAGCCACGCCCGTGCGTCCCGGTCTTGCCGCTGGCCGCGAACCGGATCGCCGCGACGCGCCGCGGCAGGTCGGTCCGCACCGGCCGCTCGGCGGGCGAGAGCCCCTCGGCGGGCTGCGCCCCGATGCGAGCCATGTACCGGGCCGCATCCAGGTGCCGGGGAATCTGTTCGGCAACGACGGCAAACCAGACCTGCTGCCGGAGGCGAGGCGCTCCCGGGACGCGCACGAAGGTGATCGGCCGCCGCGCGCGCTCTGGCTCGATCGTCACGAGGATCGCGGCGGCGATCGCGACGCCGCCTGGTGGCGCCGCGGCGACTGGCAGCGGGATCACGATCCGCTCCGCTCGTGGCATCACGTGCACTTCGGTCGCGACCCATGGTTCCGCTGCGGCACCTGGTTCGGTCTGTCATGGGGCTACGTGCTGTGCGACGACCCGTGGGACCAGTGGACCTGGTGCTATCGCTACGGCGGGTATTACCCGGTCTATGTCTACTACCCTTATCCCTACCCCCGCTACTCCTACGTCGACCTGGGTTACGTGGACGAGGCGCGAGCCTACCCGCCGCTGCCGGCGGTGTCCTACATCGACGACGGTGGCTCGAGCACGACGCTGGTCGATCGCGGTAACGAGCTGTTTCACGGCGGCGACTACGTGAGCGCCGCGGAAGCCTATCGCCAGGCGATCCTCGCCGACCTGTCCAATGCGACCGCGAAGTTCGGCTATGCGCGCGCGCTGTTCGCGCTCGGCAACTATCCGTTCGCCGCGCTCGCGATCCGCATGGGCATGAAGCTCGCACCCGACTGGCCGGTCGTGGGTGGTGACCTGCGTGATGGCTACGGCAACACGCAGGACTTCACCGCGCACGCGCAGGCGCTCGATCGCTACCGGTCCGAGCGACCCGACGATCCGGCGGCTCTGCTGGTCGCCGGCTACGTGCATTACTTCACCGGCGACTTCGATCGCGCCGCGACCGATTTCGATCGGCTGGTGCAGGCGAACGCGAGCGACGAGGTGGCCAAGCGCTTCGCCGAGGTTGCGGCGGGAGCCCGATCATCGGCAGGCGCGCAGCGCATCGCGCCCGCCGCCGCAGGGGACGATCGCGGCTGGTGAGCGCGCAGTGGTCGCGCGGCAGCGCGGTCGTCAATGCCGGCCGATCTGCGCCGCCGACGCCTCGGCCCAGGCGCTGTCCCGGTCCTCGTGACACAAGAGGCACGCATCCGGCGTCTGCGTCTCGCGCGCACGGCGCGGGTCCGGGCTCGAGAACGTGTGCGAGTGCAGCTTGACCGAACCGGCGTGCTGGACGATGCGCGGCATGTGGCAGCCGATGCAGCGCGCCCCGGCATTGGCTTCTGGATTCGATCCGTGCCCGGTGTGCGCGGCGAGCCTGGCCGCGTCGGCGAATTGCTCGTGGCAGCTCACGCACAGCGCATTGTTCTCGACCGGCAGCTTGAGCGCGTTCGCCTCGTGCGGCTCATGGCAGGTGGTGCAGTGCGGCGCTCGGTCGCCGCCCTTCTTCAGCATGCGCGACGCGCGGAAATCGATCAGCTGTTGATGGTGGTTCCGGGACGAGCCATCCGGCCAGAAGTCGGCAGGGCTGCTCGCAGGCGTGGCTTGCTGCCAGCGATCGGCGAGCCGCGCGCCGGGAACCATTCCGAACGGGTAGCCGAGCTTGCCCGGCAGGCCCGGCGGTGCGCCATGATCGGACCCGGCGCTGCCGCGCGAATGGCACTGGCCGCACACGTCGAGCTGCTGATCCCGGCTGAGCTTGCTCGGGCACAGGATGTTGGCGGTGCCGCCGCGGGCAAGGACGTGCTCCGCCCCTCGTCCGTGACACGATTCGCAGCCGATGGCGAGCTCGCGCCAGCGCGTGGCGTAGGTCTTCTTGCCCGCGTCCCAGCCGAGGTCGAGACCGGTCGCATGGCAGCCGGCGCACTTGAGCTGCCACTGCCAGGCGTCGTCCAGCCAGTAGTTGCCCGAGCGCGGCGCGGTGGATGCGAGATGCATCGGCTCGGTGAATCTCTGATCGGCGAGCAGCCACTGAACGGGCAGGGCGTGCCACGAGCCATCCGGCAGCCGGGTGAGGTAGCGCTGCCGGTAGCGGTTGCCGATGGTGCGTTCGATCGGGTACACGCGCGGGTTGCCCGACTCGTCCGGCGCCTCGATCAGGAACGCATCGCCCTGGCGCCGCATGACCATGCGCCGGCCTGACATCTCGGCGGCAAGCACGGTTCCCTCGGGCGTGAAATCGCCGACCACCGTGGCGGCCGTGGCGGGCTGCTCCATGTGTGAGTGCAGCGAAGCCTGCCACAGCTTGAACTCCGGGGCGTGACACGGCGCACACACCTCCGAGCCAACGTAGCCCTTGGCGAAGTCGCGCGTGCCTTGCACGGCATTCGCCGCCTGCGCCGCCGTGGCCGACGATTGCTCGAGCATCCTCCCTGCGGATCGATCTGGCTCGGCCAGGGGCGAGCAGGCGATCGACAGCAGCAGCGCGAGGCTCGACGCCATCACCGCAGCGAACCATCGCCTGCGACGCCGCGAGCGCGGCACAGGGACCGACATCATCGACGTCTCCGGAAGATCATCCAGCTGGTGGACGGGGCACGTCGCGATCGGCGGAGCGACCGCGCGGCGAGAGCCGGCTCAGCAAACCTGGCTCCAAACCGGCGGCGGCGCGCTGGCTCGCGCGGCGCAGGACTCGCGCGCGGTCGCGTCCGCGAACTGCCGCGCGGGCGCCGTGGCATGGCGGTAGCGACTGTCGCACCGAAGCGACAGTCGTGCTCGCGGTCACCTTCGATCAAGGCCGCTGCATCGGCACGTAGCCATATGCCTGAGCGAGCGAGCCGCTGCCGCAATCGGGCGTCGTCACCGCGACGCTCACCAGGATGCGCGCCGAGCGCGACGGACGCGGCCCGAGGAAGGCTGGCACCACCACGCTCAACGTGTGCTCATCGATGTAGCTCGCCACGGCTGGTCGGCCCGCGAACGTCACCGTCGAGGCGGGGGTGAAGCCGCTGCCGCTGATCGTGACCGTGTTGCCGCCGGCGACCGGGCCGTGATCGGGCAGGCACGCGGTCACCTGCGGCCGCGCGCAGCCCCAGGTTGCCGTCGCCATCGTGTGAGGCGCCGCCATGCCGGTGTTCAACCAGGCCGCCAGCAAGTTCACGCCCTCGTCGGCGAGGAACGCGTTGGCACGGACATTGGCGAGATACAGGAACTGGATGTACTCCCAGCTGGTCGGCTGGTAGTCGAGGTCGATCGTCGCGAACGTGGCATTCGCGGGCGGATCGAGCGAGACGAGGTCGAAGTAATCGTACGTGCCGCCAGGACCGGGGTTGCCGTACTGGTTCGCCGGAACCGGCACCAGGTTGCGCGTGACGCTCTCGTCGTAGCTCATCCCGTAGGGCGGGATGCGCGTGTCCTTGACGATCACGTTGTTGAGCGCGAAGTGGAAGGTCTCGACGCTCGTGCCCGGCGGCTGCGCCGCGAGATCGCCGAGCGTGGCCGAGACGGCGCCGGTGATCCGATCGAAGCTGATCGGCAGCGAAGCCGACAGGCCGATGCCGATCAGGTCGGCGGCGAATTCCTGCGAGAGCCCGTATCGGGTCTCGTAGATGCGCGTGTGCGGATCGTCGGGATCGAGCAGCGTGTCGACGTTGAGCGGCGCACCATCGAGCATCACGGTGAGCCCGCCATAGGCGCCGTCCTCGCGCACCAGTGCGCCGCCGAGGTCGTACCACTTCACGTGCAGCCACATGCGCCGGCCCTCAGGGTAGCCCGAGATCAACTTGTGGCCGGTCAAGTTGACGACGCGCACGGCGTTGCCGATGACCTCGAGCGACGCCGCCGAATCGAGCATGCCGAGAGCGCGCAGCTTGCCGTCGGCGATGGCATCCTGCTGCGACTGCGTGAGGCCGCCGCCCAGGCGCAGCTTGCCGAGCGAGTCGAGATACAGGAGCGCGTCGGGCACCCAGTAGTTGCCGCCGGTGAGGTCGTGCAGCGGCAGATCCTTGCGCAGCCGCGACTCGTTCATGCAGCCGTGCCCGGTCACCGGGTGCATGTGGCACGTCTGGCAGCTGAAGTAGCGGGGCGTCCCGTCCTCGTAGTTGCCGCCTTGGCCTGCGACCAGCGCGCTCTCGTATGCCGACTGGATCGCTCCCGCCTTGAGGTCGCTCGGCAGCGCGGCATAGCTCGACACCAGCGTCTGCGACAGCAGGCCGGCCTTGAACTCGCTGTAGGTGCGTTCGATCACGCCGTATTGATACGGGAAGTTGTTGAACGCCGCCTTCTGCTCGACCGGGCCGCCGATGCTGCCGTGATAGCTGCCAGGCGGCAGCGGCGTCTGCGCGCCATTGTTGGGGGCGACATCACCCACCAGCGGGTTCGAGACATCGTGACAGGTCCCGCAGAAGTCGACCGAGCGGTGGAACAGCGAGCCCAGGTATGGATGGCGGGCGTCGCTCGACGCGTACGGACCGAGCTTCTCGTCGCTCGGCCACACGACGTACATGCCGCTGCCATAGTAGCCGTGCGCCGGCGTCAGCTCGTCGTTGGCGAGGTACGGCGCGTTCTGCACGCCGATGAATTCCGAGTTGTCCGGGTTGACGAGCCGGTGGCAGAGATCGCACTCGACGCCGTTCGCATCGCCCGCGAGCAGCGCCGATCCGTCGCTCGGCGTCGACCGGCCGCCGAGCCAGCCTGCCGGTGTGTGGCAGCGCAGGCACAGATCGCCCACGCCGCTGAAGTCCTGCTCGGCCACGGCGAGCGCCGCCCAGAACACCGGGTCGCGGGCCGCGTGCGCCATCATGCTGCCGCGCCAGTTGTAGCCGGGCTCGACTGCCTGGTCGTAGCCGCCGTGGCAGCTCAAGCAGCTGTCGGCCGGTGCGAGCGGCGGCACCTCGAGCGGTTGCGTCCCCGGCTGCTGGATGTCGCTCGGCACGCCGCTCACGACCAGCGCCAGGGCTGGCAGCGAGAGCGCGGTAAAGATCAACGTGAGCCGCTTGGTCAAGTTCAGCACGAGGAGCTCCATCCTGTTCTTGGTGCAGCCGCAGACGATAACCGGCGAGCTCCGCCATCGCCAGCCCGCACTCGCTGTCCAAAACGAGAATGTCGGCGGCACGCACGGCGCGCGATCTCGCGCTGGTTCGCGGCCTCGGTCGCAAGGCGATCACTGCCGTCGAGCGAAATCGCGTGCGTGCTCTGGACGCGGGCGGGCATGGTCTGGACGGTCACGATCCGCTACGCTATCTAGCGATCATCCTGGCGGTGGCGGTACCGGAGCAGCGATGCGCATCCTGAGCAACGCGCAGGTCGCACCACGATCGGGGAGGATGGCGTCGTGAATCTCAAGGTCAACGGCAAGCAAATGGCGGTGGACGTGGATCCCACGACACCGCTCCTGTGGGTGCTGCGCGAGCAGCTCCTTCTCACCGGCGCCAAGTTCGGCTGCGGCGCCGCTCAGTGCGGCGCGTGCACCGTGCACATCGATGGTCGCGCCGTGCGCTCGTGCGTGACGCCGGTGTCGGCGGTGGGCGATGCACAGGTGACCACGATCGAGGGCTTGACCGGCGCGGTCGCCGATGCCCTCAAGCAAGCGTGGATCGAGATCGACGTGCCGCAGTGCGGCTACTGTCAAACCGGCCAGATCATGAGCGCCGCGGTGCTGCTCGCCGAGAACGCCTCGCCCACCGACCAGGACATCGACGCCTGCATGGCCGGCAACGTGTGTCGCTGCGCAACCTACGTGCGCATCCGCAGTGCGATCCATCGCGCTGCAGAGCTCAACCAGGGAGGTGGGCGATGAGCGCTCGCACGTTGCCGCGCCGTGAGTTCCTGCGCGCTTCGGTTGCGCTCGGCGGCGGCCTGCTGATCGCGTTCCGCTGGCCCGACAAGGCGACCGCACGAGCCATGCGCACGAGCTCTCCAGCCGATGCCTTCGCGCCCAATGCGTTCGTGCGCATCGCTGCCGACGGCGCCGTGACCGTGATCGTCAACAAGTCGGAGATGGGGCAGGGCGTGTGCACGTCGATGTCGATGCTGCTCGCCGACGAGCTCGACGCCGACTGGACCCGCGTCGGCTTCGAGTTCGCGCCGGTCGACCCGGTCTACGTGCACCCGGGCTTCGGCATCCAGATGACCGGCGGCAGCACCAGCACGTTCGCCATGTCCGAGCCGATGCGCAAGGCCGGCGCGGTGGCGCGGGCGATGCTGGTCGCGGCCGCGGCGCAGGCGTGGGGCGTTGCCGCGGGCGAATGTCGCACCGAGAACGGCGCGGTGCTGCACGACGCGACCAGCAGGCGCTCGCTCTACGGCGAGCTCGCCACCAGCGCCGCCGCGCTCCCCGTGCCGCAGGACGTGCCGCTCAAGGAGCCGAGCGCGTTCCGGCTGATCGGCAAGCCCACCAAGCGCCTCGATACACCGGACAAGATCGCGGGCAAGGCGATGTTCTCCAGCGACGTGATGCTGCCGGGCATGCTCACCGCGATGGTCCAGCACCCGCCGGTGTTCGGCGCCCGCGCGCGGGCGATCCGCGCCGATGCGGCGCGCGCCGTGCCCGGGGTGCGGGACGTCGTCGACGTCGGCTCGGGCGTGGCGGTGATCGCGACCGGCTTCTGGCCGGCGAAGCGCGGGCGCGGCCTGCTCGACATCGACTGGGATCTCGGCGCCAGCGCGCAGCTCTCCAGCGATCGCTTGCGCGAGGAGTACCGGCGGCTCGCGCAGTCTCCAGGGCGCGTGGCGCGCAACGACGGCGATCCGAGCGCGGCGCTGCAGTCGGCCGCGCGCGTGCTCAACGCCGAGTTCGAGCTGCCCTATCTCGCACACGCGCCGATGGAGCCGCTCAACTGCGTCGTCGACTTGCGCGCCGATGCGTGTGAAGTGTGGGCCGGCACGCAGTTCCAGACCGTCGACCACGCGGCGATCGCCCGCACCGCCGGGTTGGCGCCCGCGCAGGTGACGCTGCACACGACGTTCATGGGCGGCGGCTTCGGCCGGCGCGCCAACCCGGCATCGGACTACATCGTCGAGGCGGTGAAGATCGCCAGGGCGGCGAAGGCGCCGGTCAAGCTCGTGTGGACGCGCGAGGATGACTTGCAAGGCGGCTACTACCGGCCCATGTGGCACAGCCGCATCAGCGCCGCGCTCGATGCCGCCGGCGGGGTGAGCGCGTGGACGCACACCATCGTCGGCCAGTCGTTCATCGTCGGCACGCCATTCGAGCAGTTCATCATCAAGGACGGCATCGACGGCACCTCGGTCGAGGGCGCCGCGGATCTGCCCTACGCGATCCAGAACGTGCGGGTCGATCTGCACACCACGAGCGTGGCCGTGCCGACGCTGTGGTGGCGCTCGGTCGGTCACTCGCACACCGCGTTCGTGGTCGAGAGCTTCGTCGACGAGATCGCGCACGCGACCAGCACCGACCCGCTCGAGCTGCGCCGCCGATGGCTCGCCGGCAAGACACGCCACCTCGGCGTGCTCGAGCGTGCCGCGGCAGCGGCGGGCTGGGGCAAGCCGCTCGCCGCGGGTCACGCGCACGGCATCGCCGTGCATCACTCGTTCGAGAGCTACGTGGCCTCGGTGGCGGAGGTCTCGCTCGACCGGGGTCGCCCGCGCGTGCATCGCTACACCTGCGCGGTCGACTGCGGCCGCGTCGTCAATCCCGACACGGTGAAGGCCCAGCTCGAGGGCGCGGTCGGATTCGGACTCACTGCCGCGCTGTACGGCGCCATCACGCTGCGCGACGGCCGCGTCGAGCAGAGCAACTTCCACGACTACCAGATGCTGCGCATCCACGAGATGCCGGCGGTCGACGTGCACATCGTCGCGAGCGACGAACCGTCCAGCGGCATCGGTGAGCCGGGCGTTCCGCCGGTCGCGCCGGCGCTGTGCAATGCCTTGTTCGCGCTGACCGGAAAGCGCATCCGCCGCCTGCCGATTCGCGGGAGGACCTGCGCGCATGAACACGATCAAGACGATGCGGCTGACATGCACCCTCACCGCTTGCGGCGCGATTGCGCTGCTCGCCGTCCAGTGTCGCGCGCCGGCTGCGAGCGCGCGCGATGCGCGGCCCGCGCTTGCGGCCGCTGCAGCGCCCTCGCCCGCCGCGCTCGCGGCGTGGCAAGTCGTGTATCGCGTGCTCGAGCACCCGCGCTGCGCGAACTGCCACCCTGCGGGCGACGTGCCGTTGCAGGGCGACGACGGTCACGCACACACCCAGAACGTCCAGCGCGGCAGCGACGGTCTCGGCCGCTACGCGATGCGCTGCGCCACCTGTCATCAGATGCAGAACCTCCCGGGCGTACACCTGCCGCCAGGCGCCCCTGGCTGGCGCCTGCCGCACCCCAGCATGCCGCTCGTGTTCGTCGGCAAGACGCCCGGCGATCTGTGCCGCCAGCTCAAGGACCCCAGGCACAACGGCGGCCGCACGCCTGAGCAGGTCCTCGAGCACGTCACTGCGGATCCGCTGGTGCTGTGGGGCTGGAGCCCAGGCGACGGCCGCGCACCGGTCACGACGCCGCACGCCGAGTTCGTGCAAGCAATGCGCACCTGGATCGACAACGACTGTGGCTGTCGAAGGAATAGCGAGACGGTGGCCTGGGTCCCGCCACCCGCGCCTCGGCGCGCACCCGCACTTCACCACCGCAGAGCGGCGCGGTCGATGCGGATGCGGCCGAAGCCGCGATCGTTGTCGGCGCGTCCGCCTGGTCGGCGGTGGCGGTGAGCGATCGCCACACCAGGAACGGCGTCGGCTCGGGCTCTGCCTCGAGCAGTAGCGCGACGCTGCCCGACGCGAGCGGGCACGCCACCGAGGTACCCTGGAAGTACTGAAAGCCGCCGCCCCACTCGAGCGGCTGCGCTGCCCAGGTGGAATCGCCGCGCGCCATCACGTCGGGCTTGATGCGGCCGTCGTACGTGGGGCCATGGCTGGAGAAGTCGGCGCGGCTGCCGTCCGGACGCGTGGCACCGACGGCGATGACAAGTCGCCGTCGGCAGGCGCACCGATGTAGTAGAAGTCCTGGGTCGCCGAGTTGCCGGCCGCGCTGCACGGGACGATGCCGCGCTGCGCGGCGAGGTCGGCGGCGATGGTGATGGGCGCGGTGTCGCCGTCCATGTCCGGATACGTGTACCAGTCGGTGTAGATGAGCGAGGACGAGATCACGTCGGCGCCGCGCTGGTCCGCCCATTCGGCGGCGGCGATCCAGTTGTCCTCCTCGATCCGCGTCTCGCTCGTGACGTCCTCGGTCTTGGCGAGCAGGAACGATGCGCCGTACGCGGGGCCGATGAGCTGGCCCGGTGCGAAGCCGGCGAGCACCGACCACACGATGGTGCCGTGGATGTGTTGATCAGGGTCGTCGCCTGGCTCGTTGCGCGTCTCGCCGTCGTTGTTGATGAAGTCGTGCTGAGCGAGCAGACGGCCGCTCGCGACGATGTGCTGGAACACCGGATGGGTCCAGTCGAAACCGGTGTCGAACAGCGCGACGATCACGCCTGCGCCGCTCAACCCGCGACGGTGCAGCGCGAGCACACCGATCTCGTCCAGCTGCGGGCGCGAGGCGCCGTAGGCGAACCGATCCTGTGCGTTGGCTGGCGCACCCGCGGCGGGAGCTCCGCCGGCTGCTGGCCATCTCGGCGCGCCATGCACCGCTGCCACCGGCTGCAGCCGGCGCACGAACGGCAGCTCGGCCACGGCCACGAGCGCCGCCCCATCGGCGCGGACGCTCACCGCGTTCAGCCAGCGGCTCACCCGGACGATGCACGCGCCGCGCGCGCGCACGGCGTCGACGTAGGCCGGTGCCACTTCGAGGTCGGCGGCGTCGACGAGCTCGGGCAGCACCTTCGCCCGGCGAGCGCGCGCATGCGGCTCGAGCGCCGCTGCCGCGGCGCGCAATCGCTCGGCACGATCGACCTCGGCGACCGCCTTGTCGGTGAAGAACACCCACACTCTCGGCCGGCAATCGCTGCGCGCCGCCCACTCCAGCGTGCGCGCAGTCGCGTCGCGATCGAGCGGTGCCTGGCGCGCGAGCTGCGCGACGGCGACCAGCAACAGCGCGGTGATCACGGGCAGCGGCCGTTGTCGATGATCGTGGTTGCGTCCTGGTTCGAGATGCCGTTCTGCGGTCCGAGCGCGACGAACTGGAGGTAGATCGTGAGCCCGAGCGCGTTGCGATCGCACGGCAACGTGGGCCGGAAGCACATCTGGCCAGCGCCGGGCATGACGAAGGTCACGAGCGCGACGAACGGGAAGTCGAGGCACAAGGAGCCATACGGAGTGTTGAGCGGTCCCTGGCCCAGCGACGCGAGCAGGAAGACCTGCGAACCCGCGGGCGCGGTGGCGCACACATCGAACGGCTCGCCGATGCCGATGAAGTCCGGAATGGTCAGCGTGTAGCCGGGGTCCCCGGCGCAAGATCCGGCACGAGCGTCAACCGCAAGGCCGGCAACACACACGAGCAGCATGATCGCACGGTTCATGGAAGTCTCCGCTAGTTGCTGGCAGGGTGCAATCATCTTAGACGCAGCAGGGCAGCGAAGGGAAGCAGCGAGGCGGAGGTGGCGAGACCGAGGCCTGCAGGCGTGACAAGACGCAGGCCATGCGGTAGGCTCGTCTTGGCGCCGGCGCCGGAGCGCTGCCCGGCCCAATCTGACCGCATCAACTCGATTCGTCCCGCCGGGGACTGCATTGCCATGACCCCACTGCTTGGCCCGTTGACTCGCCGGTTCGCCGCTCTCTTCATCGTCATGCTGCCACAGTGTTCGCCCGCCGAGAACGCCGCCACCAGCGACGCCGGCCAGGCGAGCCAGGCCGACTCGAGCTCTGAGCCGGAGGAGGCGCTGCAAAAGCCGGCCGCCGGCGATCGCGATGGTGCGGTCGCGGCGGTGCGCAAGGCATTCGCGGCGATGCAGGCGGGACGGCTGGAGGAAGCGGCGCAGCTCGCCACCGCCGCGGTCGACCTGGACCCGGCACTGGTGGACGCGCGCGTGCTGCGCTCCCAGATCCTGTCCATGCCCGGCAAGCAGTTCAACCCGCTGGTGGGCCTGCGTGACGTGCGCATCGCCGCTCTGGTGGAGCCGGAGAATCCGGCCGTGGTGGCAGCGCAGGGCTTGCTGCGTTACCAGCTCGGTCAGACCGAGCGCGCCCGCGGTTTTCTCGAGGCCTTCCTGGCGATGCCGCCGCCGCCCGGGTCCGAGCAGTCGCGCGCACAGGCGCACGAGAGCCTGGGGGTGATCGATCTCGATGCGCGGCATCTCGACGAGGCCGACCGGCACTTTGCCGCCGCGCAAGCGCTCGCCAACGTGAGAAGCAGCGCCTACTATCGCTCGCGCGTGGCAGCGGAGCGCGGCGATCTCGAAGGCGAGATGCGCTGGCTCGACGAATCGCTCAAGCTCGATCCGCACTATCTGCCGGCTCGCAACAAGCGCGCACTGCTGCTGGCCAAGCTGGGGCGCAGCGCGGAAGCGAGCGTGGAGCGCGAGCTGCAGGAGGTCTTGCGCAAGCTCGCCGACGACGTCTCGGCGAGCTTCGCCAACGATCATGCCGGCAAGGCTGCGCTGTGGGGACGCGTGGCCGAGCTGCTGCCGAGGGATGGGCTGTCCCGCGTGAACCGCTTGCACGAGCTGTACCTCGCGAGCGACTACGAGAAGGTCCTCGACGAGGGCGAACAGATCGTGGCGCAGGGCGGCGGCGTCCCACGGGTGCTCGGCGACATCGCGCGCGCGGCGGCGCAGCTCGGCAACCAGGACAAGGCGGTCGCGACGCTGCAGCAGCTCGGCAGCGCCCAGCCGGCGGCGCGACCCGAGGCGATCGCGGCGATCCGCAAGGAAGTGGACGAGATCCTGGCGAGCAAGAAGCGCGGAGGCAATCCATGAGCGGCGCGCGCGCCGCTCTGCTCCTGGCCGCAGCGGTCCTGCTGCCCTGCGCGTGCGACCACTCGCCGCCGGGAGCGGCGCCGACGGCGCCGAAGACTGCGCCGCCCTCCTGGTTCGTGGAGCGCACCGCCGATTCCGGGGTGGACTTCCATCACCAGCGTGGCGGCGGCGGGGACAAGCACCTGATCGAGATCTTCGGCGGTGGGGTCGCGATCCTCGACTACGACGGCGACGGTGCGCTCGATCTGTACTTCCCGCAAGGCGCGCCGCTGCCCAAGTTCGATCCGACCGGCGTCGACCTGCGCGATCGGCTGTTCCGGGCCACCGGCCCGTGGCGCTACGTCGACGTCACCGAGCAGGCGCACTGCAGCGAGCCGAGCTACACCTGCTCGGCGACCGCCGCGGATTACGACGGCGACGGCGATCCGGATCTGATGCTGTGCAACCTCGGCCCGAACCGGCTGCTGCGAAATGATGGCGGCCGCTTCACCGACGTCACGGCCGCGGCCGGCATCAAGGGTGAGGCGTGGACCACGTGCGCCGCATTCGGCGACTTCGATCTCGACGGCGATCTCGACATGTACGTGGGCAACTACGTGGTCTGCGACCTGAACAACCCACTGTGGTGCGGCGACAAGAACAAGGGTCCCGAGTACCGCTCGTACTGCCATCCGGACCAGTATCCAGGCGAGCGCGATCAGTTCTACCGCAACAATGGCGATGGCACGTTCACCGACATCACGCGCGAGGCGGGGATGTGGGACTCGGACGGCAAGGCGCTCGGGCTCGGCATCTGCGACTACGACAACAACGGCCTCCCCGATCTGTACGTCGCCAACGATTCCACGGGCAATTACCTGTGGCACAACGAGGGTGGGCTCAGGTTCCGGCAGGTCGCGCTCGAGACCGGGTGCGCGGTGAGCGAGGCAGGCCTGGCGCAAGCGTCGATGGGCATCGACTGGGCGGACGTCGACCTGGATGGCGACTTCGACGTGGTGGTCACCAACATGGCGCTCGAGCCCAACACGCTGTATCGCAACCACGGCGACGGCACGTTCGTCGATCATGCGGGCGAATCGGGGCTCGGCTTCCCGTCGGTCATCTGGGTGGGCTTCGGTGCTCGCTTCTTCGACGTCGACAACGACGGCGACGAGGACCTGTACGTGGTGAACGGTCACGTGATCGACAACATCGAGCTGTACCGTCCAGGCGAGACGTTCATGCAACCGTCGCACCTCTACTGGAACGACGGCACCGGTCACTTCAAGCTGGCCGGTACGGACGCTGGCCCGTTCCTGGCCGAGCGCCACGTGGCGCGGGCGCTCGCGACGTTCGATCCCGACAACGATGGCGACCTCGACGTCGTGACGGTCGACAACGGCGGCCAGGCGCACCTGCTCGAGAACATGCGCGGCCAGGAGCGCAGCTGGATCGGCTTTCGCCTGCGCGGCGCGGATCAGAACCGCGATGCGATCGGCGCTCGCATCACCCTGCACGCCGGCGGCCGCACGCAGATGCGCGAGCAGCGCGGCACGTGCTCGTACCTCAGCTTCGTCGACCTGCGCATCCTGTTCGGCCTCGGCAAGGCCGAGCAGGTGGACTGGGTGGAGGTGCGATGGCCGCGCGGGAAGATGCAGCGGCTGGAGCATCTCGAGGCCCGGCGGTACCACGAGATCGTCGAGCCGCGCTGAGCGCGCGGCTTGCGCTCGGTGCTCAGTGCGAGGCTTCGGGTGCGCGGCGCAGCACGGACCGGACGATGAGCACCCACGCGCCCACCAGCAGAGCGTTGCGCGCCAGGAGCAGGATGACCGCGCCGGTGCGAAACGCCACCAGGTCCCAGTAGCGGTAGCGGAAGATCCAGCTGGTGAGCAGCAGCACCAGGCCGAACACGAGCCACAGCCAGTTCCTGGCGCGCAGGTCGCGCGGGCAGCACACCGGCACGAGCGGAACCAGCCACAGCATGAACTGCGGGCTCAGCACCTTGGAGCAGATCAGGAACGCGAGCAGCACCGCGACACAGCCGGTGCAGGCGTCGGCAGCGACCATCGCGCGGTGATCTCGATCGCGCTGGCGGTGCCACGCGGCGAGCACGAGCAGCGTGCTCGCGATCCAGGCGACCGCCATCACCGGCAAGCTCAGTGCGCGCATCACACGGGTCGCGCCGCCGGTCAGGTGCTGGGCGCCGTACGCGTCGTCGATGCCGAATGACTGGCCGAACCACTTGCCCAGGAGCGCCACGCTCGACCACGTCGACTCGATCTGGATGCCGCGCTCGCGGTGATAACCGACGAACCCGAACAGCGCCGATCCCCACACTGCGGCGGCGATCGCCGTCACCGCGGCGCCCGGAACGGCGAACCACAACACGGCTTCGCCGATGCGCCGCCAGAGCGGCGCGGCGCGCCGCGGCATCAGCACCAGCAACGGCAGCAGCAAGATCGGCACGAGCGTGAGCAGGAAGCCGGCGCAGGTCGCGAGCAAGCTCGCCGCCCGCGCCAGGCGCCCGCCGGCCGCGGGCGCGATCGCGGCGAGCAGCAAGACGCCAAGCGCGAGATCGAAGCGATCGTAGACGAGCGGCTGCAGGAGCGCACCGAACACGGTGTAGGCGATCAGCGGTGCCGCGCCCAGGCGCGCGCAACCGCACACCCATGCGAGCGCGGCGAAGCCGAGCACGTCGAGCAGCAGCATCTCGCTCACGAACCCGGCCCGATAGGTCGCGAAGTATCGCTCCAGCTGCGCCGCGGGCACGTCGGGCCGGCACGCCGCAGCCGGCACGAGCGCCATCGGCAGCGAGAACAGTGCGAGCGCGAGCGGCGGATACTCGACCGGCACGTCGGCGTACGGCCTCAGCCCGGCAGCGAAGCGCCGCGCGTACTCGAAGTAGAGCACGGTGTCCGGCATGTACGGCGCCGGCAAGCACAGCGTGGCTCTGGTCGCCAGGAACAGGGCACCGATCGCCAGCGAGCGCACCAGAACCGCTCGCGGTCGGACACGCGTCGATGCGGTGGTAGCGATCGGATTCACCTGGATCCGCTCCTGCGAGTGGCAGCTCGATGGCGCGCCGAATGAAGCACGCAGCGACGCGCGATGCGAATCTTTTCCGGCGCGGCAGCCGTCGGCCTCGGCAGCGCCGCAGCTTGCTTGGGGTGCTCGCCCGAGTATCATGCGCGCCTGGTCGCGATCCTTGGCGCGCGCAAGAGACCAGCGCGCGGAGGAGCTGCTGCAGGTTCCGATCACACCAGCCTGGTTCGCCGGGTGGAGCATCGCCGATTGCCTTGATCCCCGCGCCCGCACTTCCTTCTGCATCCTCGGCGGCGCCCTGGTCGTCGCCCTCGTGCTCCTGGTACCGTACCTCGATGTCCTGCCCGGACTGCACGGCGATGAGGCGTGGGTCGGCTTGCGGGTGAGGGAGATCGTCG
Source organism: Planctomycetota bacterium (assembly GCA_046349655.1). Lineage (GTDB taxonomy): Bacteria > Planctomycetota > B15-G4 > B15-G4 > JAXMBY01 > JAXMBY01. Next base: position 27,439 of record JAXMBY010000047.1, read on the forward strand.
GTGCGCGCGCGGCCGCTGTACGGCATGAACGTCTACACCGGCCCGATCCACCAGTACTTCTGCTGGTGCCGATCCTCGAAGCATTCGGCTATCTGGTGTTTCTTCCGCCGCGCTCGCTCACCGTGGCGATGAGCCTGCTCGCCGTGGTGCTCTACCATCTCGCAGCAAGCTGTACGGCGACCGTGCGGCGATGCTGGCGGTGCTGGTGTTGTGGTCACGCTGCCGTTCTTCACGCTCTACGGACGAACCGCCACCGAGGTCTCGCGCTCAATCCCTGCTGCGCGCTGCTCGCGATCGGTGCTCCTGCTGCGAGCGCGGGATGAGCGTGGCATTTTGCCAGCGCGCTGCTCGCCGGCGTCGTGTTCGCGCTCGGCACCTGGACCCACCTGGTGTTCCTGCCGGTGCCGCTGGTGCTGTTCCTGGGCGCGCTCATCACGCTGCGCGGCCGCGTGCTGCGTTCACGCATTGCGTCCTGCGCGCTCGCCGGGTTCGCGCTCGGCCTGTTGCCGCGCATCGTGCAGCAATTCCGCAGCCCGGGCGCGCTCGAGGGCAACGTGCCGCTCGCCGATCAGCTGCGCGAGATGGTGCTGGCTGCCGCTGTGCTCCTGGAGTGGCCGCAGCTGTTCGCGCGCGTGGTGCACGGCGACGTGCTCTACCGTCGTCATCGGCGAGGTGAGCTGGCCGACCTGGCCGCTCCTGAGCGTGCTGCTGGCGATCGCACTCGTCGTCCTCGGCGCGCGCGCCATCTCCAGGTGCGGCGCGCACTGCGCGCTCGATCGTGGCATCCTCGCGTCCCTGCCGGTCGTGTTCCTGGCGACGCTCCTGCTCACGCGTACAACGCGGATCGCTATCTGCTGTTGATCCTGTACTACGTGCCGTTGCTCGCGATCCTGTTCGAGTCACCGGGATCGCTGGCTGCAGCGCCGCAGAGTGCTGCGGTGCCGGGCAAGATCGCGTTCGCCGGCCTGTCGTTCAACGTGTCGAGGACTGGCAACACCTCGCCGCACACCTCGCGAGCGGTGGCAAGCTCGCGGTGTTCGAGCTCGGCAACATGGCCGAGACCAGCAATCGTTTCAGCAGCGATCAGCTCTACGACCTGATCGCGTCACGCGGCATCAAGAACGTGCGGTGACCGGAACGGATGATCGGCTGGCCGCTGCGCTTCTACGCATCCTCGAGCATGCGCGCATTGCCAGGGTCTACCTGGCGGAGGAGCTCGGCGGCCACGGCATCATCGGCGCGCCATGCTGGTCGTGGCGTACCGCGGTGGGCGGTGGCCGTTGCCGGAGCAGCTCGGTGCCAGCCGGATCGTGTACCAGGACGCCCACTTCGTCATTGCCGCGTTCCCGAGGCGCCAGGCGCCGCGCGCTCGGCTTCAGCGGCCGAGCGCGAGCGGCACGCCGCTTTGTCCTCGCGCACGGCCGCTGGCTCGCCGTGGCACTGCCGCACAGGGACTCGAGCGCGCGGCCGCCATCGCCCTCCTCGGCAGATGCGCCGCGCCCTGACCGGCAGATCAACCCGAAATGCCCGAGTTGCCATGCGCCTTGTGGCACGACAGCACGACGGCGGCGCCGCGCGCGGGCGGATCCCAGGCCCGGTCTCGCTCGCCACCTTGACCCGAAGACGCGCGGCGAGCGTGGCGAGCTGCGCGGCCATGTCGCCCTGGCCATCGCCGATGTTGACGCCCGCGGTGGATGCCGCGCGCCAGCGAAGGAGCGGCCGCTGCGGCTGCCCACGGTGGCCGCGCCGCCGGGCACGCTATGCAGCCGGTCGTGGCAGCCGGCGCAGAACGTATGTAGGCGGAGTTGCTGGTGGTCCGGCTCGTTGAAGTCGATGTCCCGCTCGTCGTACGAGCGAGCGCGCTGCTCGAACACTTGCTGGCGCAGGTCGTTCATGCCGGGCGCCGGCATTGTAGGTGACCAGCACTGGGCGATCGACGGCGTTGCCCGGGTGCGTGCGCAAGTTGCGGTAGGCGGAGTTGCCGTGCGCCTCGTGGCAATGAAGACAGTGCAGCCCGCCATCGCTGGCAGCCGACCACGGCGGCGAGCTGCCCGGCGCAACGGCGGTGGAGCCGAGCGTGTGACCCGTGCTCTCGGCGCCAACACCGAGCTCGTTCAAGCAACCCGCCTGTCGCACGTCCGTGGGATAGCGGCCGCTGTTCTGGCCCACGACATCGGCCGCGCGCGTGCTGCCATCGTGGCAACCGAGGCACAGCGCGTTGATCGTGCTCGCCTGTCCATCGAGCCGGCCGCGGTCGCCGCCATGGCACTCGCCGCAGATCAGGGTCTGGCCGCGGTGGTAGTCGCCGGCTTGCGCGACCGCGGCGCAGAACATGGCAATGAGGAGGGATCGATACGAGCGGGGCCTGGGTGGCGAAGACATGGCACTCTCATCATCATCATCATCATCATCATCATCGATGGGCTCCGGCCGCCAAGCTGCGCATCGTCCTCATGGCTCAGCATCATGGCGCATGCATCCTGGCCGGTGTCCAAATATACCCCACGCTTCGTCCCATGACGGCTCGGTCCGCGAACGCCGATCGACACGCGCGCATGCCGCAAACGGGTACGACTTGGTTGTTGCACGATGATCGTTCGATCTGACCACGAACGGTGCGCGGAGCATTGCGCGGAGCACGCGCTCCGATCGTTCGAAGCACGAATGGATCGGCAACGGAGCCGCGCTGCTTGAGGGCGCGTTCGCCGGCTGGGCAGTGGGGAGTGGGGTTCTCGCTTCGCGCCAGGTGCGTGGGCGCGAGTTGCATGAATGGCGTGAGCGGCGCGAATCGGCCGCTCACGCTGCGCCAAGACCCGCTGGCGCTACTTGGCGCGCCCTTGCCATGCGGGCATCTTGCCCAGGTGCTCGCGCGCCGCCTTCTCGGCCTGCGGGCGCGGCATCTTCTGCATCGCCATGAAGTAGCCCTGGATGGTGCCCTCGAGCACCGCGTCGTAAGGCTTGAGCTTGCCCTGCTCGTCGGTGCAGTACTGGCAGTACATCGCGCCAGGCTTGGCGTCCTTGAGCGGCATGCCGCACGACTGGCAGCTCGCCATCGCGATCGGCGAGTAGAACAGCAAGCAGTTGCCGTCCGGATCGGCCACCGCAAAGTCGCGGATGCCGTAGAACTGGCTGGTTGGTGCATAGCCGGGCTTCACGCCCTTCTTCACCACGCGCGCGTGGAACGCGTCGACTTCCGGCACCTTGAGGTAGACGACGGTTCCGGCGCCGGTGCCTTTCTTCTCGAAGTCGCGCGCGCGGCTCACGCTCCACTCGCGCATCGCGCTGTTCGCACCACACATCTCACCGGCTTGTTCGGCTTTCATGGCGGCACCCAGCATCACCGACTGGCCGTCGAGCAGCATGTTCGCCCACATCGGATTGCCCTCGTCGGGCCAGCACGCTTCGATGTCGAAGCCGAGCGTATCGCGGTAGAACGCCACGCTCTTCTTCATGTCACGCACCGTGAACATCACCGAGATGGGGAAGTGGTCCTTGCAGGGCTCGCTCATGGTTCCTCCTTGCGCCGGCGAACCGGCCGACACGGGTGGGTGAGTAGAGTGGTGGCCGATTGCAATCGAGCGACCGAAGATACCGCGCACGACGAGGCCAGGCAAGCAACCGCGGCCGGGGCACCCGGCTCACGCGCGGCGCAGCCTCTTCAAGAGATCGCTGGTGGCATGGTCCTTGGGATCGCCGGCGATGACGACCTGGCCGCCGTAGGCGAGCACCGTCGCGCGCTCGGGGACCGTCGCCTCGGTGTAATCGGTGCCCTTCGCCTGGATGTCGGGGCGCAGCTCGTTCAAGATGCGGTCGGCGGTCTGGTCCGCGAACACGGTGACGTAATCGACGCACGCGAGCGCGCACAGGATCTCGGCGCGTTCGCGCTCCGGCATGAGCGGGCGGTCCTTCCCCTTCAGGCGTCGCACCGAAGCGTCGGAATTGAGCGCCACCACCAGGCACTCGCCATGTCGCCTGGCGTCGGTCAGGTAGCGCACGTGGCCAACGTGCAGGAGGTCGAAGCAGCCGTTGACGAACACCACCTTCTTGCCATCGCGCTGCAGCGCGCGGATCTTGAGCTTCAGCTCGTCGTGACTGGCGATGAACTCACCCACGCGGTTGCCTCACCTCGCGGCTCATGGCTCGGCGCGCCAGCGCGCTTGCAAGATCGGCAGGCGATCCACGATCTCCTGGCACGAGCACGTCGCCGCACCGAGCTTCATCACGACGATGCCCGCGGCGACGTTGGCGAGCTCGGCCGCCTCGCGCAGCTGCGCGCCGGCCACCAGCGCGAGACCGGCGGTCGCGGTCACGGTATCGCCGCAGCCGGTGACGTCGACCACCTGCTCGCCGCCGACGATCGGAATGTCCACGCATCGGTCGCGCTCGAACAAGGCCATGCCCTGGTTGCCGCGCGTGATCAGCACGGTGGTTCCGCCCAGCAGCTCGAGCAGCTGCTCGCCGACCGCGCGCATGACCTCGTCGCCGCCGGGCTCACACTGCACCGCCTCGCACGCCTCCTCTTCGTTGGGCGTGACCAGGCTCACGCCCTTGAACTGCAGCAGCCGGTGGCGGCTGTCGACCACGACCGGCTTGCGCTTGGCGATCGCGCGCAGCCGCTCGATGATCGCGTCGGTCACGACGAAGTAGTTGTAGTCGGACACGACCCATGCCTCGACCTCGCGGTCCACCAGCTCGAACTGCTCGAGCAGCGCCGATTCGGCGTCGGCCGGGATGCGTGCGTGCGGCTCGCGATCGATGCGGATCACCTGCTGCTTGGTGCGGTTCTGATCGCCGGCCATGATGCGCGTCTTGGTGACCGTGGCGAAAGCGTCGTGCAGGATCACGCCGCGCGTATCGATCGCGGTCGCGGCGAGGAAGTCGCGGATGCCGCCGCCGGCGGCGTCATTGCCGAGCAGCGTGACCGGACTCGGGTTGGCTCCCAGCGCCTGCAAGTTGCGTACGGTATTGGCGCAGCGCTGCCCGGGGATCATGTCCTCGCGCTCGTAGCGCACGACGATCACCGGCGCCTCGGCGCGACAGTCGCTGCGGCTCGGCGTACGACGTACACGTTCGCCACCATGTCGCCGACCACGCCGACCTTGCGTCCAGCAAATCGCTCGAGCACGCGCAGCAGCCGCCCGATCACCGGCATCCCCCCTCGCCACCCGAGCGCGCAGCATCGAGCAACGCGGTGGTCGAGCGCCCCGGCGTCAGCGGCGCGAGCACGACCTGGCCGCCATGCGCCTCGACCCATTCGCGACCGACCACGCCCTTGTCGCGCCAGTCCTCGCCCTTCACCAGCACCTGCGGCGAGATCGTCCGGATCAGATCCGCCGGCGTGTCGTCGGCAAACGGCGTCACGTAGTCGACGTCCTGCAGCGCCGCGAGCACCTTCATGCGCGCGGCGATCGCGTTCACCGGGCGGCCCACGCCCTTGAGCCGGCGCACCGATGCGTCGTCGTTCACCCCCACCACCAGCACCGAGCCGCGGCTCTTTGCGAAGCGCAGGTAGTCGACGTGTCCTTCGTGCAAGATGTCGAAGCAACCGTTGGTGAATACGATCGACTCGTGGCGCGTGCGGTGTTGCTGCAGGCGCTCGAGCAGCGTCGTGCCATCGAGGATCTTCTCGTGCCGCATCGTCGCGAATGCGTCGAGCGCGTGCACCAGCTCGCTCTTGGTCACCGGCGCCGTGCCGACCTTGCCGACCACCACGCCAGCACCGGCGTTGGCAATCGACAGTGCATCGAACAGCGATTCGCCGGTGGCGAGCCCCATGGCCAGCAGCGCGATCATGGTGTCGCCCGCGCCGGTCACGTCGAACACTGCCCTGGCGTCGGCCGGCACGTGCATCTCCTCGCCGGAGCGGGTGCGACCGAACGCGCCCTCCGGCCCGAGCGTGATCACCGCCGCCTGCAGCGCGAGCTGCTCGATCAGATCAGCGGCGGCGGCACGCCATGCCGCCGGCCCGTCGAGCACGCGCGCCGTCGCTTCCTCGGCCTCCTTCTTGTTGGGCGTGATCAGCGTCGCACCGCGGTAGCGCGCGTAGTCCTTGCCCTTGGGATCGACCAGCACGGTGGCGCCGCTGCCCACCACGCGCTCGAGCACGCTGCGGGTGAGCGTACCCTTGCCGTAGTCGGACACGATCCAGACGCGCACATTGCCTAACGCCTCGATGCGCTCGATCAGCTCCTGCTCGATGTCGGCGCCGAGCGGCACGTAGGTTTCACGGTCGATGCGCATCAGCTGCTGGTTGCGCGCCATCACGCGCTCTTTGACGATGGTCGGTCGTGCCGCATCGATCACGAGACCGCGCGGCGCGATGTGTTGCTGATCGAGCAAGCGCTCGATGCTGGCGCCGCCGGCATCGCTGCCGACCACGCCGAGCAAGGCCACCTGCCCACCGACCGCGGCCACGTTCGCGGCCACGTTCGCGGCGCCGCCGAGGCGCAGCTCCTCGGGACCCACGAGCACCACCGGCACCGGCGCTTCGGGCGAGATGCGCGACACCTGGCCCCAGGTGTAGCGATCGAGGATCACGTCGCCCAGGACGGCGATGCGGATGCCTTGCCACTCGCGCACGCGGCGCGCGAGATCGATGCTGCGACCGATCATCGGCTCATCCTGCTCAGCACGGCCATGCGAATCAACGGCACCAGAATCTCATGGTGCCCGCGCAAATCCAAGCCCACGCCGCCCGGCCGCTCGAGCACGTTGACCCGCGGCCGATAGTGCGGCAGCTGATCGATGTTGCAGGTGGTGAAGCCGCTCACCTGATGACCGAGGTTGCGCGCCAGCGCCAGCGCCTTCAAGAACACCTCCGGCAGCGCCACCGCGGAACCGACATTCAGGTAGACGCCGCGGTCGAGCTGTGCCACGACGCCGGCGAGCCGCTGGAAGTCGCACATGGTGGCGGCGCCGATCGCGGCACCGTCAGCGCTCGCGTGCATGTGCACGATGTCCTGGCCAATCGCCACGTGCACCGTCACCGGACACCGGTGCGCAAGCGACGCCGCGAGGATCGAGGTGGTGCGGTTCGCGCCATCATGCACGAGACGGCGTGCGAGCGACTGGCCGAAGCCCTCACCGCGCTGGTGCGCCTCACGGGCAGCGCCGTTCAGCCACTGCGCCGTCTCGCGCGCCATGCCGAAGCTGCCATCCTTGATGCCCTCGCCAACGTCCTCGGAAGTGGCGCCGAGCAGGCCGATCTCGGCGTCGTGGATCGCCGCCGCGCCGTTCATCGCCACTGCCGACACCAGCCCGCGCTGCATCATGTCGATGATCAGCGGCCCCAGCCCGACCTTGATCACGTGACCGCCAAGCCCCCAGATGATCACGCGCTTGTCGCGCTGCGCATCGGCCAGCGCCTGCACCAGGCGCTTCAGGCCCTTGGCGCCGAGGATGTCGGGCAACGAATCGAAGAACTCTGCAAACGAAGCGCTCGGCTCGAGCGCGCGCGCGAACGCGGCGGCGGTGACGAGGTTCTTGCGCTCGCCGAGCGAGTAGGTCTTGAGCCGCGTGAGGTCGAGAGGCAGCGGGTCCACGGGCGATCACTCGCTCGCTGCCGGCGGCCTGCGTTCGGCGCGCCAGCGGCGGTGCAGCCACAGCCACTGATCGGGATGGTGGCGAATCGCGCTCGACAGCGCGTCGTTCGCGAGCCGCGTCATGCGCACGACGTCGGCCTCCTTGTCGAGCGTCGGATCGGGCTCGGCGACCAGCTCGATCGCCATGCGGAAGCGCAGCGGCTCGGGCAGGCGGTAGGTGAACACGCCGAAGATCGGCGCCGCGAAGCGTCGCGCCAGCCGCGCCGCGGTATCGAACGTCGAGGCCTCGCGCCCCAGGAAGGGCAGCTTGAGACCGCCGCGCCCGGCGTGCTGGTCCATGAGCAGCACCACGTTCTCGTTGCGCACGAGCGCGCGCGCCAGCCCCTTCATCGCCCCCTGCTTCTCGATCAGGTGCGTGCCGAAATCGGTGCGCAGAGCGAGCAACCACCGATCGATGAGCGCGTTGTCGAGCGGGCGGTGCACGACGCTCACCGGCACGCCGATGCTCGCCGCGATCGCGCCCATCACTTCCCAGTTGCCGACGTGGCCCGTCACCACGATCGCGCCGCAGCCGCGCTGCTTGATCTCACGGAAGCGCTGCAGACCGCAGAGCTCGCCGCACTCCGGCAGCAGCCCCGCTGGCCGTGCATGCAATCCGCCGGCCCGGCGCCAGCGCCGATGCACGAGCACCAGCTCGACCGCGACCAGCACGATGTGCTCGAACGCCTGGCGCGTGAGGCGTGCGAGCTGCGCGTCTCCGGGCGCCAGGCCGAACGTCGTGCGCAGCGCCTCGGCGGCAACCGCCCGGCGCCGCGGCATCACCAGGCATGCGAGATCGCCGGTGCGCCGCGCCAGCCACAGCGCGAGCTGCACCGGCAGCCGGCTGACGATGGCTTGCACGGCGCGCACCGCCACGTAGGCCAGCCGATCATTGATCGTGACCGCACGCCCAGGCACCGTTCGCCCGGATGTCGCTGCGTGCGCGCGGGGCGCGCCGGTGATTTCGGAGCTGACCGCCATGAGCTCGTGGTGTTATGCCACCTTCTCCTGGTACTCGTTCAACCTGATTGCGATCGGCCGCGAGATGCCATCGCCCTCCATGGTGATGCCATAGAGCACCTCGGCGCGTGCCATCGTGCGCTTGGAGTGCGTGACGATCAGGAACTGCGTGCTCGTCTCGTAATCGCCGATCATCGCGCACAGCCGCTCGATGTTGCTCTCGTCCAGCGCCGCATCCACCTCGTCCAGCACGCAGATCGGGCTCGGCCGCATCTTGAACAGCGCGAACAGCAAGCCCACCGCGGTGAGCGTGCGCTCGCCGCCGGACAGGAGCGTGATGGTCTGCGGCTTCTTGCCGGGCGGCGCCGCGACCACGTCCACGCCCGCCTCGAGGATGTCGACGCCCGCCTCGAGCAGCAGGTCGGCATGCCCGCCGTGGAACAGCTGGCGGAAGATCGCCTGGAAGTTCTGTCGCACTTCCTCGAACGTCTTCTGGAAGCGCGTGCGGCTCTCCTCGTCCATCTCGGCGATCATCTGCCTGAGCGACTTCTGCGCCTGCACCAGGTCATCGCGCTCCTTGGTCATGAACTCGAAGCGCTGCTCGACCTGTGTCAGCTCCTCGATCGCCTCGAGGTTGACTGCGCCCAGCCGCTGCATCTTCAGCTTGAGGTCCTGCACCTCGGCCTCGACCGCCGCCCAGTCGTCGAACGTCTGCGCGGCGTCGGCCGTGATCGCATCGATCTCGACGCCGAGCTCGCTGTTCGCCTTGTCCTTCAGGTTCGCGAGCAACAGGCCGTTGCGCTGCTCGCGCAGCTGCACGTCGCGCCCCTCCTCGACCACGCGCGCAAAGTGCTCGCGCTCGGCGCGCGCTTCCTCGCGCGCGCTCTGCAGGTCGCGGCGCACCTGCTCTTGCTCGGCCTGGGCCGCGGCCAGCTCCTCGGCGAGCCGGGCGCGCTCGACCTGCAGCGTGAGCAGGTCCTGCTGCAGCATGTCGACCTCTTCTGCCGCCGCGCTCTGCTTCAGCTCGAGCTCCTGCGCTTGCTTCTCGATGCGCTGCAGCTCGGCGCGGCCTTCCTCGAGCGAGGCGTCGAGCGATTGCAGCTGCTTCGCCAGCGCGGTCAGCCGCTCGCGCAGGCGAGCGAGATCCAGCTCGAGGCGCGCGCGCTCCTCGCGCAGCGCCGGGCGTGACTCGGCCAGCCGCGCGGATTCCCGTTCGAGGCGCGCGAGCTCGCTGCCCGCGGTTTCGATCGCGAGAGCCACCCGCGACTCGTCGCGCTGGTTCCGGGTGAGGTGCGCGGCGACGTCGGCGCGATCGCGCTCGAGCACGATCAGCTCGGACAGGCCGACGCGCAGCTCGCCGCGCTGCAGCGCCGCGCGCTCGCTCGCCGCCCGCGACTTGCGCTCGATCTCGTGCAGCTCGGCGCCCACCTGGGACGCACGCGACGCGATCAGATCGATCTCGGACTTGTAGAGCGCGATGCCGGCGTCCTGCTCGGCCATCTGCTGCGTGAGCTGCGCGTGCTGCTCGCGGCCGGCAACCAGGCGGACATCCAGGTCGGCGAGCTCGCTGCGCCGCGCGATCAGCCCCGCGCCGTTCTTGCGGCCGCCGCCTTCCACCGCACCATGCGGTGTGCGCAGATCACCGTCGAGCGTCACCCGCCGCCAGTGGCCATTGCGCGCGGCGTCGACGAACAGCTCGTCGCGCTCGACCAGTGCGACGTCACCCACCAGCCATTCGAACAGCGGCCACAGCACCGGGTCGAAGCGCAGGTGGTCGATCAGGCGTTCGCCGCCCTCGAGCGGCATGGTCCGATGCGGCGCCTCGAGGCTCAGGATGTCGAGCAGCGGCAGGAACGTCACCTTGCCGACGCCGCGTTGCTTGAGGAAGTCGAAGGCGCGCTTGACATCGTCCAGGCGATCCACGAGCACGGCCTGCGCGTACGGACCGAGCGCCGACTCGACCGCGCGCGAGTGCTGCACGTCGACGCTCAGCAGATCCGCGAGCAGACCGCGCACCTGCGGCACGCTCGCACCCGCCTCGGGCTCGGCTGCCGGCACATCACGCGCCTGCAACAGGGCGCGCACGCCCTCGTCGACGCCCTCGAACTCCTTGATCGCGTGCGCGAGCACCTCGCGCCGCGATTCGAGGGCGTGCAGCTCGGCGGCGAGCCGATCGAGCCTCTGCCTGAGCGCCGCGCCGCGCTCCAGCGCGGCGTCGAGCGACCGGCGGCGCATGGCGAGCTGCTGGTTCAGCTCGGCGAGGTGGCGCTCGTGGCCGCGGCCGGCGACATGCAGCGCGGACAGCTCGCGCGCGCGCTCGGCGATCAGCGCCGCGACCTCCTGCTGCTTCGCCATGCCCTTGCGCCGCTGCTTGGCGAAGGTCTCCAGCGACGAGCCGAGCTCGAACGCCTGCCGCTTGAGCGACGTGTGCTCGTCCTGCAGGCGCGCGCGCTCACGCGCCATCGGTTCGATATGCGCCCGCACCTCGCGCAGCTGCCCGTCGATCGCCTCCTCCCGGGCGTGCACCGCGAGCAGCTGGACGGTGATCTCCTTCTCCTGCGTGCGCTGCTGCGCGAGCGACTCGGCGAGCGTCGCTCGCTCGGCTTCCTTCGCCAGCACCGCCTGGCGGAGGATCTGCAAGCGGTCGGCGGCCTCGGCGAGCGCCAGCTCGAACTCACGCTGGCGGATCTCGAGATCGGCGACGCGGCGCTCGGCGGCCTCGCCGCGCGCCTTGCGGTCCGCCATCGAGCTGCGCTTGGTGCTCACGTCCTCGGTCAGCCGCGACTCGTGCTGCTCCGCCGCGCGGGTGCGCTCTTCCAGCTCTGCGACCCGTGCGCGCAGAGCCGACTCCACCGCGCCGCGCGCATCGCACTCGCGCACCAGCACGAGGCGCTCGGCGAGCAAGGCCTGGTACTCGTGGTGCAGGTGGGCGGCGAGCAGCACTTGCAAGCGCTCGTGATACGCCTGGTAGCTGCGCGCGCGTCCGGCCTGCTGCTTGAGCGAGCGCGACTGGCGCTCCAGCTCGGCGATCAGATCGCCGGCGCGCAGCAGATCCTGCTCGACGCGCTCGAGCTTGCGCAGCGTCTCTTGCCGGCGCAGGCGGTACTTGCTGATTCCGGCCGCCTCCTCGAACACCGAACGGCGTTCGATCGCGCTCGACGAGAGCAGCGCGTCGATGCGTCCTTGCTCCATGAACGAGTAGGCGGTGAGCCCGACGCCGGTGTCCATGAGCAGCGTCTTGATGTCCTTCAGCCGGCACAGCTCGCCATTCAGGAAGTACTCGCTCTCACCGGAGCGATGCAGCTTGCGCGTGACCGAGATCTCGGCGCTGTCGATCGCCAGCTTGCCATCCTCGTTGGAGAACGTGAGCGCCACCTCGGCATGCGGCGCCGCGGTGCGCGATTGATTGCCCTTGAAGATCACGTCGACCATCGCGTCGCCGCGCAGCGATGTCGGCCGCTGCTCTCCCAGCGCCCACTTCAACGCGTCGACCAGGTTCGACTTGCCGCAGCCGTTGGGACCGACGAAGCAGGTGATGCCTTGCGAGATGTCGAACGACGTGCGCTCGGCGAACGATTTGAAGCCTGCCATCTCGACCCGCGTGAGCCTCATGACGTGCGCCTCCCCGCCAGGGCGAGGCTCTCGTCGCGCAGCAGCGCGAGGCGCTCGGTGAGGTCCATCGCCTCGGCCAGGGGCACGCGCCGCCACGGGTCGAACGCGGCGAGATCGGCCGCCGCCACCGGCGGCACGTCATCCGACGCTGATGCGGGACGCAGCTCGGCCTCGATCGCGGCCATGCGCTGCTCCGCCTCGGGAAACGGCATCACGTCCAGCTCGCCCCGGAATCCGTGGCGTGCGGCAAGCGCGCCGAACCGCTCGGCGAGCAGCGTCAAGCCATCGCGCAGCACCGCGGGCACGGCTGCGCCACGCCGCAGCGCCTGGATGCAAGCGCCGAGCCGCAGCGGCGCGATCGCCATCCGCGGCTCCTGCTCCAGCTGCAGATGCAGCGCGGCACCGCCGAGGTCCTTCGGCTCGTGCATGCCCTGCAGCCGGCGGCGCACGCGCCGCCAGTGCAGCTCGCACGCCTGCACCGCGAGATCGAGCACCGCCGCGAGCTCGTCCTCGAACCGCGCGAACGAGCCGCCGGCGGCGAGCGCGGCACGCTCGAGGTTGATGCCGACGCGCTGGCAGAGCAGCCGTCGCTGCGGCGCGAGCGAGCCGCCAGCCCGGATCAGCTCGACGTTGCCCGGCTGGACCAACAGCTCGCACAGCTCGGGGTCCTGGATCACCGCCGCCGACAGCGCCAGCCGCAGCCGCGGCACCGCCGCGGACTCGCCCAGGCGTCGCAGCTCGAGCACCACCTCGCGCACGCCATGCAGGAACGCTTCGGCGTCGCCCGGTTCGTCCAGCAACGCGACGACGACGGTGGCGCCGCCCGGATCGGCGAGCCCGCGCAGCAGGCGCGCCACGCTGCGCGGGTCGTCGAGGCGCTCGAGCAGCGGCTCGAGACCGCAAACGACCACGTGGCGCTCCGCGTGCGTCGCGCACGCGCGCGCGGCGCACGCCACCGCGTCCACCAGCGCCACCAGATCGGGCGCACGGCGCACCCGATCGGCGGGCAAGCTCATCGCGAGGTCCAGCACGCGGTGCGGCGCGCCGAGCAGATCGAGATGCAGCCGGCCCTCGAGATGCGCCTCGGCGAGCGGCACCGGCAACCAGGCCTCGAGCGCGTGCCGCTGCAGCAGCGCACGGCCCGCGACCACCTCGAGCGGCGGCGCTCCGGAGTGTGCGTCGATCCAGCGCTCGAGGTCGTAGCGCGGCACGCCAATGGTCTTCTGGCGCACCAGCGGCGCGCTCAGGCCGCGCTCGAACAGCTCGTTGTCCACCAGCTCGCGGATCAACGAGACCGAGATGCGCCGCAATCCGGAGCGTGCCACGCGCAGCTCGACCGCATCGGCGATCTCGTCGGCGAGCGGCGCCGGCAAGTCCGCCTCGGTGCACAGCGCGGCGGCGATCTTTGCCTTGCTCCAGGCGCGCTGGCGGATCGGGCTCGCCACGCCGACCGAGAGATCGGTAGCACCCGAGCCCGCCCGCACCCTGAGGTCGCGCTCCAGCTCGGCGCGCTTGCGGCGGTCGAGGATGTACGTCTTGGCGGCGCGCGCGTGACCGGTCTCGATCAGCACGCGCTCGACCAGGTCTTGCACGTCGTCGACCGACGGCGTGCGCGCGGCGAAGTCGCGCTCGAGGAACATCGCCACCACTGCGGCCAGCTCGTCGGCGAGCATGCGATTCTGGTCGCCGTCATCGCCCAGGGCCTGATGCATCGCGTCCGCGACCTTGCGCGGATCGAACGCCACTTCGCGGCCATCGCGCTTCCTAATCTTCGGCACTCCCGCCATCTCGACGCTCGCCCTTCTCGAGCAGGGGCTTGAGCTCCTCCAGGAACTGATTGATGTCCTTGAACTCGCGATACACCGAGGCGAAGCGCACGTACGCCACCTGGTCGATCTCGCGCAGCTCGCGCATCACCAGCTGGCCGATGAACTTGGACGAGACCTCTTTGTCGAACATCTCGTTCAGCTGCGACTCGATGCGGTTGACGACATCCTCGATGCGATCCACCGACACCGGGCGCTTCTCGCAGGCCTTGAGCATTCCGGTCAGGATCTTCTGGCGATCGAACGGCACCCGGCTGCCATCCTTCTTCACCACGCGCAGCGGCGTTTCCTCGACGCGCTCGTAGGTGGTGAAGCGCTTGCCGCACTCCAGACACTCACGCCGGCGCCGGATCACGTACGCCTCACCCGAGGTGCGCGAGTCGATGACCTTGTCGTTGTTGGCCTTGCAGAAAGGACACTTCATCGCCGCGCGGAGCCAGTTCGCAATGAGGGGGGCTGAGCGAGGGCCGACGCGCACCAGCTGGCCTGGCCTCGACCCATGGCCTGGACCGACGAAAGGGATTATCACACAAGATGTTGTGTGTCAAAAGCTTTGTTTCGCTAGGGATGTGGCGTCACCCCCGCCGGCGCGCCGTCCGCGCGTGGCTAGATGTCCTGCTCGCGGCACAGCAGCTCGGCCACCAGCACCGCCCCCATCGCCGCCCCCGCCAGGGTGTTGTGGGAGAGGAGCACGTACTTGATGCCGCCGAGGGCGGCGTCCGCGCGCAGCCGACCGACGTGCGTGCTCATGCCGCGGTCCACCATGCGGTCGAGCCGCGGCTGCGGCCGGAACGGGTCGTCGTGCACGGTGAAGAACCGCTCGGGCGCGGACGGCAGCCCGGCGAGATCCGGCTCGAACTCGAGGAACGCCTGCCTGGCCGCCGCGACGCTGCACGGCTTCATGGTGCGCACGAACACGCACTCGGTGTGACCGTCCACCACCGGCACGCGCGTGCACGTCGAGCTCACCTGGAACGGGCTCGGCACCACCGTGCGTCCGTCGCACGACCCGAGGATCTTGTTGACCTCGCGCTGCACCTTCTCTTCTTCACCGGGAATGTAGGGGATCACGTTGTCGATCACGTCGAGCGCGAGCACGCCCGACTCGCGACCGGCACCCGACACGGCTTGCATCGACGTCATGATCACGGCCTCGACCGTGAACGCACGATGCAGCGGCGCGAGCGTGCATGCGAGCCCGTACGTCGTGCAGTTCGGGATCGGCACGACGAACCCGCGCCAGCCATGCACCGCCTGCTGCTGCTTGATCAGCGCGCGGTGCTCGCCGTTCACGCCGGGCACGAGCAGCGGCGTGTGCGGATCCATGCGGAACGCGCTCGCGGTGCTGATGGTCGGACAGCGTTGCGCGAAGATCGGCTCGAGCTCCTTCGCCGCGTCCGATTCGATGGCGGTGAACACGAGGTCCAGGCCGCTCAGGTCGAGCTCGTTCGCGAGCACCACCTCCATCGCTGCCAGCCGCGCGGGCACCGGCTGCTGCTGCCACCAGTTGAGTTGATCGTTGCGCCCGCGCAAGGCTTGCGCGTAGGTCCTGCCGGCCGATCGGGACGAGCCCGCCAGCGCCACCACCTCGAACCATGGGTGATCCGCCAGCGCGAGCACGAACTGTTGCCCGGCGACACCGGCCGCGCCCACGATCGCGACGCGTTTTTTCTCGACCTTCACCACCATGCCTCGGTCACGACCATGCCTGGCTGGGCCAGCCACGCATCCAGGAGCGGCGCCGCCTCTTGCTGGGCCGGCGTCACTCTAGCAAGCACGTCCGGCTTGTCAAACTCGGTGGCACGGCTCAGTTCGCCGGCAGCAGCTCGAACCTTCCATGCGCGACCTGCAGTCCGGCACGGCCGAAGATCGGGCGCAGCTCGGGCGAGCGCTCGATCAGCTGCGCGATCTCGGTGAGGCTGTCGGGACCATCGCGCAGGTAGAGATCGAGATGCTCTTGCGCCGGCTCACGCCGGCCCGACAGCATCTCGAGCACGCCCAGCAGTCCGTGGTAAGCGGCGCGGCGCGGCTGCAAGCGCACCGCCAGCGCCGCGGCGGCCCGGCCCACCTCGAGCTCCTCGCCGGTGGTGGTCGCGCGCAGCCACTTGCGCAGGTGCGCCATCGCCTGCTTGAACTGGATCTCGGCCACCCGCGCCTCGGGCACCGGATTGCGCTCGAGATACACGGCGACGCTCGGCTCGGCGGCGAAGCGCCACTTGGCCTCGGGCGCTGGCCAGCCGGCGCGGGCCATGGCTTGCGCGATCAGCCCCGCGATCAGCCACTGCGCGCGCACCCCGGGATGGCAATGGTCGATGAACACGCCCTCGTCGTCCGCGGCGTGCTCGAACGCCAGATCGTCCAGCCGCTGGGCGGTCTCCACCAGCGGCAGCTGGAACCGGTGCGCGATGCGCTGCACGATCGCGACGATGGCGGAGGAGGCGCGGTGCGGTCGGCCATCGAGGTCGCGCGCCAGCACGAACGCGGCGCGCGCGCGGCTCGGGTCATGGCTCACCTCCGCCAGCTTGCCGTCGAAGTACGCAACCAGGCTGACCGCGGGATCGATCTCTGCGGCCGCATCGATCGCGGCCCGCGCCGAGGCGATCGCCGCCGCGGACGCCGTGCCCTGTTCCAGTGCGGCGCGTGCTTGCAGGCAAGCGTCGCGCACTGCTTGTTTCTGCGCCGGCGCCAGCGTGCGCGAGTAGTGCGCGAACATCGGCGGAAAGCGCGGGTCCGAGCCGGGCGTGCACAGGAGCACGCGCACGCCGCGCGCGCGCGACTCGCTCACCATCGCCGCCAGGTTCGCCTCGTAGTCGCCGAGCAGTCGCCCGCGCTCGGCCGTGGTGATGAGCGCCAGGTCGAACACCGGTCCGTTGCCGCTCGGCTGCGGCGGCGGCACGCTCACGTGCTGCGCCGGGAACAGCAGGCGGCGCATCGCGCTCATCAAGTAGCTGTCGCGCGTGAGCGTGCGGAAGAACCAGGTGGCCGGCTGCCGGATGCGGAACAGGTTGGGCTCGAGGAACTCGTTGTGGCCCGCGTACAACACGATCAGGTCGGGTTGGTAATCGAGCGCGTCGTGCACGACATAGCGCAGCCCGGCCGAGTCGATGCCAGGGATGCCGAGGTTGATCACCTCGAACGGCTGCTCGGGGAGCAGCTCGCGCAAGCGCACCTCGAGCCAGCGCGCGATGTGCGAGTAGGGATACAGGCCGAAGCCCGCCACCGTCGACTCGCCGATCACGAACACGCGGAGCACGCCGCCCGGCTTGGTGCGCGCCATGCGAGCGTCGGGCGGCGGGCCGGCGGCGAGGAACGTGGGCAAGCTCAAGCCGTATTCGGGATTGGGTGCGAGCTCACCGCGATCGGTCACCACGAACAGCGGCTGCGGGCGCGAGACGCCGGTCACCCGCAGCAAGAGCTCCGGCAAGACCAGCAGCACGATCGGTGCGCAACATGCGAGCAGCACGCGCTTGCCGGCCCGGCGCGATCTCATGCGCCGCCCCGGCGCCGGCGCACATTCTCGGCATCCTCGTCGAGCACCTGCGCCTCGTAGCGGTGGATCTCCACCGGCTCGCCGCGCGCGATCGCATCCGGATCGAGGCCGGCCTTGAGCAGCGTGCGCTCGAGGAACGCGGGCGCGTCGTAGCCGTGATCGGTGGCGACTTGCGGCAAGAGCGTGCCCCGGCGATCGCCGCTCGCCACCACCAGCCCGTCCCTGCCGACGACGATCTCCTCGCAGCCGGCGATGCGCACCAGGCGCGACAGCACCGAGATCTCGATGGTGATCGAGTCGAGCTCGTCGGCGCGCACCGGCGCGAACCGTGGATCACGCAGCGCGGCCGACACCGCGGCATCTGCGGCCTGGTGCAGCGGCAGGATCGGTCCTGGCCTGGCGAGCTGCACAACCGCGCAGCTCGCCGTGCGCGCGCGGCGTGACGGAACACGCCCTTCGCCCGCAGCAGCGCGCCCGGCAGCGGCTCCACCCGCAGCCGCGGCCGACCGTCGACCGCGTGGCGCAGCGCCGACCAGGCGAGATCGAACAGGCAGTCGCGATCGCGCGGCGCGAGCCGGCCGACATCGCGGAACGTGATCGCCGCGTAGGACACGCGGTGGTCGAAGTCGCCGGTCTGATCGCCCGAACGCAGGTACGCGCGCAAGCTCGCCTCGAGGTCCTCGGCCTCGGACAACCGCAGGTAGAGCTCGATCGGCACGGCGCCGCAGATGGTCGCGCCGGTATCGTCGCAGTAGCGCTGAAAACCAGTTGCATCCTGAGCGACGATCCGATCGATCGCGCCCTGATCGAGATGCTGGATGCGGTCCTTGACGGTCGGCCCCAGGCCGAACGGCACGTAGTCGAACGACTCGCCGTAGTGCGTGAAGTCCGACGACACCACGATCAACGTGTGCTCGTCGATCAGCGCCCGCAGCCAGGTGGCAGCCGCGCGCAGCTCGCGCTCGGACAGACGCCCGACGACGATCGGCACAGGCGCAGGCGCTCCAGCGTCCGCTGCAGGAACAGCAGCTGGATCTCGAGGCAATGCTCGCGCGCATGCGCCTCGGGCCGGTCGCGGAACGGCTCGTGCTCGAGCAGCGCGCGCACCACGGCGCGATCGACGCCCACCAGCCCGAGCGGCGTCGCGGCGCCTGCACGTCGAGCAGTGCGAGCCCGCGGAACGCATCGCGATGCGACGGTCCAGCACCACCACGCGATCGAAGCGCTGCGCGCCGATCGCGCCGTAGGCGTGCGCCGCGGTGGCGCCGGAGTAGCGATAGCCGGCGTGCGGCGCGATGACGGCGCGCAGCGGCGCCTCGGCAGCTTGCTCGGGAACCGCGGCGAAGAACCCGCTCAGCTCCCGATCGAGAGGAGTCGCTTGCCGCACCCCGGATACCACGACCCTGCCAGGATCGCGGGTCGGACGTCGCGCGGCAGCTGCTCGTCGTCGGGTAGTGGCGCACGCATGGCGGTATCGTAGCTGGCGACGGTCGCGAATGTCACCTGAGTTATTGGCGGCGCCGGGAAGGCGGCGCACGTGGACGTGCTACTTGCCGATGCAGAAGCGGCCAAACACGGAATCGAGCAGCTCCTCGTCGGCGATCGGCACGATCAGCTCGGTCGGCTCGAGCAGCGCCTCGCGCAGCTCGAAGATCCGCGATCTCGGCCGCGACCAGGACGTCTTCCTGGCGCGCGTGGCGCAGGTGCTCGACGACCCGCGCGAGCGCGGGCTCGAGCCGCGCATCCACGCATGGGCTGGCGCGATCGGGGCCGCACTCGATCAGCGCGAGCTCGGCGGCAACCGCGTGGCCGAGCTCGGCGTCAGGAACTTGCGCGGAGAGCAGCTCGCGGCCGCGCGCGAACGCGCGCGCCTGAGCGAGCGCCGTGGGATGCGTCCCGTGGTCGAGGTGCGTCGGCACCACCCGCCGCGCCCTGTCGGCGAGCGCGATGTCGAGCTCGTGGCACTCGAGCGGATCGGGCGGCACGCTCGCGTCGAGCACCACCAGCGCGAGATCGACCCGCCCAGGAACGCGATCGCGCGCGCGATCGCCTGCTGCTCCAGCTGGTCCACCGCCTCGCCGACACCGAGGCCATCCCACACGCGGAACGGCTCGGTCGCCACCACGCCATCCAGGAGATCGCGGGTGGTGCCCGGGATCGGCGACACGAGCGCGAGCGAGCCCGGTACGAGCCGCTTGAACAAGGTCGTCTTGCCGGCGTTGCGCGGTCCCACCAGCATGGCCTCGGCGAACTGGCGCGCTCGTGGGCTGACGCGCGAGCAGGGCGAGCGCGCAGTGCGCCCATTCCTCGAGCGCCTGCAGCGCTCCGCGGCCACGGCGGCGCGATCGAGCGCTTCGGTGTCCTCCTCGGTGAAGTCGATGTAGGCCTCGACCACGGCCAGCAAGTCGAGGAATCGCCGGCGCAGCTCGGGCAGGTCGCGCGCGCTCGAGTGCAGGCGCTCGGCGGCAGCCCGTTGCGCGTCGGCGAGCGCGCCGCGATCAGCGCGAGCACCGCCTCGGCCTGATCGAGACGCAGCCAGCCATTCTGGAAGGCGCGACGCGTGAACTCGCCAGGGCGCGCCGGGCGCGCCCCACCAGCGGCGAGCGCCGTGAGCAGGCGCTGATCACCGGCGCCGAGCCGGGCACGTGCAGCTCGACCAGGTCCTCGCACGTGTAGCTGCGCGGCGCACGAAACACCAGCACATCCGCGGTCACGCCGCCGATCGCGTCGAGCTCGAGCGTGCCGCGCACGTGCGTGAAGGCGGGCGTGTCGTGCAGGGGCCGGTCGAGCCGCGCCGCCGCCATCCTGAGCGCCGCCGGCCCGGACAGGCGCACGATCGCGCGCTCCGCCACACCCGGGGCGGACGACAGCGCCACGATCGTGTCGGCGGGCGCATGAGCAGGCGCTGGCTCGCGCGCGGGCATCACCGCACCGTCACGTCGGACTCGGCGTGGTCACGTTCAGGAACTTGATCTGCACGATCGCAATCAGCGACGACACCACCATGTAGATCGACAACCCGGCGGCGTAGTTGTAGAGGAAGGCCGCCATGACGAATGGCATGAAGCTCATCATCTTCTGCATCTGCGCTGCCTGCGGGTCGGTGGGCTTGGGCGTCATCATGGTCTGCAGGAACCAGGTGATCATCATCAGGATCGGCAGCACGTTGAGCGAGTTGCCGATCAGCGGCAGGCTGAACGGCAGCGGCAGGGAGTCGGGCTGCGAGAGGTCCTTCACCCACAGTCCGAACGACGCATGCCGCAGCTCGATCGCCGTGCCCAGCACCTGGAACAGACCGAAGAAGATCGGGATCGGCAACAGCGTGACCAGGCATCCCATCAGCGGCGGCTTGGCGTTGTGCTCGCGCATCAGCTTCATCTGCGCTTCCTGGAACTTGCGCGGGTTGTTCTTGTGGCGCTGCTTCAGCTCGTCGAGCTCGGGCTTGAGCTTGGCCATCACCTTCTGGAACTTCGCCATGCTCTTGCTCTGGTAGCGGTTGATCGGGAACAGCGTGCCGCGCACGATGATCGTGAGCAGGATGATCGCGACGCCCCAGTTGCTGACCAGTCCGTGCAGCCACCGCAGCAGCTTGAGCAGGCCGACGTTGATCCATGGCATCATGCGGTAGTCAGCCTGCACCCACTGATGGAAGGTGCGGTACACGCCGCGCTCCATGAGCTCCGACTCCTTCGGACCGGCAAACAGCGTGAAGGCGTGGGTCTTGTTGCGGGTGAGCGCGATCTTGATGTCCTGGAACACGGTGGTGCGGCACTCGTTGCGCATCTCGTCCAGCTCGCGCTGGCCGAGCCTTTGCGCGCCCTCGCCGAGCGCGTCGAGCTTGGCGCGCACGCACGACTCGTCGACGACCGCTTCCGCCACCGATGATTCCACGCCACCGACGTCGGCCGGATCGAGCGCGAGCAGGATGCCGAAGTAGTTGTTCACCAGCCCGGCGAAGATCGCGTTGCGGCCGGAGTCGAACTGGTCGGTGATCGGCTGCGAGAGCTGGCGCACGTCGTGCGTCACCAGCGTCGATGCGTCCCCCTCCTTCACGCCGAGCACCGCGGAGACGCCGCGCGCGTACGCCGCGCGGCCTTCCTTGCGCAGCCCGGCGCCCGAGCGCAGGTGCAACGAGCAGGTTCCCTGCTGGTCGCGCGGCGCGATCGACAGCGAGACGGTGAGGTAGTACTCGCCCGGATGCAGCTCGAACTTCTTCTCCAGCGTCAGGCCGGTCGACGTCTGGAAGCGGAACGTGGGTGGGTCCTGCGCGACGACCTGCCACGGCAGCTCGTCCAATGCCTCGGGGATCTTCTCGCTTGCGTCGAAGGTGGTGCTGAGCAGCCGCTTGCCAGTGTCGCCGGTTTCCCACAGCGTGAGCCAGTTCGCCGGATCCCGCGCCTCGGGTGTGCCCGGCTGCACGCCGATCTTGTGGAAGTAGTCCTTGACCACGATCCGGGTGATCGCGGCGCCGACGTTCGAGAACTCGATCAGCTGCCGGTCGGTCTCGCGCACGAATGGCGGCTGTGCCTCGGCGACGGTGAGGCCTGCTGCCTTGGGCGCGGCCGGCTCGGGCACCTGAGCAGTCGGCGGCTTGGCGGGTTCGGCCACCTCCGCCGACGCGGCCTCCCTGGGCGGCGTCGGATACAGCCTGCCGATCAGCCACTGGTAGGCGAAGACGAAGATGATGCAGACGACGAAGGCGAGCGTGACTCGCTTCTCCATGAACCGAACCTCGTCGAGAGAGTCAGGCCGCTGGCAGCGGACAGAGCGACCGCCGCGGATCGACCCAGAGAGCGATCGTTACTCGGCTCGGGGCGCTTCTGCTCAGCGAAATTCTGGCGGCGTCAGGACGCCGCGCCGCGCCGGGCAGCCCGGGAAAAAAAGGCCCACCATTACACCGACACGGCGGAGCTGGAGCAATGGGCTTGCCTGGATTGAGAGGCGCCCGCGATCACTTGCCTTCCTTCAGGCGCTGCGCGAGGTAAGGGTGCAACACGCTGGTCGCGTGGATCTTGCGCATGGTCGCCTCGAAGTCGTACGGAATGCGGTGGAAGAACACGCGATCGTCGTCCCAGATGACGTAGGATGCGCGATTGTCGCCGTCGCGCGGCTGCCCCACCGAGCCAACGTTCACGAGCAGCTTCTCGCTCCGCAGCGGGCAACCGCTGGGAAAGCGCGCGGGCGCGAGAAACGTACGGTTCTGGCGGTAGACGCCGGGCACGTGCGAGTGACCGATGAAGCACACGTGGCCGTCGATCAGCGCGAAGATCTCGCCGATCTTCTTGTCGTCCTGGGCATCGCGCGGCAGCACGTACTCCTTCACCGGATTGCGCGGCGACCCGTGCACCAGCAGCGCGCCATCGAGGCGCTGCACCTCGGTCATCTCGCTCAAGAACCCCCACAGACGGTAGTTCTCCTCGCGCGCGTACTCCTTCGCGTTCAGCTGGCCGCGCGTCCACTCGATCGCCACCTTGGCGCGTTCGTTGAAGTCCTCGGGATGGTAGAGCAGACCGTCCTCGTGATTGCCGCGCACCGTGAACTTGAATTCGAGCGCGATGTTGAGGCACGGCCGCGGATCCGGACCATAGCCGATCACGTCGCCGAGGCATGATCTCGTCGACCTTCTGCTGCTCGATGTGGCGGTGAGCACGGCCGAGAGCGCTTCGATGTTGCTGTGGATGTCGGAAACGATGGCGCGGCGCATCGCCGGGTAGATCCGGCCCTACCCCTCACTTCCCGCAAGCACCGGAAAAGGCACGGCCACGGCGATCAGCTCGGTGCGCCGTCGGCGCCGCGCTCGGGCACTTGGGAGGCGGCAACTCACCAGGCTCGTCGCAGTCCGGTGCTGTCGTGCACAGGAACGGCAAGCCGTAGCGCAGCGGGTGGCGCCCACATTGCGCAGCAGCACACGCCGCCGTCGCCGGGCATGATCGCGCCGTCGCAACGCCCAGGCAGCTCAGCACCGCGAGCAAGCGCGGGTGATCATCCAGGCCCCGCCTCGCAGGCGACCGCGGGTCGCCACGTCGCGACGCACCGATTCGCGCGCCGCGCCAATGCCGTCCAACAAGCCTTGCTCGCAGCTCACGAACCGCCGCCAGCCGACGATCACGTGATCGATGAAGCGAATGCCGAGCAAGCGCCCGCAGTGCAGCAGCCGCTCGGACACCTCGAAGTCCTCGGGCTCGGGGTCGGATCACCGCTCAGGTGATTGTAGGCCACGATCACGCCGCTCGCCGAGGCCTTGATCGCGGGACGGAACACCTCGCGCGGGTGCACCAGCGAGGCGTCGAGCGTGCCCTCGGCGGACACCACCTCCTCGCGCAAGCAGCGATTGCGCCCATCGACGTAGATGGCGATGAAGATCTCCTTCGGCAGCCCGCGCGTGCGCGCAGCAGGTGCTGATAGACCTGGCGCGGCGTGGACAGGCGGCGCCGGCCGCTGAGCGGCAACTCCAGCGCGCGCCGGCCCAGCGCCAGCGCCGCGATCAACCGGCACGCGAGCGACATGCCGACGCCGCGCAGCTGGCACAGCTCGTGGACGTCGACGTCGATGAGGCCGGGCAGGCCGCCGATCGCGCCCAGCAGGTCGCGCGCGAGCGCGAAGCACCGATTGCCCTGGCCGCCGCTGCCGAGCACGACCGCCAGCAGCTCCTCGGCCGACCCAGCGCCGCCGGACCGAGAAGTAGAGCTTCTCGCGCGGCCGCTCCGCCGGCGGCAGATCGCGCATCTTCAGCGTGGCACCGCCATTGCCAGCAGCCATCGATGGACCTCGTGTCATGGACTGGATCGCGGGCGCCGCGCGCGCGCCGAGCTTGCGGCATCGAGATGCCCGCTAGATGGTCGGGCCGCAGCGCGGGGTTACTCAATTATCGAGCAAATCTCGAAACTTCTCGCGGAACAGCTTCTGGATCGCGGGCGATTGCTTGATCAGATCGAGCAGATCCCGACGCCAGCGCAGGTCGAGCGCCGGCGGCGTCGAACTCGGCGCGCGCGCGCGCGGCCTGTTCGGCCAGCACCGCAGGCGCCGCGAGAACGGCATGCCCGGCGCCCCTTCGCGGTGAACGCGGCCCCGCTGCCGCGCGCGTCCTGATCGATGTAGCGTTGCAGATGTGCGGCGGCGATCTCGAAGCGCCGTTCCGGATCGTGGTGGCGCAGCATGATCAGGTTGGCGTAGTTGGTGCCGATGGTCAGCTCGACGTTGAGCTTGAGCAGCTCGAAGTCCTTGAAGCGCGCTCTCGATCCATGGCGCGATCGGGCTCAGGCCGTGCGGCGGGTCGATCACGCCGTGCAGCCGCTCGAGCGCCTCGCGCATGCTGCGCGCGATCGCCACGCCCGGCAGCGTCGGATGCGCTGGTCGACGGAACAACTCGCCGCCGGGCAGGCCGGCGGCGACGCGCGGCGGCAATCGGCGTCGCAATCGGCGAGCTCGACGCCGGCACCATGCGCAGCGCCGCGCACGGCATCGAGGATCGCCCCGGTGGCGCGGCGGATCGCGCCATCGAGGTCGCGCGCAGCTCGAGCTGTGCGCGCGCGGCGGCGTCCGCGCGCGCCGCCAGCGCGAGCCAGGCGGTAGTGCGCGCCGGCGTGCCGAGATGCTCGGCCACGGCGCGCGCGAGCAGCTCGCCGCCGCGCTCCGCGTCGCCGCTCTCCACCGCCGCGCGTCCCGCGCGCAGCAGCGCGAGCCACCGCTCACGCTCCGCGTCGTTCGCCGCGTGCAGCGTGGAGAAGCTCGGCTCGAAGTCCTTCAGGTTGCCCGGCGGCGTGCCGAGCACGAGCTGCACGTGGCGCGCGCGGCAGGCGGCCACGATCCACTGCAGCGTCTGCTGGTAGCGGTGCTCTATGAACGCGCTCTCCGCCTCGGTGTGGAACGCCGGCTGGATCGGGGAATCCGCGATCGGATAGTCCCTGGTGCCCACGCCCGGGCTGTTGCGCTCGGCGAGCGAGATCGCGAACTGCTCGAGCAGCGCGACCAGGCGCAGCTTGCGCCACGGCGATGCCACGGCGAGCGAGAACGCGCTGCGCACGCGGCTGCGCGCAGCGAGCAACGCGTGCGGCAAGAACTCGTTGTGACCGGACAGCACCAGGAAGACGTCCGGCTCGTAGTCGAAGCACTCTTGCACGACGTCGCGCACGCCTTCGACCGGCATGCCGATCGCACCGCAGTTGATCACCTCGAGCTCGACGCCGCCCCGCAGCTTCACGTCCTCGCGCAGCCAGGTGCCGAAGCTGACGTCGCCGGCCTGGCCCGCGGCGAGCGTGTAGGGCATGCCGTACGTGGTCGAGCCGCCGAACGTGAACACGCGCACCCGTCCCGGCGCCTTGTGCTTCGCAAACCGCACGTCGTGCACGGAGTAGCGCGGCTGCTCCAGCTTGCGCTTCTGCACGTACGTGGCGCCGTTCTCGGCGACCTCCTCGAAGGCGCGGAACGGCTCGAGCACGAGATGGAACTGCGACGCGAGCCACACCTGCGCGGCCGGCGCGCGCAGCGCGATCTCGATCGCGCCAAGCGTGAGCAGCACCGAGCACAGGCTGAGCACGATTCGCCGCTTCACCGGTGTGGGTCCAGCTCGTGCAGCAGGCGCTGCACCTTCTCGCGCAGCACCGGGTCGTCGATTCTCGGCAGCAGCTCGAGGAACTTGCGGGCGGCTTGCTGCTCGCCGAACAGCTCGCGCAGCGCCAGGAAGTAATCCAGCAAGCGCTCGATCTCGTCGGGAGCCGCCAGCACCCGCGCCTCGAGCGCTGGCAGCCGGGCGGCGAGCTCGGCGCAGTGACGCGCGTACAGCTGCTCGAGCCGCGGCCGCGCCTCGGCGTGCGTGCCCAGATCGCGCAAGTCGAGCAGCAGCTGGCCGTCGAGCGCGCAGCTGAACACGCTGCCACCCAGGAGCGACTGGCTGAGCCACGGCAGGCGGTCCTGCGCGTCGCCCGCCGCGCGGATCAGCACCATCGCATACACGTGCCCGGCGCGGTCGCCGAGCTTCGACGGCGCGGTGATCACGTCGAGATCCGATCGGAGCCAGATTCCCTTCACCACGCTCACGATCTGATCGCCGAGCGGCACGATCACCGACGAGTCGGCCGGCGCATTGCGCGTGAGCCACTCGATCCCCGGGCGCATCGAGCTGCCCCAGAAGTCGTAGGCAGCCGTGAGCCCGAGCCGGCGTGCGCCGGCGACGCCGCCGCACAGGAAGTTGCAGTAGGACGTCTGGAAGGGATGCGCGGCGGCCGCCGGCCACACCGCCGGCACCAGCAGGGCGAAGCTCGCGAGCCGGAGCGGCCGCGCGTGCGCGCGCACGACCTCGTACACCGCCGCCACGCCGACGCCGCAGAACAGAGCGAACGCGGGCAGGAACTCGATGAAGTGGCGGATGCCGCCGTAGTTGCGCGCGCGCGGCAAGCAGATGCGCACCAGCGGCACGAGCAGCCACACCAGCAGCAGCACCAACCACGCTCGCCGGGTGCGAGCGCGCGACAGCACGACGATGCCGATCGCGGCCAGCGGCAGCAGGATCGGCGGCATCGTGAACAGCGCCTCGAGCAACGGCTCGAGATGCACCACGTTCACGAGGTTGCGTTCCTGGCGGATGAACTCCAGGTGCTGGCGCAGGCGGAACCACGGATCCGCCCACAGCCATGGCCACAGCGCGAAGCACACCACGAGCGCAAGCGCACTGCACAGCAGGACCATGAGCAGCTTGCCGGCGCGCTCGCCCGGGCGCGCGGCAACAAAGACATAGGGAAGCGCGACCACCGGCACGAACACCGCGGTCGTCTTGCATGCGAGCGCGGCGCCCAGCAGCAGCGTGAACCAGACGAGATGGCGCCGGCGGCCTTGCTCCACGTAGCCTGGCAGCGCGAGCAGCGCGAGGCCGAAGAAGCACGCCACCGGGATGTCGCGCAAGTTGTTGAACAGGTTGCCGAAGAACTGTGGATGCACGAGCAGCACGAACGCCGCACAGGTCGCGGCGAGCTGGCCGAGACGCCGCCCGGCGGCCAAGATCAACGTCACGAGCAGCACCGCCGCCAGCACGAAGTCGGCGACGTGGTGGGCCGCGTGGAAGTCGAGCAGCGGCCAGGTCAGGTGGAACAGGAAGCAGCCGGCCGCGCCGAGCGTGAAGGGCAAGGGCCAGATGAAGTGCGGGCCCGAGGTGCCGGGAGCGTTGCCGGTGACGTCGGGCTCGAGGTCGGGATGCGACGGCGGGAACGTGATCGCGCGCTGCTTGAAATCGAGGTAGCGCGGGTCGAAGGTGGCGAAGTAGCGCAGGTACCGCTCGCCGTAGAATGCGCTCTGCGTGAAGTCCCAGGTCACGCCGTACGATCGGTTGAACCAGACGCACAGCGAAAGCAGCACCGCGAACGCACCGAGCGCAGTGAGCAGCGTGCCGTGGCCTCTCACCGGATCAGGACCGGTTCCAGCCACAGCGCTCGATCCGCGATGTCGTAGTTGTCGGCGAAGTCCACCTCGAGGCGCAGCGCCCTGGCGCCCTTGAGCAACACCGGCGGGATCGCGCGCACCGGATCGTCCTTGCCCACCACCGGGCTCTCGAAGCGCATCTCGCCATCGACGCTCACGCGGAAGATCACCGAGGACTTGCCGGGCAGCTCCTTCACCTCGTCGGCGAGCGCATAGCTCGCCTCGAATCGCTCGTAGCCGGCGGATACGTCGTAGGTGAGCGCGCAGCGCGAGTGGACGCCGAGGCCCTTGGTGTAGCGCGTGCCGCCGGCGAACAGCGGCCGCCCGGTCACCGAGGCATCGCGCCGGTAGGGGAAGCGGAAGTCCTGCGCGTCGCCCACGTACGGCACCTCCTCGACCCTGACGGGCTCGCGATCCGAGAGATACTCGAACCCGCCGCCGGTGAAGCGCAGCGCATCGAGCCGCGTCAGCTCGATCTGGTACTGCTTGCCGAGCAGGCAGTCGAGCACCAGCGCACCCTCGCCCAGCTCGACCAGGTGGCCGCTCA
The DNA here is from genome assembly GCA_046349655.1 of Planctomycetota bacterium. Classification (GTDB taxonomy): domain Bacteria; phylum Planctomycetota; class B15-G4; order B15-G4; family JAXMBY01; genus JAXMBY01. The sequence goes on from JAXMBY010000047.1 coordinate 55,864, forward strand.
GCGAGCCGCCGTCGCGCAACGCGAGGAACACCTTGGGCGGCTTCACTTCCGGCGGGTCGTACTGCGGCGCGATCACGAGCGCCACGGTCGACGTGAACGGGAACTTCACCTTGCCGAGCGCACACGCGAACTGCAGGTCCTCGGTACCGAGGCGCTCGAGCGTGCCGCTGATCGAATCGGTGCCCTGGCTGATGCGGCGGTAGAGCAGGTCATCGGTGACGTTCTTGTCCGGCAGAAACGATTTCAGATCGGGCGGCGCGGTCTTGGCATCGGCGGCAAACGTCATCCCGCGAATGTGCTCGATGTCGATCGACAGGCGGCCGAGCGCGGCGGTCTCGAGCTTGAGCTGCTCACCGTCGCCGCCGGCGATCGTGCCCAGCAGCCGGTCGCCATTCAAGAGCGCCACCGCCACCTGCGCCGGAATGTCCGCGAGCTTCAAGTCGCTCTGGAAGCGCACCTGCAGGATCGAGCTGGCCGGCAGGGCGCGCGTGGCGCCGCCGTCGAGCACGAGCTTGAGCCCCTCGCTGGCGCTGAAGCCCGCCACCAGGCCCGACACGGTCTCGCCGGTGGTTGTGCGCACCGCCGCGCCGACACTGCCAGCAGCCGGCGCGATCGCCATCAGGGAAGCCATCAAGCTCAGCATCATGACTCGACTCCTCGGCAAACGAGGAAGTGGGTTCGCAGATACGAA
>JAXMBY010000048.1:0-51586 GCA_046349655.1 Planctomycetota bacterium
GTTCAGCGTGAACAGGTCGTCGTCGAAGATCAGCGTGTTCATCTGCGGGCAGCGCTCTTTCAGCCAGCGCAGCTCGCCCAGGATGCGGTCGATCGGGAAGTGCCGCAGGTATTCCTTGGTGCGCTTGGCGCCGCCGTCCTCCTTGTAGAGATCGACGATCTCCTTGTTGAAGCAGTACGTGCACTTGTAGGGGCAGCCGCGCGACGTGATGATGCTCATCCACCCCTGCTTGGTGGAGATGATGTGATCGAGGTCGAACAGCTCGTAGTCCTGCGGCGCCAGCGTGTCGAGCTCAGGGAACGCGCCCACCGGGTTGATGATCGGTCCACCTTCCGACTCGGGTCGCGGCAGGCGCATGTTGGGCACGGTGGTGGCATCCGCGCCTCGCTCGAGCCGGTTCACCAGCTCGAGGAACGCGTACTCGCCCTCGCCCACGCACACGTAGTCGAACAGGTTGGTGGCAACCACTTCGTCGGGCACCATCGTGCAGTGCACGCCGCCGACGCAGAGCGGGATCTTGAACTCCTGCCGCATCGCTCGGGCTGCGTCGCAGCACCAGTCGAACTGCTGGCTCATCGCCGAGAAGCCGATGATCCCGGGCTGATAGTCGCGCACCACCTGCAAGATCTCGTCGGTCGTCTGGATCGGCCACAGCTGATCGCAGACGTGGATCAGCTTCACCTCGTGGCCGGCCTGCTTCAGCACTCCCGACATGCACGCCAGCCCGTGGTTGGTCCCGGGCGGACAATCGATGCTCGGGTAGATGAACAGAACTCGCATCGTCAAGATCTCCGTCGAGCTTGCCTCGTGGCTGCGGGCGCCACGCCGGCTCGATGCTGAATGCCAGGTCGGACGCCCCTTTATAGCGGAAGGCGCCTGGAATGCCAGCGGCTCGGCCAGGCGGCTGCGGCTGCAAGCTCCCTGGCGACAGCGAGTTGGACGGCTCGCCGAGCAGGGCACAGTCACATCTCGAATGACCTGCGCGCAACGTGCACTCGCCGCTCTGGCGCGGTCAATCCCTCGGCTCGAGCGCGAACCGCACGTCCTTCATCGGTTGGCCGTCGAGCGTCAGGATGTCGAGCGCGAACCGCCACGCACCGGCCACGTTGTCGACCTTGGCCCGCAGCTCGTTCCATCCAGCGCGCAGCATCACGTCGGTCTGGTCCTCGCCGCGGACGAGGGTGCGCAGCGCGCGCCTGCCGAGCACCTGCTCGCCGTTCAGCCACAGCTTCAGCCCATCGTCGCTGCCGGTGGCGAGGATCGCCGCGCGCTCGGTGGCGACCTGCACGAAGGTCACGGCGTAGGCCACCGAGTGTTCGGCGGGACCGAGCACCTGGACGAAGTCGAGCGCTTCCCGCGGGGCGACGCTGACGCGGTGCCAGTTGGCGTCCGGCTGAAAGGCGGCGGCCTCGGGCGCGAACGCGCGATCGAAGCCGGTGCGCTGCTCGTCGCTCGCGAACGGTCCGGCCACCCAGAACGGCATGCGCGCGGCACGCGCGGCCCGATACTGCTCGAGCATCTGCGCGCGCGTGAGCGGCGCGGGCGGGATCGTGGCTGCGCCGCCGGTCAGCTCGCGGCTCAGGGCGCGCACGAGATTGCCGAGCAGCGTCACGGCCACCGCGTCGTCGCGCTCGGCATCGAGCAGGCGAAACGTCGAGAACACGAGGCGGCCGGTGCCGAGCTGCACGGTGGCGAGATCGGCGCCGAGATACTTGCCCGGCGCCTCGATCACGCCCGCGGCCACACCCTGATCATTCCAACCCCCCAGGCAGAAGTCCGGATCGACCGTGGCGAACTCTGCACCGAGGAAGCCCTGCACCGGCAGGCTGGTGAAGTACGGCAGCTCCGCGCGCGCGAAGTGGAACTTGCCGACGAACGAGCCGCGTGCGCTCGTGCGCTGCATCGAGCCGATCAAGCCCAGGCTGGCGAGCGGGCTGTCGGCTGGCGGCGGCGCCAGGAACAGGATGCGACGGCCGGTGCGTGCCGCATCGAGCAGGTCGAGGGCGCACGCAAAGGCGGCGGCATCCAGCCACAGGTCGCCGAGAGCGCCGGCCACGATCACGTCGTGATCCGCGCCGCGCTCGATCTGCGCGGCATCGAGCAGCAGGCCGGCACGGCGCAGATCGCCGATCGTGGTGACGGCCAGGTGCTCCTCGGCGGGCGCGGGCGCCACGTACAGCGCCTGCTGCGTCGCGCAGATCGGCAGCTCGTCATGCTCATCGTCCGTCGCGATGCTCGCCTGCCACGCGTATCTGCCGGCCTGATCGGTCGACCAGCGCAGGTCGCGGGCGAGCATCGTGATCGGCTCGGCGCCTGCCTCGATCGGCCGTGACCCGCTGTCGTAGAGCAGGCTGCCGAGCGCGTCGGTGACGCGCAGGCGCAGCAGGCCCTTGCCCGCACGCGGGTGCTCGCGCACCAGCAGCAGGTCGGCGGTGAACGTCGCCGGCAAGAACGCGCACCGGTGCTTGACGTCGAGCACCAGCAGGTCGCGGTTCATGTCGCGCAAGGTCGCGAACACGCGCTTGGGCTCCTGCCACACGTCGACGATGCCCGCGCTGCACTCCCACGAGCAGTCCTGGAACTGCGTGAAGACGTAGCCCGAGAGGTTCGGGTTCTGCCGCAGCGCCTCGAGCTGCGCGCGCGCCGAACGCGCCTGCACGGCCTCGCCGGCCTCGAACATCGCACCCAGCGTCGGAAACACGTCCGCGAGCGCGAGCCGATGGTAATCGCGGCGCACATCGGTGAGGAAGCTCGTGTACTGGCGTGCGTCCTCGAGCCAGGGGCGATCGGCGAAGCGCGCCACGGTGGCCTCGAGCGGCGTCAGTCCGCCGAAGCCGAATTCCGAGACCAGGAGCGGCCGCTGCGCCTGCCGAAGCTGCGCAGCTCGTGCAGCGCCACCGCGCGCTCGGGATGGGGCAGGTAGGCGTGCACATCGTCGTAGGCGACGTGCGTCATCGAGTGCGGCGCCAGGTAGTAGGCGCCGTTCTGCCAGCCGCCCGAGTCGTCGCATACGATGCGCGTCGGATCGAGCGAGCGCGCGAACGCGGTCAGGCGATCCTCGAGCGCGTGCGCCTGACCCGAGCCCTCGTTCAGCATGCCCCACATCACCACCGACGGCGAGTTGCGGTCGCGCTCGATCAGGCCGCGCACTTCTTGCAGGCAGAGCGGTGCGAGCTCACCAGCGCTGGCCGCGCCAGCGAGCCAGCCGATCGACGGCTCGCTGAAGAGCAGCATGCCCTTGCGGTCCGCGTACTCGACCAGTGCGCGCGGGGCAATGCGCTCGTGCTGCCGCATCAGGTTGAAGCCCGCGTCGAGCGCGCGGTCGACGTCGCGCTCGACCCAGTCCGCGCTCGGCGGACGCGCGAGCGTGCCCGGATAGTAGGGCTGGTACAGCACGCCGCGGAGCAGGATCGGCTTGCCGTTCAGCTCGAAGCGATTGCCCTGCACCGTGAACGTGCGGAACCCGGTGCGTACCAGCCGTTGATCGAGCACCTCGCCGGCGCGCGCCAGCGTGACCCGAACGTCGTACAGCTTCGGGTGCTCGAGCGACCAGCGCGCGGCGCGGTCGATCGGCAGGCTGAGCGCCACCGTATCATCGCTGCCTTGCGCCGCCACCTCGGCGGCGGCGAGCTGCTCCACGCCATCCTCCGGCAGCAGCTCGGCGCGCACCATGATGGTGTCCGGGACCGCGTCCGCCAGCCTGCCGAGCAAGCGCACCTGCAGGTCCGCACGTCCCCGCTCCGGATCGCCGGCGACGAACACGTCGTCGATCGCGAGCGCTCGGGTGGGAACGAGCGTCACGTCGCCGATCACGCCGCCGTGGTTGAAGTACCAGTCCTCCTTCGCATGCGGATGGCTCGAGAGCTTGAGGCCATCGACTTCTTTCGCGCCGGGATCCACCACCCGCAGCAGCAGGTGGTTCTCGCCCGGCTGCACGCTTGCCGTGAGCTCGAAGCGAAACGGCGTGTAGCCGCCATCATGCGTGCCGAGCGCGGTGCCGTTCAGCCACGCGGTGGTGCGGTAGTTCACCTGCGTGAACCGCAGCCACAGGTGCTCGAACTGCCAGCTCGCGGGAACCGTGAACGTCGTGCGGTACCACACCACGCCGTCGTAGCCGGCGCCGGTCTCGTACTCCTCGATGCAGGCGGGCACGCGCTCCTCGTACCACCCGCCCGTGGGTGGCTGCTCGGCCCAGCCTTGCTCGAGGCCTCGGTTCCTGGGGTCGTAGCGAATCTGCCACGCGCCGTTCAGGGACAAGGTCGGCAGTGCTTGCGTCACCAGGAACGCGGCGAGCAGGACAGTGATCGTCATGACGGGCTCACAGGATGCCGGCATCGGCCGCGCGTTCCTCGACTTCCCGCAGCGCCGCCGCGAGCTCGCTCACGAGCGGATGGTCGAGGCACGAGCGCACCAGGGACACGAACTCGCGGTAGTACGCGATCGACACCGCGGCGCCGCGCGAGAAGCGCGCGAACACGTCCTCGCCAGCTTGCAGGTCGAGCGCGATCGTGCGCAGGTTGTGCAGCTTGTCGGCAGCTGCGACCGCGAGCGCGCGCTGCGGGCCGCGCGCGATCTGCTCGAGGTAGCGCCGCTTGCGGGTCTCCCATGGGATGTTCTTCTCCGGCTCGGTGAGCGCCGCCACCGCATCGGCCACGCCGCGCCCGAAGGCTTGCTCGATCGCTTCGATCGGCACGCGCGCATCCTCGACCACGTCGTGCAGCAGCGCCACGATCGACGTCTCCTCGTCGAACCCGTGCCGCTCGAGCAGCAGCGCCACGTGGAACGGATGCGTGATGTAGGGGATCGCGGTCTGCTTGCGGACCTGGTCGCGGTGCGCCTCGGCCGCGAAGCGCAGCGCGAGCTCGAGGCGGGCGGAGAAAGCGGGCACGGGGTCTCCTTGGATCGGCTGGTTCGAGGCTCGCCCCGTTTTAACCGATCGGCGGGCGGCAGGCACGGCGTTCCCCGATTGCGCGGGCGCCCGCCGCGATCGCTCACAAATCGCGCTTGCAAGCCCGTGCGGCAATGGGTCAATGGTGCCGGTGGCGCAGGCATTCTCTGGCGATGGCGTTCCTGGGGACGACGGCGATGGCGGACAGCAGTGCAAGCACCAAGGCGAAGCTCGGCATGATCGGCCTCGGCGTGATGGGGCAGAACCTCTCGCTCAACATCGAGGAGCATGGCTATCCGATCGCGGTGTGGAACCGTACCGCGGACGAGATGCAGCGCATGCTGGCGGCGAATCCGGGCAAGCGGCTCATCGGCACGCGCACGCTTCCCGAGCTGGTTGCGAGCCTCGAGCGCCCGCGCCGCATCCTGATGCTGGTCAAGGCGGGCGCACCGGTCGATTCGGTGATCGACGGCTTGCGGCCGCTGCTGGAGCGGGGCGACATCCTGATCGACTGCGGCAACTCGCTCTACACCGACACGCAGCGGCGCGAGGCGGCGCTCAAGAACCTCGGGCTCAACTTCTTCGGCAGCGGCGTCTCGGGCGGCGAGGAGGGCGCGCGTCACGGGCCCTCGCTCATGCCGGGCGGCAACCGCGCGGCGTACGAGCACGTGCGCGCGATCTTCGAGGCGATCGCCGCCAAGACCGACTCGGGGCCGTGCGTCACCTACGTCGGCCCCGATGGCGCCGGGCACTTCGTCAAGATGGTGCACAACGGCATCGAGTACGGCGACATGCAGCTGATCGCCGAGGCCTACGACGTCCTGCGCCGCCTGCTCGGCCTGCGCGCCGGCGAGCTCGCCGAGATCTTCTCGGAATGGAACCGGGGGTCGCTCGAGTCGTTCCTGATCGAGCTCACCGCGCAGGTGCTCACCGTGATCGACGCCGAGACCCAGAGGCCGCTCGTCGACATGGTGCTGGACAAGGCTGGACAGAAAGGCACCGGCAAGTGGACGGCTCAGGTGGCGCTCGACCTGGGCGTGCCGATCCCGACCATCGCCGCGGCGATCGATGCGCGCGTGCTCTCGAGCCTGAAGGACGAGCGTGTCGCCGCCGCGAAAAAGATTCGCGGACCTGTTCCGGGCGGTGTCGATGAGAAGACCCGGGCGAAAGCCGATGGGCGAGCGATCGTCGCCGCCGTGCACGACGCGCTGCACGCGGCGAAGATCTGCTCCTATGCGCAGGGCATGAGCCTGATCCAGAAGGCGTCCGACCAGCACCACTGGGACATCCAGCTCGCCGAGATGGCGCGTATCTGGAAGGGCGGCTGCATCATCCGCGCGCGCCTGCTGGACGCGATCATGAGCGCGTACGCACGCAATCCGAGCCTGCAGAACCTGCTCCTCGACGAGGACTTCTCGGCGGTGATCGACCGCGCGCAGGCGGGCTGGCGGATGGCCGTGAAACTCGCGCAGCAGAACGGCATCCCAGTACCAGCGCTCGCAGCGAGCCTGAGCTACTTCGACAGCTACCGGACCGCGAGCTTGCCGCAGAACCTGACGCAGGCGCAGCGCGACGCGTTCGGCTCGCACCTGTACGAGCGCGCGGATCACCCGGAGCGCGGCTTCATCCACACGGACTGGATCGGACAAGCGCGCCGCTAGTTGGGGAGATCTCACGATGTCGAGGCGCCTCTCGCTGTTGTTCATGCTGGGCTTGCTCGGTGCGCTCACCATGGCGCTCGCGCGTGCGCAGGAAGGCTACGGCGCGCGCGCGCAGCCACGTCAGGATCACGACCCTGGTCTCATCGAGCAGCGCACGCCGATCAATGCGCCGCAGCGCACCGACGAGCGCCCGGAAGCGCCGAACAACGTCGCTGCCGCCGGCGCGCCCGCCCGCGCCGGAAGCCGCTGCCTGGTGTGCGGCGGCGCCTGCGGCCAGGGCGATGTCGAGATCCTGCATTGCGGGCGCCGGGTCGCGCTGCACACGGCGCTGTGCTGCTACGACGACTTCAAGCGCGACCCCGACGCCTACTTCGCCGCCATGCAGGCGCGCGGCGCGCTGTTCCAGGAGCCGCCATCACCGGAGCAGCCGATGCGCTTTGGCTGGTTTGCGTTCGGCGCGTACGTGCTGATCGGCCTCGTGTTCGGCGCGCTGTGCGCCTATGTCGCGGTCGGCCGCGGGCTCAGGCCGCTCCCCTGGTTCGGCGCCGGTCTGGTCGTGAATGCCGTGGCGCTCGCCGTCTTGCTCACGCGCGAGCGCGCCGACCTCTCGGCGCTGCCGGGCGGCGTGCCGGCCGGCCTGCGCAAGGTGCCGCGCACGCGCCCACCGGTCGCCTGTTCCGCCTGCGGCACCCTGAACCACCCCTCGGCGGCGGCCTGCAGCAACTGCGGCGCCGCGTTCAAGCCGCTCGTGACCGCGGAAACGGCGCTGCTGTGAAGCGCCCCGGAGTGTGATCGTGCACAAGGTGAGAGAGAAGCTCGAGCGCGTGCTCGCGAGCGGCAGCGGCGACCTGCGCCGTCCGGTCATCAAGCGCGGCAACGAGTCGAACGTGAAGGGCCTGTACATCATCGGCGATCTCGCCGGTGCGCCGGTGATCAAGCTGGCGATGGCGCAAGGCGTCGAGGTGATCGACTTCATCTCCAGCCTGCCGGAGATGCAGGATCGCAAGCCCGAGGCGGACTTGCTGGATGTGCTCGTGATCGGCGCGGGGGCGGCAGGGCTGAACGCAGCGCTGGCGGCCCAGGAGCGCGGCTTCAAGTGCTGCGTCCTGGAGAAGGAGAAGATCGCCAACACGATCGAGAACTTCCCCGAGGGGAAGTGGGTGTACGCCGAGCCTGACGCCACGCCGGCCAAGGGCAAGCTGTGGCTCGACGGCGCGCAGAAGGAAGACCTGGTCAAGCGCTGGCATCAGATCGTGAGCGACCATCAGCTCGACGTGCGCACCGAGGAAGCGCTCGTGTCGCTGACGAAGGACGCGCACGGCCGGTTCCTCGCCAGGAGCACCAGCGGTGAGTACCGCGCGCGCAAGATCGTGCTCGCGACCGGCCAGCGCGGCAATCCGCGCAAGCTGGGTGTGCCGGGCGAGGACCAGGAGCGCGTCTACCATCGCCTCTACTCGCCGCGCAAGTACCACGGCGAGCAGATCCTGGTCGTCGGTGGCGGCAACAGCGCCGTGGAGGCGGCGCTCACGCTCGCCGAGCAGAACAAGGTCGTGATCTCGTACCGCGGCGGCGAGTTCGCGCGCCTGTTCAAGGACAACGAGCGCAAGATCGACCAGGCGATTGCCGAGCAGCGCATCGAGGTGATCTTCCACTCGAGCGTGAAGGAGTTCCATGGCGGCGAGGCGGTGCTCGCCATCGATCGCGGCGGTGCGCGCGACGAGCGCGTCGTGCCCGCCGATCACGCATTCGTCTTGATCGGCGCCGAGCTGCCGGTGACGTTCCTCAAGTCGCTCGGCATCAAGCTCGAGAACGAGTGGTCGGGCGTGCCCCTGCGGGCGGCGGCGCTCACGCTCGCGACGCTCTGCGGGCTGTGGTTCGTCGGCGGCCACGTGCAAGCCCTCGGCCACTCGCTCGCGTTCGTGCCGCCGTGGCTGGGCGGGCTCCTCGCGCTCGCGGCGCTGTGCGGGCTGATCGCGACCGGGCTGAAGGGCGACCGCTGGTCGTGGCTCGGCGTGTCGCTGTTCGTCTGGTACTCGGTGTACGGCATCAAGTGGGGCAAGGGCACCGAGTTCTGGCCCTACACCGGCTGGGGCTACGGCGCGCTGTCGTTCTTCGATCGGCCGTGGTCGTTCTGGTACACGGTGATCTACACGTCGCTGATGACGCTGTTCGGCCTGCAGGCGGTGAAGAAGTGGGGGCTCGATCGCAAGGACAAGTTCCAGATCTGGCGCTACGCCAGCCTGATCTCGTTCCAGTGGATCTTCTTCTTCCTCATCCCCGAGTTCCTGTTCCAGTGGGCGGTCAAGTACCAGTGGGTGGGCGAGCGGCTCGCGCACGATCCGCAGTTTGCGGACCAGGCCTGGCGCTCGTACGGCCTGGTCTACGCGTGGCCCTTGTTCTTCTACACGTTCTTCTACCAGCCGCACCAGATCTGGGTGGTGTGGGGCGTGCTGCTCACGTTCGCGGTGATCCCGATCTTCGTGCTGTTCCACGGCAAGCGCTACTGCTCGTGGATCTGCGGCTGCGGCGGCCTCGCCGAGACGTTCGGCGATCGCTGGCGGCATCTCGCGCCCAAGGGCAAGACCTCGCAGCGCTGGGAGTGGATGAACCTCGCCGTGCTGATCTTCGCCGCGATCGTGACCGTGCTCATGCTCGGCAAGGACGCGGTCGCCATGTGGCGCAATCCCGCCGAGACCGGCATGTACCTCTACCGCGTCGTGGTCGACGTGTGGCTGGTGGGCATCCTGCCGGTCACGCTGTACCCGTTCCTCGGTGGCAAGGTCTGGTGCCGCTACTGGTGTCCGCTCGCCAAGCTGATGCAGCTGCAGTCGAAGCTGTTCACCAGGCTCAGGCTGTCACGCTTCGGCATCGTCGCCAACGACAAGTGCATCGCCTGCAACGAATGCTCGCGCAACTGCCAGGTCGGCATCAACGTCATGCAGTACGCGCTCAAGCAAGAGCGCCTCGACAACGCCACCTCATCGTGCATCGGCTGCGGCATCTGTGTGACCGTGTGCCCGATGGACACGCTGTCGTTCGGCGGCGTGTCGCAGGCTGGCGCAGGTGGGCGGGTGAGCGGGAGCATGGACACGTCTCGAACAGCGTGACGCGAGCTGGGCGCGTCACTGCCGCTGGCGCTGCGCGACGTCGACGCGAGGCGGTCGCACGCGAGCCGAGGCTCGTCGCGACCTGCGTTCGCTCTGGCACGTGACCTGACGCTGCAGCCCGACTCATGCAAGGTCGACCATGCGGAGCACCATGGTGGCTCTTCGCACTACGACTAGGACGCCCATGATCACCCGTGGAGTCCGCGTCGCAGGCTGCGACTGTCGAGGTGCAGGGCTCTCAAGCGCGACGCCATCGTCGTCGGACGCATGCCGAGGAGCTCCGCAGCACCGCCCTTTCCATAGATCCTTCCGTCTGCGGCAGCGAGGGCTGCGCGAAGGTTGTCGATCTCCATCCGGCGCAGCTCGGCGGCGGTGCGAACCGGCGCGTGGCCGCTCGTGATCTCGCGTGTCGCGGCTCGCGGCGATGCCGAATCCAGCGGCTCGACCTCGAGCACCGAGCCCGACGACGTGAGCACCGCCCGCTCGATCACGTGCTGAAGCTCGCGCACGTTGCCCGGCCAGTGGTAGCTCTGCAGCCGCTGCACGACGGCGCGCGTCATGCGCGGCGGCTTTCGGCCGAACCGACGTGCCGCAGTCGAGAGGAACGCCTCGGCGAGCACCGGGACGTCTTCGGCGCGCTCGCGCAGCGGCGGCACCTCGATCGGAAAGACGCTCAGGCGGTAGTAGAGGTCGGATCGGAACCGCCCGGACTCGGCGTCCGCGCGCAGGTCGCGATGGGTCGAGGCGATCACTCGCACGTCGATCTTGCGGGTGCGCTGCTCGCCGACGCGCTCCAGCTCGCCCTCTTGCAGGACACGCAGCAGCTTGGCCTGCAGATCGACCGGGATGTCGCCCACTTCATCGAGGAGCAGCGTGCCGCCGTGTGCGAGCTCGAATCGGCCGGCCCGATCGCGCAGGGCGCCAGTGAACGCACCCTTCGCGTGCCCGAAGAACTCGCTCTCGAAGAGCTCCCGCGGCACTGCCGCGCAGTTGACCTTGATCATGGGCTGGTGGGCGCGCCGGCTGCGCCGATGGATCTCCCTCGCAACGAGCTCCTTGCCCGTGCCGGTCTCGCCGAGGATCAGGACGGCCGAGTCCGTGGGTGCGACCAGGTTGATCTTGCGACCCACGGCCTCCAGCGCGGGGCTCGAACCCAGCAACTCTCCCAGCGATTTCGCCTCGCATACCTCCTCCCGCAGGTAGTCGTTCTCCCACTCCAGGTGGGCACGTAGCTCCTCGATCTGCTCGAATGCGCGCGCGTTGACGATGGCCGCGGCGGCATGGTTCGCGATCATGCGCAGCCAGTCGAGCGCGCCCTCGTCGATCGGACCGCGGATGAACACCGCGAGCACGCCGAGCACCTCGCCGCGATGGACTAGCGGCTGGCCGGCGAAGCCATGGAGACCCTCGCGCGACGCCCATTCGCGATCCACGATCCAGTCCGACGTCGCCACGCCATGACAAACCTCGATCGCTTCGCCCGTTTGCGCGATGAGGCCGACCTTCCTCACGCCGATCGGCAGGCGGCGAAACGCTCCGTCGAGGCGGGTCCAGCTCTGCTGGGGGTCGACTCGCGAAAGGCCGGCGCTGGCAACGAGATGGAGGCAGCTCGTTCGATCCGGACACTCGCTCCGGAACCTGCATTGGTCACACACGTCACCCGGACGGACGAGCCATACGCGCGCGAGCGCGATGCGCGGCGGCGCTGCCAGCCGCTGGACGATGAGATCGAGAAGCTCCGGCAGCGATCGCGTCTGGCCGAGGTCGAGCAGAAGCTGCTTGGGATCCTGGAGGAGCGGTGTTGCTTCGGGGACCGTCATCCCGTGCAGCTTGCACGAGAAATCGTTTGCCCGGCAACGGGAATTCATGATCCAACGACTACTGGTTGCCCAGGATCGAGCACCGACAATCGTTGCAAGCTCTGATTTGCCAGTGACTTGATCAACTGGTCATCGACTGGGAACGGAGTCTGCAATGCGGATCGGGTCGACGCGGTTCCCGGGTGCGAACGCGTCCCTCTCGATTTCGATTCCCATGAGGAGCAGATCATGAAGCGGATCCTTCGATCCATCGCCACCATCGCCCTGCTGTCTGCCAGCGGATTGGGAGGCGATCTCGTCAACGTCTCCGGCGCGAGCCACGTCGCGCTCAGCGGCTACGACCCGGTCGCATTCTTCACCGACGCCAAGGCCGTGAACGGTTCGCCGTTCATCAGCGCCGAGCATCAGGGTGCGACCTACTTCTTCGCCAGCGAGGCGCACCAGCAGCTGTTCGTCGCCAGTCCCGAGAGCTATGCGCCGCAGTTCGGCGGCTTCTGCGCCTTCGGGGTCGCGATCGACAAGGTACTGCCCGTGGACATCAGCACCTGGCAGGTGCGCGATGGCAAGCTCTACCTCAACCTGAACGCCGAGATCCTGAAGAGCTTCAACGCCGACGTCGACGGCAACGTCGCCAAGGCGCAGAAGAACTGGCCGGGGCTCGTGATGAAGCGCGGCCATTGACATCGTGCGTGGCGTGGCCGTCGCCCTGTGGCGGCCACGCGGCTCGCGCGCCGCAGCTGTATCTCGTCTACGTCGTACAGCTCCTGGGTCGGATCGCGCCGCGGATCCTGCAACAGCGCGGAGCGCACGCTCTGTGGCGGTGGCATCTCCTTCATTTGCGAGAACTCCCTTCCCTCCGGACCGATTCCCGTGCTATTTCGCTGCGCTCGACGACAGCCCCAATCATGGACGGACAGAAACAAGGAGGTCCCATGACGTTGCGCCCAATGCTCGCCGCCGCGTGTCTCGCCCTCACCGCGCTCGCCGGCTTCGGCCTCGCCCAGCATCAGGGCGGAGGCGGGATGCAGGCCTTTGGCGGCCAGGAGGAGCGCATGAGCACGCGCGTCCTCTACTTCGGGAACATGTCCTCGCCCGGCGGCGTGTTCCTCGACTACGGCACGCCGGAGTGGAAGCCCGAGTACGACACCAAGCTCGACGAGATGACGAAGGGCAAGCGGGTGCGCTTCGGGAAGGGGGTCTGGACCTGCTTCGACACCAACCTGCCGCTCACCGCCGGCTCGACCAAGATCGCGCCGAGCCTCTACTACTGCGCCCTCGAGCGTTCGAAGGACGACCGCTGGACCCTGATCCTGCTGGATCCCGCCGCGGTGCGCGCGAAGAAGCTCGACGCCTTCCAGACCGACGCGACCACCGGCGGCATCAGCATCGAGCTGAAGCATGGAACGGTGAAGGAGTCCGCGCAGAAGCTCTCGATCGCTCTCGAAGCCGGAAAGGACGACCCCAAGTCGATCACGCTCACGATCCACTGGGGGACGCACCAGCTGACCACTCAGCTCGCCGCGCAGCTCGGCAACGAGCAGTGACCTTCCACCTCGGCGACGAGGTAGCCACGCGCGACCGTCGGTAAAGAACCGCCGGTCGCGTGCTTCGTGGGCGCGCGTCAGTGCGCCGAAGCAAGTGTTACGGCGCTGTGATCAGCTGCCGCGCTCTCTCGTCGCTGCACGCGGCATCGTGGCGGTCTCCATCCTTGCCGAAGCTGCCGCTGTTCGTCGATCCCACTGACGGCGACGTTCACGTCCTGTTCAGGCTCGATCGACATCGGCGGCGACGAGTTCGCGTCCTACCCTTGTTGGACCTGCGAAAGCAAGATCGGCGGCACCGTCGCGATCCAGATGGCTCACCTCGCCGACTGCGTAGCCCACCCCGATCGGACTCGTCCTTGCCTCATGGATGGCGAGCTCGAGCACCTGGGTGTACCGCCGCCACCAGCCGGAGAAGACCGCTCTCTACCACGCCGTGCAGGAACATCTTGCGACGTTCCTCGCTCGCGCGCGGTGGTGCAGATCGCGCTCGACGAGGCGCGGGTCGCGGCGCAGATTTCTTGAGGGACCTGCGCTCCGGTTCTTGCCTGTGGACTGCAGGGACGTGGAAGTCATCGCAATCGCCTCGGAGGCGGCGCCACCGGGGGCCATCGAGAGACTCCCCATCGAAAGGAACGACCGATGCACCGAGAATGCCTTGCCTGGCTGGCGGCCGCGCAGCTCTTGCTCGGCGGCGCCGCGCGCGCCCAGCAAGTCACCATCACGGACCTCGAGCTTCTTCCCGGTGGCACCTACGCCTCTGCCTACGCCATCAACGACACCGGCAAGATCCTCGGCATCGCGAACGACGCAACGGGTGCTCTGCAGACGGTGCAGTGGGTGAACGGGCACATCGCGATCATGACCGATATTGTCTTTGGCGGGATTTCCGTTCCCCAGGACCTCGACGACGCCGGCGAAGGCGTGGGGTCGCAGGATTCAGGATTCGACCTGAACGAGGGTGTTTTCTGGGATTCCCAGAACAACCCGTCCCAGCTTCAGGGCCTGCCGAATGGTCCCGATTATTCCGTGCACCCAAACGCGATGAACACATGGGGTCAAATCGTGGGAATGGCCGCGGAAGGGGCGCCAAACTTCTGGGGGCATGCGGTGGTCTGGCTGCGGACGTCCTTTCAAGCCGACCTGGGCTTCATGGGCGGCGGCAAGTACTCGGCCGCGTACGGCATCGACGATCGCGGCGCCGTGGTCGGGGTCGCCGGTGTCGCGAGCGGGAATCTGCACGCGTTCCTCTGGCAGAACGGCAGCTACACCGACTTGAGCACGTGGAGCGGTGGCAGCGCATTCAACTGGGCGTACGCGATCAACAACCACGGTGCGATCGTGGGCCTGAACAACAACGTGGCCTCGATCTGGGAGAACGGCGCCGTGCACCCGCTGCCGATGCCGCCGGGCATCTCGGCCTACACTCCAGCCATCGACATCAACGACACGGGCGACATCATCGCCACCGGGTCGAAGGGCTATCCATACGACGTCGGCGTGCTGTGGCGTAATGGAGTTCCGGTCGACCTCGGCACGCTCCCCGGTGGGACCATCAGTCGGGCTCGGCGCATCAATGCCAACGGCGAGGTGGTGGGTGAAGCGAATGCCGCCAGCGGCTACTTCCACGCCGTGAAGTGGACCATCACGCCCGCCCGACCGTGGACCGACCTAGGCCATGCGCTGCCTGGGACCGCCGGCGTTCCACTGCTATCGGGCAGCGGCGACCTGAGCCCGAGTTCCAGTGTCAGCGTCACCCTGAGCAACGGCCTGCCGAATGGTGCGCTGACCCTGGTGATCGGCAGCAGCACGCTGTACGGGCCGCTGTTCGGCGGCGTCCTCGTTCCGTTCCCCAACGTGATCCTGCCACATCTGCCGCTCGGTCCGTCGGGCAGCCTGACGCTCTCCGGGACCATGCCTCCCGGACTGCCCTCGGGGACCACGTTCTACCTGCAGGGCTGGATCCCTGATCCGGGCGGGCCGCAGGGCGTCGCCGCGTCGAACGCGCTCAAGGCGACCACACCCTGAGCGCGAACGCTCGGGGGTCTGATTCGCCCGCTGGAGACAATTGCAAGAGGCCAAAGCCGTGTTCAAGAACCCATTCGCCACTCTCATTTCCCTGTCTGCCCTTTTGCTGCCGCTCGCATTCCCGGGTCAAGCGATGGCTCAGAGGAGGATGCCTGGTGAGCCGGTGCGGCGGAACCTGCCGCCAGATATGTATGTGGTCGACTTCGTCGACGCCTCGTCCTTTGGCGTTTCCATGAACGACATGGGCGACGTGATTGGCACCTCGTATGAGGACAATGGGTGTGGGCCGTTCTGCATGCCGCCTCTGGACACGGTCGTGTGGCGTGGCGACCAGCGGATCATTCTACCCAAGCTCCCCACGTGGGGCGAAATCTGGGTGAAGGCCATCAACAATGCCGGCTGGATCGTGGGCTTCGCCGGGGATTCCTTCTGGACGGCACATCGTGCCGTGGTCTGGAAACCGGCTGGAGCGAGCTACCAGGTCATCGATCTGGGTGTGCTGCCGGGAACCACGAGCTCCGAGGCGACGGGGATCGACGATCAGGGCCGCGTCGTCGGCTGGTCCACGACCACCGATTTCCCTCCGGCCGGTTCACCCTTCGCCTGGACGGAGGCGGGTGGCATGCTGGATCTCTCGGCCCAGGGTTATCCCGATGACATGCCTTTTGCGATCAGCCCGGGAGGAACCGTGGCCACGGTCGACCGATGGTATCATCTCGGCGATCCAACCAGCGTCACTTCCATGGCGCCACCCCCTCCCGGCTTCAGGCTCGAGGCCGGCAGCATCGCCATCAATGATGCCGGCGATCAAGGGCGATTCCTCGTGACCGCGAGTGGGCAGCCCCTGGACTACCTCTATCGCTACGACCATGCCGGCATCTGGAACCTGCTCTCCACGACGGGTACCGGGCACAGTTCCAGCTACAGCATGGGCTCCATCAACACCATGCGCGACGTCACCGGCACGATCCTGGGCGGAGGTATCGTCGCCTACGGGCGAGACGGTCTCGCCGAATGGCTGGCAGCCACGCTCTCGCCCGCTTACCCGGGATGTTCGGTGTCGGGCGCTGGGCGCATGGACGCCAGGGGCAGGATCCTCACCCACGCCCTCATCGGGCTCGAGGCGAGGCTCGTTCGTCTCACGCCTGCCTGGCATTGCACCGGTAATTGCATGCGGGTCGCCAACGTCGCGCTAACCGCCGATTTCATCCCCGACCCTAGCGATCCAACGCAAGATCACTGTGCGCCCGACCTGAGCGCCCACGACGAGGCGACGGCGACGATCACCGTCACCGATGCTCTGGGAATACCGATGGCAAACGCCAAGGTGTTCGGCCGGTTCATGGATGAATACTGGACCAACGAGCTCGCCGTCGGGACGACTGATGGTGCCGGCGTCGTCTCCTTCTTCCACAGCGGACCGTGTGGCGTCGGTGCGATCAGCTTCCTGGTCGACGACGTGATCAAGCCAGGCTTTGTCCTCGACAAGACCACCGGCATCCTGACGACCTGGGCGGTTCCGCAATAGCACCATGCACTCTACAGCTTCCGCACCGCGATCTTTTCCGGTACCTCCTCGACACGTACGGAGCGCCCAAGGTGCGCCGGTACTGCAGGGGCGTTCCCGCGAAGGACGCTGCCGTCCGTGGGCAGGAAGGCGATCGTGCTGCCACCGTGAGCAGCGGTGACGCGGCAGCGCGGAGCACCTCGGGAACCAGCTTGACCTCGTGACCACCGGTGACTACTTTGGTGCCCATGAAAGCCGTGGGGGTCAAGCTGCTCAAGACGAAGCTGAGCCAGTACCTGCGCATGGTGCGCGCCGGCGAAACGATCCTCGTGACAGATCGCGATCAGGTCGTCGCCGAGCTGCGTCCGCCCAATCGTCAATCCGGGGGACCATCAGGCCTGGACGAGGGGTTGAAGCGTCTGGCGGAGCGAGGCGAGGCGGTGCTGGCCAGTCGGCCCGCCAGGTCCTGGAAGGGTTTTCGGACGAGAGCGGCGGCTCGCGCGTTCCTCCGCGAGGGTCCTCGACGAACTGCGACGTGACGCGCGATGAGCCGGGTGTTCCTCGAGACCTCCTCGCTCCTGAGGGCGATCTTCCGCGAGGCAGGTGGTGCGGCAGTCGAGCGGCGGCTTCGTGGCGCCGAGCGCATCGTGGCCTCTCGTCTCTTGCGCGTGGAGGCGGAGCGGGCGGTGCTTCGAGCGGCCAAGGACGAGCCGCCGGCGAAGCTGATCCCGGACCTTCAACGCGAAGTGTCCGAGCTGTGGCCGTCGATCGACTTCATGGAGATGACGCATGAAGTCTGTGCACTCGCCGGCCGGATCGCGCCGCGGTCGAGGCTTCGTGCTCTCGACGCCATTCATCTGGCGACCTTTGAGATCGCACGCAGGCTGGATCCGTCTCTCGAGATGCTCACGCACGACGAGCGTCTCCTGCGCGCGCTGTGAAGATCTCCGCCCCGGGAGCGACGGTTGGCATGCCACGGGCCTCCGGTCCGGCATGCTGATCGGCGACGTGCCCGTGCGGCAGCCGCAGCCGCAACGGCGGCCGCAGCCGCAACCCGCATCGGATGCGGTTCACGGCCGCGGATGGCCTCGATGGCGAGGGAGCGAGTCAGGCGCTACAATCGGAATCCGGCAGCGACCGGATAGCGTCGGGATTTGCGGCGGAATGGCGCCGCGACGAGGATGAAAGAGGGGCGTGGCAACATCATGGCAAGCCATGCAGACCGTGCCGCGCTCGATCGCCTGGCCGAGACTGTTTACGCGGAGCTGCGCATCCTGGCAGCGCGCTACTTGCGGCGCGAGCGCCAGTGCCACACTCTTCAGCCAACGGCGCTGGCAAACGAGGCTCTGGTGCGCATCCTCGGCAACGTCGAGCTCGGCGCCCTCGATCGCACTCAGTTTCTTGCGATCGCCGCGCACGTGGTGCGGCAGGTGTTGGTAGATCATGCGCGCGCACGCGCTCGGCCGAAGCGAGGTGGACGGCTCGTGCGCATCACGCTGCACGATGAGATCGCGATGGCGTCCACCAGCGAGCTCGACGTGCTCGCTCTTGACGAGGCGCTGCACGAATTAGCGTGGCTGGACGAGCGCCAAGGTCGCATCGTCGAGATGCGCTTGTTCGCCGGGCTCACGGTGGCGGAAATCGCGAGCTCGCTCGGCGTGTCGAAGCGCACGGTCGAAACCGATTGGACCCTTGCTCGCGTGTTCTTGCAGCGCGCCCTGCGCGGCGGCCGTGAGGGATCGAGTGACCCCTGAACTGTGGCAACGAGTGAAGCAGGTGTTCGCTCAGGCTCGATCGCTGTCGGGAGCCGCGCGCAAGCAGCTACTGGACGAGCAATGTGCTGACGATTTCGGGCTCCGGCACGAGGTCGAGTCGCTGCTGAGCGAACTCGATCGCGGGAGCAACGTGCTGGAGTCAGTGCCCTTCCCTGCCGATGCGATCTTGCTGGCACCTGCAGCGCTCGAGCTTCCCGTCGGAGAACGACTCGGACCCTACACGGTCGCGAAGCTGATCGGCGCTGGCAGCATGGGAATGGTCTATCTCGCAGAGCAAGACCAGCCGCGCCGCTTGGTCGCGCTCAAGGTCTTGACCTGCCTTTCGCCGAGCGCGTGGCGTCGGTTCGAATACGAGGAGCAAATTCTCGCTCGCCTTGAGCACCCGGGAATTGCACGGATCATCGAGGCACGAGTTGTAGCGACATCGCGAGGTCCGCTGTCGTTCTACGCGATGGAGTTCATCGCCGGTCTGCCGCTGGATCAGCACGTGCGAGCCCACGATGTGGATCACCGGCGCCGCCTGATGCTGTTCCTGCAGATTTGTGACGCAGTTGCGCACGCTCACCGCTCCGGCGTCATCCATCGCGATCTCAAACCAGCCAATATCCTGGTCAACGATGCCGACCAAGTGAAGGTCTTGGACTTCGGCGTTGCGCGCCTGGTCGAGTCGGACCAGGTGACGACGCTCGGCACCTTGCCGGGCTCGCTCATCGGCACGCTCTCCTACATGAGCCCGGAACAGGTTCGTGGCGACCTCGCCCATGTCGATACCCGCTCGGACGTCTATGCTCTGGGCGTGATCCTTTGCGAGTTGCTGACGCAACAGCTGCCGTACGCGTTCCCGTCCAGCGCCATCGCGGACGCAGCACGCGTGATCTGTGAGCACGAGCCGGTGCGTGCCGGGAAAGTGGACGCGCGCCTGCGCGGCGATCTGGAGGCGATCCTCGGCAAAGCCCTCGCCAAGGATCCGGCATGTCGGTATCAGTCGGTGGCCGAGCTTGCGGACGACCTCGAGCGACATCTGAGGCACGAGCCGGTCCGGGCTCGCGCTCCGAGCACGCTCTACCGCGTCGGCAGATTCGTGCGGCGCCATCGCGTGCTCGTCGGTGGCATCACCGGCACTGCGCTCGCGCTGGTGATTGGCTTGGCCGCGGCGCTGTGGCAGGCGCGGGTCGCGACTTCCGAGCGCAATCTCGCGCGCGCCGCCGAACGGCGCGAGCGCACAGCAGCCGCAAAGGCCACGCGCGTCCGCACGTTTCTCGCGGACATGCTCGCATCGGTCGACCCGGAGCAAGCCCTCGGTCGCGACACCACGTTGCTGCGCAAGATGCTCGATGAAGCTGCGCGGAAGGCGCAACAAGGCATCGGCGATGCCCCCGAGGTCGAGGCGGAAATTCGTTTCGTGATCGGTCGGACCTACGCCGGCCTGGGCTTGTTCGAGGACGCGGCAGCTCACCTGGAGACCGCGCTCACGCTGCGTCGTGCGCTCGACCCACCACAGCCGTTGGCAGTCGCAGACGCGCTCGACTTCCTGGGCCTGGTGTCGCGCGAGCGCGGCGACGATGAGCATGCCATCCCGCTGGCGCGAGAAGCCGTTGCCATCCGGCGGCAACTTCAACCTCGTCACTCCGACTTGGCCCGCAGCCTTCATTGGCTCAGCGTCCACCTGCTCCTTGCGCGCGATCGGTTGGGCCCGAATCCGGGTGGTGTGGTCGAGGTGAAATCGTTGTTGTGCGAAGCGCTCGTGTTGCGTGATCAGCTCGAGCCACGCCACGTCGCTCCGGTCCTCATCGGCCTGGCGCGCGCGCATCTGGCTGAAGGCGATCTGTCCTCTGCCCGGGCGCGAGCCGAAGAAGCTCTCCGTCTTGCTCAAGCGCTTGGCGAGCAGGGAGTGCTCATGATCCCGCCGATCCGCTATGAGCTGGGGATGGTCGCAACCCACGAGGGTAGGCTCGAGGATGCCGAGGCACTTCTCACACAGGCGTTGTCCGATCAGCGCAAGCTGATCGGCGAGAACCACCCGCACTGTGCCGGCACGGCGCGCGCCCTGGCTGAAGTCCGCTTCCGCCGCGGCGACGCCGCCGAGGCGGAGAAGCTGGCGCGCGAGGCGCTTGCCATCGACCGACGCAATGTCGATGCGAGCCTGTTCGTCGGCGACGATTTGATGCAGTTGGCGAGGGTCTTCATCGGTACCGGTCGGTGGACCGAGGCGGAGATGGCGTTGCGCGACTTGCTCAGCATCCTCGCCATGCGAGTTCCCAGATCGCACATTGCTTGGCAGCGGGCGGTTAGACTCATGATCCAGGTGCTCCCGAGGCGAGCCAGCATGCTCGGCGACGGCGGCGACCCCTCTTCCGCCGAGCGGCTCTTGCGGGAGGCCGTCGGCCTGGCGCGCGATTGCCCGAGCGCAGATCAAGTGATGTTGGTCGCCGAATCCAATCGTGCCCTCGGTGCCTGTCTGATGGCGCTCGAGCGCTATGACGAGGCCGAACCTCTTCTGCTCGAGTGCTACGACGCGATCTCGGCAGCCGCCGGCGACCACCGCCAGGCGCAGCGCACGACGATCGAAAACCTGGTCGAGCTCTACCGCCGGTGGGAAGACCCGGAGCGGGCCGAGGAATGGGGCGCGCGCCTCACGCATCAGGAATAAGCCAGAATCCGCTGCGGACTTCAGGATCGAGACGCGCATTCTCCTGGCAACGAGGAGAAATGCCATGATCGATAGCGTTGCGAAGTCAGTCGTGTGGGTGTTGCTGGCCGCAGGCCCCGCTTCAGGCCAGGCGGGAAACAAGCTCGAGCGGATAGCCAGCGGGTTCATCGAGAACCGCGGGCAATGGGCTCCAGATGTGAGCTACGTGGCTCGACTCACTGGTCTGGTGACGCGATTGGAGCCCGATGCCGTGGCGTTCAAGCTCGAGGCGGAAGAGGGCCGCGGTGCGGTCACGCGCTTCCGTGTCGAACGTGCTCGCCATCAGGCCGTCGTATCCGGCGAGGATGTGCTTCCGGGACGGCACCATTTTCTCCTCGGCAACGACCCGTCCGCCTGGGTCCAGGACGTGACTGCGTATGCGTCGGTACGCTACCGGGGCCTGCTTCCTCAAGTGGATGCGCTCTTCTGCCTGCGCGGCGGGCGCTTGAAGTACGACTTGCTGCTCGGGGCGGAGGCTGATCTCGCCGACGTCATCATGAGCTGCGAGGGTGCGAATCTCATGATTGATGAGAACGGTGCTCTCGTCGCGCAAGCAGGCAACCTTCGACTTGTGCAGGAGCGGCCCGTCGCCTACGCGATAGACGCCACCGGCGCCAAGCACGAGGTGGCGTGCCGGTTCCGCTTGCTGGATCTTGGGCGCTTCGGGTTCGAGGTCGAGCGCCGCAAACCCGGAGAGCGGCTCATCATCGATCCCGAAGTGCACTTCGCGACTTATCTGGGGGGCAGCGGCTTCGATGAAGCCCGTGAAGCAGCGATCGATGCCTCCGGCGCGAGCTACGTCGCCGGCCACACCGAGTCATTCGATTTCCCGACCACTCCAGGTGCCTACGACACCGGAGCCAATGGCACGAGCGATGCTTTCGTGGCCAAGCTGAGCGAGGATGGAGACACGCTCCTTTGGGCCACGTACCTGGGCGGCAGCGGCATCGATGGCGCGTACGGGCTCGCAGTCGATCCGAGCGGGGCGGTGTATGTGGCAGGTAGCACCACGTCTGCGAACTTTCCCTCCACGCTCTTCGGCTATGCCGGCGGTACGGATGCTTTCATCACCAAGCTGAACGCGGCTGGCTCCGCGGTCGTTTACTCGACCTACCTCGGCGGCTCGGCGAGCGACGGAGCGTTCGCCATCGCGCGCGACGCGTCTGGAGCCGTGTACGTCGCCGGCGGGACCGATTCCGCCAGTTTTCCAACCACGAGTGGGGCGTATGATCGCAGCTACAATTCCGGGCAAGACGGTTTCATCGCCAAGCTCGATGCGGCCGGCACCACCTTGGTCTACGCCACGTTTCTGGGCGGCAGCTCGGCGGATGTCTGTCATGCGATCGCGTTGGACGCGACCGGTGCCGCGTTCGTTGCGGGCGAGACCAGGTCGAGCAACTTCCCGCTTCTCGGTGGTTTCGACAGCCTGGCTGTCGGGACCGAGGGGTTCGTGACCAAACTCAACAACGCCGGCAGCGCGCTCGTCTACTCGAGCTTTCTCGGCGGCGCGGGCACCGATGTCGCGGGCGCGATCGCCGTCAACGATGCCGGCGAAGCCTTGCTCGCCGGCTCCACCACCTCGGCTGATTTCCCCGCCACGCCAGGGGCCTTCGACACCACCTACAACGGCAATGGCGATGCGTTCGTGAGCCGGGTCAGCGCGTCGGGCGCGGCGCTCGTGTTCTCGACCTTCCTCGGCGGCTCGGGCACCGATGGCGCCAATGATCTAAAGCTCACGCGGACTGGATACGTGTGGGTCGCAGGCACCACCGGTCCCTCCGGATTTCCCACCACGCCCGACGCGTACGACACGAGCTACGGCGGCGGGCTCGAGGCGTTCGTGACCGCGGTGAGTGCCGGCGGCGGGACGCTCATCTACTCGACGCTGCTCGGCGGAACCGGATACGACCTGGCGCTCGGCCTGGGCATCAACAGCGCGGACGAGCTGGTCGTCGCGGGCACCACGAGCGGCGACTTTCCCACTACCTCGCGAGCTTACGACCGTACGTTCGGCGGCGTCCAGGACGCGTTCGTGGTGAAGTTCGACCATCAATGCGGCGGTGGACCGGCAACGCTGTTCACGTTCACCGGCGATTCGGCAGGTGATCGCTTCGGTTCGGCAGTGGCCGGTGCGGGTGACGTGAACGGCGATGGCTTCGCGGACTTGATCGTGGGCGCCCCGCACGACGATGTCGCTGGTGCATTCTCGGGGAGCGCGTTCGTCTACTCGGGCCGAGATGGGAACGTGTTACACGCCTTCCACGGCGCGATCAGCTATGCGTATTTCGCCCATGCTGTTGGCAGTGCCGGAGATGTCGATGCGGACGGTTTGGACGACGTGCTGGTAGGCCTCGGCGAGAGTCCCGGAGGCAACGCCTTGGTGTACTCGGGCGCGACCGGCGACCTGTTGCTGTTCTGCTCGGGAGGCGGGTACTCGGTTAGCGATGCCGGCGATGTGAACCGCGATGGCTTCCCCGACGTCATCGTCGGTGGCCCTCCGGTCTACGTGTACTCGGGAAAGGACAACACGCGGCTCTTCACGTTCAATGGCGATGACCCAAGCGACTGGTTCGGCTTCTCTGTGGCCGGTGCCGGCGACACCAACGCCGACGGCTTCCCGGACCTCGTGGTGGGCACCGTGAACGCGAGCGGTTTCTGGAACGGCAGCGCGCGGTTCTTCTCGGGCAATGACGGCGCCATCATCCGCACGCTCGAGGGCGACTCCTACAACGACCTCTTCGGCTACTACCTCGATGGCGTGGGCGACGTGAACCACGACGGGTTCGCGGATGCCGTCGTCAGTGCGCCGGGCGATGACGTGGGCGGCGATGGTACCGGCACCGCCTGGATCTTCTCGGGCAAGAACGGCGTGGCGCTGCTCACGTTCGTCGGCTCAGCCACCGCACCCGTCAGATCGGCGAGCAACGCGCGGGACATCGACCTCGATGGCACGAGCGACGTCATCCTCGGTGCAGGTAGCGGCATTGCCCGCGTGCTTTCCGGCAAGGATGGCAAGTTGCTGCTCGCGGTCGGCAGTCAGGCTCCGGACGATTTCTTCGGCTCGCTGGTCGCAGGTGCCGGTGACGTGGATCAGGACGGTCGCCCCGACATCATCGTGGGCGCCTCCAAGGACGATGCGCATGGTGCCGATTCGGGCGCGGCGTACGTCTTTGGTTGTGGGAGCCACGCCTCGTGGAGCAACTACGGTGTCGGGTGGCCCGGCACCAACGGCACCCCGAGCCTGACCGCGAACGACGACCCGGTGATCTGCTCGACCATCGCTCTCGAGATCTCGAACTCGCGCGGTGCAGCCACGACCAGTTTTCTGTTCCTCGGTCTGAGCCAGGCGAGCACGCCCACGATCTTCGATGGCACGCTGCTAGTCGTGCCCCTCGTGATCATGGCGGTACCACTACCGGGCGGTGGCTTGACATTGCCCATGGCGGTTCCGTGCGACAACCAACTTGCTGACATCAGCGCGTTCCTGCAGGTTCTGGAGGTTGATCCCGGGGCCTCGAAAGGAGTCTCGTTCACACCGGGGCTGATGCTCACCCTCGGACACTGAGTCGCATCCACCAGACGCTCGAGCGGTCGGGCGCGGCCTGGTCGGACACCGGCACGACTGGCCGCGGATGGATCACGCTCGTAGCAGGTCCGGAACCGAGGCCGATGGAGCCCGAGTCGATCTCCATCGGACTCGTTGAGGATCTCACCATGGATCGACCGAGCAGCTCATTGCGTGTAGGTCTCGACTGGACCGGTGATGGAGAGGAACCGGCCGGTCGCCTGGTCCAATGTGACCGCCGCGGAGTAGAACGGCAGGTTCGGCGGCACGCTCGGGAACGTGAACGTCGGCGTGGACGCCGAGCCGTTCGCATCGACCGTGGCGCTCAGGATCGCAATCAAGCCGAAGCCCGCCACCGTGCACGAATCGAAGGTCAGCGGCACGCTGCGGCCATCGGGCAGCGGGAACCCGATCGTGCCCGAGCACGAGAGCATCACGATCGCCAGACGGCCCGTTTCTCCCGTCGCGTGCTCGATCGTGTAGTGGACTGGAGTGCCAGCCGCCGCGGGACCGTGGAATTGGAGCGCGATACGATCCTTGACGAACACGTCCTTGTTGAAGGTGGTGTCTCCGTCGAGCCGGGCGGTGCTGGTGAACACGACCTGGCGCCCGTTCGGAGAGAACGCTGGATCCTCGCTGAGACCGGTGCCTGGTTGGCCTGACGATCTCGTGCTGAGCACGGAGGTGGTGCCCGCGGCGACGTCGCGCAGGAGCAGGCTGCCATCCGGCGCCCCCGGAACCAGGCGCGCGTAGCTCGTGAATGCGACGAGCCCACCATCCGCCGAGAGTGCGGGACCGAAGCTGTTGCCATCCCCCTCGTGGCCTTGCGAGTCGAGGCTGACCCGCACGGTCGTCGCGTTGCCCTCGTCGAACACGCCATTGCCGTCGGGGTCGCGGTCGTGCAGGAACACGTCCGAGGAAATGTTGCGATCATCCGGGTCGAGATTGGTGGCAAAGCTGTTGAACGCCACGAACCGGCCGTCGGCCGAGATCGCGCCGTTGGTGCAAGGCCCACCGGGTTGCTTGCCAGCCGAGGTGAGACTCATCTGCACGGTCCGGCCATTGCCCTCGTCGAACACACCGTTGCCGTCCGGATCACGATCGTGAACGTAGATCTGCTGTGGAACCGGGCCACCTGGGACGAGGTTCAAGGCATAGCTGAAGAAGCAGGCGAAACGGCCGTCGGGGGTGATGCCGCACAGGGTGCTGTCGGCGTCTGCTTGCACGCCGGCCGAAGAGACGCTCAGGCGCGTGTTCGAGCCGGGGCCCTCGTCGAAGATGCCGTTGCCGTCGGCGTCGCGATCGTGCACGAACACGTCGTACGCCAGGTTCGTGTCGTTCGGCACCAGGTTGATCGCGAAGCTCCAGAAGAACACGTAGCGACCGTTTGCCGAGATGGCCCCGCCAGCGCTCGGGCCGTTGCCGCCTTTGCCATCCGGAGCGACGCTCATGCGTCGCGTGACGCCGTTGCCCTCATCGAAAACCCCGTTGCCGTCTGGATCGCGATCGTGGAGGAACACGTCGCTGAAGCCGTTGGCATCGCCGGGGACGAGATTGGAGGCGAAGCTCGTGAACGTGACGTAGCGACCGTCCGCGGAGATGTTCGGGACGTCGCTCTCGCCATTGGCCTGGTTCCCGCTCGAGCTCACGCTCAGGCGCACCGTGATCCCGGCACCGTCGTCGAAGATGCCGTCGCCGTTGAGATCGCGGTCGCGCACGAACACGTCGCGCACCGAGTTGGTGTCGTTGGGGACCAGGTTGGTGGATAGGCTGGAGAACACGACGAACCGGCCGTTCGCCGACATCTTTCCGCTCCAGCTGTCCCAATCTCCTTCTTCATTGGACGAGCTCACGCTCACCCTGTGCGTCGTCTGACCCGACGCGTGCTGGCTGGTCGAGGCCAACGCGAGTGGGATCACGAGACACAGCCGCACCAGCGAACGTTGCAGGGCGTTGTCGAACATGGCGACCTCCGCAAGGGCCGGACCACCAGACATCGGCGACATGCCAGACCCTATGCCCGGCTGCGGTGAGTGTCAAGGTTCACTCACCGCAGCCACGACTGCACTTGACAGCATCGCCTGTCTGCGGTACCAGGCGCAAGCGATGAACGGACGTGATCGGCAGCTCGGCCGCGACAGCACCGGGGAGCGCGCACGATGTGGCGATTCATGGCAATCGTGACCATGACTGTGCTGGGCCCACCGCCCTTGGCAAGACATGGCACGTCGGCGGCTCGGGCGCCGACTTCAACGAGATCCTGGTTCGGGCCGTAGCGACGCCCGACACGTCTTCACCGAGCGCACAGCAAGAACGCTGATTGGTCCGCGCGATGGTCCGGGGACTCCAGCCGCGCGCAAGGCCTGGTTTGCCTCACCGCGCTGGCCCGATCGGCATACGAGGGTACGTGACGCTCATCCCGATTGGCGGTGGCGCCCACGGCTGGGCGTCGCCCGGCGCCGCGAACCACGCGAAAAGAGGGTCATCCACGGACCGATCGAAGTGAAATGACACGCGCGTCGGTAGTCCGTCTTCGACGCGCAGCACCTCGATGCTGACGTGCGGACGGCGGATCGTCGTGCCAGCGACGAACGGGTTGCCGTCGCCTCGATCCGTGTCCCACCCATCATGGTGGGCCGCATCCATGACCAGCGTGTCGTCCGCGGTCCGCGTCAGCACGATCGCGACGTCGAGTTGGGAGGCCGGTGCGAGGACCAGGACCTGCTCGACGGGCTCGAGGCCTTCAAGCGACCGCAGCGCCGCGAAGTAGCTCGCGAAGCGGAAGTCGTTGATCAGCACCACGCACTTGCGTCCGATGTCCGGCCGGAGGGCCAGATCGCGGACGCCGGTGGTGATACCGGCGAGTGTCTCTCCCGTCGCGACGACGCGGATCGGCAGCCAGACGGATGCGACACACAGATGCAGGGCAACCAGCGCTCCCACGACGAGTCGCGGCCCGAGTCGGCGGACAGCAAGAGTTCCGGCGAGTTGTGCCACGAGCGCCGCCGCGCCGATGCCCGTGAACACGAGCATTCGATCTCCACTGCCCGTGCAGGCCGGAACGAGCGCGAGCATCATGCCGGCCAACCAGAATCGAGTCGCGGGTGTGGTGCGGATGAGCGGCCACAACAGCCCGGCCAACCCGCCGACGACGGCAGCGGCGAGCAGCACCAGGATCGTGAAGCCGATTTGCGGCAGCCACACGAACACGTTCTCGGACGGAAGCAGCCATTGGCCGACCAGATAGGCCGGCGTGCGCATCACCATCGCGTGCAGGAACGGCGAGGGGGATCGCACCGGATCGACGTGCCCGTACGCCGCCGTCGTGCCGTAGCCAAGGGCGTGATAGGAGCATTGCCAGACGACCGCGACCATCGCGTACGGCGCGAGGCTGACCAAGCGCGATCGCAGCGCGCCGGAGTCAAGGAACAGTGCATACGCGAACAGATACGCGGCGATGGCAATTGCGCCTTCGTTGGAGAGCAACCCCAGCGCGAACGTTCCGGGCGCCAGCCACGCCGCAACCGTGCAGCGCTGTCGGCGCCACGTATCGTGGAGCAGCAGCGTTGCCGCTCCGAACGCCACGCCGACGAGGGCATTGCGGCCGGCGATGAAATCGACCGACAACGCGTGCGTCGGATCGGCGGCGTATGCCAGCGCGGCAAGACCTGCGATCCACCCGGCGCCGAGAATGCGCTGAAAGAGCCAGCCGACCAGCAGCACCGCCGCGGCGTACCAGGCGATGCTTTGCGCGTGCATGAGCCAGGGGGCATCGGGCCACAGTGCGCAGTCGAGCACGTGTGTCAGCGCCGCAACAGGCCGCCAGAACGCAATCTGCAGATCGGGTGCCGACCACCATGGCAGCGCGATCCGACCTGCTGCCTCGACGTCGCCCGCACGGACAAACGTGAACAGACCAAGCGGCTCCGTGGTGAATCCCGGACGATGACGCAGCATTGCCGCATGGATGTAGTCGTCGGCGGCCAGGCCGCTCCAGAGCGATGGCAGCGTCAGCGCGATCGCGAAGCCGGCCGCCAGCCACGGCCATCGCCAAGTTCCGAGCACGAACCGCCGGTTGAGAGCGTTCGTCATGTCGTCAGGATACCCGGAGGGCGGTCCATGGGCGCGTTCCTGCACGACATTCGTTTTCGCCTTGGAGCCTTCGCCGCACACCGGCGTTTCCGCCCGCGGCCATTGCGACGCTCGCGGTCGGTATCGGCGCCACGACCGCGATCTTCACGACGCTGAACGCGGTCCATCGAACGAGCGGCCGCGGCCCAGCCAATCGACTTGACCTGGTTGCGGGGTGGTCGACCATGGCGCGCGCGCGCAGCATTGCTGGAAGGCGATCACGAGCGGCCCAATGCGATCTCGCGCTTGCGCTACCATGTGATGTACCTGGACCAGATCCTGCGGCGCATCGAGGCAACGGCTCCGCCCGGCGCGTGACCTGTCGAGCTGGCGCGATCATCATGATTGGCAACCTGTTCACCGACATTGCCGAGGCGAGCGCCGAGGAGGCATTCACGACGCTGGTGCGCGGCAGACAGTTCCGTCTCGAGCGCATCGTCTCGCACGGGCACGTGACGCCGCCGGACCAATGGTACGATCAGGACGAGCACGAGTGGGTGATGGTGCTCGCCGGTGCGGCGCGGCTGCGCTTCGCCGACGGGGCGGGCATGTGCGAGCTGCGGCCAGGCGATCACCTCGTCATTGCGGCGCATCGCCGGCATCGCGTCGAGTGGACCGACCCCGAGCGCGCCACGGTGTGGCTGGCAGTGCACTACCGGTGAGCGTCGTTCGGCGCCGGGCCGACCTGTGGGGTCGCTCGAGGCCGGCGATCATCCCGCGATCGTGGTCTGTGCCGCGAGCTCATCGCTGGCCGCGGCGATCTCGGGATGACATCCGGTTGCTTCGGGACACGAGGTGGCTGTCGCGTCCAGCGCTCGCCACCATCATCGCGACCGTGATCATCATCCGGCACCGTGCGACCGGATGCTCGCCTGCCTCGCGCTCGGCGGCGCGGGTGTCGTGACGTTGTCGTGACATGGGTGGTGCTCTCCGCCGCGGCGTGAACCGACTCGTCTTCTCGGTCACCGGGATGGTGCCCTGAACGGCCCTGGCGTCTGGTCGTTCGGTGGTGGCTCTCATGGAAATCCAGATCGAGCTGTAAGGTCTGTCGTGATTTCCTGGCTGTATGGGTGGACCCGATCGGAGGACGACGCTCGATCCGAGCCTGACCAGGCTCATGTCCGCCATCCGTCACGCGCTGCTCTTGATCGCTCGTTCGAGCCCCAATGGCAGACGGAGGGGGACGCGGTCGTAAGCCCGTCGACAGACGGAATGGCTCCTCTTGGAGAGACTTCATGCTCGGCGCTCGTTACGCGTGGCTGACGATCATCTGTCTGAGCCCCACGCTGGTCGCTCAGTCGCATCCGCCGCTTGCTCGTGAGATCGAGACGACACCCTGGTTCGCGCGAGTCTCGGAGGAAGTGCGCCGTGAGGAATACCAGTTTCGCGCCCGCGCCGACGAGCATGGGGTGTGGCTGGCGCCCAATCGTTCGCAGGACTTCCGCTGCCGGGTCTCACGAGAAGGTCTGGAAGTGTTTCCGCGCCAGACGCGTGCCGACGGGATCGGCGCGCCGTGGAGACTCCAGCTTCGGACGGCGAGCTTCGGTCGTCTCGGAGACCCGCGCGATCTCGGGTCACCTCTGATCTCCGGCAAGGACGGTCGGGTCGAGCTGGACCATGGTGTCCTCCAAGAATGGCTCGAGAATCGAGCCGCAGGCCTCGAGCAGGGCTGGACGATTCCGACATGCCAGAGCGGAGTCGTCCCGCTATGGATCGGCCTCGAATTTGGCGGTGACCTCGCTCTCCGTATCGACGCGGAAGCTCGGTCAGGCTCGCTCGTGGATGCGAACGGCCAGGTCATGCTCCGCTACCGCGATCTCATGGCCTTCGACGCGACCGGGCGGGAGCTCGCTGCGCGACTGCAGTCGAGCCCATCGGGCGTGGGGATTCAGATCGACGATACAGGCGCGGTCTATCCGCTGACCGTGGATCCGGTGCTGACGGGTCCTGCCTGGACAGGCGAGGGTGATCAGGCTGACGCATGGTTCGGCAATTCCGTCGCCAGCGCGGGCGATGTGAATGGCGACGGTCATACCGATGTGATCATTGGCGCGCCGACATACGACAGCGGGCAGGGAGACGAGGGCCGCGCCTTTGTCTACCTGGGCTCGACGGTCGGGCTCGCGGCGAATGCCGCTTGGACGGCTGAAGGCGATCAAAATGGCGCGTACTTCGGGTGGTCCGTCGCGACCGCAGGCGATGTGAACGGCGATGGCTTCAGCGATGTCATCGTCGCTGCGCCCAGCTTTGAAAACGGGCAAACCGATGAGGGCCGCACATTTGTTTACTTGGGTTCGCCTGGTGGCCTCTCGGCGAGCTCCTCCTGGACGGCCGAGGGTGATCAGGCCAGCGCGGGCTTCGGCTCTGCCGTCGCCACGGCTGGCGACATGAACGGGGATGGCTATAGCGACGTGATCGTCGGCGCAAGCAATTACGACAACGGGCAGATCGACGAGGGGCGCGCGTTCGCGTACCTGGGCTCGGCCACGGGGCTCGCTCCCTCTGCCGCATGGACCGCCGAGAGCGATGATGCTGGTGCGTCCTTCGGGTGTGCCGTTGCGACGGCGGGCGACGTCAACGGCGATGGCTATGGCGACGTCATCGTCGGGGCGGTCTTCTACGGCGCCGCGGGCCGCGCGCTCGTGTACATGGGCTCCGCGGCTGGACTCGCTTCCTTTCCCGCTTGGATCGAGGATGGCTTTCAGACGTACGCATACTTCGGCAATTCCGTCGCCACTGCCGGCGATGTCAACGGCGATGGCTTGAGTGACGTGATCATCGGCGCACCCGGGTACGACAATGGGCAGGCAGAGGAGGGACGCGCGTTTCTGTACTTGGGACCGCTCCCGTCCTACCCCACCTGGACGGCCGAGGGCGATCAGACGAACGCCTTCTTCGGCTCTTCCGTTGCCACTGCCGGCGACGTCAACGGTGATGGCTTCAGTGACGTGATCATCGGCGCCAACGGCTATGACAACGGACAATCGGACGAGGGCCGCGCGGTCGTGTACCTGGGCTCGACGGCAGGCCTCGGGATCGGCGCCTCCTGGACGGCCGAGAGCGATCAAGTGGGAGCGAGGTTCGGCTGGTCGGTAGCCATGGCAGGCGACGTCAACGGTGACGGCTACACGGACGTGATCGTCGGCACACGGTACTACGACAACGGCGAGTCGGACGAGGGTGGCGCGTTCGTGTATCGGGGTTCGGCGGTGGGGCTTGCCAGCATGGCCGCCTGGACCGGCGAGAACGATCAGGCCGATGCCCAGCACGGCTATGCCGTCGCCACAGCCGGGGACGTGAACGGCGATGGCTTCAGCGACGTGATCGTCGGCGCACCCTTCTACGACAACGGCGAGTCCGGCGAAGGCCGCGTGTTTGCGTACCTGGGCGCGGCCGATGGCCTTGCGACCATCGCCGCCTGGACCGCCGAGAGCGATCAGGCCGGCGCACAGTTCGGCGTCTCCGTCGCCAGCGCGGGCGACGTGAACGGCGATGGCTTCAGCGACGTGATCGTCGGCGCCGAGTTCTACGATCACGGAGAGTCGAACGAAGGGCGCGCGTTCGTTTTCCTGGGTTCGCCGGGAGGGCTAGCGGCGTCTGCCGCCTGGACGGCAGAGAGCGACCAGGCCAGCGCCTTCTTGGGGCGCTGCGTTGCGAGCGCGGGGGACGTGAACGGCGATGGCTTCGGCGACGTGATCGTCGGGGCGCATCAGTACGACAATGGGCAGTCGAACGAGGGCCGCGCGCTCGCGTACCTGGGATCCCAACGTGGGCTCGCGATCAACCCCACCTGGACGGCCGAGAGCGATCAGGCGGACGCCTCGTTCGGCGCCACGGTCGCGAGCGCTGGCGACGTCAACGCCGACGGCTACAGCGACGTGTTGGTCGGGGCGCTGGAATACGACGGTGGACAGACCGACGAAGGCCGTACCTTCGCCTACATGGGCTCGAGTGGAGGACTCTCGATCAGCGCCGCTTGGACTGCCGAGGGCGATCAGGCCACCGCGAGATTCGGCTACTCGATCGCGACCGCTGGCGACGTCAATGGCGACGGCTACAGCGACGTGATCATCGGGGCACCGCTGTACGACCACGGGAAGACCGACGAGGGCCGTGCGTTTGCCTATCTGGGCTCGGCTGGAGGACTCGCGACCAGCGCGGCCTGGACGGCCGAGAGCAATCAGGAAAGCGCGAGATTCGGATACTCGGTCGCGACCGCTGGCGACGTCGATGGCGACGGCTACAGCGATGTGATCGTCGGGGCTTACTCCTATGCCAATGGGCAGTCGAACGAAGGTCGCGCATACGAATACCTGGGATCTGCGAGCGGACTCGCGACCAGCGCGGCCTGGACGGCCGAGAGCGATCAGGTGAACGCGGACTTCGGTTGGTCCGTCGCGACGGCGGGCGACGTGAACGGAGATGGCTACAGCGATGTCATCGTGGGCGCGCCATACTACGACCTCGGGCAGACCGACGAAGGGGCGGCGTTCGTGTACCTGGGCAACGAGGGCAGGGGTGGCTGGACGCTCGCTGCGCAGCAACGCCGAAGCAATGACGCCGCGCCCATCGATCTGCTTGGTCGATGCGACTCGCCGAAGAGCTTTCGCCTCGAGCTTACCTTCGACAGGCATCTCGCAGGTTTTTCTTGGGCATCAGGCCTGACACCCACGGCGCGGCTGGAATGGGAAGTGGCCAGCCTCTCCGTAGCGCTCGAGTTGAGCGGCCTCGATTCGGGTGCGGACCGGACCATCACTTGGTCACCCCTCGTGTTCAACGAGCTGGTCGCGCTGCCCTTGGTTTCGATCGTCCCTGCGCATCACTCGTATCACTGGCGGGCGCGCCTGCGCACCAGCAACCCGCTCTTCCCCGTGACGCCCTGGGTGTCGATCCCGTGGAACGGCATTACTGAGGCCAAGCTGCGCTCATGGCCAGGAGCAGCGTCCACGAAGTGAGGAGAATCGCGAACAGCCGGACAGGCAAGTACGAACGGGTGCGCGAATGCTGGTCAGTTGCGCCAGGGACACCGGGCGTTGACGCCCCGGTGTCCCTGACGTGCGTCTGCTCACACGCCCATCGCCAGCTGCAGGCCGCGCGTGAACGAGATGCCGGCCGACGCGCCGGGATCGATCTCGAGCACCTGCAGGTAGACGCTCAACCCGCACAGCGACTCGTCCGCCGGGATCGTGCCCGGCAGCGGCGTCGTGCCCGCGAGCAACGGGATCGCCAGGAACTGCGACGGCACGACCAGCAGCGTGCCGCCGTAGATCGTGGGCGTCGACGCCGACGAGAAGCCGAGCGCCACGAACCCGGTGGTGGCGGCGCCCAGCGAGTTGCCGACGTTGAGCGTGATCGACGTGCCGATGATCGGGTTGGCATTCGAGCTGAAGCTCGGGACGCCGTTCGTGCCCGGCCAGCCGGAGCCGTAGTTGGTCCAGAACGCGAGGCAAGGCAGGTAGGCTGCGGTCGTGGTGTGCGCGGCGGTCATGGTGACGGCGATGCCCTGCTGCTTGCTCGGCTGGCCGACGCCGTCGATCAACCAGCGATAGAAGAACTCGCTCGACGCCGTGGACGGCGCGGTCAACGACACCACCACGCCATCGCTGTAGCTGCGCGAGAACGGCGTGGTGCCATCGCCCTGCCCGAACGAGTCCGGCGGCGAGACGGTGATGTTGACGTTGGTCACACCGGTGGCGTTCACGGTCAAGCTGCGCAGCGTGCTGAGCTGGAAGTTGCCGATCCAGGTCTTCCAGGTGCAGGAGCCGCTCGCGTATTCGCCGACGCCCCAGAACGTGCCGTCGCTGGGATCCACGGCCACGCCGAAGTAATCACCCCAGCGGCTGCAATCGTAGCCGGCGGTGCCGACCTTCATCAGCGTGAGCGGTGCCATGGTGCCGGGCGCATCGCTGGCGGTGCGGCCGGTGTAGTACACGCCGGCATACTCGTTCTTGGACGAGCGCGCGAGCACCACGCCGATGTCGTTGCTCGGGTTCGACACGATCACCGGGAACCAAGTGTGGATCGGCTGGCCGCCGGTGTCGGTGCCGGCGTCGATGTTGCCCGACTGGCTGAGCGTCGGCGAGCCGCTGCTCGGCCAGTTGTTGGTGTTGAAGTCGTACCAGCGCGCCTGGTTCTTGCTGCTCGCCTTGATGCCGTGGCCGGCGTAGAGGTGGCCATTGCGCCACGCGGCGTTCATCATGCGGCCGTCGAGCACGTCGATGGTCGAGCTGGTGCCCTTCTGCGGAGCGCCGCTGGTTGGCAGCGAGAACGTGGGCACGGTCACGTTGGATGCGACCAGCGCGGGGGAGCTGAGCGGGTTGGTGATCGCCTGCAGCCTGATCGACGAGGTGCTGTTCACGCTGACGAAGAACGGCGCCAGCGAGGACCCGAACACGTGCGCGACCTGCACCGATTCCGAGCTCGAGGAGCGCAGGTCCGAGAACACCACTGCGCCACCGCTCAGCATCGGCGTCTTGTCGAAGATGCGGTACTTCACGCCGCCGAAGGACCCCGATGTCTGCGGGAACAGGTTGCCGGTGACGTAGATCGCCTGCGAGTCGATGCCGAGGCCGGGATAGTCCACCCAGTAGTGCAGCCCGCTGATCACCGTGTCGGCGCTGGTGCGGTACTTGTACCAGGTGCCATTGGGGTCGCTGTCGTCGGAGACGGCGATGTCGATGTAGGCGGTCGAGCCGCTCGGGACCTCGAGCGCGACCACGACGAAGCGACCGCTGTTCTGATCGTAGAGGCACTTGGGATCGAAGGTGTTGCTGCTGCAGCCCACCGACTCGAAGAAGCCGGGTGAGCCGGTGTTGTTCAGGATCTGCGAGAACTGCAACGAACCGCTCTTGGTGTAGAAGGCGATGGTCTCGTTCACGATCTCGACGACGTTGGATGGGCCGGTGGCGAGGTAGTTGTCCGGAGGCAGCCAGCCGGTATCGCTCTGTCCGGCGAAATCGATCGCCGGCGCGAACGCGGAGCTGTTGGTCTGGCTCGTGGTCGTGGGTGGGTTCTGGCCGCCCATGAGATCGTCGACGATGCCCTGATCGAGCATGCGGCGGATCGCCGGTGGGATCTTCGGCGGATGCACGGCCTTGTGCTCGTACTGCGGATCGGAGACCTGGATCTGCGGGTGATCGAAGGTGGACTCGATCACCGGGTAGGCGACGCCTCGCTCGACCGTGGTCTCTTCGACCTGGGAGTTCTCTTGCGCCAGCGCGGTGGCGGCCACGAAAACCAGGGGGGGCAATACGCGGAGTTGCGTGAACATGTCGCGCCTTTCGTGCCAGGTTCGCATGCGAGATCGGGGACAGGAGTGAAGTGAGCCGCGCCGATTGTAACCAGGCCGCGCGGACGCCTGCCAGGGAGAGCCTCGGTGCGGGGCGCGGGTCTCACTTGGAGGCAGCGTGCACGGGCCGAGAGGCCGCTGTGCGGCTGTATTTATTCCCGACAGGGGTTTGGCGGCAGGGTATCCTTGCGTTGGCCGGATAGCAGACAATGGCCAGCCGATGCCGGTGCGGCGCCCCCGGGCCGTGGGGTGCCGACCACGGGCGCGGCCATCAGCGCCATGGTCCGCGAGCCGGCCCGCGGAGGTTGCGCTCCTCCAGCGTGACGGCCCTCCTCCTTTGTCATGGGATCTGGTTCTTGCCTCTTCATCGAGACGCGAGCGGCGTGTCTGGCGACACGCCGCTCGCGCCGTTTGCCCCCAGTCCCTACCGGGCAAGACTCGAACAGCTGCTTGGCTCAGCTCGTCCCATCCCCGGCCGCCAGGGTGGCCGGGGATTCCACCGGGGCAACCTGGCGGTAGTGGGAGCGGAGCTCCTCCAGGAACGCGTGCTGGCGGTCGCGCGTGCGACAGGAGAGCAGCGCCTCGAATGCCTTCTTGGCTGCGCCCATCAGCACGATCTGGTCGCCCAGGAGCGCGACGCACTCCGGCAACAGCGCGCGGCCCTCCAGGCAGCCGTCCGGCAAGCCGAGGTAGTTCTCGACCGACTTGATGGTCGTGCGCCGCGGCCGCGTTTCGCCCCGCTGCCACCGCCACACCGTGCTCGGACAGATTCCGAGGTCGCGTTCCAGGTCCTTCCAAT
Source organism: Planctomycetota bacterium (assembly GCA_046349655.1). Classification (GTDB taxonomy): domain Bacteria; phylum Planctomycetota; class B15-G4; order B15-G4; family JAXMBY01; genus JAXMBY01. The sequence continues at coordinate 36,800 of JAXMBY010000048.1, forward strand.
CGAGCTGCAGGCGCTTCAGGTGCCAGTAGATCGTCTGGCTGATGTCCATGGCCGTCCACCTCCGTGAACTGAAAGCGTGATTGCGGCAGATTCGACGGCGAAAAATCGAAACGGTCGCCTCCCCTCCGCGGTCAGCATCGCGTAACTCGCACGAGAGGAACGGCTTACGCTTGAGGCTGGGGCGGCGTGCCGCTGCTCAGCGACGCCACGGTCTTCTTGTGCAGGTAGGCGAAGAGGGTGACGAAGATCGAGGCGATCGGAACCGCGAGCAGGGCGCCGATGATGCCGCCCACGTGCTCGCCAGCCAGGAGCGCGAACACGATGATGAGCGGGTTCATGTGCGCGGTCTGACCCATGATGTTCGGGTTCAGGATATAGGACTCGATCGCGTGGATGACGCAGACCCAGGCGATCACGGCGAGCGCGAGCAGCAGGCGGTTGTTGGCGATGTGCTGGGCGAGCACGCCACCCGAGGTGTGGTCGCTCGACACCGACAGCGCCACGATCACCGCCGGGATGGTCGACAGGATGGTGCCGAAGATCGGCACCAGCGACAGCACGCCGGCAATCGTCGCCAGCGTGGGCGCGAGCGGCAGCCCGAGCATCCAGAGCCCCAGGTACGTGAGCGAGCCGTTCACCAGGCAGATGATGAACTGGCCGCGGATCACGCCGGAGAGCCGCGCATCGATCTTCTGCAATATGGACTCGTAGTCCTCGTGGAACTCGGGCGGGAACAGATCGCGGCCATAGGCCTTGATCTTGGGGAAGAACACGATGAAGAACGCGGCGATCATCAGGATGACGAAGAACGTGAAGATGCCGCGGATGATGCTCGGGACGTAGGCGCTGATGCGCTCGAGCTGGCCGATCAGGCCGTCCTGCGCGCTGCGGAAGTAGTCGTCGAGCTTCTCGCGGATGTCGCGGGCGAGCTTCTCGCGCGAGAACGCCGGCACCAGGTTGTCCTTGATGTTCTTCGCCAGATCGTCCACTTGCTTCGGGTTGATGCTCGGCTCGGCGTCGCGCAGGTACTCGCCATAGAGTCGCGCCAGCAGCGCGTGCATCGACTCGGGCCGATCGTTTCCGGCCGCGGGCTCCGCGACCATGCGCGCCTGTTCCGCGGCGCTCTGGAAGATGTCGCGCAGGTCGCCTTCGAGCTCGCCGTACCATCGCTCGCCGAGGCGGTCGCGCTTGTCCTTCACCACCGACAGGACGCGCTGCTCGATCTCCTTCAGCTGGCCGGTCGGCACCGTGGTCTTGGGATCCAGGTTGCCGACGATCAGGCGATCGTAGGTGTCGTCCGCGGCCACCGTGTCCTCGAGCGCGCGATCGAACGCCTGCTTGAACCTGGTGAAGCTCTCGCTCCACTCCGGCACGCGCGCGTTCTCACGTGCTGATCCGGCTGCCGGGGCAGCCTCCGGCGCCTGGCCAGGGCCGGCGTCCACGGCGCGCTGCGGGTCTGCCTTGCTCGCCGGATGCGTCGTGCTCCACAGGTGCGCGAACTCGGCGTCGATGTAGGCGCGCTGCTCCGGCGGCAGCTGGTCGAGGCGGAACCTCGCCTCGATGCTCTGGTACAGATCCTCCTTCTGCTTCTTCAAGCCGTTGAAGATGCCGGGGATCTCCTTGAACAGATTGGCGAACTCGCGCGTCACGCCCGACAGCGTCAACGGGATGAAGTGGTAGAGACCGAAGCCGACCGCGAAGTAGGTGATCAACACCGCGGTCCAGCGCGGGACGCGCAGCCGTCGCACGTGCACGCTGTTGAGCGCCCGCACGATCGGATAGACCAGGTAGGCGAAGAACAGCGCCAGGATGAACGGCAGCAGGATCCCGTGGAAGATGACTAGCACGATGACCAGCACGAGCAGGAACAAGCTCGGCGGGAGCACCCGGCGATAGCGGCGCTTGCTGCCATCGGCAGCCTTGCCGAGCGCGGGCTCGTCGCTGGCAACGTCGTCGGCTGTCGGTGACACGGGCTTCTGCACGGTGCGGATGATCTTAGGTAGAGCGGCGGATCGTTCAAGCCTACTCTTTCACCAGCACGGCATCGTAGAGGCGATGCATCTCGAACAAGCTGACCGGCTTCTCGGCCTCCGCGCAACGCAACCAGAAGTTGAGCCCGATCAGCCGGCCGGCCTCGAGGGTGAGCCCGTCGATGATGTCCGGCGTTCGCGCGTGAGTGTCGCCTGCACCCGGGGGCAGGGTGCGGGGTATGGTGAGGTCGCACACCGTGGCCCCGTCCTGCTCGCGCCACAGGACGTGCGAGCCGGCGACTGGCTCGCCGCGCAGCAAGAGGCTCGACTGTGCCACGCGCGCGACCAGCTCGGAGCCATCGGTGTAGGAGTCGCCGCGCGCCTCGGGACCGCTCGCCGTCGAACCGGCGAACCGGCCGCGCGACTCGAAGCGGCCATCCTCGCCGCTGCCATCGAGGTGCACCAGGACCTCGCACGCGCGCGGCAAGCGCAGCTCGAAGCTGAGCGATGCGAGGTCCCACCAGGCGTGGATCTCGACCGCGCCCACGGTCGCCAGGAGATGTGCCTGGCGCGCTGACGGCGCCACCGGCGCGGCGTCGCTGAACCGGATCGTCCCCGAGAATGCCGCGAGCGGGAAGCGATCCTTGCCGTCGACCTCGCCATCGCCATCGGTATCGGCGTTCCGGGGATCGCTGCCCTGGTAGAGGCCGGCGGCGAGCTCGTCCAGGTCGCTCAGACCATCGTGATCGGTGTCGGCCTCGGTGGGGTCGGTCTGCAGCCGGGCCTCGTCGATCGGCAAGCGCGCGTCCTGGTCCGCGAGCCCGTCCCGATCCGTGTCGACCACCTCGATGTAGCCATCCCACGGGGGCTTGAACGCGTCGTAGCCGTCGAACGCGGCCAGCACCTTCGCCAGACCGTCGAGGTGCGGGCCGACGTCGAGCGTGATGCCGTCCGGCAGCGGGTAGTTGTCGGGGAAGTGGTGGCTCCACATCTTCAGGTTGCCGGAGCCCTGCGCGATCACCAGGGCGAGCGAGTGCATGAGCTCGTGCGCGAACGACCACGCCACCGCCTCGCGCGCCAGCAGTCCGGGCGGGAACGGCACCGCGCAGGCGCTGCCGAACGAGCCGCCGGTGTGACCGAGGATCACGAACCCGCCCCAGCATCCGCTCAGGTTGTCGGCGATCACGTGCACCGCGTCGTACCAGTCGTCGCCGACGCCGCGCGCACGCAGATCATCCTCGATCGCGAACATCGATGGGCCGCGCGTGTCGGGCGCGCCGCGGTCGATGATGAGCGGCGTCAGCGCGAGATTCAGGCGGCCGTGGCTGTGGCGATAGTAGAACCGGCGGCTCCATTCGAGCGCTTCCAGCACCTGCGCGTCGCCCGCGCCGCCCGCGCGGCCGCGGTAGATCGGCACCAGCACGTCGAGCGTGGCCACGCGCCGCAGCGCGTTCTGGTTCGCGGCGGTGCGCGCGTGCACCTCGGTCGTGCGCTCGGTGATCTCGTTGCCGTGCTCGTCGACGCCGACGACGAAGTAGTTGTAGCCGGTGAACGCATCGAGGCCGTGATCGTGGAACCTGGGCAACAGGCGCACCTGGACGGGACGCGCCGGCGCCGGATCCCCGTCCTTGCGACGGTAGAGCGCATAGGCGGGCGAGCCGGGCGTGGACGGCGCCACCTCGATCTCGGCGGCGCTCAAGGTCGGCGCGACGCGCAGGTCGGCCGGCGCCGGGCGCGGCCGGAAGATCGCGAGCGCGTGCGGCCCGAACGCGCGGCCCGCCACCAGCACCTGGATGCTGGCGGCGCCGGACTCCGCCGCCACCAGCTCGTGCTCCTGGACGCGGGCGATGCTGGCCGGCGTGATCCTGAGCTCGGCATCGCCGGTCAGGTCGATGCGGCCGCCGTGCGCGTCGGTGCCGATCACGAGGAACCGGTGGCGGCTGCCGACGACCACCTCGTGCGCCAGCCCGTTCAGCTCGACGCCCTTCAGCTCGACCTTGCCGAGCAGCGTGATCTCGGCCAGGCGCGCGCCATCTTGCAGCGCGAACGCGCAGCTCACGCGCCGCGCGGCCACCGGCTCGGCGAAGCGCTCGCTCGTTGTGGACTCGGGCGTGAGCTCGAGCACGCTGCGCTTCAGCTCGACGCCGTCCATGCTGCTCAGGGTGACGGTCATCAGCGCGTGCGTGCCGGCTGCGGCGTGCACCTTGAGACCGGTGAGCACGAGGTCCTCCTGCGCTTCGAGCAGGAGCGTCGCCGGCGCCTTCACTGCGGTCTCCGCGCGGCCGTCGAACAAGAACGCGAGATCGCCGCGCTGTGGCGTCACGCGCAGGAAGCCCGCGGCCTCCCAGCTCAGCACGTCGATCGGCGCATCGACCGTGACCTGCGCCAGGCTCGTGGCGGCAGGCAGCAGGATGGCGAGCACGATCAGTGCGCGTCGCATCGGCCTGACCACCCCCGACTCGCTCGCGCAACGGCGGCGGGCGCGTCGTTGTTGCGCGTGCTCATTGCGACGCGCGCAAGAGCTCTTCGCGCAAGCGATCGACCACCTGCTCGAGCGGCGTTCCGGCAAACAGATTGCGACAGTCACTCAGGGTTTCCTTCGCCGTGTCGAGCGCGCTCACGCGCACCAGCTCCTCGATGCGATCGAAGACCGCAAACGTCTTGATCCACTGGATTGCCTGGCCGCTGTTCGATCGGGCTGCTTCGCCGCCGAGCAGAGCGGCGAGCGCGCTCGCGAGCCGCTGCTCATCCGGCGCCAGGTGCTGCGTATCCAGCTCCGCGAGCCTTCTCGCTGCTGCCTTGGCATTGCCGCGCTCGAGGAATGCGGTCAGCCCCTCGAGATCGGCCCAGGCCCGCGCCGCTTGCTTCGCGGCATCCAGGAGCTCGCCCTGCTTCAGCTGCTTGCGCAGCGCCACCGCCCCCTCCAGGCGCGGGAACGTGCGCAGGATACGGTTCAACAAGTCCTCGGCCGACCGCAGCCGGCCGTCGGTCACGCGCTTCTGCACCAGCTCGAGCAGCGATGCCGTGTCGTGGCGCGCATCCTGCATCAGCAGGCGCGCCTCCTGCACGACGGGATGCGGCGCGTCGATCGTGGTGAGCGGGCGCAGGAGCTCCGCCGCCTTGAACGGATTGCCGGCCGCGAGCTCACCGGCCGCCTGCTCGAGCAAGGTCGGGGCCTGCGCGATCAGCTTCAGGCCACGCTTCTCTGCGAGCTCGGCCAGCGGCGCATCGATGTACGAGTCCTCGCCCGGGCGCCAGTCGGGATTGCCCTCCCACACCACGCGGCCATCCATGTCGAGCAGCTTCGCGTGCGGGATCGAGATCAGGTTGTAGTCGAGGATCGTCTGATGGCCGGCATCCTGCACCACCGGCAGCTTGACGCCCTTCTCCTTCAGGAACTTCTCGACCAGCGAGCCCTTGTCGCTCACCACCAGCACCACCACCACGTCGAGCGTGGCGTAGGTCTCGGCGATCTTCTGATAGGCGGGCAGCGACGGGATGCCCTGTTCCTGATCGATCTGCATGAAGCCCAGCACCACGACCTTGCCGAGCAGGTCATCGAGCGTGAACGGCTCGCTGTTGAAGAACCGTGCCGGCTTGAGCTGGGGCGGCGCCGCACCCACGTAGTGATCGAGGCCGGCCCTCGCGCGCGGCGGCTTCTCGAGCGTGATCGGCTGCTCGGTGAGGTCGTGCTCGGCGACCGCGCGCGCCGAGCGCTTCGGCGGCAGCCGCGCATCGCGCTCCAGCAGCCGCACGTTGCGGAACTCGGCGTCGCCGCCGCCGACCAGGATGCCGAACCGACCGCGCAGCTCCTCGCGCGTCTTGAACCTGACCTCCTTCAGCAGCGAGCCGTTCACGAACAGCGCGAGCCGATCATCGGCGATGTCGGCGCGCAGGGTGAGCCACTCGCGGCGGTTCACCGGCAGCGCCGCATTGCCGCGCAGCCGCCAGGCATCGCCCTCGTAGCTGGAGATGTCGACCGAGCCGTCGGCCTTCACCAGCGCCGCATGGAAGAACTCCACCACCTGGGCGCCAGGATCGTTGCCGGCACGGCTGCCCTTCGAGCCGAACACGAGCCCCACCAGCTGGCACACCGCGCCGGCGCGCAGCTCGGCCTCGAGGCTGTAATCGCCGGCGACGCGGCGATCGGCCTGCAGCATCTTGAACAGCACCTGCGTGCGGTTGCGGCGCGGGCCCTGGCCGGTGTGCGGCGCCGACGCTTCGGGTGCCTCGAGCACGTGGCCGGCGATCACCGCGTCGCGCACCTGGTAGTTCTCGGCCACGTTCTCGGTGATGAAACCGCTCAGGTCGACCTCGTTGCCGATCGCCTGCCATTCCTCCAGGCTCGTGCCGCTCGCCTCCTCGACGTCGAGGTAGAAGTCGCGCGCCTCGCCGTTGGGCGTGTCGCTCACCACCAGGTCGCGCACGGTGGCGAGCGCCATGGTCGGCAGGTTCGCGCTGCGGTATTCCCGGGCGATGCCGAGCAAGTTGCGATCCAGCTCGGCGCGGCGGCGGCTGGCCGCCTCGTGCAGCGGATCGAGCGCCGCGACGCGCCGCTCGGCCTCGCTCACGCGCGGATCGCCGAGCAGCTCCTGGAACTCCGCCAGGCGCAAGAAGCGGCGGTACATGCCGGTGGCGCGATCGAGCTCGCCGGTGCGCTCGAGCAGCTGCGCCACCTTGAACACGACCGACGCGCGATCGGGCTCGTAATCGAGCGCGAGCTCGTACTTCTCGAGCGCGCGCTCGACGTGCTGCGCAAGGAGCAGCTGATCGGCGAGCCCTTCGTACTCGTTCGCCACCGGGACCTTGCCCAGGAACACGTCGCGCAGGTGCAAGATCCAGCGGCGCCAGTCGTGCTCGAGGTCGGCGAACGAGGCGGCCGATCCGCGCCTTGGCCGGGTGACGAAGAAGTCGGTGAAGCGCTCGACCGCGTCGGCGCCGCCGGGATAGGTCTTGGCGTACTCGTTCAGCAGCGCGCGGTACAGCAGCTCGCCGTGCTCGTCCTCGGCATTGTAGAGGTAATAGACGATGCCCCAGCCATACGGGTAGTACACGCGATAGTCGTCGACCTTGCCGGACAGCACGTCGGCCAGCGCCACCGGCGATTTCTCGAGCGATTCGGCGAGCGGCAGCAAGCGGCCAGCGGCCACCAGGTTCCACTTGATCTGGCCGTTCGACAGGTACTGCGTGCCCTCGAAGAACGAGGCCAGGCCCTCGTTCAGCCACGCCGGGACGGCGCCGCACGCGAGCGCCACGAATTGATGGCTGGCCTCGTGCGCGAGCGTCTGCAGCAAGCTGTCGAGCGGCCCCTTCGCTCCCTCCCGGTAGTCCCAGGTCTGCACCGAGGTGCCGTCGAAGTGGCCGCCGGCCCATTCCTGATCGGGCTTGCCGCGCGTCCTGTACTCATCGTGGGTGCGGTAGATCTTCACCGCCAGATGCGGCGTGTCGGAGCCGTCGGTCTTGTACTGGTGGAAGATGCGGTAGAAGTGGTTGAGCTGCTCCATCGCCGCGGCCACGGTCTGCAGCACCTCGTAGCCGGCGTTGGTCTGCACGCTGTAGTTCTTGGTCTTCTTCTCCCACGCATTCTCCCACTGCTGGTGCAAGCGGTCGTTCTGCTCGAGCCACTGCGGCGTCACGCCGGCGAGCAGGTCGTCGCCGCCGGCCACGCCCTGCGCGGCGAGCTCGTTGCCGCCCTCGCGCCGCACCTGCTTCATGCCGTCGCTGGCGCCGCGGTCGTGCGGATCGATGGTGAGCAGCTCCTGGAACACGGCGAGCGCGCTGTGGTAGCGCTTCTTCGCGAGATGGTCCCGGCCGAGCTTGAGCAGGTTCTCGCGGAACAGCTGGCGCGCGGCATCGCGCTTCTGCACCATCGGGTCGAGGCTCTTCAGCTTCGCCAGCAGCGGCTGGAACGGCGCCGCCTGCTCCCGGGTCATCTGGCCGTCGGCAGCGAGCGTCTGCGCCAGGCGGTTCAACAGGTAGACCGCCTCGTCGGTCTGGCCGAGGTCGAGGCAAAGCTGCGCCAGCCGGTGCAGCACGTGCGCGTTCTGGCGGTCGCCCTCGAGCGCACGCCGCAGGAGATCGCGCGCCTCGAGCTTCTTGCCTTGCGCGAGCAGCGCGTCCGCGGCGCCCAGCCGGCGCGTCACGAACGGCGGATCGCCGCCGAGCAGCAAGACGAGCAGGATGAACGTGGTCATGGCGTCCCCGGGAAGGCGGCGAGACGGGAGAGACTGTCCCCGAAACGCTCGGCAAACGCAACCCTTGGGCTACCGTGCGGAACTAGGGATGGTAACTGACCGCCGCCGCAGCATTCACGAGACCCTTGCCGAATTGGGCGTCGGCGCCGCTCGCGCCGAGATCGATCGCGGTGCTCTCCAGCGCCGCGCGGATCTGAGCGTTGCCGAACCTGGGGTGCGCGGCCTTGATCAGTGCCGCCACGGCAGCGACCTGCGGGCAAGCCACCGAGGTGCCGGCGACCAGGAAGTAGCCGAACGAGGACGGCGCGCCGCTGAACGTCTCCACCAGGATGCCGTCGGGATAGCCGTCGTCATTCTGGTCGACCTCCATGTCGCCGCCGGGCGCGACCAGGTCGAGGTCGGCGCCGAAGTTGGAGTACGGTGCGCGGCGACCGTCGAAGCGCGTCGCGCCGACGGCGATGCACTGCGGATAGCGCGCCGGATAGGACACGCCGTCGACGCCATCGTTGCCAGAGGCTGCCACCACCACGCAGCCCTTGTCCCACGCGTACTTGACCGCGCGCTTCACGGCGCGCGACGGCGTCTTGCCACCCAGGCTCAGGTTGATGACCTGCGCGCCGTGGTCGGCTGCCCAGCGGATGCCCTTTGCCGAATTCGCGGCGGTGCCGGTGCCATGCTCATCGAGCACCTTCACCGGCATGATCTTGCAGGCGGTCGCGACGCCGGCGATGCCGTAGCCGTTGCTCGTGCCCGCGGCGATCACTTCCGCCACCGAGGTGCCGTGGCCATGATCGTCGTTCGCGTGCGACGTGCCGGCGAGCACGTTCCGCGGCGCGACGAATCGTGCGGCGGCGAGATCGGGGGCCTTCTTGAACTTCTGGTAGTTCTCGTACGCGACGCCGGTGTCGACCACCGCGACCACCACCTTCGCGCCGCTCGACTGGTCCCAGGCGCTCTCGGCGCGGATGCCGAAGTGGGACGGCACGCCGTTGCTCGCCACGCCGTCGTCGTAGAGGTTCCACTGGAACGGTGCGAAGTACGGATCGTTGGGTGTGCCGAGCGCGTGCACCAGCGCGTTCGGCTCCGCGAACTCCACGCCCGGCAAGGTGCCGACGAGCGCGGCGATCCAGGGCACGCGACCCGCGTCGACCCGCAACAGCGCCAGGCCTGGCCCGACACTGTCCTCGAGCTGGCCGCCCACCGCTTCGGCCACCAGCTGCTGGGCGGCGAGATCGACCCAGGCGGCGAACTGCACCACCACCTGATCGGGAACTTGCTCCGCCGCGGGCGGCGCTGGAATCATGGCCTGCGCCATCGGCGCCCACGGCGCGCGCGCGGTGCTGCGGCCGCCCGCCGCGAACACCGCGGTGACCAGGACGAAGGCGAGGACGCCAAGGTGCTTTCCGTTCATGCTCGGATCTCGGGTCGGGAGCGGGAGCCGTGTGCACACTACCCCGGGAAGACGGCGCCGGCAAATCGCGCCGGCTGCGGCGCCGGCAATCGTTTCCGCTCGATCCGCACCTGCGCCATGGCGGCGCATGCGAGACGCTCCCGGGCTCGCCTCACGGCTCGGTGCGCCGCCTGAACTCGGCGAGGTCCGCTGGCGCGAGCAGCCGCCACCGGCGCTGGGCGATGCGGCCGCGGATCGCCGGCGCGGGGAACACGACGCTGGTCACGTGCCTGCCGTCCTGCGCGAAGAAGTGCACGCGGCCGCGCGCTCCCAGCACGACGATGGTGTGTTCGCGCACGTCCTCGAACACGTCCTCGCTGCGCGCCGCGCGCGCGTCCTCGAACGCCTTCGCCGTGGGTCGATCGGCCTGCCGTGAGCGCTCGCGCGCATGGCGCGTGCGCTTGCCCGACACGCGCGTGCGGTGCTCGAGGGTCGCGGCCAGGCATCGCGGAACCGTGCCAGGCAGCGATCGGCCAGCCAGGCGAGCGCTGCGCGCTCTTTTCCAGGGCGCTGCGCACCTGCTCCAGCGAAGACAGCTCGCGGCGCAGCGCGCGCATCTGCGAGCCGTCGGCCCAGGATCGACTCGTCGAGCGGCTGCGGCGAGCTCGGCGTCGTCGGCGCGCAGCGCCACGAGATTCAAGCCCACCACGGTTTGCAGGTTCGCGAGCGTGATCTGCACCGCCTGCACGGTGAGCGACATCAGCTCGCCCTGCGGCGGCGATCCGACCGGCAAGAAGCGGCCGATGCAGATCTGCGCGAGCAGGAATAGCGATGCACGCGGCCGCGGGAACACCGGCAGCAAGCGCTCGTAGATCTCGTCCTGGCTGATCGCCATCGCCACCAGCTCGCGGCTGCCAAGGTACACGCGATCGAGGCGCGGGTCGTGCCGCGCGGCGAGCAGCTCGGCGATCTCCACCCATTGCGGCCGTCCGGTCTCGCCGTACGCCGCGAACACCATGCGCGCGCCCGGCGGCGAGGAATGCGTGCAGGCCGTGCTCTCGCAGCGCAGGCAGTACACGCGGCCGCGCTTGAACGCCGCGGCGGCGAGCAGCGACTCGCGGATCTGCGCGTGCAGGTAGCGCAGCAGCTGGCCGGCGGCCTGCGCGCCGGGGTCCGTCCTGCTCGAGCTCGAGCGACAGCGGCACCGCCACCGACGTGATCCGCGCCTCGGGCGCGAGCGACCGCTCGGCTTGCAGGATCTCGCGCAGGCGACGCTCTCCAGCTCGGCGAGAGCACGGGTCGCACGCGCGATCAGGCGTGGTTCATCGTTTGGTTCGGCGCGCGGCCGCGGCTCACGGTCCATGTTCGTCGCAGTCCCTGCCCTCACCCGATGGCGGTCATGATGCGCGCGCTTGCCGGGAGCACAAAGCGAGAAACCTCGACCCGCACCGGTCGCGCCGCTGCGGCGCGCGACCGATTCAGGAAAACGTCGCCCGGCGCACGCGGCGCGCACGACAATGGGCGCGCCCATGGGATACCCAGGGGAGGCGCGAGCTTGTCCCAGTCGTTGCTGCTGCTGATCGGCGTCGCGATCGGACCCGCGCTGGTCATCGCCCACGTCATGTACGCGGTCGATCGCCGCGAGCGCGAGCCGCTTCGCAACATCGTGCGCTACGTTTTCCTGGGCGCGCTGGCCGGCCTGCTCGCGGCGCTGCTCGAGGCGCTGGTGCTGACCCGGCTTGGCAAGCGGAGGCTGGGGTCCCGCTGCGCCTGGTGGGCGCGGTGTTCCTCGGCATCGCGCTCATCGAGGAAGGCTGCAAGCTCGCGCTGCTGCGCACTCGCCGGCCGCCGCGACCGCGAGATCAACGAGCCGTTCGACTGGGTGGTGTACGCGGTGGCGGTGGCGCTCGGGTTCGCGACGCTCGAGAACCTGCTGTACGTGCTGCACGACGATCACGGCCTGCGCCTCGGCGTGGTGCGCGCCCTCACCGCCGTTCCTTGCCATGCGCTCAACGGCACGCTGATGGGCGATCGCCTGGCGCGCGCGGCGCTCGCCACCGGTTTGCGGCGCCGCCGCCTGCAGTGGCTCGCCCTGTTCGAGCCGACGTTGTGGCACGGGCTCTACGATGGCCTCGCGCTCGGCGCCGGTCACGTGCAGCGGCACCATGCGGCGCTCGCCGGCTGTCTTGGCATCGCGCTGGTGGTGTTGATCATCGCCCAGTGGGGGGTGGGCTGCGGCGCGTGCTCGCGCATCACCGCGCGTCGCCGGTGTGCCTGCTGCCGCCCATCCTGTATCCGCTGCCCAGGCGCGTGCGCGTGCGCATTGCGAGCCCGCCCCGTGCGTCTGGCACCGCACCCGGTCCCGGTGATGCTGCCGTGCCGCGCTGAAAAGAGTCGAGCCGGTCGCTCCATGGCGGAGGACCGGCTCGCATCTCCGGCTGCGGCCGTCACGCGACGGTCGCTCGCTCAGGGGTCATGTCAATACTGGTCGACCAGCCGGGTGACGGTGAAGTCGCCGATCACCTCGCCGACCTGCAGCGTGGCGCCCGGGCAGCACGTGGTCACCGTGATCTCGTCGTGGTGGCCGCCGAGGTCCGAGTTCACGTCCACCGCGAAGGTGGTGTGGAAGCCGAGCATGTGCTGCGGCGCGTTGCGCACGTCGACGTCGAAGTCGATGGTGAACACGCTGCCATCGGCGATCACCGACTTCACGATCACGTAGCCCGACTGGATCGGGAACGACGGTGGGTTGAGCGGGTCGTAGACGAACACGACGCTGCCCCACGTCGGGCCGCCATCGGCGTCACGCGCCTCGACCTTGATCTCGACCGGCTCGCCAGGCGGCGCGCCGGTGTCGTCGGTGTATTCCCAGCCGAGCACGCCGATGCCGCCCTTGCAGATGTAATCGCAGTCGCCTTGCGCAATGCCGAAGGTCCAGCCGTTGGAGGTGCCGTCGAGCACCTTGGTCTGGGCATCGACCGAGATGAACTGGTAGTACAGGCGCGTGCCATCCGGCACCAGCGACGAGCACGGCATGTGACAGGTGATGTTGAGCTCGCCGGACGGCGGCATGATGAAGGTCCAGTACTTGAACGCCGGACCGAGGTCGAGGCACAGGTCGCCGATGCCCGGCACGTGCGTCGGACCAGGGCCCATGTCGCACATGAAGAAGATGCGATGTGCGGCCGGTGCATGGATGGTGAAGTGCACCGTGTCGCCGATCTCGTAGTAGTTCTTGTCGGTCGCGAGAGTGAGCGCCGGATTGCTGCCGTCGCAGGTGTCAGTCCGGCCAAATGCTGGCATGGCGAGCACGCCAGCGAGCGCCAAGCTCATCCAGGATCTCATGGGTGACCTCCTTTTGGTCATTGCATTTCAATGATTCATCCGTGACCGAGAAGATCCCCTGCATCGGCACCCCTGAGCCAGCATGCCGGGTCTTCCCCGAAGCCATGTGTGACTGTTGTGAGTTGGGTTTGTTGGGAATGTGCACAACCGTCAGCGGATTCATACCCCGTGTTTGCAGGTCGGTCAAGTTGCGCGCCCGGCGCGACATTCGAATCGCGGACACGCGCCGAGACGCTTGATTGTCGTGCGGCCTTCGGTCCAATGGTGATGCGTCACGACTGGCTCGAAGCGAGCGTCTCTGGTCTCGATTCCACACCGAGGAGGCACATCTGTCACCCGCGGCGACCCAGGCCGAGCTCGAGATCGGCGCGCATGCTCTCGCTCGCGACGAGCTGCTCGCGATCATCCGCGGTGTGCGGCGGTTGTCGCTGTCGCCGCCGGTGCTGGCGCGCGTGGCGCGCGCGCGCGCCGTGATCGAGCGCGTGCTCGCCTCCGGCGAGGCGGTGTACGGCGTCAACACCGGGTTCGGCAAGCTGGCGCGGGTGCGCATCCCGCCGCAGGACCTGGAACGGCTGCAGGAGAACCTGCTCTTGAGCCACGCGTGCGGCGTCGGCCCGTGCCTGCCGCTGCAGGAAGCGCGCGCGGTGCTGGCGCTGCGCATCGTCGCGCTGGCGCAGGGCTACTCCGGCGTGCGCGCGGAGCTGCTCGAACGGCTGCTCGCGATCTACAACGGCGGGCTGGTGCCGGCGATTCCCGAGCAAGGCTCGGTGGGTGCGTCGGGCGACCTCGCGCCGCTCGCGCACATGGCGCTGCTGCTGCTCGGCAAGGGCGAGGTGGTGGTGGACGGCGCCGCGCGCGCCGCCGCACCACTGCTCGCGAGCCATGGCCTTGCCCCGCTCAAGCTCGCGCCCAAGGAGGGCCTGGCGCTGATCAACGGCACGCAGGTGTCGACCGCGATCACCGCCTGCGCATGGTCGCGCGCGTGCTCGCTCGCGACCCAGGCCGACCTCGCGGCCGCGTGCACTCTGGAGGCGCTCAAGGGCTCGATCCGTGCGTTCGACCCGCGCATCCAGCGCATCCGCCCGTACCCCGGTCATGCCGCTGCTGCCGCGAACGTGCGGCGCCTGCTCGAAGGCAGCGAGATCCTGGTCTCGCACCAGCACTGCGACAAGGTGCAAGACCAGTACTCGCTGCGCTGCGTGCCGCAGGTGCACGGTGCCTGCCGCGACCTGATCGAGCAGGTCGAGCGCACGCTCCTGATCGAGGCGAGCGCGGTGACCGACAATCCGCTGGTGTTCCCCGACGAAGGCGAGGTGCTGTCGGGCGGCAACTTCCACGCCGAGCCGGTGGCGTTCGCGGCCGACATCCTGAGCATCGCCGTCGCCGAGCTCGCGTCGATCTCGGAGCGGCGCACCGAGAATCTCGTCAATCCCGATCTGTCCGGGCTGCCGGCATTCCTCGCGCCCACGCCCGGCATCAACTCGGGGTTGATGATGGCGCAGGTGACGGCGGCGGCGCTGGTCTCCGAGAACAAGACGCTGTGCCACCCCGCGTCCGTGGACTCGATTCCGACCTCGGCGAACAAGGAAGATCACGTGAGCATGGCGCCGATCGCGGCGCGCAAGGCGCGCGCCGTGGTCGCCAACGCCGAGCGCGTGCTGGCGATCGAGCTGCTCGCGGCGGCGCAGGCGCTCGACTTCGAGAGCCGCTATCGACCAGGACGGGGCGTGGCGATCGCGCACCAGGTGATTCGCGAGCGCGTGCCGCGCGCCGGCGACGATCGCCTGCTGGCGCTCGACATCGCCGCCGTGCACGAGCTGGTCGAGAGCGGCGAGCTGCTGGCGAGGCTCGCGCGTGAGGGCGTCGAGCTGGTGTGACCTGGTGACCG
>JAXMBY010000049.1:0-50599 GCA_046349655.1 Planctomycetota bacterium
GCGGTGCTTCGCGAAGATCGTCTGCCATCCGCTCAGCTCCAGCATCGTGTATGCGGCGATCACGCGCGCCGGGGGCTTTCCGGAGATGGCTGCGGCCAAGGGGCACCCGCAGGCCGCCGGCCCGGTCGGCGTGTTCCGCTCCGACGACGGCGGCGTCACCTGGGCGCAGCTCACGAATGGATTGCCGGCGCTGGCGGCCACCGACCTGGCGGTCGATCCGAGCAGCCCGAGCATCCTCTACGCGGCGATCGGTCACATCTTCGGCTCGTCGCAGAACGGCATCTACAAGACCACCGACGGCGGCGTGAGCTGGGTCAAGCTGGCGGGTGGCTTGCCTGCATCGGGGCTCGGCCGCATCAATCTCGCGGTCGCGCCGACGCAGCCGACGCGCGTGTACGCGCTGCTCGTGAACGATGCCGATCCGTCCGGTGGGGGCGCGAGCACGCGCGGCGCGTTCCGCAGCGACGACGCTGGCGCGACCTGGACCAACCTCAACATCGGCGACTTCCAGTCGACGTACGGCTGGTACCTGTCGGTGGTGTCGGTGAAGCCGGACGACGCGAACACCGTGTTCATGGGCGGCTTCGCGCTGATGCGCAGCAAGAACTCGGGCGCGACCTGGAGCGATCGGACGCCGTCGCACGTCGACCTGCATGCGCTGGCATGGGATGCGGGCGGCCGATTGCTCGCCGGTGACGATGGCGGCGTGCAGCGCAGCGGCAACCTGGGGGACAGCTGGACGGCGCGCAACACCGGCCTCGGCGTGATGCAGTTCTACGCCGGGCTGTCGACGCATCCCGGCGATGAACTGATCGTGTTCGGCGGCAATCAGGACAACGGCACCAATCGGCGCACCACCAACACCAGGCAATGGACGCAGGTGCTCGGCGGCGATGGCGGCTTCACCGCGCTCGACCAGCACTCGCCCCAGCGCGTGTTCGGCGAGTATCAGGGCAGCGGCAATCTCTACCTCGCAACCGACGGCGGCTCGAGCTTCAACTGGGCGGGCAACGGCATCGACCCCGGCGATCGCACTTGCTTCGTGCCACCGTACGTGATCGATCCGATCAACTCGAGCCACATGCTGTACGCGACGCACCGCATCTACCGCAGCACCAACGGCGCCAGCTCGTGGACCGTGCTGAGCGGCGATCTGACCGCGGGCAGCGGTGCGGTGCGCGCGCTCGCCATCGCGCCTGCCGATCCCACCACGGTGTATGCAGCCACCAACGATGGCCGCGTGCTGGTGTCGCGCAATTCGGGCAGCACCTTCCAGCTGATCGCGAGCGGCGTCCCCGGCTGGCCGCGCGTGACGCGCGAGCTGTGCATCGATCCGTACGACGCCGGCACGCTGTATCTGGGCGTCGCCTACTTCGGCACCGATCAGGTGCGGCGCGCGACCAACTACGGCGCGGCGTGGCAAGCGCTGGACGGCAACTTGCCGGACGTGCCGGTGAACGTGGTGGCGGCCGACAGCCGCGTGGCCCCGGCGATCCTGTACGCGGGCACGGACCAGGGCGTGTATCGCAGCGATGACGATGGCCGCACGTGGGCCCGCTACGGCGCCGGCCTGCCGCGCGCGGCGGTGATCGACCTGGTGCTCGAGCTCGATCGCAACCGGTTGATCGCCGGCACGCAGGGTCGCGGCGCATGGAGCGTCGAGCATGCGCCTTGCATGCCCGCGGCCGGCCACGCCGTGCCGATCAAGGGTGATTGAGCGCTGCCCTGCACGAGCACCGGGCAACTGCCCGTGCAAACTCTTGACAACGACTTCTCCATCGAGAACAATTCTCCCCACGATGAAACGCGATGCCAGCACCCTCGAGCGGCGCATGAACGAGCTGTTGCGACGCTGTCGCGAGCGCGACATGAACGTCACGCCGCAGCGGCTGGCCATCTACCGGGCGCTGCTCGAAGCCGAAGACCACCCGAGTCCGGAGACGCTGTTCCAGCGCGTCCGCACCACCATGCCGTCGCTGTCGCTGGCGACCATCTACAAGGCGCTCGACGCGCTCACCGAGCTCGGGCTGGTCCACGAGGTGCCCGTGAAGAGCGGCATCAAGCGCTACGACGCCAACCTGGAGAAGCACCATCACCTGATCTGCACGCGCTGCCGGAAGGTGGCTGATGTGTGCGACCCGCAGCTCGACGCCGTGGCGGCGCCGAAGCGGCTCGCGGGGTTCGTGGCTCACACCGTGAGCGTGCAGGTGCATGGCCTGTGCGCGGACTGCGCCAAGCCCAGACGCTAGGTTTTTTTCGCCCGTTATCGAGAATAATTCTCGAACGAGAACTTTTCCATAGGAGGTCCCCATGAACCGAGCGCGAACCCGACTGACCCTCGCGCTGTGCACGTTTGGCAGCGCGGCGCTGTTGCCGATCGCCGAAGCGGTGCCCGTCACAGCCGGCCAACCCGAGACGCCGAGCGACTTCGTCGCGGTGATGAAGCGCATGGCGGATGCCAGGCCGAAGGTGATGCAGGCGGCACAAGAGCTGCTCGCGCGCCGCTACGACCTCGCCGACCGCAGCGCGAAGGGCGTGACCATGTCGCGCGGCAAGCCGGTGCAGGCGGGCGTGCGCGTCAAGCTCGGCGACGCTGCGAGCTGGGACCAGCTCGGCTCGCTCTCACCCGCCGACATCCGCGCGAAGAATCTGTTCCCGGAAGGGTTCCTGCCGCTGCCGCATCCCAACCACCCCGAAGGCGGCATGCTGTTTCCACGCTTCCACATCGACGAGGTGCTGCGGCAGACCGGTCGCGACCTGAACCGGTTCGATCTCGAGCTCGACTTGCCGGCGCACTTGCTGCCGGAGTTCCCGCCACCCATGTACCTCACCACGCGCACCGATCTGGGCGACGTCTCGCAAGGCAAGCTCGTCACGCTCGACAACTACTACGAGCTGTTCAACGCCATCCTGAATCCAAAGCAGCTCGAGGGCTTGCGGCTGCTGGTGACGCCGTTTGCGCAAGCTCAGTTCAATGCGACCGACGATCGGCGATCGGCGCGACCCAGCCAGGGAGTCGCTTGCTTCGACTGCCATGCCAACGGCCATACCAATGCGGCCACGCACCTGGTCGGCGACATCCGCCCGCAGGAGTTCCGTCATCGCATCGACACGCCCAGCCTGCGCGGCGTCAACATCCAGCGGCTGTTCGGCTCGCAGCGCGCGCTCAAATCGGTGGAGGACTTCACCGAGTTCGAGCAGCGCGCGGCCTACTTCGACGGCGACCCGGTGGCCGCGACCCGCAAAGGGGTGAACATCCTCGAGCGCGGCAGCCAGGTGCATTTCATGGGCGAGTTCCAGGCGCTGCTCGACTTCCCGCCGGCACCGAAGCTCGGCATCGACGGCAAGCTCGATCCCGCGAAGGCGACGCCCGCGGAGCTCGCTGGGCAGGAGGTGTTCTTCGGCAAGGGCCAGTGCGCGAGCTGCCATGCGCCGCCGTACTACACCGACGGCTCGATGCACAACCTGCAGACCGAGCGGTTCTACGAGCAGCGGTTGATCGCGAATCACATGGCGGCCGGCGACGGTCCCATCAAGACCTTCCCGCTGCGCGGGCTGAAGGACTCGCCGCCGTACCTGCACGATGGACGGCTGCTGACGATCGAGGACACGGTGGAATTCTTCAACCTGGTGCTCGGCGTCAAGCTCGGCGAGAAGGAGAAGAGCGATCTGGTCGCGTTCCTGCGCGTGCTCTGAGCTGGCGCGCCGTGAGGGGCTCGTTCCCCTCGCGGCCGCTCACGCCACGCGCACGTTCAGCACGCGGCGCAACACCTCGAGGCCGCGCACAAACCGGCGCTCGACCATGCTGTCCGAGAGGTTCAAGCGCTGCGCGATCTGATGGAACGAGAGACCGCGCAGCTTCTCGCTCACCACCACCCGCAACTCGTCGGGCAGCTCGCGCACCGCGCGCCACACCTTGCTGAACAGCTCAGCATCGCCCACGCGCGTGGCCGGCCCGCGGGTGTCATCCGGCAGCTGCCCCATCGGCGTCGCGGATACCGACGACGTTGTCTCGCCGCCGTCGGGTATCGACACCTGCCGCTTCACGTCGCGCTTCACCCGGCGGAAGTACTCGGCCTTGTCGCGCACCTTGTTGCGCAGCACGCACGCCACCCACCGATGGAATTCTCCCGCGCCGCGATACTCGACCTTGTCGACGTCGCGCAACACCTCGAACATGCACGACTGGGCGAGATCGTCGGGGTCCATCTGTGCGCGCAGCGTGGCGCCCATCTTCGCGCGCGCCAGGACGCGCACCAGCGGGTTGAGTCGCTCGGCCAGGCGAGCCAGGGCTTGCGGGTCGTGTGCCTGGGCTTGCCGGACGACGTCGGCAAGCGAATCGGCGGTGCGCGGCGCGGATGGCTCGCGCGACGATGGCTCGGGGGAGCAACGGTTCGATTCTGCCGCCATGATTCCCTCCCATCCCATCACGGCACTGTCTTCACACCGAACGGGCGATGAGACGTCCCAGGTGGCGCGAATGTTCCTAGGGATTCGTGCTGCCGCGGTCACACACGAAATCGCAGTTGCGCGGCGCGCCAGCGAGCGCCACCATGCTCCCACGTGACCGACTGGAGGCTGCCGATGAGCCGTCAATGGATCGCCGAGAAGCCGGCGTTGTGGGATGAAGGCAAGGAGCGCATCGTCGGCAACGCCGCGGGTGGCGTATTCGACCGGCGCTTCAAGTCGCTCAAGCGGGGCGAGCTCGTCCCCGGGGAGTGGTGGCGGGTGGAGGAGCAGGGCGAGGCGGTCGGCTACGGCTGGCTGGACGTGGTTTGGGGCGATGCCGAGATCCTGCTCGCCACAGCGCCCGACCGTTACGGCCAGGGCATCGGCAGCTTCATCCTCACGCACCTTGAACAGGAGGCGCGGGCGCGCGGCCTCAACCGGCTGTACAACATCGTACGACCCACCCACCCGGAGCGCGGCAAGGTCACCAGGTGGCTGGAGGCACACGGCTTCCGCGCTTCGGCAGACGGGTCGCTGATGCGCGAGGTGCCGCGCTGACCGAGCGCGCGCTCACAAGAGCTCGAGCCCGACCTCGAGGGTGTGGCCGCGCTCGAGCGTGACCAGCACCGGTGTGCTGACCGTTGCCGATCGGCCGTCCTGGCGCACGGTGGCCGCGACCTGAGCGCCGTTCAAGCGCATCGTGACCGCGCGCAGCTGTGCGCCGTCCTCGAGCTCGAAGTGCAGCTCGCGCACGCCGAGCGTGCCCCATTGCAAGGCAATACGTCCCACCTGGTGGTGGCCGGTCCGCTTCTGCGTGAACGTCCCCCAGCCCGCCGCCGCCGTGAACGCTGCCTTGAAATCACCAGGCTGCAAGCGCGGTGCGAAGCCGATCTCTGCATGCGGTCCGTGATGGGAGAAGCCGCACAGTGCGGTGAACACGCCCCAGCTCGCCATGCCGCGCGCGTAGTGGTCGCCGCACTCCACCTCGTTCCATGGATTGTGCTTGCTCGGGTGGTAGCGGTCGTGGACGCCGCGGCAGATCGCGAGCGCCTCCTCGACCATGCCCTCCCACACCATGTGGCTCGCGACCTGGTACTCGATGCCGGTCCACACCTCGTCGCGGTAGCGCACCGATTTCGCTCCCAGATGCGCGCTCTTCGGCCAGGTGCAGGTGAACAAGCCGGCTTCGCCCGGCCGCGCGAACCAGCGCTCCGGTGGGTGCTTCTCGTTCTGCGCGGCGATGTCGGGCGCCCAGTTGTAGCGCCAGATCGAGCGCAGCGCGGCAAGCACCGTCTCGCGTGGATAGACATGGCCGAGGCCCACATGATGCGCCCACGACTGGCCGAACAGCTGGTCAGCGAGACAGCCGGTCGCGTACTGGCAGTCATCGTGCTGCTTCAGGTCGACGAGCTGGATGAAGTACTCGCCGTTGAACAGCTTCGCCACGCTGTTCGTGCGGCCCGCCTCGACCAACGTGCGGCAGCGGCGAGCGAACACCACGTCGTTCATCTCGCGCGCCAGCTCCTCGCCAGCGCGCAGCGCGGCCAGGTACAGCGATCCCACCATGGTGTTGGGACCATAGAAGTCGATGTCGTAGGTGTTGTGCTGCTTGCCCTCGATCAGACCGTCGTCGTTGCCATCCTGCTTGATCAGGAACTCGAGCGCCTGCTTGATCGCCGGCCAGTTGCGCTCCAGGAACGCGCGCGACGTGGAGCACTGGTGCTCGCGATAGGCCTTGAGCACGTAGCCCGGCTGGGCATCGCCGGCCCACAGCCCCCAGCCCTCGCCGCGGAACCGGATCTCGCCGGTCGCGGCGACGAACCCGGCGGTCGGCGCAAAGTCCTGCATCTCGCGCACCGATCGCTCCAGGATCGGGAACAGCCGCGCCGGCGCATGCGCGTAGTTCCACACGTGGCCGCACGTGCCGTGGCAGCAGCCGACACCCTCCCACGCCCAGAACCGCCCGCTCTTCCACCACTGGCAGGTGGACGTGGCGAGCGTGGACACGGTCGAGTGCAGACGGTCGAGCAGCCACAGGGGCAAGCTCGAATCGTAGTAGGTATCGTGCCAGAGGCGCGTCGCCGCGCTCAGGTGCTCGTGCTCGCGCCCGAGGTGGTTCACGAGATCGGCGATGTGCGAGAAGCGCGCCGCGTAGGCGTGTCCCTCGCGGCGGTTCGGGAAATGCCAGGCGATCGCGAAGGTGACCGCCTGCTCGGCGCCGGGCAGAAGTCGCAGCGAGCGGCCGAGCGCACCCACCGGCGGATCGGCCTCGATCCCCTGGGTGTGCTGGGCGACCTCGCTCGCGCGCCGCAGCGAGCCGAACAGATCACCCGGCAGCGGCGCGGAAACGGCGAGGCTCGCGACCGCTTCCGCATCGCCGAGCAGCACGAGCGCCATCGCGCCGAAGTCGGGCAAGCGCTCGACCTCGTCCCGATCGATGGCCTGATCCGCGAACTGATCTGGTCCACGTTCACGTGGCCCCACGGGCCGCGCTCCGCATCGACGATCTCGCCGAGCTGAGCTTGCTTGCCGACGAGCTCCTGCACGTCCCAGTGATGACGATGCAAGCGCTCGTCGTTCGATCTCGACGCGGTGCGCGCGACGGCGCCGTCGACGACCAGGTTCATGCAGGTCTTGGCCGCGTGCTTGCCGCCGCCGATCAGAACCGCACGTAACGGTGCTCGATCGTGAATGCCGGCGAAGTGAGCTTGCCGGTGCGCTCGTCACCGCCCAGGTAGGTGTTGACCAGCCCCTTGCCGACGAACCCGCTCACCTCGTTCTGACCGGGCAGCGTGCCGTGCGCGGGTTCCTTGCCGAACGCGTCACCGCTGGCGCGCCACGCGCCGTAGCCGTTCTCGAAGTCGGCGAACATGCGGTTCTGCCGCGCCGGCCGCGAAAGCGTCGGCTCGGCCTGGTGCGCGAGCCACGTCGCGCGCTCGTCCCGCACGACCGTGCTGATGCGCGCGACCGAGCTGCCGAGAGCGCCGGCGCTGTCCTTCAGCACCGCGTTCGCGAGCCAGCCCGCGAGGGTGATGTCGAGCGGGCGCTCGCTGGCATTCTTCACGGTGAAGCGCATCAGCGTGCAGGGCAGGGCCGAATTCGGCGCATCCAGCGGGATGAACGGCGAGAACGCCTCGAGGCGGATCACGACCGGGTACTGCGCATCGACGTAGTCGACGTGACCGATCGGGTACTCGCCAGAGAACTGGACCGAGGGAAAACCCGAACGATCAAGCGATCGCACCGTGGTTTGCTCGCCGTCGCGTACCCGGATGGCGAACTCCCGCGGCACGCAGGAAGAGCGGCTTGCGCCCCAGATCGTAGCTCTGGTTGCCATAGCCGGAGAAGTTCTCGTCGTTGAAGATGTCCCAGTGCGCAAGCCGCCCGTCGCCGGTCAGGTACATCTGTCCCGCGCACAGCCCACCTACCGGCATGCCGATCGTCGAGGTCCGATCCACGGTAGATCGCCCGCTCGCCGCGCTCGAACAAGGACTTGAGCCACGCTGCGTCGAGCTTCTTGTCGGCCGGCACGCAGTGATCGACCACGTCCCGCGCGCTGAACGGCCCGCCGGTCGCGCGCGCGAGCGGCAGGGACGCGAGCGTGGCAGACGACCACTTGAGAAAGTCGCGCCGATCGACCGCTGGGCCACAGCATCCACTGGACTGACAGGGATCTTCACGATCGTTGCGCATCGGCGCCTCCTCGCACGGGGAACAAGGGCCACGCGAGGTTTGAACCCGATCACGCGGCGCGAGTCAACCGTGCGCTCGCGCGCGCGACGCACGGCACGCATGGGAAGTGCAGCGCTCCGAGCGCGATGGCGCGGTGGATCCCTACTTCAGTGCCTCCTCGATCGTGGCAGCGGTCAGGACGCGCAGGGCCCAGCGATCCAGCGTTGCCGCATCGGCATGCCGGACGCGCGTTTCGATCTCGGTCGTCAGGGAGTTGAACTTCTGGCGTAGCTGGTTGAGCAGCAGCTCCTGGCGTCCCTCCTGGCGTCCCTCCTGGCGTCCCTGCTCGAATATGGTGGGCATGACGTTGCGAACCTCCTCGACGTGCATGGGGATGAGCAGCTGCAGGCGCGCTCGATCCACGCGCGGACTGACGTGGCCAATATACCGGAGGATCTCGACCAGGGCCAAGATGCCCCTCTCTGCGGTGGCGATGCCGTGCCACAGCTCGAGCCAGCGCTCGGCGCGCGCGACAAAGTCGCGCGCCCTTCCGTGGCGCAGCACCAACGCAAACAGCTTCATGGCGTCGCTCACGGCCCGATCGCGCAGGTCCTGATCGGTCACGTGGCTCAAGTCATCGACGAAGATTGGAAAATCGACGAGGCAACGCTCGAGCTCCTGATCGGCCGGCGTCAGACGGAAGCCATGAAGGAACTGCCGTGGCACGCTCCACTTCTCGGGGCCCTGGTAGAGGAGCACCGAGATGATGGGCGGGCGTGGTCCCTTGCCGCCCAGCGCGCGCCAGCTCCGCCAGATCGCCACTTGATATTCGAGCATCTGCTCGGGCACGAGTGGATTGGGCTTGCGCGAGTGCTCGACGAGCAGGTAGATGAGACACTCGTTGCCGGACTTGGTGCGCACCGAGTAGAGGAGGTCGGTGAAGCGCGTGCGCCAGCTCGGATCGCGAAACTCACCGGGCATGAGGGCAAGCGTGCTCAATTCGAGCTGTCGAACGATCCTCTCCGGCAGCACCACCTTCAGCTGCTCGGCCATGAAGGCCGGGTTGCCGAGGATGGCCTTCACCAGGCTATCGTGTGGTGTGTGGGTCATGACGCGGACCTCGCCGTGGCGAAGGACGATGCGCCGGACGAGGGGTTACACGCGAGCGCGTTTTCTGTTCGGGGATGTTGGCTTGCCGCGGTTGCGGGTTCGTGGCATCAGCCCGATTCTCGAGCCGGGCATCGCATCCGACTCCGCGTTCGGCGGGCCTGCCGAAACACCTGGGCGCTGGTGCGCTGCGCGGTGTTCCTGCAGAAGACGCTCGCGATCGACCTCGGCGCCGCGCGGGCTAGTCCCCGGTTGCGCGGTCCTGCAGCTCGAGGTCCTGCGCGAACTTGCGCATCAACTGGCACAGCTTCGCCGTCGAGGTGACGAGCCTCGTTTCGCTTGCGTCGTTCGGCGCGGCGAGCCACAGCGTGGCGCCCGGCCCATCGAACGCGAACGGGATCGCGCCGAGGATGTCGAATCCCAGCACTCCGTAGTCGAGGGTCTGGTTCTCGGCGAACACGGTCTCCACTTCCCAGCCCCCCAGCCGCCATGCGGGCAACCCGTAGAGCGCGCCGTCGTAGCCGCCGCCGATGCTTCCCGCCAGGTGGAACTGCCCCGCCGGCACGGACAGACCCAGGTCGCGGCGCACTGCGGTGGTGATCATGCTGAACTCGGCCCCGGTGTCGATCAGCATCGGCACACGGTGCGCCGCCGCGAGCTCGAGGTCGATGATGGGCAGTCCGCCTTCCCAGCGGAACCGCAGCGGCGTCCAGCACGCGCGGGGAGCGGCGCGAGCGAGCCGCGACGCCAGATCCTCGGCCGGGCTCAAGATCGACACCTGACGCGGCGCCGGTGCGAACAACATGACCAGGCGCCTGAGGACGTCTTCGCCCACCACCACCGAGGCTTCCGCGACAATGGCATGGAGGTCGAGCACCGGGATCTCCGAGCAGCGAATCGTGGCCGAGCCCAGGACCAGCGCTTGCCGATCGGCATAGTGCGTGATCGTGTCGTGGCCATTGCCGCCGCGGACGAAGCGGGGGACGAGGTAGCGGTGCAGCACGAGCCCGAAGCTGCCAGCGGCATCGGCTTCATCGAGCACGGTCGCGGTGGCGCCGGTATCGATGACGAATCGCCCGCTGCCCCGACCCGACACATGGCCGCGCACGGTCGGCAGCACGCACGGCTCGAGCGGCAGGACGCTCGCACCCCGAACCTCGGTGCTCGGCTCGGGGAACGCGCAAGCCGGGACGGACAACGAGATCAGGCAGCCGACGATGATCGCTCGTGCGTGCATGGCCCACCGCGGCTGCCGGCTCATCACTTGGGCTTCCACGGTTTCCAGGCCTTGGGCATGTCGCCCGGGAGCGCGAAGAACGGGATGGTCTTGGAGTCCTTGTCGAAGACCTTCTCGAACCTGGCGATGAAGCCACAGTCGAGGATGACCTGCTTGCCGTTGCCGAAGGTCATCAGCAGCGTGGTGTGCTGCGGGTTGCCGACCAGGAACCAGAAGTCGGAGCCTTCCTTGAGCTTGTCCTTCATGTCCTCGACGAACTTCTCCTGCGCTTCGGTGTAGCCGACATCCCAGAACTTGGTCTCCGGCTTGGCGAACTTGTCCTTGAACTTCTTCTCCCACTTGCCGCGGAACGTCGTCACCCACTCGGCGCACTTGTCGTGCTCCTCGCCCTTCTTCGGCGGTTCGATCTGCGAGCGCAGGGTCTTCGCCAGGTCCATGGCCCAGTCGACCTCCGCGACCGACATGCCGCTCTGGACGCCATAGATCCGGAATGCCGACTCGGCGGTCAGCTTGCCCTTGAGGACGATGCCGCAGCCCTTCGCTCCGACGCCGCCGGTGTACACCTTGCCTTCATCCGCGAGCGCCTTCAGCAGACTCTCGTCGGGGTTCTTCTCGGCCAGCTCCTTCAGCTTGTCTTCCTGGCCCTTCTTGGCCTGGATCAGATAGTACGTGTGCTTGATCGCTTCGTTGCCGATCTTGAGCCCCAGGTCGACTTCCTGCAGGGGCAGCGCCTCGGCCTCGAGCCCGAGCGCCTTCAGCTTCTTCAGGAAGTCGTCGCGCACGATCTCCTCGGGGGCGACGAGGTAGTGACCGGTGGGGTCGAGGTGGCACAGGGGTGAGTTGGCGGCGTACGCGTAGCCGTTGCCGAGGTTCGATTCATCGCCCCAGATGCCGATGGCGTCCCGGGTCGTGAACCGGCCGGCTCGAGGGTCCATGTACCGGGACCGGTAGTAGTACCAGCCGCTCTCGAGATCGTAGCGCCGGCCGTTGAACAGCAGCTCATTGCCGAGGCTGGAGGGCTGAGCGAGCGGCTCGAGCGTGACGGGATGCAGCGGCCTGCCATAGTCGTCGTACTCGTAGCGTTCGACCACGGCGCCGTTGGCATCGGTGAGCGCCACGACGTTGTACAGGTCATCGGCATGGTAGTAGAGGTCGATGCCGCCGCGGCGCATGTTCAGCACTTCGTCGATGTAGTCGCCGAATGCATAACTGGCAAGCAAGCCGCCGTTGGCGTCCTGCTCCTCGATCTCTTGCAAGCCTTCGAAGTAATAGCTCGTGACCGCTGGCGCCCCGGGACCCAGGCGAGCCTTCTCTATGCGCCTGCCGAACGGGTCGTACTTGTACACACAGCGGGTGCCGAAGAACGGCACGTCGGGGAATTCGACCATGCGGTTCAGGGCATCGTAGAGGATCGTCCCCAGGGATTTCGTGTTTCCGCCGGCAGGGGCCGCGCGCTTCAGGTTGCCGTTGCCGTCGTACGTGTACCTGGCGAACGGGCTCTTGCTGTACTCGTTGACACTGGCATCCAGGCCGACTTCACGGTACCAGCCCCAATCCCACCGTGGCCCCCAGACGCGGGTGCGATTGCCGGCGCCGTCGAGGTCGTAGTGGGTGTGCCGCGCGCAGGGACCGCTGGCCGTCCGCACCATGGCGTCGGTGAGGCGATAGGCACGATCGTATTGATAGTCGGCGCGGAAGCCCGGGCCGCCAGCCCGCTCGTCCTTGCGCCGCGTCTTGTTGCCCACCCGATCCCAGAGATAGGTGCGGTCGTCGACGATGGTGCCGTTCTTCTTGTGCGTCGTGCGCACGATCCGTTTCACGCCGAAGTCACCTGGCGGATTGGGAGCGATGCCATCGTACGCGTAGTCGCACGCGACGCCATTGCCGTAGGTCAGGCGTTCCACGCGCCCAGGTCCGAGGTAGTCATAGAGGGCAATCTGTCCGCGGCCGTCGATGATGCTGGTGGCGCGGTTGAGCGCGTCGTTGAAACGCGACACCGTGCGCCCGCTCGGGTAGACGAGCCGGATCCGGTTGCCGGCGCCGTCGAAGGTGCACTGGGTGGTCTTGCCATTGAGCGTTTCGCCGATCACGTGCGAGAGCGAGTCGTACCAGCGGACCACCAGTGCAACATCGTTCTGCGCTCGCACGATGCGCGACAGGCCGTCGTAGTCGAAATACTCGAAGGTCGTGGCGGCGGACACGCCAGGACCGGGCGAGAAGTCTCGCTCGATCAAGCGGTTCAGCAGATCGTAGCGACAGGTGGTCTCGGTGCCGTTCGCGTCTCGCTCGAAGATCAGGTTGCCGTGCACGTCGTAGCGGCATTCCGTCATGCCACCATCGGCCCAGGCGAGCCCGCGGGATTGATTGCGCGCATCGTATTCCTCGACCGTGGCGTGAACATTGTCGTCCTTGCTCACGCGCGCGTTCGAGTTGTCGTCCCAGCCGCGCTCGAGGCGAATGTCGGGATCGCCTGGCAGCTCGCCATCGGCGCCGTCGCCGTCGATGTCGACGACCGTGGCGTTGCGCCGGTCGAGGCCGTCGTAGCTCGCGCGCCGCTCGCTGGCGAGAGCGTCCTTGCCGCTGGTCCGATTGCTGCGCGAGTCGTACCGGAACGTGGTCGAGTTGCCCACGCTGTCGACGGTCTGCACCAGGCGATCGAGCGTGTCATAGGTGTTGGTGGTGGTGAAGCTCTGGCTCGGCTTCCCCAGATCGGATAGCTCGACGCTGGTGACGCGGATGACGTTCGAGTTCACGTCGTAGGCGTTGGTGACGCTGTTGCCCATGGCATCGGTGACCGTCTGCACGCGGCTGGCGCTGTCGTACGTGGTGGTGGTGGCGTGGTCGTTGTCGTCGGCCACCCTGATGACCTGCGAGTTGTCGGCATACGTGGTGCTCGTGGTGGCCAGGCCGTCGAACAGCGGCGCCTGGCTCTGGCTGTTGAAGAAGGCGACATCGGTGCGCGTGAGCCGGTCCATGGCGTCATAGGTGAAGGCGGTCTCGGCCAGGCGCACGTTGGCCGCACCGCCCGGCTGGTCCACGAGCTCGCCGTCCATGCGCTCGGCGATCCGGTTGCCGTTGGCGTCATAGTGACGCCGGGTGACGTTGCCCATGGGATCGGTGCTGGCCACCAGCCGGTCGTAGCCATCGTAGGCATTGACCGTGACGTGCACGTCGCCTTCCAGCCCGGCCCGCAGCACCCTGACGTTGCCGTTGCCGTCGTAGTCGACCTGCGACGTCGATTGCAGCGGATCGCCCTGGGCGCGAACGGTGCGGAAGACCAGGTCGCGCTCGTCGTACTGCGTGTCGGTCCGGTTCGCAGGGCGGTTGCCATTCATCGCCTCGGGGCTCAGCACGGCGGTCTGGTTGCGGTTCGAGTCGTAGGCGTACCCGGTCAGCGCCGCCGTACCGGGCGGGAACGACGCGCACGTCAGATCGGCGTTCGTGAGGCGCGCATCGCCCTTTTCCTCGCCGACGCACACCACGCGGTTCAGGATCTCGTAGTCGCGGATGGTCGAGAAATGCGTGTTGGGCTGCTGTACACCGTTCTCATCGCGATTGTCCACGTCGGTGCGTACGACGTTGTCATTGGCGTCGTACCACATGAGCAGCTCGTAGCGCACGCCATTGATCGGCCGCGAGAGCTCCTGGACCAGCTGATCGAGCGCGTTGTACTGGTACAACGTGTCGAGACCGCGCCCGTCGATCTTGCGGGTGACATTGCCCACCGCGTCCTCCTCGTAGCTGATCGTCGACGCGAACCCGAGCTTGTCGACGATCTCCGACTGGAGGTATCCGGCCTGCGGCCCGGTGGCGTGATACGTGTACTCGTCCCGCCGGCGCCAGCCGCTGCCGTTGGCTGGACGCGTGTGTGCGGCCACCTGCCCGAACGCATTGTACTCCCAGCTGTCGACGACGCCCGCGAGCCGTTCGCTCGTCTGCGTCCGGTTGCCGCGCTCGTCGTAGGCGTGCGTGGTCACGTTGCCGCGCCCGTCGGCCTGCGTGAGCAGGAAGCTGGTGCCGGGCCGATAGCTGAACGACGCCGTGATCGACGCTTGATCACCGCCGAGCGGTCCGGCGTTTCTCACCACCATGCGCAGATTGCCGCGCGCCAAACGCGCCGCATCGGCGTCGAGGTCGAGCTCGTAGGTACTGGCGATGGTGTTCAGGTTCGGCTGGACGATCAGCGTCGGCAGCGCGTCGGCGTTGTACTGCCAGGTAGTCTCGAAGTACGCCGGGTCGTCGGCGCGCAATCGGTCTTGCGGGCGATTGTCGGTGTCGGTGGTGGGCTGACCGGGAACCGCGTGACCGGTGAACTGTCGCGCCATCACCAGCCGGTTCGCCGAATCGTAGGAGAACTCGCTCACGTGGCCGCGGCGGTTGTTGACGATGGCCTTGATCACGGCAGCGCCCGCCTGCGGCACGTACACGATCTCGATCAGGTCGCTCGCCAGCCCCGACGCCTGCTCGATCACGCGATCGAAATCGAGATCCATCGGCTCGGTCGTGGCCGCGTACGTGTTCCGGAGGTAGGTCTGACCTCGGGGATCGGTGATGGTGAGCAGGTTGCCGTTGAGGCGCGCGTCGGCAAACCCCTTGGAGTAGGTATAGCGCGTCACCTTGCCCGATGGAAAGTCGTTGCCATTGGGTGTGCCGCTGACGACGGGTGAGCGGACGCTCACCAGATCGCCGTCCTGGTCGTGGCCGTAGACCACCTGACGGCCGATGAAATCGGTCACCGACGCGATGAGACCATTCGCATCGTAACCGATCGCAATGGCACGGCCGAGCGCGTCGCGGACCGTGGCGAGGCGCCCGGCGGCGTCGTAGAGGCAGGTGACCGCATTGCCATTCCGGTCGACGATCGAGCTCACCCTGCCCGGCGCCAGCGCGTGCGACAGCGGCAGGAAGTTCCACTTGCCGCCGTCAGGAAACGACAGTGTGTAGCTCTGGTCGGCATTGCGAGCCAGCTCGCGGAAGAACTCGTTGCGTGCCCACTTGCCATTCGCTTGCAGCGGGTACACGTCGCTCCGGCTGTTGCCATCGTGCAGGATGAGGTCCTGCGCCGAAGCCTCGACGTAGATGTTGTACGAGAAGTCCCAGTTGTTCCCGAGCGCCGTCTTCGGACCATGCTTCGAGCGGTACTTGCGGGCCCAGACGAAGTCGAGGCCGCGGCCGCGAATGCGCAGGTCCATCACCGACTGATGGAACTCGCCGGAGAACAGATAGATCGAGCTGGCGGCGCCGCGGTCGTCGGTGGGAGTGCCATTGCCTTCGGCCAGCGTGGCACCGGGCGGTGTGCTGCTCGGACCTGGCTCGTAGGCGGGCGTCGTGGAACGCGAGCCAATCTCGGTGGCGCGCAACCGATTGCCGTCGGTCGTGGCCTCGTTGGTCCACAGAGCAATCGTGCCAGGGAAGGTGACGGCATCGACGCTGCCGGCCTCGGGCACGTACGCGCCCATGCTGAAGGATGCGAGCGCACTGCCGCTGCGATCGAACTGCCGTTGCATGCTGAGCATGAAATCGGCGAGCCACAGCGTATCGGTGGCAGCATCGTAGGCCACACCGGTGAATCCCTGGAACGACACGTCGAAATGCGAGATCGGACTGCCGGACAGGTCGATCTGGAACACCCGCCTGCCGCCGGCCATGCCGTACCACAGCGACTGATGCAGCGCATCGTAGGCGAGGCCGCTGATGTTCCCCGGACTGTAGTCCTTCGGCCCGCTCGGCACCGCGAAGCTGCGGAACACGGTCCCGGATGCGACGTCCACGCCGTAGATGGTGCCCGCTCCGTCGTACGAGCCGCACCAGAGGTGGACGCCATCCCACGCCATCGCGCCGATCTCGACACCGAGATCGAGCACGCGGCCAGTCGGCGCGCCGGTCACCGACACCTCGTAGATGCTGGTGTCGAAGTCCTGGAGCGTGTACCGGATTGGTGCCGTCGAAGGCGCGACCGCCATTGCGCCTTGCCGCTCGGCGCCGGCACGGACTCCCTGGGATGGCACCCGTGCCGGCGAGCGACAGGACGGGCAGCGCGAGGCTGGTGATCAGCGCCGCCGGCAGGCCCACCCACCACCGCGGCAGAAGCGCAGCCGGGGAGGCGGCGGGTGCGCATGCCCGAGGTCAAGACCCGCTGGGTGCTGGCCGGTGTCCACATCGCAGCTTCCCTCCTGAAAATGTCCTGCGGCACGGGGCGCACCGCGCCTCGTTTCCTGCGCCACCAGGCGCACGGCAACCGCGGCGTGGCTCATCTTTGTGGTTTTTTTCGTGGGCCGAGCCGGCCGGCGCGAGACCGGGCGCGGCCACGCGGGTTGACGCATCGGCCGCGGGTCTGCGATCATCGCAGCGTGAGCAGGCAAGATGAGCGTCACCGTGAAGAGCTGTTCCATGCCGCGTTGGCCTCGACGGCACGGCGCGGGAAGCGCTGCTCGCTCGCCGGCAGCCCGACCACCTGGCTCGTCGCCGAGGTGCGCTCGCTCATCGCCGCGCGCGCCGGGCTCTGAAACATTTCTGGGCGAGACGGTGCCTGACCTGTTGCGCACGCAGCTGGCAAGGCCAGCGTCTGGGCGGCCTACGAGCTGGTGCAGGAGATCGGCTCGGAGGCATGGGCGTCGTCTTCCTCGCGCGCCGCGTCGACGGGGCATGCGGCCAACGGGTCATGATCAAGCTGATCCGGGGCGATCTCCTGTTCGGCCTCGGCGAGGCCGAGCGGCGCGACGTCTTGCAGCGCTTTCACGACGCGCCAGCTGCTCGCCCGCCTCGCGCACCCCAACATCGCACGTCTGCTCATTCCGGGGCAGCGCCGCCGAGCAGCACGCCCTGCTGGTCATGGAGTACGTGCAAGGCGAGCCCATCCGCAGTATGGCCCCGCGCCAGCCACGATCTGCCGCTGCCGGCGCGGGTCGCGCTCGCGGTCACGATCGCGCGCGCCGTGCAGCACGCGCACGCCAACCTGATCGCGCATCACGACCTGAAGCCGACAACATCGATCGCCATGGTGGGGAGTCGCGCGATGCGGCGGCGCCGTGTCCCCAGCTGCTCGACTTCGGCATCGCCAAGCTGCTCGTGACCGACGGCAGCCGGGACGGCGAGCCGCCCACCGCATGACCATCGCCCGCCGACTGTCGCCCGCGTACGCGAGCCCCGAGCAATTCCGCGGCGACCCGGCGACCGCCGCCAGCGACGTGTATTCGCTCGGCGTCGTGTTCTTCGAGCTGTTCACCGGCCGAAAGCGCCCATGCAGGCCTCGCGGGGCGCTCACCGCACGGGCCAGCACGGCGCATCTGCGAGGACCCGCCGTCCCTGCCGAGCGCGTGCCCTTCGTCGGGTGCGCGGCGATCTCGAGGTCGTGCTGCTCAGGCGCTCGGAGAAGAACCCGAGCGGCGGTACGCGACCGCGGCCGAGCTCGCGGCAGATCTGCCGGCGGCGCTGTTCTTGTCCAGGGCGCATCGCGGCGCCCGGCGCGCGGGCGCCGTGCGCCGATTCGTGGCTGCTCGCGCGCCACAAGCTGAGCACGTCGTTCGCGATCACGCTGCTGCTCGGCGCGATCGCCGCCAGCATGCCTTCCAGCATCTGTACCGGAAGGCGCGTCTCCGGCGAGAGCACGTCCAGCGCCGCGAGGCAGAAGCGGTGGCGGCGTTGTTCGAGCAACAGCGTCGCCCCGATCCCGTACCTGGCGCGCGGCCAGGATGCGCAGGGTGTGGACGTGCTCGGCCAGCTCGCTGCCCAGCGCGCTCGCCTCGCTCGACGCGCAGCCGCGTGCGCGCCGCGCTCGAGCTGATGGCGGGCAAGACCTGCCATGGTCTGGGACGGCACGACGTGCGGCGGCGTTGCTGGGCGATGCGCTCACGCACTGGGCACCGACGCGGACGAGCAGCGACTGCTCGATGCCGAAGCTGTCAACTCGCTTCCGTGTTCCTCGACTTCGGCCAAGAACGTCGGTCGGCGAGCCTGCTCGACCGGCGTGAGCGCTGCTCGCGCACGAGCGGCACGCCGGTCGCGAGCAGGGCACCAGTGGCGCTCCAGGCGCTCGCATGCCGCGGGTTGATCGAATGCAATCGCGGCGACTACGCCGCCGCCGCCGCCACCCTGCGCACCGCCTGGACCGGTTTCCGGCAAACCCTGGGCGACGACCACGATCGGACGCTCGAGACCGAGCAATGGCTCGGTCTGGTGCTGCAGGAGAAGGGCGCTGCGCGACGCCGAGCCTTTCCTGGCGCGGGTCAAGGAGGCTCGCGTCCGGCTGCTCGGCGGCGACCACCTGAGCGTCGAGGCAACCAGCGCCTACGCCGATCTGCTCAGCCTCACCGGGCGCGCGCCGGCCGCCGAGGAAATCCTGCGCCCGCTGCTCTCGATCCAGCGGCGCGCCGCCGGCGACCAGCACAAGGTGACGCTCACCGTCAGTGCGTGCTCGCGCGCGCACTCTCAAGGAGCAAGCTCGTCGAGGCCGCCGAGCTGCAGCGCCACGTGGTCGCGGTGCAGAAGCGCGTGCTGGGCGCGAGCCACCGCGACACGCTTGCCACCATGAACCACCTTGCGCTCACGCTCGACGACCTGCACGAGCTTGCCGAAGCAGAGACGCTCGACCGCGAGATCCTGAAGCGGCAGCGCGAGACGCTCGGCGACTCGCATCCGCACGTGATCATCTCGATCGGCAACCTGGCGCGCGTCCTGCACGACCTCGGCAAGCGAGAGGAGGCCGACGAACTGTTCCTCGAGGCGATCGACGGGGCGGAGGCAGGCGGCATCCCGACCAGCGCCACGCGCCTCACGTTCGCGCAATGCCTGCTCGCCGACGCGCGGCTCGACGACGCGGAGACCCAGCTGATCGCGGCCGAGCACGAGTTGCGCACGGTCGAGCCCGATCGCCGCGACCGCATGCAGCGAGTGCTGGCGCTGCTGGTGCGCATCCATCGCAGCCGGCACGACGACGAGCGCGCCGAATCGCTCGAGCGCGAGCTGCGCGAGCTGGAGCGCAACCCGATCGGGAGCGCCGGGCGATGAACCAGAAGAACGACGATCTCCCGGTCACCCAGCTGCTCGCCGCGGTCCAGGCCGGCGAAGCCGACGCCTGGGATCGCCTGCTCGCGCGCGTGTATCGAGAGCTGCACGTTCTGGCGCGTCATGCCATGGCGAAGGAGCGCGCCGGCAACCTGCTGCAGACCACGGCCCTGGTGAACGAAGCCTACCTGCGCCTGGTACGCACCCAGGCGGAGCCGTTCAAGAATCACGGCCAGTTCTTCCGTGCTGCGGCGAGCGCCATGCGCCGCATCCTGATCGACGAGGCACGCCGGCGGCGCGTGCGCGACGCGAGCGTGGCCGGCGCCCGCAGCGAACGCGTGTTCGGCGACGGCACCGCACCAGACCCATGGACCGACCAGTTCCTCGCCGATCTCGAGGCCCTGAACGGCGCGCTCACGCGTTTCGAGCAGAACGGCCAGCACGCGCAGAAGGCGCGCGTCATCGAGCTGCGCTACTTCGCCGGCCTGACGATCGAGCAGACCTCGGAGGTGCTCGGCGTCTCCTCGGCAACCGTGAAGCGCGACTGGGAGTTCGCGCGCACCTGGCTCAAGCGCGAGCTGGACCAGACGCGCTAGCGGTCGGCCCTATTCCCCCGGCGGCGGCAAGAAGCCCATGCGCTGCGCCACCTCCAGGAACTCGGCGCCACGCAGCCAGTGCAGGTAGTCCTCTGCCAGGCGTGTCTTGAAGCTCGTGATCAGCGTGCCCACGTACACGATGCCCGGGTCGTCCTCGCGCGCCGCGGTCCACAGCAACCTGCACCGCTGCGCGCTCCTGGCATCGGTCAGGTAGACGAACGCGAAGTCCGTGCTGCCAGCCTCCACCATGGCGAGCGACATGCGCACGTCGTCGGCAGTGACGATCCTCGGCTCGAGCTCCTGCAGCAGGTGCTTCTCGGTCAAGTAGGCGCGCGCGTACCTGCCGACCGGAACCTTGGCGCCCGCGAGCGCGATCCTGCCGGCAGTGGACTTGAGGTCGGCCGGCGACGCGACTTTGGCCGTGAGCCCTTCACGCCCGACCAGCACCAGCGTGTTGGACAGGATCGCCGTGGTGGCTCTGGCCTCGGTCAAGCTTGCCACGCGGTCGACGTTGTCGCGGTCGGCGGAGAGGAACACCTGGTACTCGCCGCCCGATTCGATCTGCCGCGACAGCGTGGACGAGGCCTCGAACGAGAAGGCCAGGTGAGTTCCTGGATGCGCCGCCTCGAACAGCGGCGCGGTCCGCTCGAGCAGGTCGCGCAGCGACGCCGCGGCCGCGACCGTCATCGTGCTGGCGGCCTGGTCCGACCTCGCGCAGCCGGGCAGATCGACGGCAACCGTCAACGCCAGCGCCACGATCGCTGCGCTCTTCACTGGTCGACTCCCAGGATGACTGCCGTCGTGATGATCGTTGCCACGACCGATCTTGCAGAGCCGAGCTGACGGCGGATGTGACGGGGCTGCCCGCTGTCGGGAAACGACGCCGACGCGTCCGCACTTCTCCATGCGAAGCTCCACGCGCAACAGCTTAGCTCATGCTCGGGCGGTGAATGGCGCGCAAAGCGCGTTGCCCGGTTGTGGGCTGAATCGAGCAAGCGTGGCGTGCGGATCGAACCGCAGCGGCGCCGCCGGGCAAGGCCGGTGCGAGCGATTCACCGACGATCGGGCCTGGCGGGCCGCGCACTACCTGGCAGCTCGCGCGCGCGTGCGGGCCGCCTTGCGTGCCGCAGCCCTGCGGGCTGCTGGTCCCTTCGTGCGCGCGGCCCGACGCGCGGCTGCCGAGCGCTGCGCGGCACTGCGCCGCATCGCCGCGGCGTGCGCCTGGCGCGACAGTGCCGGCCGCGACGCGGCGACGTGACGCTCACGCTTCAACGCGCGCTTGATCGAGCGCGACCGCCGCAGGGACCGCTTCCGCGCCAGCGGCGCGCCGCGACCACGCCGGTACGCTCGCTGCGCGCTGCGCCGCGTGCGCTCCGAGGTCGTGCCTGGCGCCGGCGGGCGCAGCCGCACTCCCGATCGGCGTGCCTTGGCAAGACCAATCGCGATGGCTTGCCTGGTCGAGCGCGCGCCGTGCTTGCCGGTGCGAACGTGGTGGATCTCCTCGCGCACGAACTCTCCCGCCTGGGTGCTGGCCGCTCTGCCTCGACGCTTCGCCTGCCGAGCTTTCTCAACGGTTTGCTTCACGGACATCGCCGGTCTCCTTTGTTCCGCAAGGCGGCCGATCGCCGCGACGGTCGAGCCGGGCGCGTGCCGGCGCGTGTCGCAGGGGCGCGGCCACAGAGCGCAGAGCTGCGATCCGTATGCCAAACCGGCGGCGCAGCGCGACCAGAGTCGGCGCTTGGGCAAGCTCGAGCACGTGGCGGATGCGGCACACGGGCGGGAGGGGCGCGTGTAGGAATTGCTCGTCCCCGCAGTCGGCGTGTCGTCGCGTTCTGCGACCGATTCTCTCACGCTCGGCTCACCTGCTTCGCCAGGATGTCTCCGTTCCCGCCGGCGGGTCGAACGTGACGGGAGCGAGCCTGTCCCTCACCACATCGACGATGACCGGCTCGATCCCAGGCACGCTCGCCAGGGACAGCTCGTGCCTTCCGTCCGGGACGCAGATCCGCACGACATTGCCGGAGAAGTCGATCGGCAGCAACCCGATGTCGCGACCGGATAGGTCGAGCAGCTTCACCCTGTCGAGATGTCGATCCATTCGTCCTCCACCAGCATTCGACCGTCGCAGCGCAACGACAGTTCCACGCCAGTGGCGGTCGCCATGAGCCCGTGTGATGTTCCCGCTTCGGCGCCTTGGCCTTTCGCTTGCTTCCGATGCAAGATTGCACGGGAAGCAATCACGCTCGCCCAGATCACGAGAACGCCTTGCCACGGGAGGTCCGACCGGATCATGACTCGCTCGCTGCCCGCACTCTGCGCCATGATCTCGACCCTGTTCTTGCAGCCGCCAGCACTCGCAGCGGCGGCATCGGACGACGGAAACTCCGCGGCACTGCGCATCACTCCGCAGTTCACGTACTGGCGGCCGCAGCTGTTCGGGACCATGCGCATCACCAAGGGGAGCATCGATTTCAGCGGCACGGACATCGACGTGCACGACGATGCGGAGCTCGGCCCGGCGAGCGCGTGGCAGCTCGGGCTCGACTTCGCGTGGCAGCGCCACCGCGTCCGGGTGCATTACGAGCCGATGCGCTATCGCGGCAGCGCCATCGTCGACGAGCCGTTCGTCTATCACGGGATCACGTATCAGCCCGGGGAACGCGTGTTCAGCCACGTCGACGTCAACTTCTACGAACTGTCCTACGACTATCTGCTGAGCAGCAGCGAGCACCTCGACCTGCGCGCGGGCGGCGGTCTCTACTACTGGCAGTTCTTCAGCCACGTGGAGGGCAGCATCGACGGCGGCTCGCGCACGGTCACTCAGGTGGTGCCGACCATGGCGGCAGCGGCCGAAGGTCGCTGGGATGCGTTCAAGCTGGGAGCGAGCGCGATGCTGGGCACGCTGGGGCCGGACCGGCAGATGATCGACCTGACCGGCTACGCCGGCCTGCTGCTCGGCGAGCGCGTCGAGCTCGACCTTGGCTACCGCTGGATGATGTTCGACTTCAAGGAAGGCACGAACGACGCGGACTTCGTGGCGCGCGGGCCCTACTTGAGCCTGGCGATCGCGCTCTGAGCACGCCGCTCAAACGCCGCGGTAGATGACGAGGTGGTCTTGCTCCTGCACCAGCGGGCGTGCGGCGCGGAAGAAGCGCCGGTGCACGTGGCGCGCGACCGTGAGCCGCTGCGCGCGCGTGTAGTCGTGCACCTGCGGGTAGAGCAGGATCATCCACACCACCGCCATCAACGCATCGAAGTCGGGCACGGCGAACTGCACGACGCTGGTGCGCAGCCCCACGCGCACGCTCGCGAGTCGAGGGTCGCTGCGCAGCTGGCGTGCGAGCACGCGCAGGTCCTGGGTGTTGTGGTGGCCGCAGAACTCGCCGGCGAAGTGATTGTAGAGCCACGTGGTGCTGTCGCGGTTGTCGCTGCGCGCGGCCATCAGCACGGCATGGATGGCGCCGCGCCGCGCCAGCAGCTCGGTGCACAGGTTGGCGATCAGCGCCCGCCAGGATGCTTCGCGACAGTAGTACATCGAGTGGTGCAGCGTGATCAGCTCGACCCGCTTGCCGCCGAGCGTGCGAGCGCGGAAGCGCGCCGCGCGCGCGCCGTCGAGCAGCACGCGCGTGTAGTCGACAGCGATGGTGTGCACGTTGCGCGTGCGCTGCCGCGCGACCCGCTCGGCGACGGCTGCCAGCGCCTCGGGCTCGATGTCCATCAAGTGCAGGCCGCCCTGGCAGAACGCTTGCAGGATGCGGAACTGCGGCTCGTTGCTCGAGCCGATCGACAGGGCGCGCAACGGCCGCGTCACCGGCAGCGCCGCGTGCAGCCGGCGCAGCACGCGCGCCAAAGCCTCGCCGATGTCGACCTTGTCGTTGCTGAACTTCGACCACACCTTGTCCTGGCGCAGCATCAGGTCTTCGGCCGCATCGACGGCGCGATCGATCATTGCGTTGGTGGATCTTGCCATGAAGCCTCGCTGGCGGAGAACCGGTGCATGAGCTTACCAGACCGTGCACGCTCGTCGACGGCTGGACCTGACCTGGCGCGGTGGTGCACCGAGGAAGTGCTGGACGAGACCTTGCGGTGGCTCGCACATCGCCGCCGGCGTTCAAGGCACGGAACACCGCGCCGTGCGTCGCAGTTCGTGAACGCCGCACCGGCTCGAGTTCGTCGCTTGAGGTCAGGGCGGCGCGGTTTCGATAGAACGAGAACGTATCGGGCTCTCGACTCTGGCAAGCAGCTGCGCTGGACCACGCCATGTACGGCAATCGCCTGTCACGCTGGCTTCGCGATCGATCGATCGGCACCAAGATCGCGTTGCCGGTGCTCGGGATCCTGCTGCTCGGCACCGGGCTCGCGATTCGCCATCTGCGCGCGGCGGCCAGAGAGAACACGGTGGAGCAGAGCATTGGCTTCGCTCGCAACGTCATCCATCAGTACCGGACGCTGCGCGCCTACTACTCCGAGAACGTGGTGCAGAAGGTGGCGAACGGCTCGCAGCTCAAGATCTCGCACGACCACGCGGGCCGCAGCGACACGATCCCGCTGCCGGCGACCATGATCAACGACCTGAGCGAGAAGTTCACGCAGGGCGAGGAAGGCATCCGGCTGCGCCTGTACAGCGACTTTCCGTTCCCGAACCGCAGCCAGCGCGTGCTCGATCCGTTCGCACGCAGCGCCATCGACTATCTCGCGGCGCATCCGGACGGCACCTACGTCGCCACGGAGAATCCGGACGGCGTGACCCAGGTGCGGGTCGCGGTGGCGGACAGGATGACGGCCCAGTCGTGCGTGGACTGCCACAACCGCCACCCGCAAAGCCCGAGGACGAGCTGGCGGCTGGGTGATGTGCGCGGCGTGCTCGAGGTGACGGCACCGATCAGCGGCGCGCTCGAGCGCAGCGAGCGCGCGATCTCGAAGGCGACCCTGCTGCTCGGCGCCAGCGTGCTCGCCGTCATGGTGTGCGTCTGGCTCCTGATCCGCAACGTGGCGCGGCGGCTGCGGCGCACCGCGGCCGCCACCGAAGCGGTGGCGGCGGGCAACCTCGAGCTGCGCACCAACGAGACCTGCGGCGATGAGGTGGGGCAGATGGCGCGGGCGCTCGACTGCATGATCGACACGCTCGCCCAGCGCAAGGAGGGCGAACGCGAGCTGCACCGGGTCATGTCGATGGTGGAGAACGCGCCGTTCTGCGTGCTGTACGCCGGCTGCGACCTGAAGCTCAGGTACCTGAATGCGTCCGCGCGCGCCACGCTCGAGCGCCTCGCACCGCACCTGGCAGGCGATCCGAAGGAGCCGGTCGGCAAGCTGGTCGACGTGTTCGGTCGCGGCGACGCGTTCCTGCAGACCCTCGCCAGCCCCGAGCAGCTGCCGAAGCGATTCCAGTTCCAGATCGGGCCAGAGTTCATCGAGCTGCTCGCTGCCGCAGTGCACGACCAGGAGCGCGCGTTCCTCGGGCCGATGATCACCTTCGAGGTGGTCACCGACAAGGTGCTCGCCGAACGCAAGCTCGAGGCGGCGCAAGCGCGCGCGGAGCAGGCCCGCAGCGGCGAGCGTGAAGCACACGAACGCGAGCGCTGCCAGGCCGAGGAGCTGCGACACAAGGTCGACGCGCTGCTCGCGATCGTCGGTTGCGCGGCCAGGGGCGATCTCACGCAGGAGGTGACGATCACCGGCGACGACGCCATCGGTCAGATGGGCGACGGCCTGGGACGGCTGCTCGGCGATCTGCGCCAGAGCATCGCCTCGATCAGCGAGAGCGCGGGCGAGCTGGCGCATGCATCGCACACGCTCAGCACCGTGCACCGTCGCATGGGCACGGATGCGGAGCAGACCGCCGGCCAGGCCAACGTCGCGTCGGCCGCGGTCGAGGAGATCAGCAAGAACGTGACGTCGGTAGCGAGCGGCACCGAGGAGATGAGCCTCAGCATCAAGGAGATCGCGAAGAGCGCTTCGGGCGCCGCGCAGGTCGCGACCAGGGCCGTGAGGGTGGCAGAGAGCACCAATGCCACCGTGGCCAAGCTGGGCGACAGCAGCGCCGAGATCGGCAAGGTGATCAAGGTGATCACCAGCATCGCCGAGCAGACCAACCTGCTCGCACTCAACGCGACCATCGAGGCGGCGCGCGCCGGCGAGGTGGGCAAGGGTTTCGCCGTGGTCGCGCAGGAGGTCAAGGCGCTCGCCAACGAGACCCACAAGGCGACCGAAGAGATCATCCGCATGGTCGAGACGATCCAGAGCGACAGCCGCGGCGCGGTGGTGGCGATCGCCGAGTTCCGGGAGATCGTCGGCCAGATCAACGCCCTGCAGGGAACGATCGCATCGGCCGTGGAAGAGCAGAGTGCCACCACCGCGGAGATGGAACGCAATGTCTCCGAGGTCGCCAGCGGCACGAGCGAGATCTCGCGCAGCGTCACCGGTGTGGCGAGCGTCGCGCAGAGCACCTTGAGCGGCACCAAGGAAGCGCTGAGCGCGGCCGAGCTGGTGGCCCGCAAGGCGACCGATCTGGGGCGCCTGGTGGCGCGGTTCAAGTATCAGCGCCGCGGGCTGACGGGCGTGAGCGCTGATCGAGGAGCTCCTCCACAGCGAGGAGCGAGGGAGACTTGCTTGCCGCGTCCCACCCGAGGTTCTTCGCCGGATCACTTGTCGCGCAGGATCTCCACCACCATGTTGCTCAGCATGGGCGAACCTCCCGAGGAAGGCGTCGCCAGCGCCTGGAACACTCCGACCTGCCCGATCGCGGCGGGGTTGTCAGGGATGTTGAGCGTGATGTCCAGCTGACCGGTCGGACCGATCGTGCCCACGGGCACGACGAAGAAGAACGTGCCTCCCGGCACCGCGAACAGAGGAAAGCCGCCGATGCCGGCGACGATCCGCTTGTCGAAGCGATCGGCGGCGAGCATCAGCACCCGGTCGCCCGCTTGAGCCTTCACGTGCAGGGTGAGCGGCGCGGCGATGGCGCCGCTGCCCTCGATGGTCAGGGACGGCCACGGCTCGCCCTCGACCGTCACGTTGCCGACCGTGGGTGGTCCAGGATTGCCAGGCGGCGTGCCCTTGCCACCGGGACCGCCCACGGTCTGGATCGGACCGACGAGAACGGCGCGGCTGCGCATCGGTGAAGCGCCTGGTCCACCGTCGCCACCCTCGAAGCTCGGGTATCCACAGCCCGTGATGTATCCCGAACCACCCTTGCCGCCCAGGTAGGTGAGCGGATCGGACGCGCGGCGTCGACCGATGTCTGCACTGCCTCGAGGCCTGGACCGCCCTGCGCGGGCCAGTAGAGTCGTAGACCCGCCGAGCCACGCGGACCACCCAGCCCACCCGTGCCGCCCACGTCGGCGAGATAGAGTCGGTGTTCTGCCGTACCCCGCCGCCCTGCCTGGGAGGATAGCCGCTGCCGCCGTCTTCGCCCTTGAGGCCGACGTACGCCCTGGGTGATGGCGACGATCGCATTAGAAACCGATCCCGTGCGGCCGCTGCACGGTGGGATCGTCATCAGCAAACTCGTTGACCAGGGGCACCGGCAACACAGCGCGAATCCAAAGACACCTAGGCTGCTTCCTGGGAACCCACCGTTGGGCGCCCGGCGCAGCTCGACCTGCGAGACGACGGTGCCTTCTTGAACGATGCAGCACCGATGGTCGACAAGACCAGGATCGCAGCGTCATGTGACCCACGACGACACGTCCGCCAGCGGGTATGTAATAATGCTCGCCACGGATCCACCGCTGTAGCCGTCGTTGTCGACGACCGTCACGCCGATCCGGAGCCCACCAGCGTGAGCTCCTTGTACTCCACCTTGATGCTGCCGATGTAGCCCGGCCGGATGATGATGGTCGCCGCTGCTCGCCGCGTCGATCGCTTCCTGGATCTTCCTGTAATCGCCGGAGCCATCGCCCGCCACGATCAGGTCTTCGCCGACGCCGTCGAACGTCGCGAGAATGACCGCGAGAAGAGGAGTTTGGTTTCATGTCACGCTTGGTCTTCGCCGATCCTGTCGCGCAGGATCTCCACCACGGCTCAGCATGGGCGTACCTCGAGCGTCGCCAGCGCCTGGAACACTCCGACCTGCCCGATCGCGGCGGGGTTGTCGGGGATGTTGAGCGTGATGTCCACTGACCGGTCGGACCGATCGTGCCCACAGGCGGGAAAACGTGCCTCCGGCACCGGGAAAGCCGCCGATGCCGGCGACGATCCTTGTCGAAGCGTCGGCGGCGAGCATCAGCACCCGGTGCCGCGGCCTTCGTAGCGTCAGCGGTGATAACGCCCTGCCCTCGATGGTCAGGGAGCCGCGCCCTCGATCCGTTGCCGCCGTGGGTCAGATTGCCGGCGGCGTCCCCTCCGCCGGGCCCGCCCGTCTGGATCGGACCGAAGAACGGCGAGGCTGTACGCATCGGTGAAAGCGCCCGGTCCACCGTCGCCACCCTCGAAGCTCGGGTACCCACAGCCCGTGATGTATCCCGAACCACCCTTGCCGCCCAGGTAGGTGAGCGGATCGGACGCCGCGGCGATCACGACCGATGTCTGCACTGCCTCGAGGCCTGGGCCGCCCAACTGCGCGGGCCAGTAGAGGTCGCAATAGAC
This sequence comes from Planctomycetota bacterium, assembly GCA_046349655.1. GTDB lineage: Bacteria > Planctomycetota > B15-G4 > B15-G4 > JAXMBY01 > JAXMBY01. The sequence goes on from JAXMBY010000049.1 coordinate 28,651, forward strand.
CCCGCCGAGCCACGCCGGACCACCCAGCCCACCCGTGCCGCCCACGTCGGCGAGATAGAGATCGGTGTTCTCGCAATACACCCCACCGCCGCCCTGCCTGGGAGGATAGCCGCTGCCGCCGTCTTCACCCTTGAGGCCCACGTACGCACCCTGGGTGAGGGCGACGATGGCGTTTGAGAAATCGATCCCGTGAGGGCGCTGCACGGTGGGATCGTCGTCAGCAAACTCGTTGACCAAGGGGCAGCGGCAGCAGGCCGCGCGAATCCCGCCGACAAAAATGGTGTTTCCTGGGAACCCGCCATTGGGCGCCCGGCGCAGCTCGACCTGCGAGACGATGGCGCCCTCTTGAGCCGAGGCACCTCCAATGGTCAAACAATCCCAGGATCGCAGCGTCATGTGACCCACGACGACACGTCCGCCAGAGGGTATGTAATGAATGCTCGCGACGGATCCACCACTGTAGCCGTCGTTGTCGACGACCGTCACGCCCATGCCGGAGCCCACCAGCGTGAGCTCCTTGTACTCTACCTTGAAGTGCTGCCGATAGTAGCCCGGCCGGATGATGATCAGGTCGCCGCTGCTCGCCGCGTCGATCGCCTCCTGGATCTTCCGGTAATCGCCGGAGCCATCGCCCGCCACGATCCAGGTCTTCGCCGACGCCGTTGCGAACGTCGCAGCAAGAATGACCGCGAGAAGAAGGAATCTGGTTTTCATGTCACGGTTGGGCTCTTCGCCCGATCACTTGTCGCGCAGGATCTCCACCACCATGTTGCTCAGCATGGGCGTACCTCCCGAGGAAGGCGTCGCCAGCGCCTGGAACACTCCGACCTGCCCGATCGCGGCGGGGTTGTCAGGGATGTTGAGCGTGATGTCCAGCTGACCGGTCGGACCGATCGTGCCCACGGGCACGACGAAGAAGAACGTGCCTCCCGGCACCGCGAACAGAGGAAAGCCGCCGATGCCGGCGACGATCCGCTTGTCGAAGCGATCGGCGGCGAGCATCAGCACCCGGTCGCCCGCTTGAGCCTTCACGTGTAGCGTCAGCGGTGCGGCGATGGCACCGCTGCCCTCGATGGTCAGGGACGGCCACGGCTCGCCCTCGACCGTCACGTTGCCGACCGTGGGTGGTCCAGGATTGCCAGGCGGCGTCCCCTTGCCGCCGGGCCCGCCCACGGTCTGGATCGGACCGACGAGAACGGCGAGGCTGTACGCATCGGTGAAAGCGCCTGGTCCACCGTCGCCACCCTCGAAGCTCGGGTATCCACAGCCCGTGATGTATCCCGAACCACCCTGACGCCGCGCACACTATCGTAGACCATCGCGTGCTTGCTGCGCGGCGACGGCCGCTCACCGCGCGCTGCGTCCGCATTGCCATCCCATTCCCGTGTCGCCGTCATCCGCGCGGCGTCGCTGCCGCCGAACACGACCGTGGCGTGACGCACTGTCGTACGCCACGCAGCGTGCCAGGCGCGCGCCGGCGGTCATAGTCGCCCAGGCGCGACCGCCGCGTCCAGGCGTGGCCGTCCATTCCCAGGTGTCGGCGAGATAGTCGCCGTCGTAGCCGCCGAAGAGGACCGTGACGCCGCGCGCATCGTCATAGGCCATCGCATGGCCGGCGCGCGGCGCAGGCCTCCAGCGTGGTGACACGCCGCGTCCAGGTGCTGCCGTCCCCTCCCAGGTCTCGGCGTCGTGAGCGGCGTCGTAGCCGCCGAACAGCACGGTCACGCCGCGGCCGCTGTCGTACGCCATCGCGTGGCCGGCGCGCGCCGTCGGCGTGCTGGTGGCCTGTCGCGTCCAGGTGCTGCCGTCCACTCCAGGGTCCTGGCCGTCGAAGCCCTCGGCGGGCAGTCCGCCAGCGCCACGGTCGTGCCGCGCGCGCTGTCGTAGGCCATGGCGTGACCGAAGCGTGGCGCGGGACCGTGGCGCGGGTCAGGCTGGGTCCCCCCACCGGTGCGCGCCTGGTCAGGTGCGCAGGCGGCCGTCCCACTCCCAGGTCTCGCCGTCGAAGCCGCCCGAGTCGTAGCCGCCGAACAGCACGGTGACGCCGCGCGCACTGTCGTACGCCATCGCATGCTTGTAGCGCGGCCGGGGCACGGTGCCGGTGATGGCGGGCTGGAGTCCAGATGTACCGTTCCACTCCCAGGTCTCGCCGTTGGCGGCGCTGCTGTAGCCGCCGAACGGGACCGTGACGCCGCGCGCGCTGTCGTACGCCATCGCGTGCGCCTCGCGCGGCGCGGGCGATGGCGGGTCGCAGCGCAGGTGTTCCCGTCCATTCCCAGGTCTCGGCATTGCGACCGCCATCGAAGCCGCCGAACAGCACCGTGACCGCGCGCTTGCTGTCATACGCCATCGCATGGCCGTAGCGCGGCGACGGTCAGGGGTCGCGCGCTTGGTGCGCCGCGTCCGCGGCCGTCCCACTCCCACGTGCCTGCGAGCGGCGTGCCGCCGCCCTCGAAGCCGCCGAACAGCACGGTCACGCCGCGCGCGCTGTCATACGCCATCGCGTGGCCCTCGCGCGGCGGAGAGGCCGGTGGTGGGCGCGCAGCGTCGAATTGCTGCCGTCCATGGTCTCGCCGTCCTTGCTGCCGTCCTTGCTGCCGAACAGGACCACGACCCCGCGCACGCTGTCGTACACCATCGGCGAGATCGCCGCCCGGGCTCTGCCCAGGGTATCCGGCCGATGAATAAAGCACGAGCCCGAGCGCGGCGACCAGCAACGCGACCACGCCACCACACCGTGTGGCCATTGTGTTCTTTTCCTCTTGGATCAGTGCGCGGCCAGCTGCGCGGCGCGATGCGCTCGACTTGCTCCAGGTAGCGCGCGATGTCGTCGCGCGGTTTGATCTCCTGCGCGCGGCGCAAGAGCAGCACCTGCTGTCCGCGCAGCCCTGCCCACGAGCACCTGCGCATGACGGATCCTGGCGTTGACCTCGAACGCGGCCAGGCTCTCGGCGCGCTCGTAGTACAGGATCGCTCGGTCGGGCTCGTTCTGCCGGGAGTAGTGCTGGCCCAGCAACAGCAACGCCTCGCCGTCGAGCGGGTCGAGCTTGACGATCTCTTCCAGCACGCTCGCGGTGTCGGCGCTGCCGCTGCCATCGGCCATGCTGAGCCGCGCCTCGAGCTTGAGCAGCCGCCGGCGATCAGCCTCCTCCAGCTGCTCGCCCCAGGCGCGACGGATGTGCGCCGCGACCTGGCGCGCGGGTGCGGTTGCGCCGCGCGCGGCCAGCAATCTCCGCGGCTCGCAGCGGCCGGGCGAGGGCTGCCGCGCATCGACGTCGATGGCGCGCTCGTAGGCGCGCGCGGCGAGATCCATCAGATTCTCGCTCACGTAGATGTCGCCGAGAGTGTGCAGGCTGTCCACGGTCGCCTTGCCCAGCCAGTCCACCGCCTCGAGGTTCCTGGCGCCTTGAGCGGCTGCTTCATGCCGAGGAAGCTGTGCGTCTGCAGCAACCAGAAATCCGCCTTGTCCGGGTAGCGGGCGATGAGCACGTCCAGCAAGGCGGCCGCGTCTCGAATTTCTCCTGCTTCAGGACACAGCGGGTGAGCCCGAGCCGCCATTCGGTATTGTCGGGCTGCAGCAGCAGGGCATTGCGATACGCCGCTTCCGCTGGCTGATAGTCTTGGCGGTGTAGGCGAACCCGAGCAGGCCGTACGCGTACGCGTCGCCGCCGCCCAGCTCGATCATCCGCGTGAAGGCATCGACTGGCTGCATCGTACTTGGCCGTGCGCACGCCGATCGGCCGAGGTTGCGCCAGGCGCGGCGGAAGCTGGGAAACTTCGCCACGGCCTTGCCCATAATTGGCGAGCGCTTCGGCCAGCTTGTCCTGCTGGAACTGAATGCCAGCCAGGGTAGAAGTCAGGAGTTGCGGAACAATCCGGCCGCAGCTGCCGCCGGAGCGCGTCCTCGGCGCCGGGCAGATCGCTCGCCATCAGCGGCCGGAGCTTCTCGAGGATCGCGACCTCGTCCGGCGTCACCCGCGGCTCGATTTCGGTGATGCCGTAGCTGCCGATGAACTGCTGCTTGAAGAACGGGTCGTTCCAGATCGCGTCGAGGTCGCTCTGATCGCCGGCGCGACTCGGCTCGGCGAGCGGCAGCAGCAGCCAGGACAGCAGCATCATGGCTCTGGCGACTCTGCAATTGCAACTGGGTTGCGAAGCGTCTCGGTTCATGGTCGTCAACTCGGTTGAAAACGGATCGTGACACACGCATCTTGCAGCCCACGCGCTGGCCGCCCTTGATCGCCGGCTCGAACTTCCATTGCCTGACCGCATCGAGCGCCGGCTTCTCGAACGCGGGATGATTCGACTTCTCCGCGCGCGGGCTGGTGACCTTGCCGGACGAGGTCAAGGACGAAGATGACGCCAGCCACGCCTTCGAGCTTCTTGCCGCGCATCTCGGCTTGGAGTAGCTGGGCTCGGTCTGGAAGATCGGCCGCGGCTTCTGGTCGAGCTCGGCCAGGCTGAAGGCGTTCTCGAGCTTCTCGTCCAGCACGCCGGCCTTGCCGCTGCCGCCGATGCGGCCGCCCGACGCAAAGCTGAGCGCGCCGGCGAAGTCCTTGCTGCCGCCCTGGCCGTCGACGCGCTCGATCGCGCTCGGCTCGCTGCCTCGAGCGCGGGCGCGTCGACAGCCGGCGCCAGCTCGAGCTTGGCGATGATCTCGGCCGCGTCCGGCGCTGGTTCGGTCTCGGCCTCAGCTCGTGCTGCGCAGCGGGCGGTTCCTTCGGCTCCGCCTTCTTCTCGGCCTTGGCGTCGCGCTCGCTGAGCAAGTCCACCTGCTGCAGCGTGCCCTTGTCCTTGCGGTCGCCGCGGAACAACAGTCCGCCGAACAGCAGGATCCCTGCGTGCAGCAAGAGGGCGCAGACGATGCCGAGCGGCCAGCCGAGCTTCATTTCTTGTCCGTGTTGATCCCGACCCTGGCGATGCCGATCTTGCGAACCTCGTCGAGCACCGAGACCACGTGCTTGAAGTCGGCATTGGCGTCGCTGTTGATGATGACCTTGGGCTCCTTGGCGGTGGACTTGAGCGTCTGCAGCTTGAGCGGCAGCTGCGCGAGCGTGATCTTCTCCTTGTTGTAAAAGACGTCGCCCTTGTCGGTGACGCTGAGCGTGACCGCCTTCTCCATCTCCTGCTGATCGCCCAGCGAGGCGGCGCTGCCGGCGGTCGGCAGCGCCACCTGCACGCCCTGGTTCTTGGTCATCGACAGCGACACCATGATGAACGTCGCCAGCAGGAAGAAGATGATGTCGATCAGCGGGATGATCTCGATGCGCGCGCGCTTGCGCCCGCCGCCGCCGGATGATCCGTGCATGTTCACTCCTCCCTGGGCTGGTCGCGCACCATGGATTCCCGAGCGCCGCGCTCCTGGTCCGCCAGGTCCTGCATCTGCAGCTCTTGCTCGTCGAGCTTCGACTTGAGCTCGGCCATCTGCTGCTCGAGGAGATCGCGCCGCCGCCGGATCTCGCGCTGCCGCCGCTCGGGATCCTGACGCGAGCGCAAGCCATCCGCGCGACCGCGCGCTTCACGGACGAGCACCGGCGGCGCCACGTTGCCGGCCGGCACCGGCACCGCATGGTTGGTGCGCTGCGGCACCAGCAGCTCGAGCTGGGTGGATGCCGATTCGAGCTCGTGCCGCGCCTGATCCGTGCGCGCGTTGAGGAAGTTGAACGGGATCAGCGCCGTGATGGCGATGCCCAGCCCGAATGCCGTGGCGATCAGCGCCTCGGCGATGCCGCCGGTGATCGCGCCGGGCGCGCTGAGCTCGCCGCCGATCAGCGAGAACGATCCCATCATGCCGGTCACCGTGCCGAGCAGACCGAGCAGCGGCGCGAGCGTGATCACCGTGTCCAGGACCGGGATGCCGCGCTGGAAGCGCTTCAGCTCCTGCGCCTGGGAGTAGAGCAGCGCGCTGGCGAGCGAAGTCTCGCGGTGCGACAGCGCATACCCCAGAGCGCGCACGATGTAGAACTTCGATGCCTTGCCGATGCCGATCGCAGCCTCGATGTCGCCCTGGGCCACTGCGGCGAAGAACGCCTCCGTTGCCTTCGGGTCGCGCCTGAGCCGCTCGATGAACAGGAACAGCAGGCGCTCCAGCACCGTGCCGAGCGCGAGGATCGACGCGAACAGGAGCGGCCACATGATCGGGCCGCCCTTCTCGAAGATGTGGATGAGGTTGGTCTTCTGCACCAGCGCCTTGAGCGCGCCGCCGCGCGAGGGATCGAGCGGCAGCGTTCCCTCGCCGCTCTCCACCAGCGCCGCCATGCCGAGCTGGATCGCACCCTCGAGCGGACGGATCAGCGGTTTCGACGAGCCCGACTGCGGCACGACCAGGCCGGCGACGCCGGAGTTCGCGCGGAACAGCGCCACCGGCCCGACGAGCGCGAACTGACCGTCGGCCACGGTGCCCTGCGGATCCACGGCAACGCCGGCAAAGCGGGCGCCGCCGATGGCATCGAACAGACGCTTCAGCGAGATGTCGACGAACGCATTCTGGCGGCTGAACTTCTCCGGCATGGACAAGGTGTTGTTCTCCGTCGCCTGCTTGGCGGTTTCCATGGCTTCACCGCAATGCTGGAACTCGCTGACGTTCACCTTCGACTCGAACGTGCGTGCATACTCGTCGAGCAAGTTGCCGATGTAGGCGAGCTCGTCCTGTCGCGCCTTCATCTCGGCCTTGATGGTGGCGATCTCGAGATTGCCGGCATCGGCCAGGCGCGTGACCTGCTCATGCTCGCGCCGCAGCTGGGTGAGCTGCTCTTCCAGCGCGCTCAGCTGCTGCGCGAGCGGCAGCTTCTCGGTCGCGATCTGCTCGCGCACCTGGTTGAGCTCCTGGATGCTGTTCTTGAGCTCCTGCTCGGCCGAGCGCGACAGCTGAGTGACTGCCTCGCTGGCGGCCGGCTGCTGGGCCATGGCGCTGCCGGCGAGCCGGAGAATGCAGAGGGTGCTGATCACGGTCTTCTTGGTGTTCATTGGATTTTCACCGGCAGCGGAACGAACGCCGGAGAGTGCTTGCCCTGAAGGATCTCGAGCACCAGCAGCACCTGGTCGGCAATGGCGTTGGCCGGTTCCCACTTCCAGCCGTCGGCAGCGGGGCGGCCGACGCCGGCCTCGCCGCGCGCGCTCACGTAGTACGCCTGCGCCAGACCCAGGTAGACGGCCTTGACCTCGGAGGGCTTGCCATCGGCGAGCGTGTGCACCTCGTAGCTGACGTTGATCTCGTTGTTTGCCTTGTTCAGCTCGTTCAAGATCCCGAGCACGTTCTGGAACCGCTCGGCCGCCGAGGCGCGGGTCTTGGCTGGATCCTCGGGCAGGCGCTGGATCAGCGGCTCCAGCTTGGTCAGCACCGGCTCCGGCAGCGCCTTCAACAGCCGGCGCACTTCACGTTCCATTGCCGTCACGGCCTCGGTCAACTGTGTGCCCGCGGCCTCGAGCTGCTGGTTCTCGGCGAGCAGCTCGTCGCGCTTCCTGGTCGCCTCGGCAGCGCTGGCCTTCGCCTGGCCGATCTTCTCCTCGAGCGTCAGGACCTCTTGCTTCACCAGCTCGAGGCGCCCGATCAGGATCTCCTTGCCCTGCTGCCAGTCCTTGCGCTCCCTGGCAATGACCTGCTGGGTCTCGATCCACTTGCCCAGGGTCGCACGCGTCTCCTCGAGCGGCGGCGGCGCCGCGCGGTCGCCGCCACCGCCCGCGCCCTGGCCGGGCGCCGTCGCACCCGGAAGGACCACGCCGGCGGCGACCGCCAAGAGCAGCATCGCGCATGCTGCGCCGCGGCTTCGGTGCCGCCTTGCTCGCTGATTGAGCTCTGGTTCCTGGTTCACACGCACCGTCCTGTTCATGCCTGCGCCTGGAGGCCTCAGGAATCGAATTCTACGGCCAGGCTGATCGCGAACTCGATCCCCCTGCTGAACGAAGTCCTGGTCACGTCGCTGCCGATGTACTTGGAGCGGTAGACCGTTTCGATGTCTGGATTGGTCAGGTTCTTGGCCTGCAGCTGCAGCTTGAAATACTTCCCCAGGCTCTGGGTCACGCTCACGTTCAACGTGTCGAACTCGCGCGCGTAGACGCTCGGCACGAACCGGCCGTTCGACTCGGTGGCGCCGGCGATGAGCGTGTCGCCTTGCACGGTGTAGAACACCGCCACCTGCGTCCCGCTCGGAGCGATGTCGTAGCTGGCATACAGATTGTAGAGGTGGTCCGGGGCGTTGGTCATGTCGCGCGTCTTCATCGGCGCCCGGATCCCGGGCGAATCGAACGTGGCGACCTCGTCGGCAGGCAGGGTCACCTCGGAGTCGATGAACGTCGCATTGGCGCCGAGCGCCAGGCCATCGAGCGGCTCCCAGATTTGACCGAGGTCGTTGCGTGCCTCGAACTCCCAGCCGCTCAGCTTGCCCTTCGGATAATTCACTGCCGTCGTGAAATCGAAGGCGATGAGCTTCTGCACGTATTCGATCGGATCCTCGATGTCCTTGTGAAACCACGAGGCCGACAGCAGGCTGCCCTGGTACGGGTGGTAGTCGAGCCGGACGTCGTAGTTCTTGAGCGAGCTCATGCGCAGCTCGGGATTGCCGATGAAAATCGGCCCACCCAGGAACTCCTGTTGCAGGATCGGCGTGAGCTCCTTGAACGTCTGCCGCGCCACGGTCTCGCTGTAGGAGCCGCGCAAGGTCAGCGGCTCGACCGGCTTCACCTCGAGGCCGATCGACGGCAGCACGTCGTGCTGGTGAAACGAGACGTCGGCATCGCCGGGATTCAGCTTGACGCCCTCGGATGCGCCGGGCGGAAACCACGTCGCCCCCGCCTCCGGCAGGTTGACGATGTCGATCTCGGTCGACTCCACGCGCGTGCCGCCGATCACGCTCAGGAACGACGTCAACGGCAGGTCCAGCATGTCGTACCAGGCGGAAATGCGCTGATCGCCACGGTAGTCCACGTCGAACAGCGATGGCGTGATCGGATGATCCTCGAACGGAAACGTGTCGCTCCAGGGTTCATCCCACGTGCCGCCGAACGAGCTGTTGTCGTTGAAGTTGCTGAAGGTGTCCTGGTTGAACTGGCGATGCAGGCGGTCGTGGAACAAGCCGAATCTCAGATAACCCTTGTCGTTGCTCCATTGCTCGAACGGCAGCTTGAGGTTGGCGCAGTACTGGTTGCTGCGCTCATCGATGTCCTTGAAGATGCGCTGCAGGTTGCCGAGCGTGAAATTGGCATCCGGCTTGTACGGAAACCAGGCGGGCGGCGAGGTGAAGGGCGGCAGGAACGGCGGCGCACCGCGGTTGAACGACGCCGGCAGCCACAGCGCGCCGAACTGTCGCTTGTCCGGCTGATTCAACGTGGCCGAGCTGTTGGCGATCGTCCAGTCCAGCTCGGGCGCGCGAAAATCGAGGAAGTGATCGAGGCCGAAGCTGCCGATGTCCAGCTTGTGGCGGCCATTCAACTGCAGCGTGCCGGTCGTGCGCTCGGTGTACTCGAGCGTCTCGAGGCGCAGGTACGGTGCCGCCAGCAGGTTCTCGGGCTCGTTGCCGTGACCCATTGGATCGTTGGGGTCATAACCGGGGAAGAAGTAGGCCTTGCCGCGCGTGTCCTCGGCCAGCGTCGCCTTGTCCTCGGCAATGCGCGTGTACAGGTAGGTGAGGCCGAGCGAGTGATTCTCGGTCTCCACCCCCACCGAGCCGAGCCCGCCCCAGCGCACCGACTGTGTGCCCTGGGTCACATCGAACAGAGCGGTCTTGAAGTCCTTCTGCTCGGGCGACCCCTGGTTGGTCTGCGGCGTCATCGGCTCGCCGGGGTGCTCGACCCAGCGCGAGTCGTCGATGCCGTTGTCGTAGAACGAGCTGTCGCGCTCGTAGAAGAAGCTCGCGAAGCCGCCGATCTTGACGTGGTCGTCCAGGTCTTGCTTGCCACCCAGTGCGCCGGACCACTTGTAGTCGATGGGCGCGGTTGATCGCGACGTGCCCACGGCCCCGTCCCAGTTCGTGCCGATGTGGTCGAGCTGCAGGTCGCGGTGGCCGTCGTCGCGGCCCCACGTGCTCACGCCGCCGCCATCGTAGGTGAGAAAATCCCGCCGACCGGTCACCTGGGAGTTGGCGCTGATCTCGCTCTTGAACTGGAAGATGCCCTCGTCGGGAATGCTCTTCAGCCGCAGATTGACGGCGCCGCCGGAAGCGTCGCCCTGCTGGTCCGGAGTGAACGTCTTGCTGACCTGGATGCTCTCGATCACCGGCGCGGGAAACTGGTCGAGCTCGACCGCGCGCTTGTCCTCGTCCGCCGACGGCAGGCGGACGCCGTTCATCTGCGAGCTGACGTACCGATCGGGCAGCCCGCGGATCACCGCCGACTTGCCGGACTTGCCGTTCTGCACCGACGCGCCGGGCACCAGCCGCAGCGCGCTCGCCGCATCGCTGGCTCCCGCGCGGCTCATCAGGTCGGCGCTGATCGAGTCCATGAGCGCCGGACTCTCGAGGCGCAGCTTGAGCAGCGCCGCATCCGTGCCGGCGCCGAACTGCAAGATGTCCTGTACCACGAGCTCGTCCAGCTCGGTGAATTCGCCCGCCATCGACATGTCCACATCCGTCAACTGGCCCGCCGACACCACCACGTCGCCGCGCACCTGGCGGCCGAAGCCGTCCTTCACGAACACCAGCGTGTACTTGCCCGGCGCCACCTGGCCGAACACGAACTGTCCCTGTTCGGTCGTGGCCACGCTCTGGCCGGTCTCGACGATGGTGACGCGCACCCCACCCAGCGGCACGTCGAAGTCGAGGTCACGCACGCCACCTCGGATCGAGCCCGGCTGCTGCTGCGCCGCCACCACGGCGCCGAAGGGGAGCAGAGTTGCGAGCACCATTCCACCGAGCCACCTCCGGCTGACCACCGGTCTGCGTTTCACCACGGCTGACCCAGTGCGCCGTGAATCTGCAGCATGCGAGCGTGCAGGCGAGCGTCGGGCTCGACCCCGAGGAGAGCCATCGAGCAGCAGGTGGCGCACAGGTCCTCGGCCCGCGGCCGGGCGTTGGGATTGCGGGCGCCCTCTTCGACCGCGCGCCGGTACACCGCGAGCGCGGCCGCGGTGTCGCCCATGACCTGGTACGCCTCGGCCACCGGCCGCAGCGCGCCGGCGCGGGCGATGTCGACGATCCGATCGCGGCTCGCGTCGAACAGCTGCAGCGCGGCATCCGCCTCGCGGCGCGCCGCGGCCGCGTCACCGGCGCGGCAGCGCAGTCCGGCCAGTCGGGCCATCAGCGGAATCTGATTCTCCGGCAGCCACTTGCTACCGGCGATCATGAGCTCGGCGTCGTGCGCGAGATCGAGCGCCTTGCCCGCGTCGTGGTGACCGAGCGCGAACCCGGCCAGCTCGATCAGCGAGTCGAAGCGCACGCTGATCGGCAGCTTCGACTTCGTCCACGAAGCGCGGATCGCTTGCTCCACCCGTGCGCGCCGCCCGGCATCATCATAGAACCGGTTGAACAGCTGGGCGCAGGTCGCGAGCGCATTCTGCACCTGGTCGAAGTTCTCGGTCGCCACCACGCGCTCGAGCTCGGCCATCTGCTCGTCGAATGCAGCCGCGTCGATGAGCATGGCCTTCACCGCCTGCACCTTGCCCACCTCGGAATTCACCAGGCCCACCTCGAACGCGGCCGCCTTCTCGATCTGTCCGAGCCAGACGAGCGTCCCGGCGATCTTGACCCTGATCCGATCCCGACGCCAGTCTTGCGGACTATCGCACTCGGGGCTCTCGGCGATCTTTCCGGCGAGATCGAGATAGTGCGGCGCATCGCCGGCGCGACCGTGCTGCGCACAGTAGAAGGCGAGATCGGCGTACGCTGCGCCGCGCCGCCAGTTGTCGATGTGCTCGACGTAGCCGAGCGCCCGCCGCGGCTGATCGAGCTCGAGGCAGGCCGCGACCACGGCGTCCTGCGCGCGCGAGCGGCTCTTGACGTGCGGCTCGACTGGAATCGCCGCCGCCGTGCGGAACGCGAGGTCGAGCAACTCCGCTCGAGATGCCGCGAGCGGCGCGTCCGCAACCGAGTCGGAGCAGGCCGTTGCCAGGGACAGCGACAGTGTCGCAGCCGCCAGCAGCGAGCCGCGTGAGTTCGGATTCATCGTCGCCCTGCGGAGAGCACCCATGCCAGGTTCGCGCTTTCTCAATGCGGGCGGCCGCCCGCTCGAGCGGCCGCCCTGCGGTCATTGCCACGGTCAAGCACCGCGGCCGTTCATGCCACTGCTACGGCTGCGTCGCCGAGAGACCGTTGCTGGCGGCGAAGCCGGTTGGACTGCCGTTCGGATCGGGGGTGATCCAGTGCTGGAAGTAGATCGTGAAGCCCGATGGGATTCCGGCCGGCCACGCACCGGTCAGACTGATGCCGCCCGCCCCGCCGGTCGGCAGCCCGAGGACGAAGATGTTCGGGGCCGGCACCAGCGTGCCGCCGAAGAACGGCAGGTCGACCTCGGCCAGGCCGATGATCAGATTCGTGGTCACGCTGGTGCGCGCGTCGCGCAGCTTGAGCGTGACGTTCTGGCCGGGCGTCAGGCTGCCGATGCCGGTGAGCAGCGGATCGCCGTTGGTGCCCTTGAGCGCGAAGCCCTCGTCGTTCCACTGGCAATCCGTGGGCGTGAAGCCGAACGCTTGCGAGGCCGTCCAGCCGCACAGCCAGTTGAGGTCGGGCGTCATGGCACCGCGGTACCGGGACGACGAGAAGAAGCCATCCTTCGGTGCGAACGCGACGCTGTTCAACGCCTCGTTCTGCGGCCGCGGATCGAGGAACGTGACCGGCAGCAGAATGAAGCCGCCGCGGGTGACCGGGCCGCCGCGAGTGAGCGTCGTCACCGGCGAGTCGACGTCATCGAAGCCCGGGATCAGCACGTTGTTGTTCGCTGGATCGAACACGCCGCGCGCGGTCGCCTCGGTGTAGGCATCCACGAACTGATTGCGGAAGAACACACTGTCCTTGATCTCGGCGAGCTTGCCATCGACCTGCGCCTTGTAGTGGTTCGCCGGCCCATCGGCGAACGGGTTGACCGGCGAGTAGCTGTTGAACGCCGTGGTCCACGTGTCCGCCCACGACAGAGTGCCGTTGAAGCCGTAGCCGTGGTGGCCGTGCTCGTTGTCGCTGTTGTCGAACCGCACCAGCTCGAGGCCGAGATCCATGAAGATGCAGTTGCGGTACTGAGTCCGGTTGTTGTCGCGCCAGGCGGTGCCGCCGCGGCCCGACAGCGGCTGGCCGATGCAGGTGAAGTTGTAGACGACGTTGGTGGACACCGGCTGCCAGTCGGAGTCTTCCGCGCCGTCCATCTCGAAGCAGTTGTCGCCCACGCCCGAGCCGCGGGCCGCGTCGATGCTGTAACCCTGGACGAGCAGTCCAAACTGCGCCTTGCCGCGCCAGCCCTGGTCGGTGTCGAAGCTGTCGTCGCCCACGTTCCAGACGTTGATGTACTTGTAGTTGACCGTCCCGCCCCAGGTCTCGATGCCATCATCGACGTTGTTCATGATGTCGATGTGATCGACATCGGTCTCGCGGCCGATGCCGCCCATCGACAGACCGTTGAGCTCGTTGGCGAGGGCAATCACCTTGCCGCCATAGCGGAACGAGACGTAGTGCAGGCTGCCGCTGTCGTCGTCGTCATCGCCGCCGCCGTACAGCACCTTCGTGTCGCCGGGGAAATCCGCGACCAGACCTTCCATCTCGCCGACGTTGCTGGGACTCGGCGCCGGCGTGTTGCCGGCGACGCGATCGTCGGAGATGTAGGCAGCGCCCATGATCGTGAGGTTGCCCCACTCGTTGCACGCCTCGCGCCACACCCCGGTCTTGGGGTTGCCGCCGGTCCAGGTCGCCACGTCCGCCTTGGAGGTGAAGATGATCGGCTTCGCCTGGGTGCCGTTGGCGATGATCTTGGCGCCCTTGCACACTGCCAGGCTGCCGCCGAGGTTCGTGTCGCTCGCGATCAGAGTGCCGGCCTCGATCGTCAGCGTCGCTCCCGGCAGGACGTAGATCTGTTGCTGGAGGTTGTAGCTGTTGTTCGCGGTCCAGGTCGTGGAGCTCGAGATGTTCGAGTTCACCAGGATCTCGGCCGCGTTGGCAGCGCCCACGCTGGCGATGCCGATCAGGATGGTCTGAAGAGTTGCCGTTCCCTTGATGCTCACGGATCGTTCCTCAACAAAGGGTTTGCCCCCCGGCGATCAGAAGGAGCCGTTCTCCTGCAAGGCGCGGCATGCTATCGGCGCCGTGTTAATCGGGCGTGAGGATCGAATGAGAATTGGCTCAACTGTGAGCGAGGACGAGGTCGCGATCGCGGGCGCCGGTGGAGCCCAAGACCGACCCCTTGCAACGCCTCGCTCGGCCGCCAGTTACGACGTCTTCCACAGAGTGCTAACATGACGGCCATGAAGCCCCGGTTCGCGCAGGCGTCGTTCGAGAGCTGCTTCGCGGCAGAGCTGCCGGCGCTCCTGGTCTGGGCCGAGCTGCACCTCCCGCGCTCGGCGCGCGAGCTGATCTCGCGCGAGGACGTCATCGTCGAGGTGTGGCGCCGCGCGCGCGCGTCCTGGCCGCTGCCGGACGGCAAGCTGCGCGCGCACCTGTTCGAGCTCGCGAACGCGGCGTTCACCGAGATCACCGACCTGATCAAGCGCGAGCTCCTGTTTCGCGGCGGCACGCCCGAGTCGCTGCGGGCGGTGCGCTTCCTCGAACCAGCGACCGACGTGCGCGAGGTCATTCGCCGAGCGCTGGCCTCGCCCGAGCTGCAAGCGCTGCTCGATCAGGTGGAGCACCTCGATGCCGAGGATCGCCACGTGCTCCTGTATCGCGGCATCGAGCGACTGCGCCCGCGCGCTGCCGCCCGCTTCGCGAGAGTCGCGCCAGCCGAGCTGAGCGAGCGATGGCGGCAGCTGAAGCGTCGGTTTGCGTCGTGGCGCGATCTGCTCGATGGCAACGGCAACCACGAGGCGGACGCCAGCGGATCGCAATGAGGGCACCCGTCGCCTGCCGCGCTCTGCTCACTTGCAAGCCATTCGTGACGGCGAGGCCGCACGGCGCCGCCGGATCATCGACGAGCACTTGATCGGCTGCCACACCAGTGCTGGCTCTGGTGGGATGAGCAGGCGCACCGTGGCGCTGCCCGCTCCGGGCGCTCCCGGCATCCCACCAAATGCCAGCGCCGACGACCCGTCCGCATCGACCCGTAGGAACGGCCGATGCCCGAGCAGGAAGGCTTCCTCGCATGGCGCGCGGCTCGTGATGGCGGGGCCGGAAATCAGACTGCGACTCCGATTTCTGCCGCAGATGGACGCAAGACCTGCTTACACATGCGGACGGAGAGGTGCTCGTGAGAGTCCTTGCCGTGCGGAGGAGCAGCTGCGAGTGTGGGGTCGGCACCATGTCGCAATACGTTGGGTCAAGGAGGTGCGCCGTGGGCCGTTTCAGAACACGTTCTCTGCAGCTCTTGTCCTTGGCAGGTGTGCTGATTGTCATGGCCTTCCTGGTTGGCTCCGGCAATCGCCGTCTCAAAGCGGCCGTACGCGTCGTGCCCGATGAGACTCTCGTGACCGCGCTCGTTCGGGTTGGCCTTTCGCCGGCGAACCTCGCAGCCTCTGGGTATCCACGTCGAGCTGAACAGCGTCGTCGATCGCACGAGGGGTTACCTTGCGTCGAACGAATTGCGATCGACGTGGCCGATACCGCCTACGCTTCGGCCAAGACCTCGATCGCTTGGAGCGGGTGAAGAGCAGGCTCGGTCGCCCGGAGGATGTCTCCGCGTACCAGCAGGCGGCGCAGGATCTCGCGGCGGCGACGAGTGCGCGCCAGCAGACGCTCGATGCCGTGTTCCACGCCGGCACCACCGCGCTGGCCGAGGGTCAGAAGACGATCCTCTCGCGCCTCCGCGCGAACCAGGCCGCCTCCTGGAGCGCGCCGCTCGGGCCTCGCGTCGTGAGCCGGACGAATCGCACTGGGTGCACCTCGAAGCAGGCCCTCGCCAACGAGAGGATCGCGCCGCAATACGGCGAGGACCCCGATCCGGACGACCAACAGTTCCTCGCCACGTGCTCGTCAAGTACGATTACCTGGAGCGCAGGAAATCTGATCGACACGACCTACGACCCGACGTCATGTGGAAGCTCTACGACGGATACCGACGAGGACCTGGACGGAAGCGACCTCTGGTACTACACAGCCTATGACGAGCGCTGGCGGCGATCGCCACCTTCCGCTCCAGCGACTCGAGCCCAGGAGGAGTTCCTCCTGCAGCAGGCCGGTGACGAGGAGTGGGTTTGGTAACAGCTCGTACATCACCGGCATCGTGTCCGGGTACAAGGATGCCAACACGGCCTGGACGTCAGCCTCAGACGTTGCCATCGGAGGTGGTCGGGCACCGCGACGAGCCGCTGAGCTACCCGGAATCCCGGAAGAGCCCAAAAGCAAACGAACCTTCTGTGAGAACTCGCCGTGCTTGAAACGATTTCAATCGTCCGCGTCACCCTTAGCGCACAACGTGACAGATAAGTCGCATTACTATCGGAGGAGTTTCTTCACTTTATGCACGTGGTCCGTGCTGCGCATCGCTGTCGCTTGCAATCCCTCCCGAAGTGGTAGTGGGGTCAAGATGCAGCCGCCAGCCGTCAGCCGCCAGGAGTCTTATGAACTCACCAGATGTGAGTGCATGCCATTAGACCACTTTGGCTCGGCTGCATCTGCTAGTAGCGACAGGGTTCTAATTGGTGCATGTCGCGCAGTCGATGACGCAGGACGCGCCGGTGCGGCGTATCTGTTTCGTTACGATAGTACGCGTTGGGTACAGGAACAGCGGCTGACCTCCATCGAGGGATCATCCGATGACGCATTTGGATCAAGTGTTTCGGTTCTTGGCTCCATCGCTGTTGTGGGCGCTCCCGCGGCCAACTTCGCCTCAGGTCGATTTCATGGCAGTGTTTACGTGTTCCGCCTCAGGGGAGGCATCTGGACCCAAGAGCAACGGCTTACAGCGAGCAATCCCAACAGCCGAGACCTGTTTGGGCAAGGCGTAGCTGTCGGTGATGAAGAGATAATAGTAGGCGCTCCGTATTCACGCCAGGGCGGTGCGGCGTATGTTTTTCGGCATGAAAGATCGAATTGGACTGAGGTCCAAGAAATCTTACCAGACGGATCTTCGGCACGCCATTTTGGGTCTAGCGTATCCATATTTGGAGACACCTTGTTGATTGGTGACGTTGAGACGTCAGATTTTCTGCCAGGCGTTGGCAGTGTTTATGTATTCAATCGCAAAGCCAACACTTGGAATCAGACACACAGAATCACCAGTTCTGACGGTAGCAGAGGGGATGAATTCGGCCACAGTGTGTTTCTTCATAAGAAAATGGCCCTCATTGGCGCACCCAACCATTCGGTCAACTCCGCCCGTACTGGATCGGGCTACTTGTTCCTCTATGATGGGACGACGTGGACCGAGGCGCACACATTCGCTGCACAGGACCCGTGCACATCCTTTGGGTTCAGCGTTTCGCTATCGGACGACATCGCCTTGATTGGATCGCCTTGCAAGTTACTTATCGACGACCGACAGACGCCGGGGGCGGCATATATGTTCCGACGCGATGGAACTCGTTGGGTAGCGGAGAGTAAACTCACGGCTGCGGACGGCAACGGCGCTGACCAGTTTGGTAGTGCAGTTGCGCTTGTTGTTGGAGGTTTCGCGTTCGTTTGGGGCTAGAAACCACGATTGTGGTCAGACCCAAAGCTACCACGCGGGCAGCGTACGTATTTCAATCCCCGTTGAGCTACCTTCTACTCGACCAATCAGCTGCAGCTCGCGCTCAAGCAGATCAGCTGCCACCGAGCCGCGGTCACGACCGCGAACGGCAGCTCGAACTCGTCGAGAACGGGACGGCACCCCCTCGCCTTCGAGAAGTCGGAAGCGAGATCATTACCTACCGCGAATACCGCCAGCTCACCAAGCTCATCGAGGACGCCGACACCGGGCGAAGCGGGGCGCAGCCAGGACTTCGAGAACGTCAGCATCCCCACCGGTTTTTCCAGCTCCGGGACCGAGCTGCATCGCAAGACCACGCACACCTACGATGCGCAGGGACGTCCGTCCACCTCGACGGAAAACACGTACACGCCGGTCACCTACTACTCGAAGCTCGGTGACCAGCGGCTGGTCGAGCTGCGCTTCACGCATT
This sequence comes from Planctomycetota bacterium, assembly GCA_046349655.1. GTDB lineage: Bacteria > Planctomycetota > B15-G4 > B15-G4 > JAXMBY01 > JAXMBY01. The sequence continues at coordinate 46,811 of JAXMBY010000049.1, forward strand.
CGGCTGGCTCGAGCCCGACCACGTACTACGGTCCGGTCGGCTACCGCGTTTTCAACCATGCTGGCCGCGTGGAGGTCGAGGGCGTGATCGCGCTCACCAGCAATTCTTCGACCAGCGCACTCACCGCCTTCATCGACGAAACTGATGCCGATCCGATCACCGGAGTGGACGTGGGCAGCCTGGCGCAGATGACCACCAACCATTTTTCGCCGACGGGCACGCAGCTGAACGAGACGCGAAAATACTTCGCGATCCCGGCGTCCGAGCCAGGCAGCGATGGCACGCACTACGATCCGACGCTCTATGGCTACGACAGCATGGGACACCGCTGGCGCGTGAAGGAGGCCTCGAGCACGATCTACCGGACGGTGTTCGACAAGCTCGGCCGCGTGACCGAGCGCTGGATCGGCACCAACGATCACGATTTTTCCGGCGGCGAGGCAGCCGCGTCCGACAACATGGTGAAGACCGAGGCGCTCGCCTACGACTCCGGCGGCGACAAGGGCAACAGCGACCTCACCAGCCGCACGCTGTACGTCCAGGGCGATACCACCGGCGAGCGCGTGACGACCTACTCGCACGACGTGCGTGGCAACGTCCTGCTCGAGACCAATGCCACCGCACCGCACGCGGCGCACAAGTACGACAACATGAACCGCCGCATCGCCACCGGGCTTTTTTCGTCGACGGGGAGCTTCGTTGTCGGCACGGACGACCCGACGACCGAGACCAGCAATCGGATGGCGCTCTCGCAGACCTTCTACGACCAGCGGCGTCAGGCCTGGAAGACGCAGCGCCACAAGATCGACGATGCGGACGGCTCCGATGACGACAACCTGCAGACCCTTTCGTGGTTTGACCCCGAGATGCGGCTGATCAAGCGCGACGGCGAGACGCTGGAGAAGGTCGCCTACGATCGGATCGGGCGCCAGCTCAAGCGCTTCGTCCTCGCGAGCGACAACGACTCCGTGTACGCCGACGCGGATGATGTCGGCGGCGACGTGGTCCTGGAAGAGGACCACACGCTCTACGATGCGAGCGATGGCAAGGTGATCTTCCAGGCGCGCATCGATCGCAACTGGAACGACAGCGGCATCTCGCAGAACACCGGCGCACTCGACACCAACGCCGACGCCGATGACCTGCTCTACACGGCGAGCAACCTCAAGGGCCGGATCCAGATCACGGCGATCTGGAATGGCCTCCAGGGCGTGAGCGACGTGGTCGAGTACGGCACCTACAACGGCTCGGACTTCGACCGCGATGGGCTGTCGGTGCCGTCGCGCAGCGACACGGCGCTGCGGACCTCCTACGTCTACAACACCGATGGCACGCTGCAGACGGTGACCGACCCGCGCGCGCTCGTGAGCAAGTACGAGTACGATGCAGAGGGCCGCAAGACCAAGGAGGTGAAGAACTACGACGCGGGCGTGAACAGCGGCAATCCGTCCGGGAACGCCGACAACCAGACCGTGCTCTACGCGTACACCGACGGGTTGATGACCTCCATGACGGCCGATCTGCCGGCCGGCCAGACCGACCAGGTGACGACCTACACGTATGGCACCCCGAAGGGCGCGTCTGCGGGCGACTCCAAGATCGCCACCGGCCACCTGCTCAAGATCGAGACGTACCCCGACTCCCAGAACTCGGACGATGTCGTGAAGCACGCCTACAACGCCCAGGGCGAGGAGATCTGGCACCGGGATCAGGCTGGCAATATCGTCGAGAGCGACTACGATGATTCGGGGCGTGAGACGCAGAAGCGCGTGAGCACGCTGGCGTCCGGTTTCGATGGCGCCGTGCGGCGCATCGCGAGAACCTACACGAGCCTGGGGCAGGAGCTGCTCGTGACCCAGTACGACAACGCCACCGTCGGCAGCGGCTCGGTCGTGAACGAGGTGAAGACGACCTACGACGACTGGGGCAACGTGGAAAAATACGAGGAGGACCGCGACTCCGCGGTCGCCGGCGGCGGCAACGACTACGAGGTCAGCTACACCTACGCCAAGGCGACTAGCGGCCGCAACACCGTGCGGCGGTCCGATGCCACGCTGCCGAGCGGCAACGTGATCACCTACGAGTATCTCTCGACCAACAACGACGACAAGGCGAGCCGGCTGTCACGGCTGAAGGATGGCTCGACGGCCTTGGTGAAGTACGACTACCTGGGCGTGGGCAACGTGGTCGGCACGACCTACGACGTGCCGGATGCCATGTGGAAGATGTATACGAGCTCCACGGGTGACTACCCCGATCTCGACCGGTTCAACCGGGTCACGACCAGCAAGTGGACGAAGGATCTCGCCACCGACAAGGACTTCTACAAGGTCGCGCTCACCTACGATCGCAACTCGAACCCGACCGTGGCGGTCGACCAGGTGCATACCCCGGGCTTCGACGTCAAAATGCGCCCGCCCGCCAGCGCACTTTGAGAGAAAAGCTCATGGATCGCCGCCTCTCGACAGGAATGCTAGCCGGCTCATTGACGCTTGGGATTACATTGTGCTTCTTTATCACTGTACCCGACAGAGACCCGCTCTTCATGGCACTGGTCGTAGTCTTGGCACCCTCATGCGCACTTTGGCTCGCGTCTCGCTTGCTGCGCCACAAGCCCAAGGGAACCGCGCAAGAATAACGTAAGAGGCAGAGCTCTTTCCGTGTGGATCCCTACGGTCAGGGTCCTTTGGTAAGGACTGGTTAAGGAAAGAATCATGAACGTGACAGCGGCGACACGCCACGCGGATCGACTTTGCCAGAGGCTCTGCCAACGCATCAGATTTCCACCGAGCACAACTAGAACTCCCGGCAAGGATCGCAGCGTGAGTACAAGAGGACATGGTAATGGCACGATCGTACACCAAGATCGCCGCCGCAGTCCTGCTCGCGGCCGGTGGTTTGTGGGGATGGCTGCAATCGCACTCGCTCCCGGGAACCAACCCTCAGCCATCAGTAACGGCCCCCGACAATAGCACCGACGCGGAGCGCAAAATATCACCACAGCCTGTGGAGCCGACCGCCGCGTCATTACAGCGGCGTCTGGCGATTCCGACGCAAGACAATTCGACTACCATCCTGCGAGGCACATGCCTGGCCAGCGAGACGCTTTCGCCTCTCGCCGATTGTCTAGTCCAATTAAGGCCGGCCTCGAAGTCCATTACCACAACATCCGCCGGTTCCTTCTCACTTGAGTTTCGACCCGCGCCAGTTCAATACTTCCTAGACGTGCGGCTCCAGGGACGTGTGCCGCGAACGACTCGCTTGGAACAGATCCAGCCAGGGCACACTGTCGACCTCGGAAACATACTCCTTGCGCGCGGAACAGTCGTCCGTGGACGAGTGCTAGATACCGGGCGCCGTCCAGTCCCCGGTGTTTCTGTTGCGGTCCGTGGGTTGCCCTTTCCAACCGCAGCCATGGGCGCGGACGATATCCGCATTGGGGTCAGCGATGCGACTGGCTATTTCGAACTCGATGGGCCGGTGCCGCCCGGAACCTGGCCGATCGATCTTACCGGCACTCGTGGCTTTGAGTTGATCGGTCCTAATTGCGCCACGGCAGACCCGTCATCAGTCGCTCTCGAGCTTGAGATCGTAGTACGAACAATGCGATCAATTGCGGGGGTGGTCACTACTGCAAATAACGCGCCCGTGCGGGTTCTCCTGGGCACATCTGGCGGCGGAATGGCCTGGACTCGGGACGACGAGAGCTTTCGTATCTTTGGGTCCAGCGACGCACCCGACCAGGTCCAGCTGAAATGTCTTGATTCAGGTTTATGCGACAATCTCGAT
>JAXMBY010000050.1:0-50256 GCA_046349655.1 Planctomycetota bacterium
GGCCGCGGGCGACGTGCGCTGGCTCGGAGAAGCGCGCGCGCTCGAGGCGCTGCTGGCGAAGCACTTCTTCGACGACGCCTCGGGCGGGTACTTCTTCGTCGCCGACGACCACGAGGCGCTGATCCACCGCAGCAAGGATCCCTATGACGGCGCGACGCCGTCGGGCAACTCGGTCGCGACGCTCGCGCTGCTGCGGCTGCACCAGCTCACCGGCGACGTGGCCATGCGCACGCGCGCGGAGCGCACGCTCAAGCTGTATGCGTCCGCGCTCGCCACGTCGCCGCGCGCCTTCCCGCAGATGCTGCTCGCGGCCGACTTCCAGCTGGGTCCCGCGCAAACGCTGGTGCTGATCGATGACGGCTCGGATCAAGCGCGGCAGATGCGGCGCGAGGTCACGCAGAGCTTCTTCCCGCGCCTCACGCTGGCTGGCACGCGTCTCGACGCGTCGCCGGGCGACGCCGATGTCGCGGCGATCCTCGCCGGCAAGCAGCCGTTGCAGGGCAAGGCCACGGCGTACCTGTGCGAGGGATTCGCGTGCAAGGCGCCGGTCACGACCGCAGCCGAGCTGCACGCGCAGCTCGCTCGCTGAGCACGAGCTAGACTAGCGCGTGAGCGACGAGGGGAACAGGTTGCGCAGCGACTCACGCAGCCAGCGATCCGAATCCTCGGCGATCTCGGGCGGCGTCGGCGGATCGTCACCGCCCTGGTTCGGGCCGCGATCGCGCACGATCAAGAGGACGCGCGCACGAGAGATGTCGTCGTACTTGGGCTCGCGCAGTCCGGGCAGCGGATGCGGTGAGCGCTCGAAGCCGACTTCCTGCAGATGCGCGCGCGTGCCGATCACGCCCAGGAACTCGTGTTCCTGGACCGGGTCGGTCTTGCCCTGCTCGTAGCGCACCAGCAACCGCTCCAGCACGTTCAGGCAGCCGTCGATGTCGATGCCGTCCTCGACGAACAAGACATCCAGGTCGGCCGCCTTGAAAGTGCCGCGCAGGTGGCGGCGCAAGCGAATGTCGAACAGCGTCGAGTAGCTGGGCAGCGAGCGCTGGCGGGCATCGACGTCCCACTCGAATGCTTCGTCGTGCTCCATCTCGTCGCGCTGCAAGCCATCGATCAGCCAGCACTGCGGGGCGAAGAAGAATCCCTCACCGCGGCGGAACGGCTGCGCGCCGGCTTGCACCAAGAGCTCGCGGAATGCGGCCAGGATGCGCCGGCGCTTGGAGCGGCGCTCGAGGCGCATCACCCGCTCGACCAGCGACGGTGCGTCCCACTCGAACGCCTTCACGCCATACCCAGGAATGCCAGACGGCAGGGTCACGGTGGGGCGTGCATCGAACAGCACCAGGTCGACGTCCTGGCGGCGCTGCGGGGTGATCGCACGCGAGACGACGTAACCCGCGCGGTTGAGCGCGAGCTCTGCGGTCAGGCTCGGGCCGAGCGATGGTGCCGGCACCCACAGCACCGGCGGCGAGCCCAGCGACGGATCCTCGTTGGGACGGCGCACGTAGAAGATCCAGAAGCTCGCGACCGCGAGGTAGCCGCAGAACAACGTGCCGAGCCAGAAGAAGGCATGGCCCAGGACCTCGGTCACCGACAGCTGCTCGTTCGGCGCGCCGCCGCCGTGGATGTTGTACCCCTGGGCGAGCAGCACGATGAGCATGACCAGGAACATCAGCGCCTGCAGGATCGACGCCCACAGGGCCGGCATGCTGAGCTGGTAGATGCGGCCGCTGCGGTGGTGGCGGATCGTGTATGCGTAGTTGGGCGCCGTGGCGAAGCGCACGCCGATCGGCATCGCCAGCCACATCACCAGCAGCACCAGCAATCCCTTCGGGCCGAGCCAGCGCTCCAGCATGAGCGGCGGGATGATCGCGATCGCCGGGCCGAACAAGGCGAGGGCGGCGCGCGCGCTGCGGGACAGACCCGTGGACACCGACAGGAGCCGGCGCGCCACCGCGTAGAGCAGGATGAGCGCGCCCATGTCGCGCACCGCGAGCACGCTCCAGAGCGTGCCCGCGACCACAGGTACACGACGTACGGGACGTGCTCGCACTCGCGCAACGCCCAGGGCAGGTGCGGCACGTGCGCCGCGGCCCCGTAGGTCGTGGCGATGCTCGCCGCCAGGGCGATGTTCAGCGCGAGCGGCCACGCGAGGAACGTCGGCAGCGGCGCGCCTGCTCGGGCGGAAGTCGATCCCGCACGAGAGGCGCGGCCGCAGCCACACCTGCCGCGCGAGGCGATGGCGCGCGCAATGCGGCGCGGATTGCCACCAGGCGCACCGACTGCGACAGCATCGCCAGAACGCCCAGCACCGACACCAGCAACAGGAACATGAGCACGTCCCAGCGCTCGCTCTTGTTGGGACGCCCGGTGGTCTCGAGGAACCAGGCGGTCGCGATCAGCAGGCACAGCTCGAGGGCGAGCACCACGTTGTCGCGCAGGCGGGTGACCGCGCAGCGGTGTCTTGAGCGCGGTCGAACGCAGCAGTCTCGCGTCGGTTGGCAGTGAGGTGCGACGGGGCTTCACGACGTGGCTCGTGCTAGGAACCTGGGACGGTTGGCAGGATACCACGCCGAAGGTAGAGTCGACGGTGGGCCGCGGCCAGCTCCAAAACGAAACGGCCGCCGATGGCGTGGCGCCGACCGGCGGCCGTGTGTGGGCCGACTCTCGTCAGCGATCGCGGGGCGGGCCGCGGCGATCGCCGAAGCCGCCGCCGCCGCCGCCACGCCGCTCACCTCCGTAGCCGCCGCGTCCGCCGCCGCCGCCACCACCACCACCACCGCCACCGTCCGTGCGCGGGCGCGCCTCGTTCACGGTGAGCGGGCGGCCGCCGTGATCCTTGCCGTTCAGCGCCTGGATGGCGGCATCGGCTTCTTGATTGACCGCCATCTCGACGAACCCGAATCCCTTGGAACGACCGCTTTCGCGGTCCTTGATCACCTGTGCCGACTGGACCGTACCGTAGGCTTCGAACAGCGCTCTCAGCTCGTCGTCGGTGGTCTGATAGCTGAGATTACCCACGTAGAGCTTCTTGGCCATTGCTGCAAATCTTCCGTCAAAAGGCGATCACACCCGGTTCGCAAACGAAGCGTTGTGACCCACGAACGTGCGGCCAGGTCTCGAGACACCCCAGAGCAACCAAGCCGACTCGGACAAGGACACGAGAGCCGCCGAACAACAACCCGGACACCGAACTCGATGGGCCTTTTCCTGGGCACAAGGATAGCAGTCGGGCGCCCGGTGGCAACGGGGGACCACGAGGGTGCGGGGCGGGCGAGCCGCCTCGCGCGCAGCGTGTTTCAGCCGTTCGTGGTGCGGGTCGCGAGCGGCGGCGGGGGCAGCAGATCTTCGGGCAGCAAGCGGCCGAACAGCAGGTACAAGGCGAAGCCGGTGGGCACGATGGCGATGGTGATCACCACCCACGGCCAGCGGCGCCGCGTGAGCAGCAGGTCGCGTGGATGGCGCGCGATGTCGACCAGGCACGCGGCGACGACGAGCGCGTACACCAGCGCGGCGACGATCCACAGGGTGGGTGTGGGAGATGTTGGTGATAGGGTCTGCAAGCAGAACGAGATCGTCACCGCCGGAGCTTCCTCTATGATGAGTGGGCGTGATCGCTCGCGCATTCGCCGGCGCGGATCGACGTTGCGTGCGTCGCTCGTGGAGCGACGCTGTTGCTCGCCGGCAACGCGTCGCGTGCATGTGGGTCCGCGTCGCAAGTCCGAGTCGTATTCGCCATGAGACGTGATCTTTGCGCGGCGCCCGAACAAAAACGACAAGAGAACTTCGGTTCGGCGGAGATTCTGTCCGATCTATGTACCCTGAGTGGCTGCCAATGGGCTGGCGGCCCACCGGGATGCTCGGGGGAGCACGAGACCTCTCTGGTCCCCGAGATCACCGGAATCGCGGTAGACAGACCATCGGGTTCCGAGGATCGGAGCAGGAGGTTTTCATGCATCGTGGCGTCAAGACATTGACCCTGGCGCTCAGTTTCGTGGCTCTTCAGGTGACCGTTCAGGCCCAGCAGTCGTCGACCAGCTCGACCAAGCCGACCAGCTCGACCAAGCCGAGCAGCTCCACGACCGCGCAGAAGCAGAGTGATGCGCCACGCATCCCTCCGGCTCCGGCGACGGACGCGAGCAAGTCCAACAAGAAGACCGATCCACGCGCGCTCGCGTTCCTGCGCGACAACGTCGATCGCACCATGTACAACCTCGCCGGCCAGGGCGCCAAGGACGCGGTCGTCCACATGCGCATGCCGAACAACACGCAGTTCCAGAACATCGAGGTGATTCACTACTGGACCGCGAATCCGTATCGTGAGTTCACCGACGTCAACGGTCTCGGCGATGGCATGGCGAGCTTCAAGACCATCATTGCGAACCAGGCGATGGAGCAGCTGCATCGCGCGCTGCTGCTGCCGGCGAGCAAGGAGTTCGAGAACTACATCCTGTCGCTGGAGAACGACGGTGATCTGGTGAAGGTCACGGCCGAGTCCCAGGACCCGAACATCACCACGCGCACCATGCGCTGGTACACCAAGGAAGGCAAGCTCGTCCGTGGCGTTCTCGAGGGCAACAACCCGGTCACGGGTCGCTTCGAGACGCATCAGAACTTCGACCTTCAGGCGTTCGGCAATCAGTACATCGTGACCGGCATCACCTCGCGCACCGGCGAGCATCCGAGCCAGATCAAGGTGAGCTATGCCGACGTTGACAACTTCCGCGTGGTGAAGGAAGTCACCGTCAACACGTCCACCGGCAGCTCGATCACGTCGTTCGACGTGAAGATCAACAAGGGCGTCGATGCCAAGGTGTTCGACAGCAGCAACACGAGCACCTCGTCGGGCAAGTAAGCCTGCAGGTTCCTCGAGATCCGTTGGCGCGGCCCCCGTTCACGATCGCCGTGGACGGGGGTTGCGCGTTCGTGCCAGCACACTCGCTCGCTGCGATCGATCAATGCGTGGTGTCGCGATCGCCGACGAGCTGATCGCGCGCGCTCTTGATCTGGCGGAACTTCGTCTCCGCGAGCTTGCGAAACTCGGGAGCCAGATGGTTGACCCGGTCGGGGTGATACTGCTGCGCGAGCCGGCGATAGGCGTCGCGGATCTCGTCGAGCGAGGGATTCGCGCCGCGGTCGAGGCCGAGCACATCGTACGGATCGGGCGCGCGCTGCGAGGCAGCAGCGGCGGCAGGCGAACACGCCGGGCGACGCTTCGCTCAGTGCCGCGCCGCACGTGGACAGGGCGCGCGGCCGAGGCTCACGGCCCGCACCGCCGCGCGCACCAGCTGCGCCGGCCACCGCGTGCGGTCGATGAGGCTGCCCACGATCAGGCCGGCAATAAGTCCGCGAACACCGAAGCGAAGTCCGATCAGCCCGAGTACAATCGTCGCGATGTGCGCCATGCGCCGGTCATGATACCCACCAACCATCCCAGCCGACATGAGACACATCGCCGCCGACGAGGAAAAGCTGCTGCGCGCCATTGCCGAGCACCACATCCCGGCTCTGGCCCGCTCCCAGATCGACCCGTTGCCGAGCGCCGAAGGCAACCGCGCCTACCTGTTCAACGCTGGCCCTCGGCTGCGGGTGATCGTGCGGCTGGTGGAAGACCTGAAGATCCACAAGCTGCAGGACGAGCTGTGCGCCATCGACATCCTGACGCAAGCGGGCTTGCCGGTGCCCGAGGTGCTGGTCGCGGACCTGAGCAAGAGCCGGTTTCCGGTGCTCTATCGCATCACGCGCTTCATCGAGGGCTACGACCTCGAGGAGGGCATCACCACCGGTCGCGTCGGCGAGGAGGACGAGGTGAGCCTGGCTGCGGCCTGGGGTGAGCTGATGGGCAAGTTCCATGCGATCCACGGCACCACGCTGGCGAAGCCCGGGCTGCACGAGCAGCCATCGCCCGCGAGCTGGCCCGAGTTCCTCGGCAGGCTGATCGACAAGCACGTGAAGCTGGCCCGCACCCGCGCGCTCATCGATGCCAGCACGCAGGCCAGGCTGCAGTCCTTGTGCACGGCTTCGCTGGATGCGCTCGACCCGGGAATCGGCGGCGAGTTCACGCATCGCGACCTGCACCCCGGCAACGTGATCATCGAGGAACGCGGCATCGGCTACTTCCTGAACGGCATCATCGACCTCGAGCACTGTCGCTTCTGGGATCGGCTGTGGGACTTCGCCAAGCTCGAATGGTTCGTTTTCGATCGCCATCCGTCCCTGCGCGAGCCGTTCCTGCGAGCGTACCAGGCGCTGCAGCCGCGCCCGCCCGACTTCGACCAGCGCACGCGGCTCTACCGCGCCGCCGAAGCCCTCATCTCGCTCACCTACTTCTCGGGGCTGGACAGCGCCAAGGCCGAGCTGTTCACGCGCGCGCTCGCCGCCGAGCTGCGCTGATCGGCGCGGGCGATTGCCGTGGCCGGATCGCGGCAAACTGCCGAAGAGTATGGCGGGGATCGCAAGGAGTGGGGGAAGAGCGCAAGGGAGCGCGGGCGTGTGAGGACGCCAATGAGAGCGCTGACCGCCGTGCTGGTGATGGCCGTACTGTCGTGTGGGTGTGCAAGTCCAGATCGGCAGCGAGCACCGACGCGTGCGCGCCGATCGGAGCTGGCCAGGCGAGCCACGCCTGCGTCGCGCGGTGCGCCGAAGCCGGCGAGCGCTGCCAGCAAGAGCACGAACAGCAAGGACGTGGCGAAGGCTTCGCCGCTGGAGCGGCAGCGCGCGCCGCTCCGGCCACCGAAGCCGCGCCCGGATCGCATCGAGCCGATGCGGCTCGATGCCACGTATGCCGGGTTGCTGAACGACCAGCTCAATCTCGAGGGCGCGGCACATCCCGTGACGATCGACAAGGCGTCGCGCGACCGGATCGCAGGGTTGCGCCGCGGCGATCGCGTCACCTTGCTGTTCGCGCCCGGACGCGTGGCGCAGGTCGTGGACTTCCAGCACGCGAGCGTGCCGCAGGAGACCGGGCGCAAGCTGTTCGAGGGCGTGCACAAGGGCGATCGCATCCAGTTGCGGTTGTCGGGCAATGCCTGGGTGGCCGGCGAGGTGGTGATGCTCGCGCCACGGGTCGTGATCGACTTCTCGCACGAGCCGAGCGCGTTCGTCGGCTGCTGCTCGTACGATCGCACCGCGATCGAGGAAGCACGCCGCCTGCCGGCGCTGGACATGCCGGAGCGGTTGCACAATCGCCTCGCCAACGCGAGCGGTCACCCGGTTGCGGATGGCCGCGACCAGCGCTCGACGAGCGCGCGCGGCAAGAGCGTGGCGATGGCGTCGCGGGCACGGCCGCGGGCGCGCGTTGGCGCGCGCTGACTACCGCCGCGGAGCCTGGTTGCGGCGCACCGTGGCGGTGGCGCGCGCCAGGTCCGCGGCCAGCGGCACCGGCGTGATCTCGAGCGAACGCTGGTTCACGATCACGAGCTGCCGGCCGTCGGTGAGTGCCGCGCGCGGCGCGCGGTCGGTGGGCACGAGCCCCAGACAGTGCAGCTGCTGCGGGGACTGGACGTCGACCACGCCGACGCTGTTCTCGTCTCGGTTGGCCACGTAGACGCGCGCACGCGCGGGGTCGTGGCCGAGCGCGAGGATGCCCGCCGTGCTCGCCGCCGCCGGCAGCGAGCAGCGGCCCTGGCCGAGGACCTCGGCGGTGATGACGTCGACCGTGTGCAGGCGGGCGCCGCCGACATAGAGCAGCTGGCCGGTGTCGTCGAAGCGCAGCGCGGCCGGCGAGTCGCCGAGCGCCACCCGTGCCAGCACCCTGAGCTGCGCGCCGTCGAGCAGCAAGACCGCATCCTCGCGCGCCAGCGCGCACGCCACCCGCGCGCCGCCTCTGGTGATCGCGCACGCGGTGATTGCGGCGCGCAGCTCCGCCGACGCGAGCTGCTGCCTGGCGGCGAGATCCACGAGATCGAGCCGGCCCTCGGCCCGCAGCACGCAAGCGCGCTGATGGCCGAGGTCGACGGCGAGATCGAGCCCCGCGCGGCCGCCGCCATCGGCGAGCAGGATCGTTCCCGCCGCGGCGATGCCGTCGCTCGCCACGGTGTGCAGGTCGAGCGCATCGCCGCTGGCACGCAGCACCACGATCTCTGCGCCGCGCTCGCAGAAGCGCGCCGCGCTCGCGTCATGCGCGAGCACGCTGGCGGCCAGCAGCCGGCCCTCGGCGAGATCGAAGATCTGCAGATGGCTCTCGCCATCACTGGCGACGATCGCCACGCGTCCAGCATCGACGCACAGGTCGCAGCTCGTCACGCTGCCGGCGAGCGGGAGCACCGCGCCCAGGGGTGCCAGGAGAGCGCCGTCGGGCAGTGCCTCCCCCGGAGGCAGATCGAATCGGGGGAAGCAACCGCCTTGGACGGCGCACAGCAACAGGCTGGCTCGGGCGAACCGGTGCACATCAGGCCTCGGCATGCGATGCTTCGCGCCGGCGAGCTGTGCGCATCTGCGCCAGGCCCGCGGCGAGATCCTCCAGCAGGTCCTCGACGTCCTCGATCCCGACCGAGAGTCGGATCAGGCCATCGGCGAGGCCTGCCGCGTGCCGCGCCGCGGCTGGAATCGACGCGTGCGTCATCGCCGCCGGATGGCAGATCAGACTCTTCACTCCGCCCAGGCTCTCCGCAAGCTTGAAGTAACGCCGCGACGACACGAATTGCCTGGTGGCGTCGAGGTCGGCGTCGAGCTCGCACGAGACCACGCCGCCGAACGCGCTCATCTGCCGGCGCGCGATGTCGTGTCCCGGATGCGACTCGAGCCCCGGATAGTACACCCGACCCACGGCCGCATGTCGCTCGAGAAACCGGGCCACGGCCAGCGCATTGCGTGCGTGCTCGTGCACCCGCAGCGCCAGCGTCTTCAGCCCGCGCAACGTCAGCCAGCAGTCGAATGCCGACGGCGTCGCGCCGGTGGCGTTCTGCAGGTACCTCACCGGTGCGAACACCTCCGCTTGCTGCGCCAAGACCGCGCCTTGAATCAGGTCGGAGTGCCCGGCGAGGTACTTGGTCACGCTGTGGATCACGAGATCGGCGCCGAGCTCGAACGGCTGCTGCAGCACCGGGCTCGCGAACGTGTTGTCGACCACGAGCAGCACGCCGTGGCGATGCGCCACGCTCGCGATGCGGGCGATGTCGTACACGAACAGGCGCGGGTTGGTGGGGGTCTCGAGCCAGATCAGCCTGGTGTTCGGCCGGACCGCTGCCGCGAGCGCACTGGCGTCGTTCAGATCGACCGCCGACGAGTCGTGGCCCTTGGGCCGGTACACGTTGTTGAGCAAGCGATAGGTACCGCCGTACACGTCGGGCGCGGTGAGCACGTGGTCGCCGGGTTGCAGCAGGGCCTGCAGCACCGCGTTTTCCGCCGCGAGCCCGGACGCGAACACCGCGCAGTGCTCGACGCCCTCGAGGCTCGCGAGCACGCGCTCGAGGGTCTGGCGGGTCGGGTTGTTGGTGCGGCCGTAATCGAAGCCGCGATGCACGCCCGGCGCTTGCTGCTCGAACGTGCTGGTGGCGTAGATGGGCGTGGTCACCGATCCGGTGGTCGGATCGGAGCCTTGCGATTCGTGAATGGCTCTGGTGTTGAAGCGCATGGGATCCTCTTCAGAGTGACTCAATCGACCAAGCGATAGGCGCGCACGCAGCGGCAGCCGCGGAGCGTGCGCAGCTCCGCGGCGAGCGACTGGCATTGCCGATCGGCGAGCGGCGCAGTCAGCCCCGCCAGCGTCAGGCCGTCGCGCTCCGCGCACTCGCGCAAGCGCACCAGCGTGGTGCCATGGCGCGCGGCGATGGCCAGCACGTCGTCCACGCCGTCGCGGCCGCCCGCGAGCTCGAGCCGCACGAACCGCGGCCAGCTCCTCGCAACCATCGTGGCGCGTTCGCGCAACGGTCGTCCGGCACGGTTGGTGACCAGGCCGGAGTGGATCGCGAGGATGTCGTCGAGGATCGCCGCGGCGGTCGGCGCCGCCCCTGCCCCGGGACCGGCGAGGAACAGCTCGGGGATGATGTCGCCGCGCAGCAGGATGCCGTTCTGCTCGTCGCGCACGTTGGCGAGCGGATGCGTCGCGTGCACCACCGCCGGCGCCACCAGCGCGGTCGCCTGCGAGGCATCGCCGGCGGCCAGCGCGATCGGCTTCAAGCGCAGCTGCAGCTGCGCCGCCGTGCGGCCATCCTCGGCGGTCACGTCGCGGATGCTCTCGATCACCACGTCCGCTTCGCGCAGCTCGCTGCCGTGCAGGTCGCGCCACAGCACGCACAGCTTCTGCGCGGCGTCGTGGCCGTCGAGATCCAGCGCCGGATCGCTCTCCGCGAACCCCTGCCGGACGGCCTGGTCGAGCGCGCCCTCGAGCGAACAACCACCCTCGGTGATGCGGGTGATGACGAAGTTGCTGGTGCCGTTCAGGATCGCCGCGACGCTCTTCACCCGCGTCGATTGCAGGCTGGTCTCGAGCAATCGCAGGATCGGGATGCCGGCCGCGACGCTCGCCTCGTAGGCGAGCACGGTTCTGGCTGCCGCCGCGATCGCGGCGAGATCCAGGCCGCGCGCCGCGAGCAACGTCTTGTTGCCCGAGACAACGGGCGTGCCGCGCGACAGCAGCGCCGCCACGAGATCGTAGGTGGGTGCCACGCCACCGAGCGCCTCGACCACGAGATCGTACTCGTGTGCGAGGAAGTCGCTCGCGTCGGTCAAGAGCTGGCAACCGTCCGGGCGGTGCTGGCGCTGCTTGTCGCGATCGCGCACCAGTGCGTGCGTCACCTGGATCTCGATCCCGTGCCGCTCGCAGAGCGGCGCCGCGCGCTCGCGCAGCAGTTGCACGAGGCCCTGGCCAACGACCCCGAGCCCGAGCAGTCCCAGGTGCAAGACTCTCGGCGGAGCGGCCCGGGCGCGTGCGCCCGAGGCCGGAGCGAACGATGCGACCAGCGTGGTCATGGGAAGCCTTCCTTTCGGGATGCCCCGGTGGAAGGCTGCCCAGCGATCGCCGCGAGCCGCGGCGGCCGCATCGCTCGAGGTGCCAACGAAAACAGGCATCTCGGCGTGGGCGAAGATGCCTGAATGCTAGTGCCAGCGCTCAGTCACCTTATCTCTCCCATTCCGGGTAGGAATTAGCACCTTACCGCGGATGCGGCAGGCTGCTGCAGCGTCGGAGGGCCTGTCCCTCAGCTGCTCTGGATAAGGTCACGAATCTGGAAAAGAACGGCCCGGCACGGTGCGCCGGGAGCGAGCCAAGAATCTAGCCGAGCTTCGGCGCGCGACAAGCGCCGCTTGAAGAAAAAATCTCGGCGCGGCTCAACCCATGATGATGCGCGGCTGTCGCCTGGCATCGGGCTCGGCCCGCCTGATCAGCTCGCGCACCATCCACGGAATGTTGCCCTCGCCGAACAGGACGAAGCGCAGGTTGGCCGCGAGCGGGTTCTCGTCCGACCAGCCGAAGTGGATCTCGGGCGGCGTGCTCTCGCGCGACAGCTCGAGCGCCACCGCCGCGATCGTGTGAGCAATGGACGCGCAGCGCGTGATGTGCAGCACGATGCGGCCATCCTCGCGACCGGCCTCGATCAGCGGCCGGTGATAGAAGTTGCTCGCGTCACCGACCAGCACCTCGAGGAACACCACCGGCTCGTTCGCGGCGAGCCGGTGGGCCGCGCGGATCTCGTGCTCCTTGCTCGCCAGCGTGCGCCGGCCGGGACGATGCGGCACGAGCACCGGGAACGGCAGCGGCTTCAGCATCTGCCACAGCTCGCGCGAGCCGGCGTCGGCGAAATCGAAGCCGACGAAGCGGAGCTCGGTGCTGCGCAGCATGCGCGACGCGAACGAGGTCGCCAGCACCGCAAACACGAACCACAGCGCGGTCAACAGCCCGGCCGGGTTGCGCACGATCTCCTCGCCGGCGGCGATCAGGAGCAGCACCGCCACCAGCGCGAAGCCGGCGCTGAGCGGCGCGCGCAACGGGCCGCGGTCGCCCGCGCGCCAGCGATCGAATGCCGCCGCCGCGGCTGCGGTCGCGAGCAGCATCAGCACGCTGGTGGCGTAGGCGCCGCGCTGCGCGCCGACGCTCGCGTGGAAGATGACGATGATGACCAGGTTGATCACGTTGAACAGATGGAAGATCAAGCCGACGTTCTGCGCCCACTTGAGCTGCATGCCGAACTGCGCCAGGAAGTGCGGCACCAGGCGGCGCAGGCCGAGCGTCACGCTCGAGCCGGCGAGGCACAGGATCAGCACCGTGCTCAGGTCGTAGATCGTGCCGAATGCCGTGCCGAACCAGCTCGCGAGCGCCGGTGTGCCGTCGGCGAGCAAGCCGCCGTGCGCGAGATAGGCGAGCGCGCGGTTGTGTGCCGCACCGCCGAAGCTCGCCGCCGGCACGAGCACGCTGGTCACCAGCACGCTGCCGATCAGGAGCAGCGACATGACGATCGCCGCCGTCACCAGCAGCTTGCGCGTGCCGGCCACCTGCGCGCGCCGATCCGGCCCGCGGATGAACGGCACCACCGCCATGCACAGCTCGAACCCGCTCAGTCCGACCGAGACGCTCGGGAACGCAAACAAGCACACGATCACCAGCGACCAGGCGTCGTGGCCCGGCGCGGCGATCTGCCAGGCGCCGCGCCGCACCTGCTCCAGCCACTGCGCGAGCGTTGCGGGGTGGCTGGCGAGATGAACGGCACCGGCGATCAGGATGGTCGTGGTGAGCGCCACGTAGAGCGAGGTCACGCCCACCACCAGGCGCAGGATGCCGCGGGTCAAGCCGCGGCGCATGAAGGCCCAGAAGCTGAACGACAGGATCGACAGCACCAGCGCCAGCGCGACCCGCTGGCTCCAGCTGCCGAGCAAGAAGCTCGCCACTGCAGCCGGCAGATGCGGCCGGATCAGGTCGTCGAGGCGATCGAGCCAGTCGAGGATCGGCTGGAACGTGGCATTGCAGAGCACGTGCTCGGCGGCATCGGCGGCGGAGATCGTGCGGGTGATGACGAAGTCGGCAGCGACGAAGCCGAGCACGATCAAGATGATGATCTTGCTCGGCCAGCCGCGAAGCGACTGCGCCAGCAGCCCGGTGGCGCCTCGGCCCGGCGGCGCGCGACCCGCCACGTAGGCGTAGGTGGGCAGCACCGCGAGCACCGTGACCGCGCACACCACGAGGATCGCGAACGGCGCCAGCAGCCCGGCGCTCTCGAACGCGATCGACGGCACGTACGCGAGCGTGCTGAAGTAGTCGAGGCCCACCAGGCACAGGATGAAGAACCACGCTCCCTGCACGGGTGGGCGCGGCCCGATCGCGCTCGCGAGCGCGCCGGCGTCGTGGCATTCGTTCACCATCGTACGGTGCGCGACTGTTGCTTCGGAACCGGGCTGCCGATCGACATCGTCATCTCCTGCTGTGCTCAGTGTGTCCGGCGATAGATCCTGATGCCATGCACCAGCTCGGCTTCCGCCGACGCGGGCTCGGCGCGCAGCCGGTCGAGCAGCTCGAACCCGCCATGATTCACGATCACGAACTCGTTCAGCTCGTTGGCGATGGTGCACACCAGCTCGAGCTTGGCGTGATCGCGGGCGATCAGCTCGGCATAGCCGAGGCTTTGCGCGTGCTGCCAGCGCAGGTCGGTCACCAGCCAATCGTAGTCGCCGCGGTCGCAGCGCTCGCGCGCGTCCGGGAGCTCGTTGTGCGAGTACACCGCGCTGCGCGAATCACGCAGGTAGAAGAACAGATTGTGCTGCGCGATGGCGAGGATGCGGTCGCTCGGGCGCGCGTGGCGCGTCAGGTACTCGCCCGCGGCGCGGTGGCCGCGGTTCGCGCTGGCGAGCAGATCGCGCGATCCCAGCACGCCGAGCACCGCCGCGAGCACGCTGGCCAGGAGGAGCCCGCGTGGCCGCCAGCGCTCGGGCAGGACCTGCGCGAGCGTCACCAGCCCGAT
The DNA here is from genome assembly GCA_046349655.1 of Planctomycetota bacterium. Taxonomy (GTDB): domain Bacteria; phylum Planctomycetota; class B15-G4; order B15-G4; family JAXMBY01; genus JAXMBY01. The sequence goes on from JAXMBY010000050.1 coordinate 13,890, forward strand.
CGCGGCGAGCATGCACAGTCGGGCACCAGCGGCAACAGCAGGCGCGGGTAGTTTTTGTACGCGGGCAGCGCGGCGAGGAACACGAGCAGCGCGCATGCGAGGTAGCCGGCACCGGGCGTCGGCCGCCGCAGCACGCGCACCAGGCCGATCGAGCCGAGCAGCCAGAGTGCCGGCGACGTCCACTCGGCAAACGCGCGCACCAGGTAGCGCGCCGTGGCGGCCACGCTCCACAGGTGCCAGCCGTTGGCCCACTGCGCACGGTTCGCGGCGAACGCCGCGAAGCCGACCGTGCGGTCCAGGAACCAGGCGAGCACGGCCACGGCCTGTGCGAACGCGAAGCCCGAGATCAGCGTCACCCACAGCAAGCGCTGGACACGTTCCCGGCGATCGGGTGTGCGCCGGACAGAGCCGTGCAGTACGCACCCGAGCAGGTACAGCCCAGCGGCCGCGCACGAGGCCGCCGTGGTACTTCGTCAACAGCGCCAGCCCGGCGACATAGCCGGCGCCGAGCGACCACAGGCTCTTCGGTCGGTCGAAGGCACGGCGGTAGAGCGCGAGCGCGGCGAGGAAGAAGAACAGGAACGGCGCGTCGGTGAGCGCCATGCGACAGTAGGCGATGTGATACTCGGTGGTGGCGAGCAGCAGTGCCGCGACCATGCCCACCGAGCGACCGAACAGCTGGGTCGCGAGCAGGCCGAGCACGGCGACCGAGAGGATGCCTGGAACCGCGGCGCACAGGATCGCCACCGTGTCGCTCGCGCCGAACCAGTGCAAGCATGCGCCCACCGAGGATGGGAACAGGAACGGCGCGTAGAACGGCACGAGGGTCTGGCGCCCATACGGGCCGATGCCGAGCGGGCCGGCGGTGTACGCGCCCTCGTCCCAGTGCTGCAGGCCGAGCGCGCTCAGGCCGTGCAGGCGAATCACGCCCGCTGCCACGATCAGGGCGATCCACCCGAGCGTGAACAGGAATCGTCTCATGCGCCGGAGATGGTAATCACCAGCGCACGCTGTGCACTCAAGGAATGTGCAGCTCGAACGGCCGCGTGAACGCCTTGAACGCGGTGGCGACACCCTGGTTCAGATCGACCGCCGCGGCGGCGAAGTACAGGCTCGTGCCGCGCATGCTCGGGTCGGCCGGGATGTCGATGGTGACGTACCCCTGGCCATCCTCGTTCAGCTCGCGACGGAAGCGCTGGAACTCGCGCCCATCGGGGAACGCCATCGCGTAGTGGAACAGCGCGTCGGGATTGAGCAGCAGGCGGCGATCCTGCGGCATGGAGAGTCCGGGCCTGGTGCCGAACGACGCGAGCATCTGGTAGGTGAGCTTCTCGCAGCTCGGCATCCACACCGCGAGCGCCACCTGACCGCCGAGCAGCGCGGGGCCGAGCTGCTCGATCGCCGGCGACGCGAACCAGCGCGCCCAGATCTCGTTCTGGTGGGTGAACGACGTCGCCACGATCTCCCCCGACGCGTCGACCGCGATGCTCGCCGCCACCTGGTTGCCGCCCGACACCATGCTGATGCGCACCGGTTGCATGAGCGGGTAGCCGGCGTTGTCGAAGCGACGCAGCAGGACGTCGGTGTCGCCGGGGCTGCGGTCTTCCCATGCCACCGAGAAGTTGCCGATGAAGTCGCACGCCACCGCCGGCCGCTGCTGATCGCCGTAGACGTTGGCGGCGATCACGAGGTCGGACGTGAGCGGCGCGCCCGAGCGCTCGAACACGCGTGCCAGCACGCCGCAGCCATGACCGTCGCGCCCGCTGTCGTCCTGCCACACGACCATGAACCGGCCGTTGCCAGCCGCGGCAATGCGCGGCAGGTGCTGCACGCCGGCCGCGTCGTCGTTGACGCGCATCTGGGCGGTGATCGGCTCGCCATCGCGGCCGAAGGCGCGCATCATGACATCGCGCTCGCCGTCCTGCGTCGCGCCCGCATCGGTATAGGCGACGACGATGCGTCCGGAGCGATCCACGGCCACGGTCGGTTCGAGCTGCAGGTGCTGCGATTCGCTCACCGCGATCTCGTCGCTCATCGCCGTGCCATCGGCGCCGAATCGGCGCAGCACCACGCGCGCCCGGCTTGCGCCGTGCGACCCGGCGTCCACCCACGCCACGACGAACTCGCCGTCCGGATGGATCGCGACCGCGGGATCGAACTGCGATCCGTCGGTGAGCGCATTGATCGGCAGCTCGGGCGTGACCGGCTCGCCATCGCCGTCGAACACGCGGCCGAAGCAGCCCATGAGATTGCCGTCGGCGCCGTACCAGTCGTTCCACACGACGACGAAGCCCGTGCCGTCCGGCCGGCACGCGACCTTGGCGGCATTCTGGTTGCCAGCGGTCGCCTGGTTGACGCGGATCTCGTCGGTGCGCGGCTGGCCGTCGCTCGCGTAGAGGCGCGCGAAGACATCGCCCAGGCTGGTCCACACCACGACCGATCGACCCTGATCGTCCATCGCCACCCAGCCGTGGTCGTGCGCGTAGCCGGTGTCCTGGTTGACTCGCGTCTCGGTGCCGAGCGCGTGGAACGCGAACTCGGATGCGCGAGCGGGCTCGTGTAAAGCCGCGCCAATGCCGATCGAGAGAGAGAGTGCGTGGCAGAGCCAGCTCAACCGGGATGACCGCATCGCAGGAGCTCCTTCTCAGTGTCCGTTTCTCGGGCAGCCGCGGGTGCCGTGCGGCGTGGGGGATCAGGCTCTAGATCGACTGGCGGATTTTCGGACTAAAGGAGAAGTTGAACGTCGTGCCCGCAGGTGCTGAAGTTTTTCATCGACGGTAAAGGCGCGCTGCAAGATGGCTTCACGGGGCGGTCTCTCCAAGCACACGCTGATCTACGCGGTTGGCAACATCATCAACCGCGCGGTCAGCTTCATCTTGATCCCGCTCTACACGTATCGCCTCTCCAGGGCCGACTACGGCGTGCTGGAGATGGCCGACGTGACCGTGGCGCTGCTGGCGCAGCTCCTCGGCTTCGGCATCGGCGGCGCGATGGTGCGCTTCTACTTCGATACCGAGGACGAGCTCACGCGCAAGCGCCTCGCCGCCACCACGCAATTGTTCTTCGCCGCGTTCCTCGGGATCGTGACGTTCGGGCTGGGCTGCTTCGCGCCCACGCTGTCGCCGCTGGTGTTCGGCCGCGGCGACTTCGACACCGCCTTCCGACTCGCCATGGCGATCCTGTTCCTCACCGGCGTCGGCGAGGTGCCGCTCAGCTTGATGAAGGCCGAGCGCCGCTCCACGTTGTTCATCTCGCTCGCGCTGTCCAAGCTGGTGTTCGAGGTGGGGCTCAAGGTGTACCTGATCGTGGTGCTCGAGTACCGCTGGTACGGTGCGCTGTTCGGCTCGGTGGTCGCATGGAGCGTGTTCGCGACGCTGCCGGCACTGTGGCTGTTGCGGCGCACCGGCTTCCACTTCGCGCCGGCGGTGGTGAAGCGCCTGGTGCTGTTCTGCAGTCCGCTGATCATCTCCGGCGTCGCCAGCTTTGCGCTGCACTCGGCCGATCGGTTCATGCTGCGCTCGTTCTTCCCGGGCGATGCCGAGGAGAGCCGCGGCGAAGTAGGCATCTATGCGCTCGCCTACCGGCTCGGCTACGTGATGAACTTCTTGATCCTCGATCCGTTCCTGCTGATCTGGTTCCCGTTCATCTTCGCCATCAAGAACGAGGCCGAGCAGAAGCACACCATCGCGCGCGCCGCGAGCTACGTCGTTGCGGCGATGGTGTTCGGTTCGCTCGCGCTCGCGATCGGTGCGCGGGACGTGGTCGCCTTGATGGCGTCGCCCGAGTACGCTACGGCCGGAGCGCTGGTGCCGATCGTGCTGCTCGGCTACGTCTTCTGGGCGGCCTATCAGCTGATCCACACGCCGCTCTTCATCCTGAAGCGCACCGGCCGGCTGCCGCTGATCGTCGGCATTGCCGCTGCGACCAACATCGGGCTGAACGCGCTGTGGATCCCGAGGTGGGGTGCCGCGGGCGCCGCCTGGGCGACCGTCATCGCCTTCGCGTTGCTGGCGGTGGTGGCGTTTCGGTTCGTGCGCCGTCTCTTTGTGGTGCGCTACGAGTGGGCGCGCCTGTGCTTGCCGCTTGCGCTCGCGATCGGCATCTTCGTCGCGTTCGAGCAAGTGCGTCCGGCAGCGTTGCTGCCGCGGCTCGCGCTCGCAGCGCTGGCGATCCTGTCGTTCCCGCTCATTCTCGGCCTGTCGGGGTTCGTGCGGCGCGATGAGTGGTTGAGGGTGAGCGAGCTGTGGCATACAATCCGCAGCCGCTGGCCACCCGGCTCGAGCGCTGGCAGCACGCCCTCCTCCGAGCCGCGATCAGGAAATCGCGCGAGCAACAGCGAACCCGCAACCTCGGTGGCTTCGGTTCCGGTGAGCCATGACCGATAAGACCCAAGGCGATCAACTGCAACCGGAGGCCACGATGCTCGACCAGCAGGACGTGAGCGCGATCGTGGTGCCCAGCCGCGCGAGAGAGCCGATGCCGAGGCAGCTCTACAGCACCGATGCCCTGCGCGAGCGCTGCCAGGCGCCGATGGAAGTCTTCAACGATCCGCTCGGGCGACTGTTCGGCAGCCGCGTGTCGATCCACCTGACGCGCCTGTGCTTGTGGCTCGGCATCTCCGCGAACGCGGTCAGCTTCGCGATGCTGTTCTGCGGCCTGTCGGCCAGCGTGTGCCTGCTGTTCGGCCGGTGGTGGTCGGTGGCGGGTTTTGCGCTGTTGCTGCTGTACTACATCTTCGATTGCGTCGACGGCGAGGTGGCGCGCTTCAAGGGCGACAGCAACCTCGAGATGGCCGCATTCGACTACCTCACGCACTATGCCGTGAAGGGCGCGATGTTCACCGGCCTGACCGTGGGCTTGCTGCGCGAGCTGCACAACCACTACATCCTGCTACCGGGCCTGCTGGCATTGCTCGCCACCTACTTGATGAAGGCCTTGCAGGACGTGCCCTCGATCCTGTACGTGCAGAAGCTCCTGATCCAGGGGCGCTACCTCGATGGCCAGACCATTTACAAGAATCTGAAGGCGAGGCTCGCGCGCGCTCCGGCTGCCAAGAACGGCGCCCCGGCGCGCGCCGCTGGGCCGATGCCGTTGCGCTCCCAGCTGCGGTTCCTGATGCTCAACTTCGACTTCGGCACGCTGCTGCTGCTGGGCGCGGCGATCGCGGACGCGACGCTGCCGACCCGGTTCCGGCTGTTCGGCTTCGCGCTCAATGCCAAGGCGCTGCTGCTCTCCTGGTACGGGCTCGCGCTGCCGCTCAATTTCTTCGACCACGTTCTCACCTACTGCTCGGGGCTGCGGCTGCATCGCAAGGTCGATGACCTGCTGACCCTGAGCCGCCAGCAAAACGCACCCGATCCCGAGCGAGGTCCGTTGCCGTGAGCCGCCGCCGGCTCGCCGCCCTGGTGGCGTTCGCCTCGTTCGTGCTCGCGCTCGCTGCGGTCATCGCCGACCGTTACGCGCCGCACCTCGGCTGCTGCGACGACGCGCCGGGCCAGGAGCTCGCCGGCCGGTTCGATGCCGACGCCGCTGCCGGCGACGTGCTGATCGTGCTCAGCCAGCGCGGCATCGCCGAGCGAGCCGAGCTGCACTCGTTTGCCCGCAGCGACTTCAGCGCCGCGTGGCTCAACCTGGTGCACCAAGAGGTGGGCGCCGCCGCCATCTGCGATGTGGCGGATCTCGAGCGCGGGCTCGAGCTGCCGCGCCGGCTGGTGATCGTGACCTGGTCGGCGAACCGCAAGCTCGACGGCGATCAGCGGCGCCGCCTCGAAGAGCTGGCGCGCGCTGGCGCGCACGTCGTGTTCGAGGGCAGCGCGAGCGCGCGCGGCGAACCCACCATGGTCGCCGATCTCGCCGGTGCGCACGCGACACCCGAGCTCACCGAGCTCGAGCGGCAAGCGATGGCACGCATCCGCAGCAACGTCGCGCTGTTCGGGAAGGGCGGCGAGCTGCACGAGCTGCCGCGCGCCTGGCTCGAAACGCCGCAGGGCGAGCGCCGCGTGCTGATCGACGCGAGCAGCAAGGGCGGCGCCGGCCAGCTGATCACGCTCTGGTTCGACGTCGGCCGGATCCTGGTTGCGAACCAGCAGGGCGTGCCGTGCCGCGACGACTTCTCGGTTCACGAGCGGCATGGCGACTATCCGGGCATCATCGAGCCCGACGATCTGGTCGAGGATCCGCGCCTGCGCGACAACTCGATCCCGCACGTCGACATCTTCGAGCACTGGCTGTTCCGCCTGATCGCACCGCCATCCTTGCCGGTGATCGGCCGCGCTCCGGCAGGGGCGCGCGGCACGTTCGCGATGACTCACGACGAGGACTTCCGCGGCGATCGCGAGTGCGCGGAGATCGTCGCCGCGGTGCAGGCGGCGGGGGCACCGAGCACGGTGCTGATCATCCCGCATCCGCGGCTCACCGATCTGTGGCGCCCTGCGTCGGTGCAGGCCCTGGCGGATGGCGGCGCCGACATCGGCCTGCACTGGAACCAGCTGCCGATGCCGCTCGGGTGGGGCAAGTTCGAACCGATCTCGAAGGTGTTCTCGATCGGCGCGCAGAAAGCGATGCTGGCGCCGTTTCTCGCGCGGCCGCTGGTGGCCAACCGCAATCACTATCTGATCTGGACATCCGAGTACGCGCGCGCCTTCCGGTTGATGGCGGCGCAAGGCATCGGCATCGACTCGACGTACGGGGCGAACAAGGGACGGGGCTACCTGTTCGGCACCGGCTCGCCGTTCCTGGCGATCGACTCCAATGGCCTGCCGCTGCCGATCCTCGAGGTGCCGTTCCTGAATCAGGAGACTTGGGGGCACGCCGACTTCGCCTTCTTTCAGGCCGTGCTGCACGACAATGCCGAGCGGCATCACGGCAGCTACGTGGCGATCTTCCACCCGCATCTCGACTTCAAGAAGGGCGATGTCGAGGGGCGCACCGGTGCCAGGTTCCTCGCCGACGTGATCGCGCTCGCGCGCCGCGAAGGGCATCGCTGCGTCACGCTGAGCGAGCTCGACGCATTCGAGCGCGCGCGCTGGGCATGCCGCGTCGTGAGCCATGAATCCGTTGCGGAGCTCGTGGCAGATGTCGATTCCCCGCGCGCCGATCTTGCGCTATACCTTCCAGTCGCCGAGCGGCGGCCGCTGGCGACGTGCATCTGCAACGGTGCGGCGGTGCCGGCCGAACCGGTCATGATCGGCAGCCAGCGCTACTTGGCGGTGCCGCTCGGCGAAGGTCACAACCGCATCGAGGCGCGCTGATCTCACAGGCGCGGCTCGCGCCGAGCGCAGGCATGATCGAACCGGCATGATCGACTGGAACCAATACGAACCGCATCGCTGCGCCGGCACGGTGGTCGACGTGGCGGGCTCGAGCGCGCTGTTCCAGAGCAGCGCGGGTCACCAGCTCCGGCTCGGCCTGCTCGCGGGCGAGGCCGCGCCGCGCGTGGGGCCGGCGTCCGTGCTCCTGCACCTGCGTGCCACCGACGCCGACATGCTCTCACCCACACCCGAGGAGATCGCACTCGACGCCGACCACCGCGTGGTCGCGGTCACCGGCGAGGTGAAGTCCTTCCGCCGCAACGGCCAGGAAGTGCTGCTGCGCGCGATCCTCCCGTTCATCGTCGAGTTCGAGGAGTACGCGGAGTGGCTGGACAGCATGATCGAAGGCCAGGTCCTGCGAGTCCCGGTCACGCGCGCCTTCGGTGTTTCATGGCGGTAGGGACAGTCTTTCTGGCAGTAGGGACAGTCTAGACTGTCCCTCCTGCTCGTGGCACTCGTTCTGCTTCTTCTCCCTAAGATGGAAGCTGCTGGAACGTCGATCTAACAGCCGGGATCGCACTTCTCACTGTCCGGGAGTCGAACGATGAGCGCAACCACGCTGGTGAAGGACTCGGAAGACGCCAAGAAGCAATCGCTCGAGGTGGCGGAGGCCGCGCGCGAGACCGAGTGGCAGTACCCGAGCTTTGCCGGAGAGCTGTTCATGGGGCGCTTGCGCCCTGGCCTGATCTTCCCGTATCCCGAGCAGGGTGAAGAGGACCGTCGCGCCGGCGACGAATTCTGCGCGAAGGTGGAGGCATTTCTGCGGGCGCACGTGGATGCCGATGCCATCGATCGAGCCGGCGACCTGCCGCCCGAAGTGATCCAGGGCCTCTGGGATCTCGGCTGCTTCCGGATGAAGATCCCGGTCGAATACGGTGGGCTCGGCTTCTCCCAGGTGAACTACAACCGCGTGGCCGCGCTGGTCGCGAGCCACTGCGGCTCGACCGCGGTCTGGCTGTCGGCGCATCAGAGCATCGGCGCGCCGCAGCCGCTCAAGCTGTTCGGCACGCCGGAGCAGAAGAAGCAGTTCCTGCCGCGCCTCGCGACTGGCGAGCTGTCCGCGTTCGCGCTCACCGAGCCCAATGTCGGCTCGGACCCGGCGAGCATGGATACCACGGCGACGCCCACCGAGGATGGCAGCGCCTACCTGATCAACGGGCACAAGCTGTGGTGCACCAACGGGCCGGTCGCCGACATCATCGTGGTGATGGCGCGCACGCCGCCGGCGATGGTGAACGGCCGCGAGCGCAAGCAGGTCACGGCGTTCATCGTCGAGCGCACCATGCCCGGCATCAAGGTCGAGCATCGCTGCCGGTTCCTCGGGCTCTCGGCGATCCAGAATGGTCTGATCAGCTTCACCAACGTGCGGGTGCCGAAGGAGAACATCCTGTGGGGCCCGGGACTGGGCCTCAAGCTCGCGCTGATCACGCTCAACACCGGCCGCCTCACGCTGCCGGCGGCGTGCATCGGCATCGCCAAGCAGTGCCTCGGCATCGTGCGCGACTGGGCGAACGAGCGCAAGCAGTGGGGCACGACCATCGGCAAGCACGACGAGGTGGCGGGCAAGATCGCGACCATGACCGCACATCTGTTCGCGATGGAGTCGGTCACCTGGCTCGCCTCCGCCATGGTGGATCGCGGCGGCGCCGACGTGCGCATCGAGGCGGCGATGGCGAAGCTGTTCGCGTCCGAGCAGACCTGGCGCATCGTCGACGACACGATGCAGATCCGCGGCGGCCGCGGCTACGAGACCGCCGAGTCGCTCAAGGCGCGCGGCGAGAAGAGCTACCCGGTCGAGCGCATCATGCGCGACGCGCGCATCAACACGATCGTCGAGGGGACGAGCGAGATCATGCACCTGTTCCTGGCGCGCGAGGCGCTCGATCCGCACCTGCGCGTCGCCGGCGCGCTGCTCGACGCGAAGCTGCCGATGCGGCAGAAGCTCGCGGCGCTCGGCAAGTCGATCTCGTTCTACTCGCGCTGGTATCCGTCGACGTGGAACCCGATCGGCTCGGCGGTCGCCCCGGGCCTCGCGCCGCCGACGCTGATGCCGCACTTGAAGTACGTGCAGCGCAAGGCGCGCCGGCTCGCGCGCACGATCTTCCACGCGATGGTGGTGTATCAGGGCAAGCTCGAGCGGCGCGAACGGGTGCTGGCGCGCCTCGTGAACGTTGGTGTCGATCTGTTCGCGATGGCTGCGTCGTGCTCGCGCGCCGACATGCTGGTGCGCAAGGATCCCACCGACCGCACGCCGATCGACGTCGCCGATCACTTCTGCTGGCTGGCGCGCGATCGCATCGGCTCGGAGCTGGGCCACGTGTTCGAGAACCAGGACCGCAGCGGCTATCGCCTCGCCCAGGACGTGCTCGAGGGCAAGCTCACCTGGCTCGAAAGGGGCATCGTCAACCTGGTGAAGTGAGCTGGCGGTCGCGCTCGGCCGGGACGGTCAAGATGCCCGCGGCCGGGCGCGACCGGAGTGCTCGCTCTCAGCCGCCGCAGCCGCACGGGAATGCCTGCCACTCCTTGGGATCGCCATTCTCGTCGACGACGAGCGATCTCGTGTCCGGCGGCAGCACCCGCAAGGTCTTCAGGAACTCGATGATCGAGTCCCGCTCGTACTTGCTCAGGCCGTCGAACGCGGTGCGCGCGGCGATCGCCTCACCCGCGTGCGCCTCGACCGCTTGCCGGAGCGTCGTGTACTGCCCGTGATGGAAGAACGGCGGCTCGTTCGCGCAGCCCCACAGCTTGCGCGTGAGGAAGCGCTTGTTGCCCTGAAAGAAGCGCGGGTCGCTCGGCGGCCATTGCATATTGAGCGGCTCGCGGTTCGGATCGGTGTCGCCGGACGTGATGTCGTGCAGCTTGAGATCGGTGAACGCCGGCACGTTCACCACGCCGTGCTCCGGCGCGAGCCGCGGCTGCGGCAGCTCATCGCTGGTCAAGTCCACTCGGAACACACCGTGGGTCGCCACGTACGGATCGCTCAACCGCAAGTTGCCCGACGGATTGAACGGGTTGGGCTCGCGGTAGATCCAGCCGCGCTCGTCGAGCGGCAGGCACGGCACGTGGCAGGACGTGCAGCCGATGTCGCAGAAGCGCTGCTCGCCACCTTGATGGCTGCCTCGATCTGTGGATCGTTCGGGATCACGCCCGGCAACGGCGTCGCCGCCGCCACCACCGACACGGCGGTGACGTCGGGAATGGTCAGCTCATTCGTGAACCCATCGCCGTCCGGATCAGGTGTCGCGCCCGAAGCGCTCCACCGACTGGATGCCATGATGGTGGTCATAGGCGTTGACCCGCTGAACTCGCGCAGCCCGACCGCTCGGCTTGATGAACGGGCGGATGATCAAGCTCGGCGGATTTGTCCCGGACCCGGTCGTCACCTGACCTCTTCTCTCCGGGCAAACCCTCGACCTGCGACGTGTCCCAGTTGCCGCCGTCGCGGCTCCAGGTGCCGAACGAGATGCCGCGCGACGGCCGACGCCGCCGTGCCGCCGGGCGATGGTCGCGCGAATGTCCTGCAGATCGCGTGATGCGGCGCGCCAGCATCTCGATGAATCCCGAGCCGAACATGCCGAGCGTGTTGCGCGAGTTCGCGGCTGTCTGCTGCTTCGCCGGCTGGCGCTCTCGTCCATGCAGCCCCTCGTCGGCAAGGCATCGTTGATGTCGAACGTGAAGTCGAAGCGCTGGCCGAGCACAGGCTACGTTGGCGACGATGTCGCCGCCGCCGCCACCGGCGGGTTTGTGGCGGCCGCGCACGAGTCGGCATCGGGGGCGGAGAGGCGGTTGAAGTTGTGCGGGAAGACGAGCGGTGCGGTCGGATCGACGAGCGCGGCGCCGGTGCCCTTGGTGAGCGGGCGGCCGCCGCCCTCCTCCGCGGTCCAGTTGGCGGCGAAGATGCGCTCACCTTGCTGCGCGGCTCGGCGCTTCAGCAGGATCGTGAACTCATCGCCGTCCTTGAAGGTGCGCCAGGAGGGCTACCTCGCGGCCGATGTCCTGGGCGAGCGACGCCGAGGCGAACAGGCCGCCTTGAAGGGACATGGCAAGGCCGATCGACCGGCTCGTGGCGTGACATGGGGGGGTCCTCGGCACAAATGGTGGATGACTTTGCGGTACGACGGGAGCGGAGATCGTTGCGTCGGAGCGCAACCCAATAGCGCCATCCCGCATTCCTGAGGCGCGTCGGCAATCATTGCGTCCGACCTGCCACACGGTTGACCGGCTGCCATGATCCGCTCGCACCGCCCCTCGCGGGACATTCTGTCCGGCCGGCGTGGGCGACGGGCAGAATCCTGGTACACTGGCGCCCATGGACGATGGTTACCATCGAACGAGTCTTCACGCCGAGGTGCGGATCGTGGAGACGATGCGCACGCTGTGCGCCCGGACCCGTCCATCTGGACGCGCTGGTGGAATGCCTCGACAGCGGGCTGCGCAGCCTGGGCGCGATCGTGGTCGCGCTGGAATCCTACCCGTCGCTGCGCGAGCCAGGCACGCTCGCTGGCGTCTCCGCGCTCGGTCGAAACGCTGTTCCAGACCCTGCAGCGAGGCGGCGAGCACGGGCTCGGTGGGCGTTGCACCCCGGCAGGCGATCCTGGCGCGCGCGTTTCCGGCATCGCCAAGGTCACTTCTGGACGTCGCTGCAGTACGTGGTGCACGTCGTACCGGCCTGCTCGAACGACGTCGAGCTGCTCGGCAAACGATCGACGCGGCGATCGGAGGTAATCTACACGCGCCTCGCCGAAGAAGCTGTACGGCGCCTTCCTCCTCGCCATCGCCAGCCCCAGGCTCAAGCGCTGCGCGCTCGATCACGTGGTCGACGTGTGGGAGGGCCGCACGCGCTTCGCCACCGATCAGTTCTACCCGACCCTGCGGGGTCGGCGTAGAGCGCTCGCATGCGTTCGCCGCGCCGCTTCGGCGCTGCTCGGCGTGTCCGAGATCGCGAACCTGTTCTTCCGCGATTGCGATCCGCGGTTCGTCGAGGCGTTCACCGCGCGCGACGCCGAGCCGGCGCTGCTGCAAGCGTTCGAGGAGTTCCTGTTCGACCTGCCGTTCGAGAGCCTCGAGCGCGTGCGCGCGCGCATGGCCGAGGATCAGAAGAGCTGCGTGACGCGCGAGGAGGTGGCGCGCTACCTGGGGCTCGAAGCACTGCGGCCGATGCTCGATGGCCCGAAGAACTCCTGCTCGATTCCGTCGCCGGCGCGTCAAGGCGCAGTACCGGATGTCGGTGCAGGCGCCCGGCCCCAAGCGCACCGCCGAGGCGTTCGTGCTCGAGTCACTGCTGCGCGCCGAGCTGGCAGGCCGATCGCGGCGCGCCCAGGAGCAAAGCGCACCGCGCCCAGGCCGGTTCACAGGGAGTGATCCCGATCGATGCCGGCTGACGTGACCATCGCCGCCGCCACCGCCGATGACGGCGGCGCTGCTCACGCTGGTGCCAGCTCGCCGAGTACGAGCAGCTCGGGCGCCTTCGCGCGCGGCCGAGCAGCGGCTGCTGCGCGACGCGTTCGAGGACCAGCCGCGCATCGACGTGCTGATCGCGGAGCTCGCCGGCGCGCGGTGGGCTACGCGATCTTCTTCGAGACATACTCGTCGTTCCTGGCGCTGCCCACGCTGTTCCTGGAAGATCTGTTCGTCGCGCCAGCGCGCTCCAGCACGGCGTCGGCGGCGCGCTCATGCGCTGGCTCGCGCGGGAAGCCGTGCGGCGCAACTGCGGGCGCTTCGGTGGCGGTGTCACCACCAGACCAGCTCGCGCTCGATTTCTACGACCGCCTCGGCGCCAGGCGCATGACCGATTGGCATTCCCACCGGCTCGCCGGCGCAGCGCTCGCGCGCTGGCGCAGGAGGCGCCGGCACGGTCGTGAGCTGCACGCGTGCCGCGCAGCTCAGCTGGCGTTGTAGGGCGTGACTGCTTCCAGCTCGCGCGCCGCGTCGAAGTGCGGCACGCCTTCGGCTGCATAGATGTTGCGCTGGCGCGCGCGGAACGCATCGAACACGCGGTGGGCGAGATCCCAGCCGAAATGCCAGAGCTGCCGCTTGCGCGGGGTGGTGGCGATGATGCGCCACACGCGCGCGGGGCTGGTGAAGAACCTGATGTAGCCCGGCGCAGCATCGCCCGCAGCTCGCGCGTCGGCACCTGCGACAGCTGGAAGTTCGGGTTCAGGTAGTTGTGGCTCGCGGCCTTGAAGTCCACGTTGAGGCCGAGCTGCTTCAACTTGCTCGTACAGCTTGGTGCCGGGATGCGCGTTGACGGTGAAGAACGACGCGGTGAGTTTCGATGCGAAAGCGCAAGTGAGCATCGTTGCCGCATGTCCTCACACCGTCTCGGCGGAAGCCGAGCGCTGGAAGCCGTGCGTGGAAGATGCCGCCGTGCCATGGCCGCCGGGTGATGCTCTGCGCCGACCCCAAACGGCGCTTCGATCGCCTCTGGATGCGCGGTGACCGCTCTCGGCGCGAACGTTGATCGTGTGCCGAGCAGCGCGGGCTTGTCCAGGAAGCTCGTCGTCGAGACCATCGCCGCGCGCCGTTCCCGGACTTGCCATCTTCATTTCCAGGCGCGCTCGACCATCAGGCCCGCCGCGGATACCTTTGCTGCGGCCTGATCGAATTCCAGATGTCGTCGCCCACTGGATCTCCTTGACGAAAGCAGATGAACAACAGCTCGGCTTCGGACGACGTTATCGGCCGAGCGGTAGCGCGTCTTCTTGCCCATCGTCACGTGGCAGTACGTGCAGCGATACGGGCAGCCGCGCGTCGACACCACGGTCATGTACTCGGGGTGCGCGATCAAGCGCGAGTGGCGCGGGACGTGGAAGTAGGCGCTCACATCGAGCAGATCGTACACCAGGCAGCGGCAGCGCATCGAGATCCTGGATGAACGGCCGCTCCGGCGTGTAGCACGGCAGCCCACCCTTGCGGAAGCCGATGCAGGCCGGCTCAGGTCGCCGCCGTGGAACAGCACCTGCAACAGCTCGTCGAACGTCGCCTCGCCTTCGCCCTTGACGATGTAGTCGACGTGCGGATCGCCGAGCGCTTGCTCGGCGTCGTGCGAGGGATACGGCCCGCCGAGCACGATCGGCACCCCCGGCAAGCAGCGCTTGAGCGTGGCGCTCAAGGCGCGCGCCGCATCGGCCTCGCGCACGAGAGGCAGGACATGCCGATCACGTCGGGCTGGAACGCCAGCACCTCGGGGACGACGTCGCGCGGCAGCTGCCGCCGCGGATTGAGGTCGACGATCTTGATGGCGAGCGGTTCGCCGCGCTGCACTCGCGCCGCACGTAAGCGGCGACGGCGAGAAGCCGAGCGGCGGCGTCGTGACGAACGCTTCTCCGGCCGGTACGGCTTGATCAGCAGCTTGATCTCTTCCAGGCGATTGCGTCATGGCGATCGTGCACGATGTTGGGTGCGGGCCGGTCCCATGCCCCAGCGCGTTTCCGGCGGCCGTCCAGCGCGCCTTGCGCGCCGCTCGGCGAGCGCCGTGCGCGGCTCACCGGCTGGTCACCACCCCGAGCGCGAACGAAGGCCGCTGAGCTGCGCACCTCGGTGATCACGATCGGCTCGGGCGCGCTCGCATCCGGGTACGCTCCGAACAGCTCGCCGGCGTCGTCGCCGATCTGCTGATCGCCGTCCAGGTCGGTGCCGGCGGAGAGTCGATAGCTGCCGCGCTCGAGGCCCTGGAAGTGGAACGCGTAGCCGTCTTCGGCGCGGGCGATGTCCTGTGCCACGATCGCGCCGGTCTGTGAATCGGCCATCCGCACCACCACGTTGCCGAGCTCCGCCGGGTCGCTCGTGTTCACCTCGATGCGCACGCTCACCGTTTGCGTGCCCGCCGCGGACGCCACGTCGAAGCTGCCGCCGCGGATGCCGTCGGCGAGGCCGTTGCGATCGATGCGCACGCTCACCACCGCCGGCGTGACGCTGTTGCCGAGCGACACCGACAGCCAGTGGCCGCCGTTCTCCCTCTGGTTCGCGATCGCGAGGCCGCCGATCTGACCAGTGCCTTCATTGGTGACCAGGACCTGTGCGAGCGTCTCGTTCGACGCGAGGTTGAGCTTGACGCTCGACACACGCAACCTCGGATCGCCGGCGCGCACCGCACCACCGGCGCGCAGCGCATGCACCGCATCGAGCAGCCCCGCGCCGAAGAAGTCGTCGCGGCCGACGTTGCCGATGTCCCATGCGGTGCTCTCGAGCAGCGAGCCCAGGTCGCGCGGCAGCACGTTGCCGAGCGACAGCACCAGCGCTGCCACCGCGGCGACGTGCGCGCACGCCATCGATGTCCCCTGATAGCGACCGTACGCGGGCGTGCCGCCGCGCGCATCGCTCGGATCCTCGACCCACAGCGTGGCGAAGATGCCATCCTCGAGCGTGAAGGTCTGCTCGCCGCCCGGTGCGGCAATGGCGATGTGGCTGCCGTAGTTGCTGTAGTAGGCGCGGGTCGCGCCGCGCGTGGTGGCGGCAACCGCGGTCACG
Source organism: Planctomycetota bacterium (assembly GCA_046349655.1). GTDB lineage: Bacteria > Planctomycetota > B15-G4 > B15-G4 > JAXMBY01 > JAXMBY01. The sequence goes on from JAXMBY010000050.1 coordinate 29,669, forward strand.
CCCGCGAGCGCCGCCGGATAGAACGGGCTCGCAGTGGCGTCGTTGCCGGCCGCCGCGCACACGAAGATGCCCTGCGCCAGCGCCTGCGCGACCGCATCCGCGAGCATGCCGTCCCGGTCGTTCGAGCCGAGGCTCAGGTTGATGATGTGCGCCGGCTTGCTCGGCACCACCGCCGACGAGTTCGCCAGCCCCGCCGCGTACAGGATGCCGTTCGCCACGTCGAACGTGGTGCCGCCGCCCTTGCCGATCACGCGCACCGGCATGATCTTGATCGGACAATCCCAGTTGATGCCCGCCACGCCGGTGCCGTTGCCGGTGAGCGCGCCGATGATGCCTGCCACGTGGGTGCCGTGATAGCTGCTGCGCTCGGAGCCGCTGCCGTCGCCCAGGTCGAGCGGATCGGGGTCGATGCCGACGCCGTTGCCGGCCGCGTCGCCATCGCTGATCAAGCAGTAGCCGGTGCTGGTGAACACGCCCTGCAAGTCCGGGTGGTCGTAGCGCACGCCGGTGTCGACCACGGCGACGATCACCTCCTGCTCGCAGGCATGAGCCACCTGGCTCGTCATGTTCCACGCGCCCGGCATCTGGATTGCACCCAGGTTCCACTGCTGCGGATAGAGCGCAGGAGTCGTCCGGATCGGCCGCGGCGAGGCGATACACGTATTGGCTGCGCCGCCTTGACGATCGGCGCGCCGCAGCTCGGCGAGCAGCCACACGAGCCAGCCGCGCGCCTGCTGTTGCGGCGCGCGCCGATCCATGGCGCGCGGTAGAGCGTGAAGCGTCCCGAGCCGCCGCCGCGCGCCGAGGCCGAAGCCGAGCTCGAGTGCACCGATCGGCGTCGGGCGGCGCGTCGTCCTCGGTACGACGATCAGCTCGCCATCGCGCCAGGCGGGCGCGCTCAGCGCCGCGAGCGGACGCGCACGATCGTGCTCACCGGCGCTGCGCTGGCGGCCGTCTGCCGTGACGCTCGCGGCGGTGATGCCGAGCAGGTAGCTGGTCTCGTGCGTGCCCGACTTCGCGAACACGGCGACGTCGAGGAAGTCGAACGGTCCGGCTCGCGATCGTAGCGCTCGCGCGCTCGTGCGAGCGCGAGCCCGATCGCCGGCGGCGACGGCGACCGGCGCGGCGCCCGCCTTCACGCGATACAGCGCCAGGTCGAGGTCGATCGCGTCGCCGGTGGTGAACTGGAAGATCGAGCGTCAGCGCCGCGGGTGCGCTGATCGCCCAGCGGAAGTCCCGATCGCTCTCTGGATCGAGAGGCCTGGCGATCGTGACCGTGCGGCCCTCGCGGTCAGGTCGCCCAGGTCCTGCGCCATGGCGGAGTCGTCGTTCGGCTCGGCCCCTTGATCTGTCCGAACGCCGGCGGGCTCGGCGGTTGCACCGCACCGGCGACGGTGCTCGCGCGCGAGCCATGACCGCCGCCGCAACCGAGCAGGACTGCGCCGAGGACCGAGACCGGCCGCGGCGCGCCGCGAGAGAACCGAGGAGCACGAACGCCTCCTTGGCCCATGGGCCTGCGGGACCGCGCTCATTGTCGCCGCCGCGGCGAGCAATCAAAGCCTCGAGGTCGGCGCGAAAATCCCGGCCAGCGCCCTTGCGCTCGCACTGTGGCCTCGGAGCCAACGGTGCGCGGCTGGTTCTTGCCTCGCGCGTACAGCCACGTTGTGCTCGGCGATCACGCGCCCGGGAGGCAATCCGTGAAGGGACGACAGAAGGGCCGGCCGGTCAAGTGGGTCTTCCCGCCCGGTCCGCGAGCGGGATCGACATCGCAAGCCCGGCATCATCGAGGTGGGGACAAGTGGGCGAAGAAGCGCAAGAAATTCGGCAGAGCTCACGGTGAGCGTGGGCGGGTTGCGCTGCAGGGTCGCACAAGAAGGGGTGCACGGCCGGCAGGTCAGCTGGGACACGCTCGTGCAGCGTGGTTCGCACAGAACTGACTCCAGGCCGCGACCCGGCGCCTCACGGCAGCCGCACGCACTCTACACCAGGATCCACCGGCCAGCGTGTAACCACCTACCGCAACGACGTGCGCGCAACGTGCTGCTCGAGACCAATCCGACTCCCGCGCGGCGCACAAGTACGACTACACGAACCGCCGCATCGCCACGACCGAGACCAGCAATCGCATGGCCTTGACGCAGACGTTCTACGACCAGCGCCGCCAGGCCTGGAAGACGCAGCGCCACAAGATCGACGACGCGGACGGCTCCGATGACGATCGAGAGGTGCGCTCGTTCCTCGCCTGTGGCCGATCGCGAATCGCTCGGAGATGCGACCGGGCGTTTCCGGAGCTGGCTTGAGGATGCGCGGGTGAATGGCCTCGGGCCGTGGCGCGCCGGGTTATCGCTCGCTGCCGGCCGTTCGGTCGCGACTGCACCGCGCAAGACGGCGCGCAAGAGCGGCATCGTTCGCTGATGACCGCGAGCCGGTCTCGCCATCCCGCGCAATGACGTTTCGCACCCGGCGCGCGGGAGCCACTGCGCGTCGATCCCAGTATGATGAGGCGGCGCACGCACTCCTCGGCAGCGGCTGCAAAGGAACCGATCATCATGAGCCCCCGCATCGTCCTCGCCATCGTCCTGACCACCCTCGGCATCGGCCCGGCGCGCGCAGCCTGCAGAATCCGCCAGCGGCACATGGTCGAGGAAGGGCTATGCGTTCAACCTGCCGGCAGCGTGGCGCATCATCCAGGAGGGTGAAGCGCAGGGTGCACACACGCTGATGGCCCAGAACCCCACGCCAGCAGCATGCTCGTCGTGGTCACCGCGCCCGTGCCGGCGGGACAGTCGCTCGAGCAGCTGCTCGAGCAGCGCGAGCAGCTGTATCGGCGCGCGCTCGGTACCCAGTGGCGCAGCGAGCACCGCGGACGTCGAGATGGCCGGCGTCGCCGGCAAGCGCCTGCTCGTCGAGTACGCGGATCCCGAGACCATTCTGGACGAGCGCCTGCTGGTGCACGAGGACAGCTCGACTGCTGCAGGTGCGCTACCGCAAGGGGCATGAGCTGGGGAGCGCGAGGCCAGCGTGCCGCGCCTGCGAGCTTCGCGTGGCTGCGCGCGGGCGAGACGCCGAGCGAGGATGGCGCGACGCCGGCAGCACCGGAGAAGGCTGTTCTTCCGATCCCGCACCCGCTGCGCCCTATGCTGTCGGTGACGCGCGGCGCGAGCGGGCGCATCGTGCTCGTGCGGTCGACCGCGACTTCCCAGCCGATGCCGCGCGCTTCGCGCAGGCGGTGCCCTCGCCGACGCGGGCGGCCGCTCAGCCTGCATGCTGGTGGGCGAGATGCTCCACCAACGCGCAGCTCGATCTCCTGAACCGGCTGAGCGTGCGGTGATCGTCGCGATCGGCGAGCCGCCGGCCGAGATCGCCGCCGCCGTGACACGCCGGGTCGAGTCGCTGCAGATGCCGTCGGCGCTGTCGCTGCCGTGGTCGCATCTGCCCACGTGGGCGACGTCCTGGCCGCGGTGCCCGAGGCCTTCCGCCTCAAGCTGCCGCTCCTGGATCTCGGGCCCCAGGCCGGCGGGACGAGCTCAGCCGGCTCGGCGTCAAGCGTGTGCGCCTGGTCGCCGCGCTGCAGAGCTGCTCGGTTCCCGGCGACCTTGTCGTGCAGGACGTCAGCAGCGCGCGCGAGCGCTGGCAGCAGGTGGTGAGCGCGGGCGGCGACTACCTCGCGCTCGCCAACGTCGGTGCGGAGTGCAGTCGCAAGTCGGGCGCCGCGCTGGGTGCCGCGTTGCTGGCCGCGCGGCATGCCGGCATGCTGCTCGTCGTCGACCGGCCGGTGCGCTATCACTATGCGACCCTCAAGCTGACCGACGAGGTGCCCGAGGACGTCGTGAGCACTGGCAGGTGGCCACCGGCAGCTTCGATCTGCCGGGTGCTACCGTGCCGGTCGTGGTGCCCGTGATCGGGCCCCTGATCGGGATCGGCACGGCGGACAAGTTCGGCGATGCGCTGCTCGATCTCGACGGCGATGGCTACTGACCCCGAGGAGGAGCGCGTGGCGGCGGGCGACGTGCGCGTCGTCGGCGGCGTCCCGTACTTCGTTCCTTGCGTTGCGCCTGATCGGCGCGGTCGGCACCACCAGCCTTCCACGACGCCCTGAGCACCAACCGCGGTGGCGCCAGCCCACTCCGCCGAGGTCGTCGCCGAGGAGCTGTACCAGTCGATCGCCGGCGCACCGCTGCCCCGCTTCCCGCTGATCGCCGGCGATCATCGTGAACTGCCGTTCGACTACGTGAAGGACCCGGTCTACGCGCAGACCACCAGTATGCACGAGCAGAGCCGAGCACCGACAACATCTACGCCGACCCCGACTGCAACGGCTACCTCGATGTCGCCGGACGGTTCGTGGCCGATGCCGTGGTCGAGGCCACCGCCATCGCCTCACGCATGTCGACGCATGCGCTGCTCACGGGCGACTGGCGCGGATCGCACCACGCTCATCTACCCGCTGGCCTCGATGACGAGCTCAAGGCGCAGATGCCCATCGTGTTTGCCCGTTCGAGGCCTTCATGCGTGGCATCGACCTCGATCTGCGTGCCGCCGGCTTCGCGAACCGCCTGCACCTGCGCACCGAGGGCGACCTGCCCGAGGTCTACCCCCACCTCGGCGGTGGCGCGCTCATGGTGTTCGCGCATCACGCGGGTCCGACCACGTGGCTGTTCCGCATGCAAGGCAAGGCCCTGACCAGATCCACATGCCGTTCGCGCCGCGTTCGCCGGCGGCGCAGAAACTCGGCCTGGGCTGGTGGCGTCGTGCCGCGCCGCCGGCGGGCGCGCCGGTGGTGATCAGCGCCGGCTGCGATTCTGCCGGGCTCGACTACGAAGTGCCAGGCGCGGAGGCGCTCGTGCATGCGTTCTTCGAGCAGGGTGCGGTGGCGTACCTCGGCAACACCCGCGCCGGCTTCCCCGACACCGAAGAGCACCTGCTGCGCGCCACGCTGCAGGTCGCGCTCGGCCTTGCCCCATCGGCCACCACCTCGCGCGCGCTGGGCGAGGCGTTCCGCCAGGGCAAGAACTACCTCGATTATCTGACCGCGCACCGCGGCCCGTTCCATTCCACGCCGCCGTTCGAGGACTACCAGTGGGCGATGCGGCGCGAGTGGACCCTGCTCGTCTACTACGGCGACCCCGCGCTCGAGCTGCATCGCGCAAGCCCGGTGCAAGCAACCGGCATCCCGGTGCGCGTCAGCACGGCCGAGGATGGCGCCCGCACGATCGCGATCGAGCTCACCGACGAGCCGGCGCGCCTGCCGATCTGGACCGAGCAGATCGCGCTCGGGCCGGTGCGCGAGCTCACCGGGCTCTCGGCCGCAGGTCTGTGCTACGGCACGCCGGGCACCACGCCAGGACTCGGTACTGGTCTGGGCCGGTCGCGCCTGGGCCGTTCTTCGACCTCGTCCTGCCCGGCAGCGCCTGCCGCCCTGGTCACCGTGGTCGAAGGCCCTCAGGTGCTCGGCCCGACCGCGGTCGTGACCGATGCGCGCGCGGCACGCGCCGCCTGCAACTCGCCGTCGACCTGATCCGCTACGCGATGTGCAAAGCCCGATCAGGTTTCGAGGACTGCGCGGCGCGTCGTGATCCGCGTGCCGATCGGCGGCGCGGCGCTCTCGCCACCGCTTGACGACGAGCCCGACCCAACCAGGTCACTTCGCCGAGTGCTGCGCGGCCTCGCCACGATCGTCGATGTGGTAGAGATAGGCCAGTTGTTGCCCGCCGCCAGTGCTGCTCGCAGCACCCCTCGGAGTCCACGTATCTCAACGCGGTGACCCGCTGGGCCTCGGTCTTCGCCGATCCGGGTGAGGAACAGCAGCCGTGACTGGCGTCGGCCGCCGCACGCGCAACTCCCGTGAGATCTTGCCAGGTGTCGCAAGCACCCAGGGCGGCGCCTCTCGATCTCCCAGGTTGTAGTACTCGTAGGGAGCCCACGCACGCGTTCCTGCACAGACCAGGTCCCCCTGGTTGCGCAGCTCTCGCAGGCGCGCGGTGATCTCGCGCAAGTCGCTCCGCCGGTACGGATGCCGCCAGAGCGCGATCGATGCCGGTAGGCTCGCGGCGAAGAGGGCCGGCACGATTGCGATCTGAAGCGCGATCAGCACCACCGGAGCCAACCGCCACGTGAGCGTTCGCCGCATCGGCCAGCGCCGCAACAGGTCGATCGGGACCAGCGCGCCCGCGCCCACCAGCAAGGCCACGCATGGCACGAGGAACAAGATCATACGGTCTGCGAACGGGTAGACCTTGGCAGCGGCGAGCACATACGCGGTGAGCAGGGGCGGGAGCGAGAGCACAGCGACGCGAGAGCGTCGGGAGACGACGAGCGCCACGACTCCGGCGATCAGCACGAGCGCAGCGGGCAGCGCAGCCAGTCCACATTGCCGCAGCAGATCGGCGAAGCTGTGCGCATACCACCGCCAATCCTGTGCACCGATGGGTGGAAACGGCGCCCAGCCGAGCGTCCAGTACACCTTGAACACCTCGTTGTCGCCGACGTACCGCACGTGCACGACGTAGAGAACGAGGGCACTCACGAGCCATACCAGGAACGCCACCGCCACGGTGCGCATTCTGGCCGCGGACGGCGGCCGCAATGCCTGACTGAGCAGCATCGCGCCGACGCCGGTCAACATGATCGGAGCTGGATGCGAGAGCCACATCGCCATCGCACCGCCGGCAATCAGCGAGACCGGACGCCGGCACGACGCGAGGTAAAGCAGCGCGGCGCTGACCGCGACGTCGCTCGAGTACTGCTTGAAGACCGTCGCGTACTCGATCACCGGATCGCAGAAGGCAAGCAGTCCGACCGCGACCGGCGCAGCTCGCTCGCCGATGAGATTGCGCGCACACGCCGCGAACAGCGGCAAGGCGAGCACACTTGTCAGTGCCGGGACCAAGCGCAGCACGTACTCCGCGTGTCCCACCGAGAGCGTCAGCAGACGTGCAAGCCACAGGAAGAGCGGCGGCGCGCCCTGGGCGTAGTCGAGCGGTTGCAGGAGCTCGAGCCAGTCGTGACGCACGACGTTCAGCGCGAGGCTCCCCTCCTCGGCGAAGAACGCGGGATTGTTCACGTACTGTCGGATCCGCAGCAATGCACCGGCGGTCACGAGCAAGCCGAGCAGCGCGCGCGACGCCCAGAATCGCCGCGCCTTGTCGATGGCAGTCGAGGGACTCCCCGCGGGCGCTTGCATGACACGAGCCTTCTACCATTCGCGCCAGTCGTGGAGAAGGAGCGGCAAGCGAAGCGAGCGTCTGGTCGCGCGCTGCTGGAGCTTCACGAAGGGCTGACACCACCGCCGGCCGGTTTGATCGTCGGCCAAACGCCGCGGATGCATCCCGCGTGAAAACGAACGGATCCGCGCGCCAGGTCGGCGACGAGCACGTCTGCGCTCCGGCGGTAGAGCTCGCCCGACTCAGCGAGAACCACCTTGCCAGCTTCTTGATGGGGAAGCGCCGCCGTGATCTGGTCGGCTTCGGCAAGCATCACGTGCCAGCGTGCGCCCAACTGGCGCGCGTCAGGGGGTTCGGTTTCGAAGGCAAGCTCGTCCAGCTCGGCCTGACTGTAGCGGCTGCCTCGTCGCGCTTCGCTGAGAAGCGATGGCGGGCTGAACCCCGGGTCCTTGCCACAAGCCGCCCACGCGAGGTAGCCGAGCGGCTGGATCTTGTCGTGGCATTCGAGCACATCGAGCCAGTCACGCGCCTCGAGTCGTCCAGCCAGGGCCAGGACCTTGTTGGCAGCCAGGTCGAACGGGTGCAAGACCAGGCCGAAGATCTCGTCCTCGATGAGCGGGAAGAAGCGGAACGCGCTGTCACGCACCCACTGCATGACCACGGTATCCCCGCTCTTGGAGACCGTTGCCTCGACAAACGTGGGCGACTCGCGCAGCACCTGAAGCGCGTAGCCCCGGGCCATGAGCTCCCGGCGATCGTCGTTGGCAGAGACGCGCAGGGCTTCCTCGGTGTCATGGAACAGGTCGATGTCGCGCGAGATGCGGGGAGCCTTGAGAAGCGTGTTCAGCGCAACGCCTCCGGCGATGTAGCTTTCGCCGGTCCGCCGCCGCTGGGCCGCGATCAGGCGACAGATGTCGCGTTGGAAAGTCGTGATAGACACTCGCGCAGCTCCCGCGCTCGGATGAAACCTGAGCGATCACCGTAACGCTCGATGTAGCTCAGCGCTCGCAACGCCTGTCCCGCGTCTTTGGGCATGAAGTCGCGGGTCAAGAACCAAAGGCAGCGATCTCGGTACTCGCCAATGAGCGACTCGATGTCCGGCAGAAGGCCCGCGAAGGTTTGTGGTTCGGCACCTGAGTTCATCGCCATGTCCTGCGACGTTGGTGTGGTCAGGATAACCGGCGGCTTGCCAGCTCACCAACTTCAGTTGTGGATTGGCCCGGTTGCATCCGGCTCGATCACGATACCCCCGAGTCCCACGCGCCGGTCGAGCAGGCTTGTTCCGTGCGCTGCGCACAAGAGGCACGCTCTGCTCGGTCCACAGCGTGGCAACGAGATCGACCAGCTTCGAGGATCGATGGCTGCGGCTGCCGGTCCGGCAGCTCAGGGTTGGAGGCTGACGGTGAACCGATTCGTCTGCACCGCAAAGCCCGAGCGGCCGATGGCCTGGCCGAGGAGAGTCACGTCCACCCGGCCGAGCCCATCCGGAACCGGTCCCGTGAGCACAAACCGTGCCCAACCCGTCGGCGAACCTGGAGCTCTTGACGGATGAGTCGAGAAACGACTCGCCACGCCAGTGGTCAAGCACGTGCTGCTCAGGCCTAGCCGAGGCTGCGCGCGGACTCGATCCGCGCCTCGTAGATGTCCGCCCGATGGCAGTCGAGATCGTCGGCGTCGACCAGGATCACGATCGGGCCACCCTCTTCCCAGCGTTTCCGCAAGCGCCCCTGAGACAGCTCGGCCTTGCCCGTGCGCACACGGCCATCGCGAGCGGTGAACTGATACTCGAGCTCATGGATCGTGGACTTGCCGCGCCGGCGCTTCACGATCCTTCCGGCCTGCCCAATGAGCGGCCTGCCATCGCGAATGATTTCCATCGCGTGCGTGGCCTTGCGCCACAGCGAGCGACCGATCAGCGCCATGACCAGGAAGATGGCGCCGCCCAGCAGCGGGGCAATCACCACGATTGGCCACTCGTTGTGATCGCGCAGACGATTGTTGGCCGGATCGCTGCTCAGGTAGCGGATCGCGATCGGGGCGCCAACGACCAACAGCTCCCAGGCCGCATGGTTCACCTCGCCGCGCCCTTCGAACGAATGCCCTCCGGCGTCGGTGAACGCGTAGCTCACGCGATAGTGGGAGCGCTTGCCATGACGCTCCCGCGTGACGCTCGTGCTCTTGTCGGTGACGCGTGCGGTGGCATCGACGCCATCGCTCCGGTAGCGCATCTCGCTCACCAGCACGACCGCACCACCGCCGACAAACAGCACACCGACCAGGCCGAACAAGACCAGGAGGCTGGCGGCTGGATAGCCGCCGAAGTACTTCCAGCGCAGCTCGTTCTCATCGATGTTCAGCATCACGGTCCCTCCCTGATTCAGGCGACCGTAGAGAACATCGGCCGCAACGACTTCCGGGTCGCCAGGGAAACTGAGAGTGTGCACGGAACGAACGGATGATCTAGCGCGTCGCCGCGACCGCGTCAGGTCATGGTCGCTCGAGCGGCACGTCGACGTCGATGATCTTGCCCGGCAGCAGCGTGGCCGACCGCTCGATCGTCGCGAACCCTTCGAACGCGATGCGAAACAGATAGTCGCCAGGCTCGAGAAGATCGTTCGAGGCGGCCGCCTCGTCGTCGAAGAAGGAGCCGCTCTCGGCCGAGCCGTCGCGATGCAATGTCCAGAAGGCGCGCAGGCGCGCGGGTGCACCGCCGTTGCGACGCGCCGTGATCACGCGTTCAGGCAACGGGGCGCCGTGGTCGATGCCCGGCGCGTGCACGGTGAAGCGCACACGGCTGCCGGCGCGCGCGACCAGCGCAACGTTGGTTTCCTCGGCGGGCTGCACGTCGACCTCGGTCTCGATCGGGAAGAACATGGTGAGCTCCTCCCACGCGCGATGCAGCAGCTCGCCAGGGACCACGCGCAGCTGCCACCGACCGGGCGGCGCGCCGACCAGCACCCCACGTGAGTCGGGGGTCGCGTGGTAGAAGCCCGGTACGAGGCCGTTGCTCGCCAGCGTCCGCAGCGTCGCAGTGAATCGCTCGATCGACCGGCCATCCTCGTCGTGCACCGTGATCGCCAGCGACCCGGGCTCGTCGTCCAGATGGCGCAGCACGAGCTCGACCTCGCGTTCGTACTCGGTCTGGCTCACGGTCACCACCTGCTCGGCGGGCAACATGCCGGTGGACGAGGCACTGAGCCTGACGGTAGCAGTTGGGTCATCACGCTCGAACCAAACGCCAAGCCACAGCTCGCCGGTGCCGGAATCGCGCGAGCTCATCCTCTCGTCGCCCGATCCGTGCGCGACCACGAGGCCCGCGCGAGGCTGCAGCACTCCTGACTCATCGACCACGCGCACGTGCAGGCGATGATTCACGACCACGAGGCACACGTCGGTCGATCCGGTGTCGAACTCGTGTGGTCTGCTCACGAGGGTCGCATTCGAGTTCTGCTGGTCGAGCACATACCGTCCTGACGCGAGACCGGCGAACCGAACCTGCCGTTCGCGTCGGTGAGCGTCTCGCCACGATCGAGGCCGGCGAGTCCTGCCATGCTTGCCGGCAGCTTGCGCTCGGCAAACATCGGCACGCTCCGCGCGGACAATCGCAGCTCGCGCGCCGGCTTGCCATCGGGATAGGTGGCCACACCGGCGATCACGCCGGGACCGGTGACCAGGATGTCCGGCGCGGCGAAGTCGCACGGCCCCTTGCACGAGGTACACCTTGCCGGAGCAACTCGATCCGCCTAGCCGATCCGCGTGGCGGCTCTCGAGCGGCCGAGCTCGCGCGCGGCGGCGCGCACTGGTTCTCGGTGGAGCAGGGAGGGAGTGGGCGGGCTCGTGCCGAAGTCGCTTTCCGTCGAGGTGCAAGAGCTCAAGAGCGATGAGGACTCCGGCGGGGGATGAATGCCCGACCGGCGCGTCAGCGCAGCATCAGCTCGACCACTTCATCGCGCGGCGACGTGCCGCCGATCTCGACGAAGGCGCTGCCGCTCTGCGTGGCCGAGCTCGCCTCGACCGTGTATCGCCCGGGCAGCTGGCAAAGCACGAGATCGTAGGTGAGGCCATGGACGATCACGTGCTGCTCGCTGACGCACTGTCGTGCTAGATCGAGCACCGTCACCGTGACCAGGTCCGGTGCGCGCGGCACCGCGCGGCGGATGCGCAGCACCTTCTCAAAACCCGGCTCGATCACCACCTCGACGGTGCTGGTCTCGCCGGCGCGCACCTCGACCGCGTGACGCGTGTGCGCGTGATCGTCACCGGTGACCGCCACCACGTACCGGCCGGGTGCGACCTTCAAAGCGCGCGCGATGTCGCCGGTGATGGTGAGGGGCTCGCGTGGCGCGCTGTCGTCGAGCGCGACGAGGCACAGCCCCGGGTCCGTGGCAGCCGCACCCTCCGCGCGCCGCACTCGCACCTCGAGCGAGCCGGCATCCGGCACGACGATGTCGCCGGCCTCCCACGTCTCGCCGGCAGCGAGATCGTGACGCGGCGCGAGCACCGCAGGCCGCTGGTCGGCATCGACGCGGATGCGGTACCGCCCGGCGGGCAACCGTCCGATCGTGAACCGGCCCGCGAGGTCCGCGGTGACGATCAGACCAGTGACCGAGCCCTCTCGCTGCGGGGAGATGCGAGCGCCCTCGATCGGATCGCCCGCGGCGTCCACGATGCGCCCCGCGATGCTGGCAGTGGCGAGGTGATCACGCGAGATGCGGAACACGAGTTCGGCTGTCCCCGGACGCACGTCCTGCTTCAGGTCCAGGCGGTCTCCGGAAATCCTCACCTCGACGTAGTGCGAGACGGCCTTCAAGTTCTGCAGCATGAAGCGGCCATCGCGATCCGTGACAGCGGAGGCGAAGTAGTGTCCCTCGTCGCCGTCCTCGCGGCGCGTCGGGAAGGCCGTAACCTGAACGCTCGCAACCGGCAAATCCGCCTCGTCCAGGACGCGCCCGGTGATGTGCAGACCGGTCGACAGCGTCGCGTTCCACTCCACGTCCTCGCCAGGTGCGGCGACGACGATGCCGGACACCTTCCCGAGCTCCTCGCCATCGGCTTCGAGCGCGATCTCGCCGGGTCCGACGTCGGGCAAGACGAAGTGTCCATCCATGCCGGTGCGTGTGGTCGAGCTCATCACGTCGTAATCGCGGCCGACATGAACGCTCAGTCTGCCCGCGGGTTTGCCGTCGGCGGTCGTGATCGTTCCGTGCACGGAGGCGGCGCGTTGCAGCACCACCGGCACCTGTGCAGTGACCTGCGCCGACACCTCGACCGAGCCGCGCCACACGCCGCATCCCGGCGCGCGCGCCTCGATCGGAAACGTGCCGATCGGAACCGCGAACATCGCGAAGTGACCATCTTCCTCCGAGCGAGCCCAGACATCGGTCGGCTTGCCGAGCGTGCCCGCCGGTCGGGCGATAGCCGCCCATCTGGCCCAGCTTGACGCGCACCAGCGCATTCGCGATCGGATCGCCGGCCGCGTCGACCACGTCGCCTTCGAGCTCGCCGCCCGGCTGATCGAGCACCAGCCGCACGCGTCTGCTTGCACCTTCGCCGCCCGCCGCCAGCCAGTCCGACGGCGCGTAACCCGGTGCGCGCTGCGATCTCGTCGCCGTCGTCGATGCCCTTGAGCCGGAAGGTGCCGTCGGCAGGAGTGCGCGATCGGTGGATGCTCCAAGCGCGGCAGAGATGCCGCCCTGCCATGCAAGGATCTTCGGCGCCGGCGATGGGCGCGCCCGACTTGTCGACCACCACGCCGTCGACGCTCATGCCGCTCGGCATCTCGGAAGCACCTCGGTCTCGGCGCCCGCGATCACATGGGCCTGTGAGCGCGGTTCGATGCCGACGCCCACCGAGAAGTCACCGGGCGACAGCTCGGCAAACGCTACCGTGCCATCGGCGTCGGTGACCTTGATCCGCGTCTCGCGAAAGTTGCCTTGGGTGCGCCACGCTTCTTGACGTGGATGACGATGCCTTCGGCGGCAGACTGGTCGCCCTGCCACCGCGCGCGCACCGGCGGACGGTGTCAAGCACTGCGCTCTCGTGCTTTGCCGCGGGTTTGGCGTCGACCAGCGCGCGCTCTCCGGCTTCCTCCTGGCCTGCGGTCGAGGCTGGCGCGGCGCCGCGACCCGGCATCTCGACGACGTCTCGCGTCGCGCGGCTCTCGGCGCCGGCCGGGCCGCGTTCGGTATCCGTTCGCTCACGGAGGTGCCACAGCACGACTTCAGTGCCGACCCCGAGCACCAGCGCAGCCACGATCCCGAGCTTCACCTTGGTGGTCATGACGAGGAGTCCGCCCATGAGCGAGGCCGTGCCGAGCCACGTGCTCCACGGTGTCGAGGTCGCGCCCGCGAGCGGCACCAGCATCCGGCTCAGCAGTCGTTGGTCGCCATGGTGCCGCGTGAGCGCGAGTCGCAGCTCGGCGCGGGCGCGCTTCAGTCGGTTGTGAACGGTGTCCGCGGAGATCGCGAGACGCCTGGCGATGGCACGCGGCGGCAAGCCCTCGAAGTACCGGAGCACGGTCACCGCGCGCTCCGGCTCTGCGAGCGCGAGCACGGCACTCACCACCTGACGTCGCGTCTCCTCGCGCTGCAGGATGGTCGCGGTCGATGGCACGGCTTCACGCGGTGCGCCACGCTCCTCGTGCGCGCGCCGGCGCGTGCTCGCACGCAGCGAGCGCAGCGCGAAGTTGCGCGCGATGATCGCGAGCCATCCGCCCAGCGCTTCGCTCACGCGTGGGGAGCGCTGGATGGCGGCGAGCCAGGTCTGCTGGACCACGTCATCGACGGTGTGATCGTCGTTCAGCAGATCTCGCGCGAGCGACCGGATCAGGTGTTCGTGCTTGAGCAGGAGATCGGCGGCAGAAGCGTTCATGGCTGCCCCGTCAGATCCCGCCCGCCGGCAATCCGGTAGCGAAAAAAGCGCGCCGGCGTCAGCGCAACCGCAGCGTCTCCTCGCTCGTCGCGATCACGTAGTCGCTGGCATCGAGCGTCAGCAGCCGCAGGCCGACGTCGAGGCCAGCGAGTCCGGACGGCACGGTCACGACGCGCGTGAAGGTTCCAGTGGCATCGAAGACGTCGCGTTGCAGCACCGTGATGTAGGGGATGCCATTGACGGACCCGATGAACAGAAACGCCGGGGATGCCGGGCCGCGACGTGTACGTCAGCGCCGCACCGGCTGCGACGGACAGTCGCGGCCAGATGTCAAGGTAAAGCCCGGCGCCCTTGACCACCAGCGCCTTCTCGCCGCCGTCGAGCAGCATGTCGCGGTGGGCATCGTGGTTGACGAGTGCGAGACCGGTCGCGCGAGAGCCGAGGCCGAACAAGAAACCGGTCTTCGGGTAGGCGAAGCGGTACAGCTCGCCGTCGCCGTCCAGATCGCCGGTGAAGGTAGCCTGCGGGATGTCGAGCGGGCCGAAGTTGAAGGTGATGATCGCGTAATCCGGAATCGCGTCGCCGTCGAAGTCCAGGCCGCCGGCCAGCGCCTCGCACACGTACCCGCTGTCATGGACGCGGATCTGGCTGCCGTCGCGGCCGGAGTTGACGGTGGCGACGCTGGTCCCGGCCGAGCGCACGAAATCGACCCGCCGTCCAGGTCGATGTCGCCGACGGCTGCGGTGAAGGACTGCCCCGGCATCTCGTGGAGCGTCTCCTGCGCCGCGACCTCGCCGGCGACCAGGCAAACTGCGACGACCGCGATCCATGACACGCGATGAATGACTGAATTCCCGAATCGTGTGGTTGGGTTCCCGGAATGGCAGCCCGGCAAACGCCGACCAGAGCGGTTCAATCGCCGCCTGGCGAACGTGAGTGGGACGCCGAGTGCCGTGATTGGTTGCTGCGCCGACGCGAACGTTGCGGTCAATCGATGGCCTGCCCCTTCATTCTCTCACTTGCCAGCTCACGGTCTGTTCCGGACAATTGGCAGTGCACCTGGGATCCTGACGAGTGAGAGCGGATTCGATGCCGTCTACCCGGCGCGACCTGATCGGCCTGACCGCACTGGTCTCGTCGCTTGCGGCGTGCTCGCCGCGCAGCCAGACCGTGCTGCGGTTCCTGCAGCGAGCCACCTACGGCACGCGACCCGGCGATCTCGAGCGCGCGATGACGATCGGGCTCGACGCCTGCCTCGAGGAGCAGTTCGAGCTGGCCAAGGGTCCGGACGACATCGATCAGCTGATCGGCCCGACACCCACCTATCGTCTGCCGCACCGCGAGCTCTTGCTCGAGGCGGACGGTGCGCAGGTCACGCACGAGTTCTACGCCGCGACGGTGGGCCGCGCTCTCTACTCGCCGCGCCAGCTGTACGAGACGATGGTCGAGTTCTGGTCCGACCATTTCTACATCTTCATGCGGCATCACTCGCTGCTGGTGCCGCTCAAGGTGATCGACGACCGCGAGGTCATCCGGCCGCATGCGCTGGGCAACTTTCGCGACCTGCTGTTTGCCTCGGCGCACAGCCCGGCGATGCTCGCGTACCTGAGCAACGTGCTGAACGGCAAGCACCTGCCGAACGAGAACTACGCGCGCGAGATGCTCGAGCTGCACACGCTGGGTGTCGACTCCGACTACAGCCAGGATGATGTCGAACAGATGGCGCGCGTGCTCACCGGCTGGAGCGCGCGCCTCGTCGATCGCGGGCACGAGTCGTACGGCAAGTTCTTTTTCGATGAGCGCATGCACGACCGCGGGCGGAAGCGGGTCCTGCAGCTCAACCTGCGCGAAGGCCGCGGCCACGAGGAGCTGCTCGACGTGCTCGAGCGGTTGGCGCGCCATCCGCACACGGCGCGCAACGTCGCCCGCAAGCTGGTGCGTCGCTTCGTTTCCGATCAGCCGCCGGCGGAGCTGGTCGACCGGGTCGCGGGCACCTTCCTCGCCACCGGTGGCGACATCAAGAGCATGCTGCGGTGCCTGTTCTCGAGCGAGGAGTTCGCCTCGGCGCCGGCCAAGCTGAAACGACCCACCAAGTTCGCAGTCTCCGCGCTGCGCGCGCTCGGCTGCGCGCCCGACCGGCACCTGATCGACTTCGTGCTCACCTGGCTGATGCCGCTCGGACAGCCGCCTTTCCAGTGGCGCCTGCCCAACGGCTATCCTGACGTCGCCACGCCGTACTACGCCACGCTGTACGCGCGGTGGAACTTTGCCTTTGCTCTGCTCGACGGACGGCTGGCTCAGGTCGACGCGGCGCTCGCGCGCCTCCTGGAGCACAGCGATGGCTCCGTCGCGACGCTTGCCTCGACGCTGCTTCACTCCGAGCTGCCCGCCGCGCTCGAGCGAAAGCTGACCGAGTTGCTGCCCGCGCATCGCGAGCATTCCGGACCGGCGTGGCGCGACGTGGCGATGATCCTGCTGACGAGCCCGAGATTCCAATGGACATGAACGTATCCTTCACGCCCGATCCCGAGGCATCGGCGTCGCGCGCGTCGCGTCTGAGCCGGCGTGAGTGGCTCTCCGCCGGCGCCTTGGTCGGCGGCAGCCTGGTGCTGGGGCAGGTGATGCGCGCATGTCGCGCGCCGAGCGAGGCGCCGGTCGCTGAGCATCGGGGCGCACGCGGTGACTCGCTCGTGTGCATCTTCCTGCGTGGCGGAGCCGACGGCTTGCACCTGGTGCCGCCGCATGCCGAGGACGCCTATCATGCGGCACGACCCACCATCGCCGTGGGACGCCCCGACGACCGCCGCGCGGCGATGCGCGCGCTCGACCTCGACGGCTTCTTCGGTCTGCACCCGATGCTCGAGCCGCTGCTGCCGATCTACCGTGCCGGTCACCTGGCCATCGTGCATGCGACGGGCTCGCTGGACAAGTCGCGCTCTCACTTCAACGCGATGGACACCATGGAGCGCGGAGCGATGGTGGCGCTCGACACCGGCTGGCTCGGCCGCCACTTGATGGCGCATGACACGGGCAACCCGTCGGCGCTGCGTGCGGTGTCGATCGGGTACTTGCCGCAAGCGGCGCTTGCCGGCGCGTCCGCGACGGCGCTCATCGATCCGGCTCGCCACCGTCTCGAAGGCGATCGCGCGCGATGGCAGCGACTGCTGCCGTTCTTGCGCGATGCCTATGCGTCGGAGAACGCGGGCGCGACCTGCGACGCGATGCTGGCCGGGCTCGACGACCTGGCGCGCCTCGACTCGTCCCGCTACGTGCCGCGCGGACCCGGTTACCCAGCGGGGCCGTTCGCTCGCTGCTTGAGCACGCTGGCCCGGTTTCTCCGCGCCGGCATCCCGATGGAAGTGGCCTGCCTCGATCTCGCGCCGTTCGACTCTCACGGCAAGCAGGCGCTCGAGAACGGCGAGCTCAACACGCTCCTCACCAACCTGGCCCTCTCGCTGCGTACGTTCTACGAGGACCTTGCCGAGGAGATGGATCGCGTGACGGTGGTGGTGATGACCGAGTTCGGGCGACGGCTACACGAGAACGGCGCCGAGGGCACCGACCACGGCTACGGCTCGTGCCTGTGGCTCATGGGCGGTGGCGTGGCCGGCGGGCGCGTGCACGGTCGCTGGCCCGGGCTCGCGCCCGAGAACCTGTTTCCACCGGGCGATCTCGACATCACCACCGACTATCGCGACGTGCTGGCCGAGGTGCTGAGGCGCCGGCTGCTCAATCCGCGCACCGACCTCGTGTTCCCGGGTCACCCGGTCCACGAGATCGGCGTGATTGCGGCGGATCGCGTGTAAACACGCGAGGCGCGAGAGGTCACACCGGCACGGCATAGTCGATCCAGAACTGACCTCGACTGAAACCCTTAGTTTATCGGGGTGGCGTTGACGCTTCCGTGGTGCGCGACCTTGAAAAACGTCACCTGCTCGAGCAAGGCCGGCGAATCCATGTTCTCTGGCCACCAGCGCCAGTTTCCGTATTCCGCGTCGCCCGGGAAAAGCAAGTGGTGTCCGCGGTAGGACAGCAGCGCCACCACGCTCTCGTTGTTGCGAGCCTGATCGATGGTGAACGCCAATGCGTCGAGGGGCTCGTTCTGCAGTCTCCTGCATCCGCTTCTGTTCGTCGTCGCCGAGTCGGAGTCCCTTCAAGGTTGCAGAGCGCGCCGGGGCCACCCAGCGGTCCGTGAACGGTAGGGTGACGCGGTCGGGCCGGGCTGAAAACTCCCCTGGCTCTCGACACTTCGGGCCCTCCTTCTTCGGGACGCCGCAGGCCCTCGCCATGGCACCTTGACCAGGAACACCCCTTCGTATTACCTAACCCGGCTCATCAGGGGCCTCCGATTCTCTGCAGGGATGACGTCTGATCGTGTGCCCACCGCTCCCGAATGTCTGGGTCAATCTCCCGGTACCAAGCAGCGCCGCCTTCTCAAGACCGTGTGGTACGGGTAGCGTGATCGCCATCCTCATTGCGGAGAACCAATGGCCTTTCTTGCTGCTCCACTCGTGGTCGCGGCTGTTGCGGTTCTCTGCCAGGCGCATACGGTCGTGCATGGCCGCGTCCTTGACCCGGATGGGAAGCCGGCCGCGCGTGTGATCGTGAGCTCGTGCTGGTCGTTTCCCGATCCGCACGACCAGACGGCGCTCGACATCGGTCCCAGTCCAGCTGCCGAGTTTCCGAGTACGCGCACCGATGCGCAGGGCGAGTTCACCATCGATCGTGGCGAGCGCTGGGCGCTGCTCGCCCTGGCGGAGGGGCTCGAGCGTGGCGCCGTCGGCGTGATCGATTCACGACACCCCGATGATCCTCTCACGCTCGTGCTCGCGCCGCTTGTCGAGCTGCGCTTCACGTTCGCTGCGCACTCCCATGGCGACGAGCCTCGCACCATGGGCGCATGGCCGTTTCCGGCGGCGGCCCGGTTCTCGCCCGTGGGCAAGTGCATCAGCGCGGCGCGGGAGTTTCGCTTCAAGCTTCCCGCGGCCGACTACGAGATCGGCTACTCCACGGACATCTTCGATCACGACTCTCTCGTCTCGACGGGAGCGATCGCGACGCTCGATCACGACGCCGTCGACATGGGTGCGGTCCAGGTGGAGCTGCCGCGCGTGGCGCACCTTGCGGGTCACGTAGTCGACGGCGGGGATCCGGTGCCGGAAGCGGACGTCGCCGCCTACTGGTTCTTGCGCACGGGCGAGAGCAAGCCGCGACACGGCGCGTGCACCGATGCGGATGGTCGCTTCGAGGTGAAGGTGGCGCTGTACGATACCGACCGTCCGCAAGCGCTGCTCGCGCTCGACGCGCGTCGCGAACGAGCCGGCCTCGTGCGATGGCGACCCGACACCGACACGCCGCTCACAATCGAGCTCGGGCCGGCGATCCGAGTGCACGGCACGCTCAGCCTCGATGGCAAGATGCCGCCTCCCAGCTTCACGAGCTATGTGTCCATGCGAGTCCTGCCGGAGCAGATCGTGATCGCGACTGACTGCCAGCACGGCAGCTTCGATTTCCTGCTTCCCGCCGGGCGCTATCGCTTCGATGGCTACGGTGGTGACGTGGTGGGCGGATGGGACACGGAGTCGGCCAAGCGCGATCTCGAGCTCGCGGATGATCAACGTGACGTCGACCTGGGCAGCATCTCCCTGCCGCTGCCTGCCACGGCAAATGCCGTGGGCAAGCCGGCACCCGCGCTCACGATCACCGACGCGCGCGGCGTGGACAAACGCCTCGCCCTCTCGGACTTCAAGGGCAAGTGGGTGCTGATCGAGTTCTGGGGATTCTGGTGAAGCTCCTGCGTGCGCAGCAGTCTGCCGCGCCTCGTCACCATCTTCGAGCGTCACCGAAGCAAGCGCGATCGGTTTGCGATCCTTACCATGCACGACGCAACTGCGAAAACGTTCGCGGAGCTCGACGCAAGGCTCACGTCCACAGTGAAGGACGTGTGGCAAGGCAAGTCCTTGCCCTTGCCGATCCTCCTCGATGCCACGGGCGAGACGCTCAAGCGCTACGCGGTGCGCGGTTTCCCCACGACCTGGCTCGTGGATCCCGAAGGGAATCTCACGCTGGGCAGCGAGGAGACGCTCGACGACATCCTCAAGAAGCAGCGTTGATCGACACGCGCCGCTGGCGGCGACGCCAACGCCCGCACGGACGTGTTCGTCAGGGATCGGCAGACGGGAGTGACGGTTCGCATCAGCACGTCGTCGAACGGCATGGACACCAACGGCCAGGAGGACGTCTTCGTGCGCGACCTGCTCACCAACCAGACCAGCCGTGCGAGCATCAGCTCGTCGGGCGCGCAGGCGAACGGCACGAGCGCGTTCGCGTCCGCGTCGGGCGACGGACGGTTGGTGTCGTTCAGGAGCCACGCGTAGAACCTGGTGCCGAACGACACCAACAACGAGGCCGACGTCTTCCTGCGCGGCCCCGAGCTCACGCTCCAGGCGGAGTCCGTCGTCACTTCGTGCTCTCCGGACCCTCCCGCCCGGGCTCGGCAAAGTCACCATCACGTTCGTCGGCTTCGCCCGGGGTCAGGTGGGCAACACGGTCAGG
>JAXMBY010000051.1:0-48797 GCA_046349655.1 Planctomycetota bacterium
CATGACAACGCGGTCGGCTCGGTCATCCACGTCCTCAGGAACCGCAGCGACGGCAGCTTCGATCAGGCTGGTCAACTGACGATCGGCACCGCAGCGATCACCGATCTCGAGCTCGCCGATCTCGACGGCGACGGAGGCCTCGACCTGGCGCTCCATCTCCTGACCGAGTCTTTCGTGCGCGTGCTGAAGAACCAGGGCGACGGCAGCTTCGTCGCCGCGGGCACGTATGCGAGCGGCGGCGCGACCGACAGGCTCGCAACGGGAGATGTGGATGGCGATGGCGACCAGGATGTCGTTGCCAT
Organism: Planctomycetota bacterium; assembly: GCA_046349655.1. GTDB lineage: Bacteria > Planctomycetota > B15-G4 > B15-G4 > JAXMBY01 > JAXMBY01. The sequence continues at coordinate 303 of JAXMBY010000051.1, forward strand.
CAACTATTTCTTCAACCCACCCGAAAGCGAACTCGCGGTGCTGCTGAACGACGGTCAGGGTGCATTTGCCGCACCGAAGACCTACGCCGTGGGTGGCGCGGTCCGCGATCTAGTCCTGAGCGATGTGGACCGCGACAGCGACCTGGACGCCGCGATCGCGGTAACCGACCTCGGTCGCATGAGCATCATGAAGAACCTGGGTGGAGGCGTCTTCGGCGGCAAGGTGGACTATGCGATCGGCATGTCTCCATTTGTGGTGACCGCAGCCGACCTGGACGCCGACGGCGACGATGATCTCGCCAGCGTTGGGGTCGGCACCGATCTCACCGACCTGGTCGTGCTGCGCAATCAGGGCACCGGCTCGTTTGCGATCGAGGGGTATCCCGTCGGGCAGAGTGGCGAGGTACCGAACGCCATCATCGCTCGGGACATCGATCGCGAGCATGGCGTCGATCTGCTCGTGGTGACCGATACCGGCGCCCATCTCCAGCGCAACCAGGGCGACGGCATCTTCGTGCGGCTGACCTATTTCGGTCCAGACACCCGCTTGCAAGCCGGCAAAGCGGCCGATCTCGATCGCGACGGTGACCAGGACGTCATCGCGTCGCCATACAACGATGACTCCCTGCTGGTTCTGCACAACGACGGCCATGGCACTTTCACCAAAGTGCAAGAGCAGACGGTGAACGGCACGGACTTGCGGCTCGCGCTCGCGGATCTCAATCGCGACGGCGACGTCGATTGCGTGGCCAAGGTGCGGACGACGCGCGAAGTGGCGGTGCTCCTCAACCGGGGCGACGGCACGCTCGATGACCCCGCGAGCTATGTCACTGGCAGAGGACTCGCCGACATCGCCCTCGGCGACCTCGATGGCGATGGCGATGTGGACGTGGTGACCGCCCATTCGGAGTCGACGCCTCCGACGCTGAAGGCGGTGGGCGTGCTGCACAACCTCGGCGATGGGACCTTGGCGGGCGAATCGCTCGTCTGGTCCGCCAACTCCGGAGTGATCCGTGTGGTGCTGGGTGACCTCGACCTGGACGGTGACCTCGACATCATCGCCAGCCAGGACGGGGCCTTCGCGTGGCTCAGGAACGACGGACAGGGCAACTTCCCTTCCGTGGCGTTGATACCCACGCTGCGATACTTGAGTGCTTTGACGATCGCCGACGTGGACCGCGATCCGTACCCGGATGTCATCGCGGTCGGCGCCGACACCAACCCGGGAAACTGGGCGACCGTTCACCTCAACCATGGGGACGAAACGTTCGGCCGCAGCGATTACCCTGCGAAGCTGCCGTCGGATGTGACGGTCGCTGACGTCGACAACGATCTGAATCTGGATCTCATCGTCTCGGGTCCCGACGAAGTCTCCGTCTTCTTCAATGCGGGTGACGGGACCTTCGGCCTCGAGCATCTCTTCGGCGCCCTGGAGTATTGCCGCTCGACGATGACGGGCGATTTCGACGGAGACGGGCTGATGGATGCTGCCGCCGTTGGGGGCAGCAACGTGGTTGGTTACGCGAAGGGGCTATGGCTCCTGTGGCGGCGGGAGGACGTGCGATGAGGGATCGTCATCTCACCTGGGGAAAGCGCATGCCAATTTCCACCTCGCATCAGAGAGGTCACGTCTTACTTCCCGTTCTCGCCATGGCGGCAGCCGTGATCCTGCTCGTGTGCTCCCCACGGATCGCCTTGGCGCAGTCGAAGCGCCTGCCGGCACCGTGGGTCGAGACCGACCGCGCGGTCACGCAGAGCGACGTGTTCCTGATTCGCGGGCACGCCCCCGGCGCCGCGCGGGTCGAGATCGCTGGATCCGCGCACACGGAGCAGGTCGCCGTCCGGGACGGTCAGTTCGAGTCGGAGGTGCCGCTGCGACGGAACCGGACCAATCGGTTCTCTCTCACCAGCGTGAACCAGCGCGGCGTGCGCAGCGCGGCTCGCGTCATCTCGATCACCCAGGATCGCGAGCCGCCTGACCTGATCATCGATTACCCGCAACGCGACTGCGCCATCACCAGCGACGCCGTGGATGTGGTCGGTCGCGTGCGCGATGCGGGTGGCGGCGAGCCGCCGACCGTCGAGGTGAATGGCGTGAAGGCAGTGGTGCACATGCACCGCGAGGGCCTTGGCACGTTCTGCGCTTCGGCCGTTCCCGTTCGAGCTCGCACGAATGGCCCAGCGGGCCTGACGATCACCGGCCACGACGCCCTCGGAAATGTCGTCCATCAACTGAGCAGGCTGCACGTGCAGGCGATGCGCTCCTGGATCGAGGTGGTGGGCGGCAGCGGCCAGACGGCCACGGTGATGGAGCCGCTCAGCAATCCGATCCGCGTGCGCGTGTGGAAGAGCCCTGGTGTGCCATTTGCCAACAAGCTCGTGACATTCACGGTCACGCGCAGTGATGGACGCGTGGCGGCTGACTCGTCGACTGCCCCGGGCGCGATCACGCTGCAGGTGTTCACGGACACGAGTGGCATCGCTACGGCGTACTGGACGCTGGGAGGCGCAGCGGGCGCGGGCAATAATGTGGTGGTAGCGACCTCGGAAGGCATGGGCGGACAGGCGGTGGTCGTGGCCTCGGCAACTCCGGGCGCGATCCAGAAGATCGGCGTGAGCGCCGGAGATGCGCAGCGCGTGCAGACCGATGCACCGGCGGCGGAGCCCCTTGTCGCGTGGGTGAACGACGGATGCAATGGCATCGCGGGGGTACCGGTCACCTTCCGCGTGACCGCTGGCTCGGGAACCGTCGATGGTGGCAACGAAGTGACCATCCCCACCGACGATTCGGGACACGCGTCGGCCACCTTCGTCACGGGTCCGGAGCCCGGAAACCAGCTCGTGGAGGCGAACTACGAAGGCAACGCGGGTCTCCCGGCAACGTTCGTCGTCCATGCCGTGGCAGCAACCGGGCCCGCCACGCGCTTCGAGGGCGTGGTGGTGGACCACGCCAACCAGCCGATCCGGAACGTGGGGTGCACGCTCGTCGTCGGCGCATGGCAGAGCTCCGTGATGACCGACATCGACGGCCACTTCTTGATCGACGACATTGCCGGCTCGGGTCTGGGCAAGCTCTCGATCCAGGGCAGCAGCGGTGACTTCGTGGGTGGTCCTGACGGTGCACCGGTTCCTCCCGGGACCTTCCCCGACGCCTCGTTCGAACCCATCGTCGTCGCGAATGCGACCAACACGCTCCCCTCGCCGGTGATCCTGCCACGCCTCGATCCGGCGAATCGACGCGATTACGACACCACCCAGGACGTGGTGCTCGAGTGCGCCGGGGTGGAAGGCCTCATGCTGGTCGTGAAGGCGGGCACCACGGTGACACTGCCGGATGGCACGGAGGCGAGCCCCGAGCGACCGGTCACGCTCTCGGTCGATCAGGTGCACTTCGACCAGCTGCGCGTCCCGGTCGGCGATGGCGCCGGGCCGGCCCTGGCGTGGACCGTCGAGCCAGAGGGAACCACGTTCGAGCCGCCGATGGTCCTGCAGCAGCCGAACCTGCTCGGCCTGCCTCCAGGCGCCTGGGTGAACCTCTTGCAGCTCGATCCTGAGCTCGGTCGCTTTACCGCCGTGGGGATGATGCGAGTGAGCACCGATGGCTTGGTCATCGAGAGCGAGGACCCGACCGTCAACCTGTTTGGCGGAGGGCAAGAGGAGTCCGTGAGCACGCGCGTCATCTGTCCACCCTATGGGCCCCGGCAGGCGTCTCAGCAATGTCGGAGTGAACCTGCTCGTCGACACCGATTTCGACGGCTACCTGACGTTGGTCGACCAGGTGCTCGAGGATTTTCCGCCCGGCGCCATCGTCGCATTCAACGACGACGACGATGACGGCGACGGGGTCATGGATGCCTCGAGTCGGAGGGGGTGCCAGGTGAAGACGACCTCATCGCGATGAGCGTCAGCATCTCCCCTGACAATCCTTCGAACGAGTCATGGCGGCTCGTGTTTCCAGACAAGGTGCGGGTCTGGCTAGATGAAGAGCGTGTCGGCGAGATCCTGAGCGGGACGCAGTATGCGCTCCCTGCCCGGACCTGCTCTTCATCGAAGGTGTGGCGACCAGTGCCACGCCCGGCGATTGCCTCATCGAATTGCACCTCGTCGGGAGTGGTGGTACCGTGAAGGCGTTCGATACCGTTCGCGTGACCGTGTGCAGCATCGACTTCATCGAGGATCCCCTCGCCGTCTACGGCTACGATGACTTCTTCGCGCCGGGGGCCACCACATCGAACCGCCACCTGCGAACGACTTCATCTCGCTGCGCAGCGGGTCCGCGGGTCACACGTACTCGACGACCTGCCTCGTCGACGTGCTGCCGGCAGGCATCGAGCCGTGGCTGCACTTCCTGGTGCCGGAGTGTGTCACGGTGACGCCGGAGATCCTCACGCCTGACCACATCCTGATATTGACGAGCCCACCGGACGGCACCTGTTACGTCTCCACGATCGAGTGCCGCCTTGGGTCCGTCTACGGGCGCCGGTTGAGGCACCTCGAGTGTCAGTTGTACCCGGAGGCTCGTCCCGATGGTCACGTTCTTCCGGGTCCACGACAGCCAGTCGGGAAAGGACACCACCGTACCCCCTGCCGCCAACGCGGACGGGGAGGAGATCCACGCGTTCCTGAATGCCACGTGGAAGCAGGTGGTGCTGAAGAACGGTGCGGTCGATGCGTATCCGGACGTGGATCTCCCCTACGACGAGAACGACAACGGCCTCCTCGACTACTACGCCACGGGTGAGAACCCCGAGTTCGAAGCCCTGCAGACTCTTGCAGGCGAGAATCGCGCCGTCCTCGTCCGAGAGTTCGCGATGCGCTACCGTCTCGCAGCCGACGGCTTGGCCGGTCAGAACTTCGTCGAGCTGGAGCCATCGGCCATGAACGAGTTCATGCAGCCGGGGCAGCACATCGCCTTGGCTGGCGGAGGCGTCGCCGACGAGTATACGGTCGTCGCTCAGCCAGGTGATGACAACAAGCTCTATCTCGCACCGCCGCTGCTCTACGATTACGACAAGACGCTGTTCCTCGTGGGATGGGTGAGCATCGACGGCCTCTCGACGGATCCGATCATCATGGGGAACTTCGACACCAAAGAGCGCTTGCTCCACGTATTGACCCATGAGCTCTGTCACTGGCCGTCCGTGGCCGGGCTCGCCGACGTCTCGGATGAAAACGAGGACAACCTCATGTCGAGGGCCGTTGGGACGAAGCTGCGCGCTCGCGAGATCAAGCTCAGGTATGAGAGCGATGCCAGGGAATCACAATGGTTGACGACCGACCTCCATCGATGAGCACTAGCGCCTGCTAGCGCGACGAGGCCTCTCATGGGCGCATACGGACTGCTGCTGGTGTTGTGCTGGTTTACTTCCTCGTTCTTACCTCCGTCGCAGCGTGATGCGGCCGCATTCCTGCACGCGCACGGCGATGAGCTGGTCGCGTGGAGCGAGACCAGCCACTTCGGTCTCGCGAAGAGCGTTCCGAGCAAGCTCGCGCGATTGCGGAATGCCGACTCCGACGGGTTGCTCGAGACGCTCATCGTTCTGAGCGAGGTGGATCGACACTTCGACGCAGCGGCGGGCCCCGGCTCCTGGATCGCGAGTCCCCTGGTTCTCGAAGGTCTCGTGCATGCGCTATGCGACCCGTCGGCGACCGTGACCAACTATGCCATGGAGCAGCTCTGGGAACGAGGCAGGCCGACCGCGCTCCAACCCTTCGCCAAAGAGCTCTGCGAGGCTTGGCCTCGGTTGCAGGACGAGCGCATCCTGTGCATGCTCGGCGCCTTGCAGGGCGAGCGCGCCATGTCCTACCTTGCGCAGGTCGGGGACTTGCCGCGAGCCGTTCGCGCGCGGCGTGATCCGAAGCAAGCTCAGGCCCTCCTGGACGAGTTCGCGCACGAGCAAGAGGGCTCGAAGAAGGCGAAGCTCGCGGCCGAGCTCGGCTACGTCGGCTCGTCGGACGCGGTGCGCGCCCTGGTGAGCGCATTGCGTTCTCCGGTCGTGCTCGTGGCCGGCCTCGAAACCACCTCGCTGCGCTATCACGTCTTACGCGCCCTGCGGCGCGCCTTTCCCGATGAGCCGCTCTTTGGAGACGAGCTCGAACGCGTCGTGATGCGTACCAAGAACGTCGCGTCGCCGATTCGCGCCGAAGCGCAAAGCGACCATTACTTCGAGCGCGTGGAGACCTGGTGCCAAGAGCGCTTTCCTGGTCGCTTGTGGTCAGAGCCCAGGCCGGAATTCCTTCTCGTGAACGTCAAGGTCGTCCACTGACCCAGACTGTTCGTCATGTCATCCCGAGATAGCGAGCGTACTCGACGGCAGCGGTTCGCGAGTGACTCGCGAAGCTGGTGACGAGGAGTTGCCGAGGGTCGAACTCCCTCATGGCCAGGCTAGTTCCGCTGGCCCCGACACTTCCCTTCCCCCATCGGTGCAACGTGGGACGGGATCTCCTGATCGACGGGAGGGGAGGCGCGCGCGACCGGATTCGCTCGGGCGCCGCATCTGGTAGACTGACGGGGCCACGTTTCACCAACAAGCGGAGTGGCCCATGCTCGAACCCGTGCGAGCCATTGTCCGGCCGCGCGTACGGTCGCCCCTGAGCGACGAAGCCCTCCCGCTCGACGACGAGATCATCTCGCTCCTCGAGCGCGGGACGACGGGAATCGTCTGGCTGGTCGGCGGCCCCGGGTCGGGAAAGACAACGGCCCTTTCGCACCTCGCGGCTGTGCTGCCGCCTTCCGGGAACGTGATGCTCTGCGACACCGAGGCGTTGCGGCCCCCGGAACCGGACAAGCTGTTCATCGGTTGCGGCGACGAGAAGGTCATTCCCCGGAATGCACTCGTCTACCGACTGGTCCCGTGGGGAGAAGATGAGATCATCGAGTACCTGCTGGGTGCGCATCGCGACCGCTGCCACTCGGTCATGCGCCGATGCGCGGAGAACAGACAACTCCTGCGCGGGAATCCCGAGCTGTGGCGGCACGTGCTCGACATCCTCGCGGCTGATGGGAGCATTGCGACGGTCAGAGAAGGACTGCGGCGGTTGATAGAAACGCAGTTTCCCTCAGGACCCGACCGGCGTCCCGTTGCGAATGCCTTGTTGACAGTCCTTGCAGGTGCTGCCGAACTGAGGGCCAGGTACGGATACGGATTCGATCCCGGATGGCAAACCACACCGTGGCATCGACTGTTGTCGCTGGAGCCGATCCCCTCGCTGCTGGCAGCCGAGCGACTCGCCGAGCTCCTGCGGGCGGAAGAGCCTTGTCCCTTCCTTGGGCATCGCCTTCCTCGCGATCTCGTTCAGGAAACGGCCGCGCTGATCGGCGACGACTTGCAGGCACTCGAGCGCCTGAAGAGCGTGCTGGCGGCAAGCGACCAGCCGCCCCAGCCGATGGCCGCCAGTCTGCTTCATGCGGCGCGCGTGGGCTGGCGTCCGAGCCCAAAGACATTCCCGGCTTCGTGGCCGTTCCGTCGCCAGAGGATCGTCGTGCCCCGGCTCACCGGAGCCTTTCTGGATGGCGCCGCATGGCCGGGCGTCTCGCTCTCCGGGCTGGACCTGAGACAGGCTGATCTGAATGCCGCTGACCTGTCGGAGGCAAATCTCGATGACAGCGACGCAACCTCTGCGAATCTGTCCTGTGCGAAGCTCGCGGGAGCGAGCCTGCTGCGGTGGCGCGCTCCTCACGCCTGCCTCGGCCGAGCCGACCTCTCCTATGTTCGTGCGACGCAAGCGGAGTTCCAGTGGGTCGACGCGCGAGAGGCCTGCTTCGAAGGAGCGCTCCTGACCGGCGCTGCATTTCATGGTGCGCAGCTCAACGCCGCCAGGTTCGTTCGGGCGAACATGGACACTGCCGATCTCCTCGGGGCGCAGATCAACGGAGCCGACTTCTCTTACGCCGAGCTTCGTGGCGCTCGACTGACAGGGCTGGTCTTGCGAGTCGCCGACTTTCGTCAATGCAGTTTCCGGCAGGCGGTGCTGCAGAAGTGTGACCTGGAAGGCATGAATCTACCGGGCGCTGATTTCGGCGAAGCAAACCTGAGAGGCGCCTTGCTCACGGGCACGTCGATGCCGGGAGCCAATTTTTACAAGGCGATCCTCGTCAAAGCCGGGCTGGCCGACGTCGACTGGGAGAACGCCGATCTCCGGCTCGCCGATCTGCGTGGCGTGTCGTTCCACATGGGCTCGAGTCGCAGCGGCCTGGTCGCCAGCTCGATTGCATCGCTCGGGACCCGGACCGGATTCTACACCGACGAATACAACGAACAGGACTTCCGAGCGCCGGAGGAAATCCGCAAAGCCAACCTGCGCGGCGCCGACCTGCGAGGCGCACAGGTCGAGGGCGCCGACTTCTACCTCGTCGACCTGCGGGATGCCCGTTACCACCCGCACCAGGAACGGCACTTCCGAAGCTGCGGAGCCATTCTGGAATCGCGCGTGCGCGGAGATTGACGGTGGGAGGAGCCGCGCAGGCAGCGGGAATGAGAGCGCGGTCGACCGGGCGACGCGCGACGCGGGCGCCCGCACTTGAACGCGGTCGCTCGTGGCGCACGCCTCACAGATCGACCCGCGCATCGAACAACAGCGACGCATCGTTGCGCGACATCGTGAGCAGCAGCGTCGAGAACGTGCGCGCGACGGTGCCCTGGAAACGTTGTGCGCCGTTCACGTTGATGGTGACCGGCTTGCTCAAGTCGACCACTGGCGCGCCGAGCAGGATCGACAGCCCCTTCAAGTCCTTGGGGTCGTTGAGCACGGCGACGTCGATCACGTTCCCCTCCTTGGCCTCGACCTTCAAGATGGCGCCGCGACGCGGCTTGTGCCAGTACAGCCAGTAGAAGTGCTTCTTCCAGTCGAGCACCGGCTGCCACAGGATGGTCTTGGGTCGCGCGTTGCGCTCGTGCTTGGCGAGCCACTGCAGCGAGGGCATGTAGCCCTCCTGGGGCGCACCATGACCGCGCCCATTCACCTCCTCGTACTGGAAGTCGAAGCCGCCGGGGTGCGCGGCCTTCCATCGCAACAGCTCCTGATTCGCGAACACGTTGGTGGCTGGTGGCACCTGCGGGTCATCGAGGCTCTGGTAGATGTGCAGCGGCAGGTTGCAGAGGCTTGGAATGACACCATCGACGATGCCCACGACCGACTGATCGGTGGGTGACTTGAACAGCGGACTCGGCGCTCCTGCGTAGGGTGCAGCGCCGGCAAACACGTCGGCATGATGCGCACCGAGCGTCCACGAACCATAGCCGCCCATGCTGTGCCCGGTGATGTAGATGTGATTGGGATCCACGCGGCCGGTGTGCTTGGCGGCCTCGATCAGCTGCATCACGAACTCCTCGGTGCCCGAATCGGTCCAGCCGTGCTCGGTCTTCTCCAGCACCTCGGGGAACAGCCAGAACCAGCCACCGCCGCCCATCGCGCCGGCAGCGCTCTCGGCGTCGCCCGATCCCGCGCCGCCGCCATGCAGGCCGATGAACAACACTTTTCCCGGCTTGCCATCGACGATGTACTTGCCGCGTCGAGCGCTCTCGTCCAGCAGGTAGTTGATGTACTGCGAGTACTTGAGCCTGCTGCCCGCGGCGTTCACGATCTTGAGGATCTCGGCGCGCAGCCTGTCGAGCTCCTTGTCCTTGAGCGGCTGGAGCTCGTCGTCGAACCGCGAGCGCATGCGCGCTTGCTCGGCCTCGTCTGCGGCAAGGTAGCTCTTGATGGTGTCCTCGAGCGCCTTGCCCTTCGGCGGGGCGGCATCGCCCGCCAGCGTGAGCATCAGAGCTGCTGCCAACATGTGATTCCTCGCTCGGGTTGCCGGGACTGCTGCTGGTGACGGCCAAGCCAGGCCAGCACGTTCAGGGTCTTGGTGATGAGCTGTGACGGACGCGCGCCGATGTCGTGGGACGCGCCCTTGACCCGTACCATCAACGTGTCGACGCGGCGAAGAGCGCAGGATTGGTGAGGAAGCTCTGGTGGAGCGGCCTCGTCGAGGAGATCGATCCGATGCGCGCCGGTGATGGCGGCCGCCGCCCAGGTGCTCTTCCCGACGCCGCGGGGACCGAACGGAAGAAAGCTCCGAGCCGGGGCACGGATCATCCGCTTGTAGATCGGCTGCTCACCACGCCGTCACTTTATCATGCAAGATGACGGCGTGGTATGCAGTGTTTCGAAGTGGCGCCCCTCGTCGACTTCCACCAGCGTCGGCTCCCAAGGAGTGCCGCCCACGACGGGTTACTGGACGCGCAGCGGCGCGGCGAACGGCTTGATCCCCAGCGCCTCGTGCACTTCGCTCGGGTAGTAGGCCACGTCGCCCTTGACGACCAGCACCACCTTGCGGATGTCCGAGATGTCCTTCGTCGGATCGCCGTCGGTGAGGATGAGATCGGCGCGCTTGCCCTGCATGACGACGCCGCGATCGTCGGCGACGCGCGCGTACTTCGCGCCGTTGTACGTCGCGATCTGCAACACCTGCGCCGGCGTGAGCCCCGCCTCGACATAGAGCTCGAGCTCGCGCTGCAGCGTGAACCCGGCGATGTCATCCGTGCCGGCCACCAGCGGGATGCCGGCACGGTACATTCGGCCGACGAACTCGATCATCTTCGCGTACGACTTCTCGTAGCGCGCCGCCGTCGCGTCGTCGGCAATCTTCATCTGCCCCTGCAGGAACGCGCGGCTCACGTCCGGCGGCATGTGGTCTGCCACTGCCGCGAACTCCTGCGACAGCACGCCGTCGCGCTGGTAGATGAAACTGAACGTGGACAGCGTTGGATCGATCACGGTCTTGCGCTGCTGCAGGAGAGCGATGAAATCCTGCGCGGGCTTGCTGTCGAAATCGAGGTCGGCGACCTTCTCGGCTGGTAGATAGAAGCGCTCGAGCGTGCGCGTGTCGGTCTTGTCGGTCACCAGGAAGTTGAGCAGCACCTGGTTGATGTGCTGGACCTCGTCGTAGCCGCCGCGCACCGCCTCCTCGGCGCGCATGAACGCCGGGATGTGGCCGCTGACGCGCAGGCCGCGGGCATGCGCGTACGCCGCGGTGTCGGATACGATGTCCTTTGGGAAGGAGTTGTAGATCTTGATCTGCGGCCAGCCGTGATCGGCGTACCAATCGACGGCGCGCTTCGCCTCGTCGAGATTCCTGATGATGATGCCGCTGCGCGACGCATTCGGGCTCTCGCCTTCGATGAAGCCCACCGGCACGATGCGCGACGACAGCAGCGTGCCCGCCTGCTCCTGCGCCATGATCTGCAGCAGCGTCTCGTTGTCGTTGCCCATGTCGCGGATGGTGGTGACGCCAGCGGCGATGTGGAGGCCGCCCTGCCAGAAGTCCGTGTGCGCGTGCATGTCGAAGAGACCGGGCAGCAGCACGCGGCCCGCGGCGTCGACGACATGATCGGCCTTGCGCTGCTCCTCGCGCTCCGCGCTGATCGCGGCGATGCGGCCGTTCATGAGGAGCACGTCGCACGGGCTTCCCACGGTCGCGTGTTCGCTGTCGAAGATGCGCGCACTGCGGATGAGCGTGACGCCGTCGAGCTTGTGAGACAGGCGCCGGTTGAGATCCACGAGCATTTCCTTCTCGGCGGCTTTCTGCTGCTCCTCGAGCGCGGCGTGGTGCTTCTCCCAGCCTTCTTCAATCAACGTGAATGCGCCGGGGAAGATGAGGGCGAACAGCCGCGGCGCTGCGCCCGTAGTAGCCCACGCGGTGGTCGGCGTGAAGCCAATGCCGGTGAGCGCGATGAGCTGCACCTGGCGCTTCTCGGCGCCGTTCACGAGCTCGGTCTCGAGCAACTGCCGCGCGCTCAGCGTGCCGCTCGGAAGCATCGGGATTCTGCCGTCGGCGCGCTTCGCAAGCGACTGGAATGCGACGTTGAACGTTGCCGGCGTGCCGCCCAGCGAGTTGTAGAGCGCCGGGCCCTCGACCTTCTGTTCGCCCTTGTCGGACGTCGATTTCCAGCGCACCTGCGAGCCGCTGCGCGTGAACGTCTCGTCGACCGGGGCGCCGTAGGTGGACATGCCGCCCACGTGATAGCTCGTGAACGTGCGGTCCGCATCGAGCGTGAACTCTTCCTTGAGCTCGGGACCGCGGCCGTTGTCCTTGACGATGTAATCGACGCGCGACTGCGCGCCGTCGGTGGTGACCCACATGTGGCCCGCCTTGTCCTTGCCGCCGTTGACCAGTGCGGTGTAGCGAGTGGTTTGGGCCGTGACCGCGGCGCCGGTGATGAGCACCGCGACGCAGGCGAGGAAGACTCTCATTCAAGCTCCGTGACGCATGTTGGGATGGAACCGATGGCACGGAAGCATATCCGCGCTTCGCTCGCGTGCGCGAGAATTCTGGCGCGTCAGGCGTTCGCCGCCTCGAGCACCAGCAGACGTCGATGAGCGGCCGGTCCGCGGCGAAGCGCACGGTGCAGACACGCCGTCTATCGCCGGGCCGTCGCCGGCGGGACCAGGGCGAATTCGGCACGCGGCTGCGCCCGGACGAAGGCCCGCACCGCCGATTCCAGGCGACGGGCGCGGCCGCGGCGCGCCTCCGCTCGCAGCGCTCCCTTTTTTGGCTGTCAGGAAGCCACGGCTCGGCGGTTTCCATCACCATGAGCGATGTGTGAACCGACGCAGGAGGTGGCCCATGAAGATCGACGCGCTGAAGAAGCTCTTGACGCTGCCGAAGAAGACGCTGGAGCGCTGCACGCGCTCGCATCCCGAAGCCGCGGTCGTCTGGGACGGGCTGATCGTCAAGGAGTTCATGGAAGCACGCGGGATCGAGAGCGTCACCACCGGTGTGCGCGAGTTCTACGCGTTCAAGCGCCGCGAGATCGCCAAGCTCGGCTTGCGCAAGGCGTCGTGAGGAGGCGGACGGCTCCACGCACGTGGTCTTCACGCCGCTCGTCTTGCTCGAGCGACTGGCCGCACTGATCGCACGAGCTCCTCTGATCAGCAAGACCTACCAGGACTCTGCGAAACCAATTGAAGTTGCGCCGCACCGGTAACTCGGTGCCTTGCCCCCCAAGAACGACCTCTGCGAACCCACAGGACGCTATCCCCGCCAATCATCCCGGTCCGGAGCCAACGCACGAAGGGGCGCCGACGCTTGACCACCCCGCCGGAATCGCGCTACCCCAGTCCATGCCAGGCCCACAAGCCCCGACTTCGCGGAGCGCGTCGCAAGCCGTATCCGATCTCGCCGAAGTCCATGGCGTGACGACGAAGCGCCTGAACGAGCAGGAAACGCGATCGCGAGCATGGCGCGGTCATGCTCGCGAGCGTGTTGAACTTGCCAGTTGCCCGACCCGCGAGCAATCTGGTCGTGCGCTCCTTCAGCCGATGGCGCCGAGAGATCGCTGCGATCATCCACCGGCTCATGGAGCCAGCCCCCGAGCCACCACGCGAGCCGATCGATTTCCGGCGCCCGGCCGGGCGAGTAGCCGCCATGCGTGGCGCGCTCTGTCGTGAGCGCATGCGGTCATCTTTGACCGGAGGGAGAAGCCGCGCCGACGACCGTCCTCATCACGGGTGCCGGGCATCGGGCGGGCCACAGCCGAGCTCATGGCCCAACGCGGCTGGCAGGTCGCGGCCACCGCACGCGATCCCACCGCGATGCACGGCTGGGCCACGGCGCCAAACGTGGCCGTGCTGCCGCTCGACGTCACGCAAGAGGCGAGCATCGCGAGGGCGGTGTCGAGCGTGTTCGATCGGTTCGGCCGCATCGACGTGCTCGTCAACAATGCCGGCTTCGGCGTGTTCGGTCCACTGGAAGGCGCGACGCAGGAGCAAATCGAGCTGCAGTTTCGCACCAATGTGCTGGGCGCCATTGCCATGATCCGGCAGGTGATGCCGATCATGCGGCGCCAACACAGCGGGACGATCGTCAATGTGTCGTCGATCGGCGGCCGCAGCGCGGCGCCGTTCGCGGCACTGTATCACGCGAGCAAATTCGCGCTCGAGGGACTGTCCGAGTCGTTCCGCTATGAGGCGTCATTGCACGGAGTGCGCGTGAAGCTGGTGGAGCCTGCGCACTTCAAGACGGGGTTCATCAGCCGGTCCCTCGTGAGCACGACCCACGCCGAGTACGAAGCGCCGTTTCGCAACTACATGGAATGGGTGCACGAGGAGGATCGCAAGGCACCAGGACCTGAGCCCGTCGCTCGAGCGATCCTGCACGCGGCGGAAGATCGCTCGGCGCGGCTGCGATATCCCGTGCGAGGCGCCCTGATCCTGGCGCTCACCAGTTTGCTGCCAGACGCGATGTGGCGCTCGTTGCTCGGCGCCGGCATGACACGACGGCCGAAGCACGCGGTGCGCAATGAAGCCAGCTGATGTCGACCTGTTCCTGGCCGGGTTGCCGGCAGACTTGCGAGAGCGCGTGCTGGCGCTGCGCACCGTCATTCGCCGCACCGTTCCCGCTGCGGAAGAGTCGCTCGTGTGGGGCAGCATCTCGTATCATCGCCCCGCGATCGGCGGCCGCGTGAAGGGCGCCGTGTGCCAGATCGTGGTCAAGCGCGGCGCGGTGCGGATGGACTTCATCCACGGCATCCGCCTGCCAGATCCCGCACAGTTGCTCGCAGGAGACGGGGTGTCGAAGCGGTACGTGCGAATCGGCAGCGTCGCCGACGTCAGGCGGCCCGAGATTGCCGCGCTCATACGGGCGGCGGCGGCGCTCGACCCGGCAGAGTGGGAGTGAGCACGGTGCGCTTCCCGACCCTCTTGATACCGGGGCTGTTGCGAGCTTCCCGTGGCGCGAACTAATCGCCGATGACCAGCTCCAGACCTGGCGTGAAAGAGATGCCCTTCGAGGCTCCTGGGTCGACCTCCAGAGCTTGGAGGTACAGGACGAGCTCACACGAGCAGGGAGTCGAGCCCGAGAGTGCAACCCCTGCTCCGGGAAGCGACAGGATGAGCACAGTCGATGGACGCACGAGCAGGTGACCGTCGAGGTTGGTGGGATAATCCACGGCCTCCACGCCAATGAGCAGCGCGGCGAGGGTGGACGAGCCCAGCGAGTTGCCGAGCGTGAGGGTGATCGGAGCGCATTGCACCGGATTGCCGGCGCTCACGAGCGAGGGCACGCCGTTCGTGCCTGGCCACCCGGATCCGTAGTTCTGCCAGAACGCCGTGGAGCACGGGACCACTTTGGCCAGAAAGGCATCCTGGACGCCGTTGAACGATGTGTCGTAGGCGGCGGGTGTGGTGACAAAGTCCGCCGACATGGTCTTGCCCGCGACGATCATCTCGCCCGCTGCATCGCCCGCGACCGCGGTTGCCCACTCGTCGCCCGACCCACCGAGAAACGTCGAATACGTGAGACGGGTGAGATCCGCGCTCAGTCGTGCTGCGAAGCCATCCCCGACGCCATTGAAAGAGGTGCCATAGGCTCCCGTCGAGGTTGGAAAGCCCGGCGAATACGTGTTCCCCACGACGAGAATCGCACCCGTTCCGTCGATCGCGATACCGCGGGCGCAATCCGACCAGGCCCCGCCAAGATAGGTCCCGGCGAGGACGCTGCTGCCGTCGGCACTGAGCTTCAGCACGAATGCGTCATCGGCGCCGTTGTATGACCGATCGTATGCTCCAGGCGTGGTAGGGAATCCCGACGCGTCCGTCTGGCCCGTGACCACGGCGGCGCCCGATGCGTCAACGGTGATGGCATGGGAGCTCGAGCAACAGGGGCCAGTGAAGGTCGAGTAGCCAAGGCTCGTGCCATCGGGACTCAGCTTGCTGATGAACATCTCGTAGTTACCGTTGCCGATCGTGTCATACGCTCCGGGCGTCGTGGGAAAGCCGGCGCCATAGGTCGTGCCGGTCACGAACGCCGCGCCCGTCGCATCCGCGGCGATGGCGTTGGCCCAATCGTCCCTCGTCCCGCCGAGGAGAGTTCCAAACGCAAGCGTCCTGCCATCGGCACTGAGCTTGGCCACAAACGCGTCCTGCCCGCCATTCCAGCTCGTATCGTACGCCCCCGCCGATGTCGGAAAATCGGCGGAGTCCGTGAGCCCCGTGACGAGCGCCGCTCCCGCGGCGTCCAGGGCGATCCCGCGCGTGAACTCATCGCCGGAGCCGCCGAGAAACGTGGCGAACTGGAGCGCGGAACCGTCCGCGCTCACGCTCGCGAGGAACGCGTCGGCTCCTCCGCCAAGCGTCGTCTCGTACGCGCCAGGGGTGGCCGGGAAGTCCGCGGAGTTCGTCCAGCCCGTGACCAGCGCGGCACCCGTTGCGTCGATCGCGATGCCGGTTGCAGCGTCGTCGGCGAGGCCACCCAGAAACGTCGAGTAGAGCAAGATCGTGCCATCCGCGCTCACCTTGGTCACGAACACATCGCCGAAATAGCCACCGGTGCCGTTGAAGCTCGTGTCGTACGCTCCGGGCGTGGTTGGGAAGTCGGCAGATTCTGTGTCGCCGGTGACCAGCAGGGCGCCGGTGGGATCGACGGCAACGGCGGTCGCCACGTCGTCGCCCGTGCCGCCGAGGAACGTCGAGAAGACGAGGCCTGGATCGACGACCAAGGCCAGGTCGTCGCGCCGGTCCACGACCTCGAAGCCAAAGCGGCTCTCATCAAGCAACCGGAACGAGCAGTCGACTGGCAGGTGCTCGCCCGCCGGTCCGATCTGGTATGTGTGCGGCCGTTGCTGCTCGAGGCGGCCGGCAGGCGTCTCGATGAGCAGGGCACCGCGCTCGTCGACACAGAGCGCCTCCGAGCCCTCGCAGCGGACGACGATCTGGTCGAGTTCGGCGCCAGGCCCCAGGATCAGGTCGTACTCGAGCCGGGCCTCGTGCTCTCTCACCATGACGTCCACACCCGCGTAGAGGCCGCGATACCGGAGGGTCGAGTAGCCGGGAACGTTCGTGCGCCACCTGGACGTGTCCTTGCCGAGGAAGTAATGGTACCGACCGGGGACGGGATCGATGCCGTCCACGACGACGTTGCGAGAGGCTCCCTCGAATGTCAGGAAGACGCTCGCTCCGGCGATGGCCTCAGGAGGCGTGGAAGGCTCCTCGGGCTTCGATCGCACGGCCGTCTTCCCCTCGCGTCGCGTGCGCTCGAGGACGAAGGCGTCGTCGGTGAAGAATGCGGTCCATCCGCTGCGACGCGCATAGAAGCGGACGCGCTCGTCCACCTGGCCTCGGTTCTCGATGAAAGAGATCGGCAGGTTGTCCAGCGCGTTTGCCGCGGCCTTGGGCCGGAGGTGTGCCTGGTGGGCGGTCGTCGGCACGCAAAACGCGAACAGCACGGCGCCCATGATCGCGAACGCGTACATGGCGAGCCTCCGACGGAGAGATGACGGAGAGAGCGTGGGTAGTACACGACCGAGGCTTGCTTTTCATCTTGGGTCGGCGGCAAGATCGTGTCAAGCGAGGAGCGCTCACGCAGCAGCCTCTGGGGCTTGCTCGATGCGCTGCTACAGCAAGAGCACCGCCATGATGCTCGTCGCGTCCGTGATCTCGCCCGACGCGACCATTGCCAGCGCGTGCTTCCAAGGCACGCGTCGCACCGCGAGCACCTCCGTGGGTCGCCGCCGTCGGTGTGAAATGATCGACGAGGAATCGAAAGGCGCACTCGGAGCCACGCTCATCTGGCTCGATCCCGAGCTTCCCCGCACGGGACTGCGGCGCCAGCTCTTGCGCGAGACCGCTGCTTGTTCAGCCCATGTGCCGCTGCGGATCGCAGGGCGCCTTCGCTGACACCGATTGCAGCCGCGCCGCGGCGGCGGACGAGGCGAGCAGCGAGGTGACGATCGAGCCACCGAGCAAGACGGCGATGACCGCGAGCGAGACGCCGATCGGCACTTGATAGAGCTCCGACACCAGCATCTTGGCACCGACGAACACCAGGATGAGCGCCAGCCCGAGCTTGAGATGGGCGAACCGGTCCACGACCCCCGCAAGCAGGAAGTAGAGCGATCGCAGGCCGAGAATTGCGAAGATGTTCGACGTGAACACGATGAACGAATCGGAGGTGACGGCGAACACTGCGGGAATCGAGTCGATGGCGAACACCACGTCGGTCACCTCGACCGTCAGCAGCGCGAGCAGGAGCGGCGTGGCGAAGCGCCGCCCCGCTACCTTCGCCAGGAACGCCGACCCGTGCAACGCGTCGGTGGTGGGAATCAGCCTGCGCAGCAGACGCACCACCGGATTGCGCTCGGGATGCGGTTCGCGCTTGCGCTCGAGCATCAGCCGGATGCCGGTGAGCGCCAGAACGCCGCCGAACACGTAGATCGCCCAGTGAAAGGAGCGCAGGAACGCACCCCCCATGAGGATGAAGGCAGCGCGCGAGCCGAGCGCGCCGAGGATACCCCAGAACAGCACCCGGTGCTGATGGGCCGCAGGGATCCGGAAGTAGCCGAAGATGATCACGAACACGAAGATGTTGTCGACCGACAGGGCCTTCTCGATCAGGTAGCCAGCGCCAAACTCGAGCGCGCGCTCGGTGCCGTGCCAGTGCCAGACGCCCAGGTTGAAGATCAGCGCGAGCATGACCCAGACCGCGCTCCAGGCGCCGGCTTCGCTCAAGGTGACCGCGTGCGCGCGGCGATGGAACACGCCGAGATCCAGCGCCAGCATGCACAAGACGAACAGCAGAAAGCCGATCCAGAGCGTCGGCGAGCCAATCGTCGCGGGTGGCATGACGTCCTTCCTGGTCCTCGGCAGACTCGATTCCTACTTTCCCGGGAGGCGCGGTCGTTGCCTCGGGTCGAGCTCAGGTCCACTCGCCGGACAGGCTCGAGCCCCGGAATCGGTCGAGCTTGCGGCTCACGAGCCGGCTCGCGCGGTCGACCGCGACGTCGATCGCGGCGCGCCACCGGGCGTCAGCTTGCGTCACGACGATGTCAGCCAGATGGTCGCCAAGGACACGGATCTGGCACTGCTTGTCGATGCCGCCCTTGGGGCCGTTCACGTCGTGCAGGGTGACCGTGACCGCCGACACGCGGTTGCCCAATCGGGTGAATGCGAACTGCACGCTGCGCTCGGCATGCGCGTGGATCTCCTCGGTCACCTCACCGCGTCTCACTCGCACGTCGACTCGCATGGCGGCACTCCTCGGTCCGGGCCAGGCATGAATACACGGTCATGACACGACGAGTGCACTTATACGCGCGTGGTAACCAATCGACAATGTCGAAGTTTCGTTGCAATGGTTCGAGAAAATAAAACTATGATGACGGCGCCATGGAGTGGCTGAACTACCATCACCTGCTGTACTTCTGGGTGACCGCGAAGGAAGGCGGCATCGCTCGTGCCGGCGAACATCTCGAGCTCTCGCTGCCCACCATCAGTGCCCAGATCCATGCCCTCGAGCGCGCGCTGGGCGAGAAGCTGTTCGAGAAACGCGGGCGACGCCTTGTGCTGACCGAGATGGGACGCATCGTGTTCCGCTACGCCGACGAGATCTTCCAGCTCGGGCGCGAGCTGCTCGACACCGTGAAGGGACGGCCGACCGGCCAACCGGTGCGGCTCGTCGTCGGCATCGCCGACGTGATCCCCAAGCTGGTCGCGCGGCGGTTGCTCGAGCCCGCCCGCCACCTGCCCGAGGCCGTGCACCTGGTGTGCCGCGAAGACCGGCCCGAGCGCTTGTTTGCCGAGCTGTCGTTGCACTCGCTCGACGTCGTGATCACCGATGCGCCGGTGCCGCCGGGCAGCTCGGTGCGCGCATTCAATCACCTGCTGGGCGAGTGCGGCATCGGCTTCTTCGGCACGCGCGCGCTCAAGCGCGTGTTCGGCCGGCGCTTCCCGGAATCACTCGACCAGGCGCCGGTGCTCCTGCCGACCGCCAACACCGCGCTGCGGCGCAGCCTCGAGCGTGGTTCGAAGCGCACGCAGTGCGGCCGCGCGTGGTGGCCGAGTTCGAGGACAGTGCGCTGCTCAAGGTGTTCGGCCAGGAAGGCGGTGGATTGTTTCCGGCGCCGCTGGTGATCAAGCGCGAGCTGAGACAGCAGTGCGGCGTGGTGCTCGTGGGCGTTGCGGCTCACGTGAGCGAGCGGTTCTACGCCGTGTCGGTGGAGCGCCGCCTGAAGCACCCGGCCGTGGTGGCGATCTGCACTGCGGCGCGTGTCGAGCTGTTCGCCACCGCTCACGAGGTGAAGCGCTGAGCCAGCATCTTCGAGGGCTCTCGTCTTCTGCCTCGGTGCGGCGCGGAGTGTCGTCGAGCGGGGCAGCGCCTGTTCTTGCCCGCGAGCGCTTGACGCCGCCGGCAAGAACGGTGTGGCGATCCTGTTCCCGGCAGGCGATGCGCCGGCGCGCGGTGCGTGGCGTGCGCGTGGTCCACCCCGCACGAGGACGGGCGGCGAGCAGCCCCGTGGCAACCGGGCATGCTGCCGCGACGGTGCCACCGAGCACAGCGCCACGGTCGAGAACTGGTAGGAGCTCCTGGACTCGCGGTTCGACGCGAGCGAGGGCAAGGCGCTGAACGACGACAATCCTCGAGGTGCTCGGGCGGCGCCCGCTTACCAATCACCCGCAGCACGTTTATACTGCCGCAATGATCCAGCTCGCCATCCGTGTCCTGCTCACCGTCGCGGCGGGCTCGCCGCCATCGCTCGAGTTCACCGACCTCTCACTGGTGGGCGGCACCACCACGCTCGAGGTCACCGGCACGCCGCACGCGCTCGGCGCGGTGCTCCTGTCGGGCGCGTTGCTGCAGCCGCCGGTGGGGGAGCTGGGCATCGCACCGCCCTACGTGATCCTGCCGCTCGGTCAACTGCCGCCGAGCGGCGAGATCGTTCTCGAGCTGCGGGTGCCGCACGACGAGCTGCTGATCGGCATCCCGTACTACGGCCAGGCCTGGGTGGACGCCGAGCTCTCGCCGGTCGCGCGCAAACGCATCGGTCCGGTCACGCTCGCGCACCCCGACCCGAAGCCCAACTCGAAGTTCGGCTGGTCGGTGCTCGGCGCCGATCTCGACCACGATGGCTACGACGATCTCGTGGTGGGTGCGGCGCGCATGGAGGTGTCCGGCATCGTCGACCGCGGCCAGGTATTCTATTCCCACGGACCTGACGCAAGCACCTTCAAGACGCTCGATGCGCCCGGGTTGAGCTCGTCGGCGTGGTACGGGGCGGCGCTCGCCAGGGGCGATCTCAACGGCGATGGCCTGGACGATCTCGCCGTCGGTGCGATCCTCGCCGAAGTGAACTCGCTCACCGAGGCGGGCATGGTGTTCGCCTTCCTGAGCCCCAACCTCGATGCGGTGCCGCTCACCGAGGCGGTGCCCGAGCAGGGCGCGCATCTCGGCGCGCCGCTCGAGATCGCCGACTTCGATCAGGACGGCTTCAACGATCTGATCGCAGCAGCGCCACGCGGCACGGTCAGCGGGCTCAGCACCGCGGGGCGCGTGCAGATTTTCTTCGGCCCGACGCTGGCGCAGCAGCAGACGCTGACCGAGCCGGTGCCGGGCACGCTGTCGACGTTCGGCTCGTGCACCTCGGTGGGAGACATCGATCGCGACGGGGCGACCGACCTCCTGGTCGGCGCGATCACCGCGACCTCGGCGGGCCAGCCGTTTGCCGGCCAGGCCTACCTGTTCTATGGACCGAGCGCCGCGCGCGTGGTCACCATTGCCGACCCGACGCCCCACACCGACGATCGCTTCGGGCGCGCCAGCACGATCGCCGACTTCAACGGCGATGGCTTCGACGACATCGCAATCTCCGCGTACCGGGCCAGCGAGGGTCTGCGCGAAGCCGGCGAGGCGTGGGTGTACATGGGACCGGCGCGATTCCCGATCTTCCACCTGGTCGAGCCGATCCCGGAGCTGGTCGGCGAGTTCGGCGTCGAGATCGCGAGCGGCAGCCTCGACGGCAATGCGCGCCGCGAGCTCGCCATCGGCACCGAGTTCGCGAGCTTGCCCGGCGGCTACTTCAAGTCGGGTGCTCTGCTGCTCTACCGCGACGGCGACTTCGAGCATCCGCAGCGCTTGAGCGAGCACGAGCCGCAGGGTGGCGCCGTGTTCGGCTTCAGCATCGCGTTCTTGAACTTGTACGGCGCGGGTCGGCAATCGATCGCGGCCGGCGCGATCCACTACGACGAGAGCGGCATGTTCAACGTCGGTCGCGTGACACTGTTCCCGTGACGGCGTGCCGCGCGTGAACGCAAGCAAGCTTCGCGAAACGATCCTGGTCGTCATCTTGCTGGCGCTCGGCGTCATGGTACGCATCGCCGCCGTCGAGGAGTGGAGCTACGACCTCAAGCCGCTGCCCGATGCGATGGAGTATTCGCTGGTCGCGAATCAGCTCGCATCGCTCAGCGCCCCGGTGCTCACCATCGATGGGCACCCCTACCCGAGCCGTTATCCGCTGGGCACGCCGCTCATGCTCACGCCGTTCGCGCTGCTCTTTGGCGGCAGACTGCCGTGGCTGTTCGTCGGCGTGCTCTTGTATGCGACGCTGGTGCTGCTGCTCACGTACCTGTTCGCGCGGCAGATCCTGACCCCGGCCGGCGCCGCCATCGCGCTCGCCATCACCGCCCTGTCACCCGAGCACACGCGGTTCAGCGTGCTCGTGATGAGCGAGATCCCCTCGGGCCTGCTGCTGCTCGCGATCGCGTTCTCGTGGATGCGCATGGGACGCGAACGGCTGCATCCCGTGGGCACCTTGCTAATCGGTGTGGTCGCTGGGTTCGCGACCATCGTCCGCTACCCCAACGGCCTGGTGCTGATCTGCCTGCTGGTCGATGTCGTGCGCCGCATCAAGACAAGCGAGGCCGGCGCGACGCGCGGTCTCGTGCTGCTGCTGCTGGGGAGCGCGCTGCCAGTTGCCGGCCAGCTGTTCGCGAACCAGCTCCTCTTCGGTTCCGCGCTGGAGAACGGCTACCGCTACTGGGAACCCAATGACTACGCGACCGGACGAGCGATCCTCTTGCGCCATGCCCTGGTTCCCGATCAGTCGGTGTGGCAGAACGGCGGCTTCTCCTACTACGGGAAAGCGCTGCTCGGCCTCCACCCGGCGCTGTATCGACCCGAGGTGTTCGCGCTCGCGTTGCTGGGCACCGCGGTCGTGTGGCGCTCACGCCATCAGCGTCGGCAACTCATCCTGCTCGCGCTGCTGCCGATCGTCACGTTCGCGTTCTACTGCTGCTACTTCTTTCAAGCCTACCGGATGCTGGTACCGGTGCTGCCGTTCCTGGCAGTCCTGGCCGCGGTGCCCATCGACCGCCTGACGTCATGGCGGCCCGGTCGGCTAGTTGGCATCGGCATGCCGATCGTCGTGGTCGCGGCCCTGTCGCTGCGCATGGCCTCGCCGCTGCGCGAGGTACTGAGGAAGGCCTCGGACGAGCGGCCGTACGCGAGCCTGCCGGCATTCGAGTCGCTGCGCGGACAGCTCGACCGCGATGCGGTGATCGTGTGGGACCTGCCGCTCGCGCTCGGCTCGCGCTTGCTGCCCGGATTCGAGCTGATGCCGCTCACCGCCGATGGCGTCGATCGGCATCTCGCCTGGATCATCCAGCATGATCTCGCGCCAATCGATGGCTGGCGCGGCCGTCCGGTGCCGCTCTACCTCGATCGCACCATCTTGCATCCGCCGTCCTACGAGCGGCTTCAGCACCTCAGCCAGCAGGGCAGGCGCATCCTGTTCATCCACGCCCACCGCGGTGCCGCCACCGAGATGAAGGACGTGATCGCGCGCTACTTCACGGCCAAGCGCTACGTGCACGAAGGAACGGAGTTCTTCGCGAACGGCTTGTGGGTGCTCGAGCTGGTGCCGCGCAGCGGGCGAGGTTCGTGATGGCAGGCAACGTCCATGCCGTCAACGCCGTTCTGGCCTCGACCAGCAAACGACCATGACGATCGCGGCAACCGCCGACAACACGGCACCGATCCGAAAACTCATCGGCTCATAGTCGAAGCGCACGTGATGACGGCCCGCGGGCACGGCGATCCCCATCAAGGCATGATCGGTGCTCACGATGCGCGTGTCGGTCGCATCGATGCGCGCGCGCCATCCGGGCAGCTGCGTCTCCGACAGCACCAGAAACCCCGGGGCATCGAGCGTGACGTCGACATCGACTTGGCTCGCACGTGGCCGCTCGACGCGGCACTCGCCGTGCCCGAGCTCGGCACCGAAGTGGATGTCTTGTTCCACGACCGCGGTGAGCGGATCGAACCGCGCGTCGGTGAGCGTGCTCAGGCGCTGCGCCGAGTCGCGGATGGAGATCACTCGGCGGGCCAGAAACGCCCGCGGCAGTGCCCGCGCTCGAGCATAGACGCCCACCGCTTCCTCGGGTTGGCCATAGACCAGCGTCAGGCCGTCCACGTCAGGCAGCTTCTCGGTGGTCAACACGTGGCTGACGCCGAGCGCATCGAGAATCGGACGCGTCACGACATCGATGCTCGCGAAACCATTCGCCACTCGGGGATCGTCGGGATCGAGAGTGGCGGGATCGAGCGCCCGGAGCAGCTCGCCGACGCGCCTCACCACCATTGACGCCGTGCCGTCGACCGAGGACAGCGAGAACATCTGCGCGATGGTGGCCGGCAGGTGGAACGGACCACCGAGGCGGCACAGTCGCGAGCTCTGCGCACTGGTCTCGCGCTGCAGGAACTCGATCGTCGAGGTGCTCTGGTATTGTCCGGCGAGCGGCTGGAAGGGATTGCTGGCTCGCAGCAGGCTGCCCAGGTCGAGGATCGTGAACGCCAGCAGCACCGGGGCCACCCAGGACCGCATGGCCCGATGGCGCAGCAGCAGGCTCAGTGTGCCGAGCACGAGCGCAGCGAGCAGCAAGTGCAGCACGTCGGCGGCCAGGGCCGTGCGCAATCGATCCGCGCCGGTGTCGAACGCGTGCGGCAGAAGGAACCAGCACGCGAGCGCCACCACGGCGTAGATCATGGCGGTGATCGCGAGCAGCCGGTTCTGCGCCGGCGACGGGTTGTCGAAGAGCGCATCGAGGCCGGCGGCTGCGAGATACGCGAGCCCCGCGCTGGCGAGCCACAGGATGCGCTTGGGGCTGCCGGCCGTGAAGCCGGGCAGCAGCCGAGCCAGGTCCGAGAAACCCGGCACCGCCATGGCAGCGAGCCACGCGAAGATCACCAGGCTGCCGAAGAAGCGCGCATGGCGACGGCGGTTTGCGCCCAGCAGCGCGAACGGCAGCACCAGGAGGCCCACGTACACCGTGTTCTCGGCGAAGTTGTTCTGGATGTCGAGCTTGCCCTCGGCCGTGTGCTTCAGCCAGTGCTCCTCGGTGGGCAACGGCTCGATCTTGGCAGCCGCACGTCCGGCGAGGTCGATCTCCACCACCGGATTCTGGAACAGATGCGGAACCAGCAGGCCGCACAACAGCTCGGGCTCGATCGCCTTCTCGCCGAGGCGCTGTCGTGCCAGCCCGCTGCTGCGCATGGAGTTCTGCAGCAGCTCGGTGGCGGGCATCAGGTGCACGCTCGACAGCGCGCCGCCAAGCATGAGCCCGCACGCAAAGCACGAGGCCGCGCGCCACGACCACGCGCGCGGTTGCGCAGTGACCGCATGGAACACCGCGTACGCGCTCGCCGCTGCGAGCTCCAGCAATGCGAGCTGGGGAAAGCCGGCCAGCAAGCACAGGCCGGCGACCAGCGCGAGAGTGCCCATCGAGCGGAGCGAAGGTCGTTCCACGACGCGCTCGGCCGCGAGCAGCAGCCAAGGAAAGTACGCCGCCGTGTAGATGAAATGCGGGACATGCACGTGCACGCCGATGAAGCCGCAGCACATCGCCGCGATTGCGCCGAACGTCGCCGCCAAGGCGCCGTGGCCGCGACGTGACAAGAACAGCAGCGTGCCCGTGCCGAGCAGTACGAGATGCAGCGCGATCGACACCGCGAAGCCGCGAACCTCGCCGAACCACAGCATGATCGGCAGCGTGATGTAGATCAACGGATAGGCGAGATTCGCGAGCAGCGGCTGGCCCAGATACACGTGCGGATTCCAGAGCGGCAGCTCGCCGCGACGCAACTGTGCGAGCATCACCGAGGTCTCTGGAATGATCCAGCCGTTGATGTCGGACGTGACGAAGTTCATCGGCCGAGGCTGTGAATCGCGCGGCGCGTGCACGATCCAGGGCGAGAGGAATCGGTTGTCGAGACTCAACAGCGACGCGTCGAGGAACAGCGGCTCGAACAGCATCGCACCGACCACCACCACGATCGCGATCACGGATCGGCAGGTCTTCACGTCGGCAGACCATACCCGAGCAGTCTTCTCGGGTGTAGAAAAAGTGGCCGGGTTCCGTTTCCCGCACGGTGATGACCAGTCGCGACCGATCGTCTCACCCCGATTGGCTCGTTGCCACGCGCTACGGAGAGTGCCCGGTGTTCATGATCGGACGCCTCGACCTGATCAAGAACAAGCGCGGTCGGTCGCCCGCAGGACTTGCTGGATGCCGAGGCCCTGGAGCGGAATGAACCAATGCGCGACGAGAACGATCGGAGCAGGCGAGGCCCGCTCACTCCGCCGCCCGCGTGACCTTCCACGCGCCTCTCGGTGCCAGCGTCTTCACATCGAGCGCGCGCAGGTAGTAGGTCGCCGGCGCCAGCGATTCCCAGGTGAGCGACGAGAACTGAAAGCGCGCATCGCGGCCCAGATGACCGGCCGCGAGCACGAAGAACGGCTCCAGCGCGAGCTCGAGGACATACGGAAGCGGCTCGCCCTCGAGCTCGAGCGTGACCGGCTGCGGGGTTCGGCCAAGATCGACGAATGGCGTCACCGGCGTGGGCTCGTGCAGCTCGTGCGCCGATGCAACCAGCTCTTGCAACGCGCGATCGATCGGTGCGAACCACGGGTGATGGCGGTGCAGATAGCGGGCTCTCGAGATGCGGCACTTCGCCATGGCCTCGTTCCACACGGTGCCGACGCTGCGATGCGCGAAGTGCACGGCCTCGGCTTCTGGCACCAACAGCGATCGTCCGATCGCACGCATATAGACGAGTCGGCATCCTCGTAGTAGGCGGAAACGGCCTCGTCGAATCCGCCCACTTGCATGAGGAGATCGCGGCGCGCGGCCAGGAACGCGCCGGTGAGCGCCCGCTGTTCACGCGGCTCTTTCGCGGTCCAGCAGGCGAGCGTGCCCACCGCGCAGGCCTGGCCGTCGGCGGTATCCAGGGTGTAGTCGAAGGCTGCGCGCAGCCGAGCAGCAGATGGATCTCCGGGATCAAAGCGGCGCCGGCTCGGCGTGCGCGGCTCGGCGAGCCGGCCTCCCAGGTGCATCGAGGTAGGCCGACGTAATACTCGAGCTCCGGCACGCATACGGCAGCTCGACGTTGAGGAAGAACACGTGCGGCCAGCGACCTGGAGCAGGCCGAGGTTGCAACTCGCCGTATAGCGGTATTGCGCAGCAGAGCAGAACACCTGCGGCCAGGTCCTCGAGCTCGCCGAGATGGACGACGATCCAGGCGGCGACGCGTTGTCCACCACCACCAGCTCGCCGCGCCAGCTCGCGTGCGAGGCGAGGTCTTGATCGCGCAGCGATTCGAACAACAGGTCGAGATACTGGCCGGGTGAAGTTGGCGACGATGAAGGACAGGTCGGCTTGCTCATGGTTGGTCGTAGGCATCATCGGCAGTCTTCCCGGCGGTCGAACGTCGCAGGGTCATCAGAAGAAGTCGATGTCGCCCATGGTCTGATACCAGTGCTCGTTCAACCACCGGCGATTGGCCCACTTCACATAGGAACGAAAGGCTTGCTGGTACGGGGTGAACTGCACGAAGAAGCCATGCTCTGTACAGGACGCAAGAACTCGGCATGGGCTGCGGAAACCACGCGACGATGGCGCGCTTGCCGCGGCGTGAGGTCTCGGCTCGCGCCTGCGGATCAGCAGCCATCGGCGTCGTCGCGGTCACGCGCGGGCACCAGGCACTCGAGAATGGAGACGATGGAATCGTCCCGGCCGCCTCGCGAGCACCGCCTTCGATGCCGAACAGCTCGCCTCCTGTCATCGCTCACCTCCAGCAGCCAAGTGTTCGACGTCGGGGTGATCGGCATAGCGCCAGTTGAGGTACGCGGCGTCGCGGATCGTGGCGTGGTGATGGTTGCCTTCGCACGCTCCCACAGCGCATCGACCGCGGCGCCGAAGCGCGGCACGCGCCTCGCGCTCACACCGCGAGCCGCACCCACCAGCGGGATGCTCGCCTCGCGCACCAGGAAACTGACGTCGCGCAGCACCTCGAACGAGAAACCGAACGCCGACCCGCAGCAACGGCAGTTCCGGGAAAACCGAGCAGCGCGTTCGTGCGGCCGCGGGCCGATCAGGTACAGCTCGGCCATGCGCACGATCAGGCCGGTTCTCTGCAATCCCCGCCGGTGCTCGGGTCGATGGCGACATCGGACTGAACGCTCTGGCGGCACCGCTCACCGTTCAAGACGCAGGCGCTGGGAATCCCGGCGTACTGTGCGACGCAGCGCCCATCGCGCCGCATGGCAGGGATCACCTCGGTGGCACGCAGCGGATTGTCGCGAAACTTCGGTGCCAGTGGTGCCGGGTCCGCGGTCGGGCCTTTGCGAACACTCGATTGTGCAGGTCGAGCACCGCCTCGGCATCCGCCTCGGCAAAGGGCCTCACCGTCAGCCGCTGGTCAGGCACCGGTTCGCTCGGCGCGACACAGCGCCGTGATCTCGTAGGCCAGGTCACCGTTCTCGGGCAGTCTTGAGCAGGAGGCATTGGCTGATCAGCTCGCGAATCTCGGCCGCCAGCTGCGGCCGCAGGTCGGCAAACTCATCGCACCAGAGGTTGCGCTGTCGCTCGACCTGGAAATCCACGATCAGGTCGAGCGTCGGCAGGACGTGCGCCACGGCAACTTCCTGATGCCGTGCCCGAAAGCACGCCCGAGCGCGGCGGCCATCACGCTGCCGCGGCGATGAAACGGAGCCACGCGCCAGGGCGGCTCGGGGATCGTGACGACATCGCTGATGACGATCACGCCATCGGGGCGCAACAGCTTCACGCAGTGCTCGAACAACGAGTTCCAGGCGCGGCGTAGCGCGCAGCACCTCGATGAACACCAGCCCGTCGAACAGGTCGTGCTCAACACCAGCACGCCTGCTCCGCGAGGCTCACGGAACGGAAAGGCGCGGCTCGAAGCGCACGTCGCCAGCTGCGCCGGCTGAAGCTCGCGGCCCCGCGCGAATTGCCGCCAGATCGCACGGATCGATGCCGACGGCCTGGTGTCCCAGCGCCGCCAGCAATGCCGTCGTGCCGCCGAGGCCGCAGCCGACGTCGAGCACGCGGCCACCGCCAGTGAGGAACGACGCGTTCAGCAACGCCAGGCGATGTTGCGCCGCACCCAGCGAATCCGATGGGCTGGCGAAGTAGCCGAAATGGTGATGAACCGATTCGGCCAGCAGCGCGAACAGATGCAGCGGCTGCGGCGGCTGGCAGAGCAGCAGGTCGCGGCGCCCGCCGCTCGCCGATGGCAGCCCGCGGTGCCGCGACCGGCGGCGTTCCCAAGCTGGTCTGCGAGCCTCGCGCGATCAAGAGGACCTCTCCTGGTCAGCCACGATCTCCTCCTCCCGACGCACCTGCCGAGCGATCGAACGAACCCTAAAGGAGGCCGTCGATGGCGTCAAGGGTGCTGGGGATCAATCTCCGCCGTGGTCTCGAGCACTGCCATCAACAGCAGCGCCGCCCACGGCACCAGGTGCAGGACGAGGCGTGGGCCGGCCGACTCGAGATGCCATGAAAGGCTGTAGGGTGTGAGAACGAAGATGACGGTGTAGAGCCCCAGATGCGAGAGCAGCAGAACCGCGTAGACCAGCAGCGGCTTGGATTTCCGCCGCGAGGCGAAGACCAGCAGCGCGGTCGCCGCGAGCACGATCCACAGCGAGCCCCACATCGGCGTGCGCTCGTCGTCGACTTGCAGCTGAGTCCGCATGAATGCCGCCAGGATCCGTGGCACTCGGCCGCGGTTGGCGATCAGATCGATCGCTCGCACGCCGCGGAACAGCGGGTCGTCGATGCCATGCGACGTGCGCAGGAAGAGCCACGCGAGCGCGGGCCCGAGCGCGGTCAGCGCGAACACCGCCCACTGGGTGAATCGAACGCGCCGCGCCAAGCACAGCACGGCGATCGCGGCACCGGTGATCAGCGCCAAGGCAAGGCCTTCGTTCTTGGTGAGCGCGCCAAACCCGAGCAGCAGACCCGCAGCGATGGCAGGCCTCACGCTCGCGCTCGCCAGCGCCTCGCGACCGAGGATGGCGAAGCCGAGCACGAACGCGGCGAGCGGCAGATCGGCGAACCCGCTCTCGCCGGCACTCCTCAGCGCCGGCGTCAAGGTGACGACCAGGAGCGCGATCGCTGCTGGGCGTGGCGGCAAGCGCCGCCTGGCCTCATCGAGCAGCAGTCCCACGAACGCGAGCAAGAACAGTGCGAACATCGGCTTCACGATCCGGCTGCGCAGCGAGGGCGCGGCGAAAAACAGCAACGCCTCGTTCAGCGCGATCAGCGGCGGGTATTCGATGTGCTCGGGCGCGGCCAGCGACTTCAGCCGCTCGGGTGCCAGGCTGCGCTCCACTTCGAAGACGCGCGCATTGGTGGCGTAGATCGTGATCGGGTCGGACGCATCGAGGGGCTCCGCGAGGCCGTGCAGGAGGACGGCGCCGAACAGCAGCAGCGGGAGCGTCTCGATGACTGTCGGTCCGTGCGGCACTGGCGGCAACCAGCGCTTCTCGAGCCACCACCTCGCCAGCCACCAGAGCGCAACCGGCAAGAGAACCATCGGCAGGCCAAACGCGATGCCGAGGAAGTGCGCCGCCATCATGATGACGGCCACCGTGCCGGTCCCGAGCAGCCACCGCCAGCCGAGGAACGCAACCCAGGACCGTGCGCTGACCCCGACCAGCGAAGCGAGCAGATCGCCCGCGGCGAGGATCAGCACGTAGGCCAGTGAGGCCTTGGCGGCATCGAGGATCATGGCCATCAGCGCGCCCCCACCCGGTTCAGTGCCGCCGTCGATAGAGGACCACCTCGGGCGAGCCTCGCATCACCTCCTCGAGGGGGTAGGTCGAAAGGTCGAAGACGCCGCCATAGACCAGCACGTAGTCACAGCGTTGCATGGCCGCCTGCAGCCGCTCCGGCGTGAACCGGCGGCCGCCTTCCTCCAGCCCTTCGAACCGCATGCGAGCCATCTCGCGATCGCCCTCGTCGAGGCTTGGCGCCGACAGGATGCTGGGTTCGAACTTCTGCAGCACGAGCACGCGACTGGGAAGGAGATAGAAGTCAAAGGCGACGTTGGGGATGATGTCGGTGAGCACCAGGACGCGGGCCGGTTGCTCGACGTGCTGGGCAACCTCGCGCAGCCGCCGGTACGCTTGTGCGTGGGCTCGGTCGTAGACGGTCGGAAAGGAATCTTCACCAAAGCTCGCCAGCGTGCGCGGCAGTCGCGCCAGAGCTCGGATCTCGGCGCGCGCGGCGAGAAAAGCCTGCACCAGCATCGCCGCCATGACCAGCGACATCACCAATCGCTTCATCGCCAGCCGACCTTTGCCGACTGCCGGCAGCTGATGCTGAAAGCATGGAATCGGTCGTGACCGACTTTGCCATCCGGACGCAGAACCTGAACAAGAAGTACCGGCTCTACGCTTCGGCGGCGGATCGCCTGCGCGAGCTCGCCGCGCGTGGACGACGCAAGCTGCACCGGGAAGTGTGGGCGTTGCGTGACATCAACCTGCAGGTCGAGAAAGGGTCGTCGCTCGGCGTGGTGGGCAGCAACGGCGCGGGCAAATCGACCTTGCTCAAGATCCTGGCCGGCACCACCCAGCAGACCGCGGGCACTTTCGAGGTGCGCGGCACGGTCGCGAGCCTGATCGAGCTGGGCACCGGCTTCCACGCCGGATTCACCGGCCGCCAGAACATCTATCTCAGCGCCGCCATCATCGGCTTGCGACGCCAGGAGATCAAGAGCAAGCTCGGCGAGATCATCGACTTCAGCGAGCTCGGGCCGTTCATCGATGCACCGGTGCGCACCTACTCTTCGGGCATGGTGATGCGGCTTGGATTCTCGGTCGCCACCGCCGTCGACCCGGACGTCCTGATGATCGACGAGATCCTGGCGGTGGGTGATCTGCACTTCCAGAAGAAATGCATCGACCGGATCTTCGAGCTCAAGAGCCGCGGCAAGTCGATCCTGCTCTGCTCGCATTCGCTCTACGACGTGCGGCAGGTGTGCGAGACCGCGGTGTGGTTGCGAGACGGCATGCTGCAGCGGTTCGGCGACGCCGCCCTGGTGACGCACGCCTACGCGGAATACGAGCGCTCGAGGTTTCGAGGTGGGCGCCCGGCCAGCGCAGTCGCCGACGCGCAGCGACACCAGGACCGCGCCGACAGCACCCCGCGCATCGGTCGGGTCAGGATCGTCAATCAACGCAGTGAGTCGATCTCGGTCGCTCATCTGGGCGACGACATCGCGTTCGAGATGGACTACACGGTGCCGCCTGACTGCAAGCCCCTCACGCTGGGGCTCGGCTTCTTCCGCGCTGACGGCATTCCGATCGCCACCATGGGCACCCACCTGATGGGCGTGGCGGTGCCGATCGCGCCTGGCGAGTACACGGCGCGCGTGATGCTGCCGCACATCCGGCTCATGCATGGCGAGTTCCACGTCCAGGGCTATCTGGTCGACGACAAGGCGATGCACTTCTACGACCATGCCATGGTGAGCCAGCCGCTGGTCATCGAGCAAACCACCAAGGAGGTGGGCATGTTCCTCATGGATCATCAGTGGTCCATCACCAAGTGCGCAGCTGTTCGAGGATGAACGGCAGGATGCGATCGGCAATGACGTCGTTGCCGCGTGCGGTGTGATGGCAGTCGTCATAGAACAGCGGCTCGCTGCTCGTCTGGTAGGCCTGGCGTAGAGTGGGCAGAAGATCCAGCAGCAGCAACCCGTGCTCGGCACAGATGCGCCGCAGCTGTCGCTGCGGATAGTCTTCCACGAACTGCGCCTCCACCTGGACCCGCACCGGAAAGCACACCACGAGCGGGGTGAAGTGATGCAGGATCGACAGCCGCTTGAGCTCGCCGAACATCGGCTGCAGTCGGCGCCACGGATCATCCACCCACACGTGGCCCCAGCTGTAGAAATGCTTGAGCACGAAGCCGTAGAACGCATTGCGATCGACCAGCGGATCGCCGCTTGCCTGCGGGTACATCTTGCGTGCCTTCGCGAACCACCGCGCCGCGTCCTCCTTGCACAGCTCGCGGTCCTGGTCGGTGCGCCCGCGCACCATCGACAGCGCCCGATAGACGTACTGACACAGCCAGCTGCGCCGCAACCAGCGCGGCACCGCGAGGATCCTCACGCCCGGGGAGTCGGCGACGTCGTTCAGGAAGAACCCGACCACCACCACGTCGGGCTCGAGGGCGATGCCGCTCTCGACCAGGATCGAGAGCTCGGTGGCGAGCGAGATGCCGGAGACGCCGGCATTGATGGTCTCGAGCGGCTGCGCGCGTTGCTCGGAGCGCGACTCGACCAGGCGCACGAAGCACTGCTCGTCCGGCAGGTATTCCGCCATGGTGATCGAGTCGCCGAGGAACAGCACGCGCGGGCGCGTCTTCTTGCCGATCTCGCGATTCCGGAAGCCGAGCGAGTTGGTGATCACCTGGGTGGTGAGCCCGCTCGTGCTGCTGTTCTCGATCGTCACCCGGCTGCTGGCGCGCAGCCGTCTCCCGTTCGGCGTGGGCACGAACAGGCCGATCTCGAGCGGCGTGCGCTGCGCGCTTCCCACCAGCGGCGAGCGGTTCTCTTCGGCCAGGCGCTCGGTGGTTCCCGACAGCATCGTGATCTCGACGATGGGTGGCGGCCGGCAGCAGCAGCGCGCGGCGATCTCGAGCAGCACGATCGTCAGCAGGCTCGACGAGAACAGCAACCCCAGCCTGCCAGCGAGGCGCTTCGCCATGATCCGGAACGACCGTGCTGTCATCGAAGCGAGGCCAGTGCAATAGCTTGGTTTGCGGCGTCCGGAGCGCATCATCGTGCCACCACTGCCGAGCGTCAAGCACGCCCGCCGGCAGCCCTCTTGCCAGAAGCGGCCGTCTCGGTTATCTGATCGGTTGGACCGCTGCCGTACCGCCATCACAGTCCACGGCCATTCCATCGCGACGATGCAACCGGGAGAGGTGGTTGCCATGGGCATGAAGCTGGTTGATGGTCCGCGCGCCCGCGTGGTGCTGTACTATCCCAAGCTGTGGGAACCACAGTGGCCTATGTGGGCGCCGCTCGACATGTATGCCATCGCCACGTCGCTCCTGCATCGCGGCTACGAGGTGACGCTGATCGACGAGCGCGTCCATCCCGATCCGATCGAGTGGCTGATGAAGGAGTTGCCGGGCGCGCTGATGGTCGGCCTGTCGGGCAAGTTCGGTGATCAGTGCCGCTACATGCGGGACCGCGCCCGGCTGATCAAGAGCGTGCGGCCCGATCTCCCGATCATGGCCGGTGGCTGGTTCCCGTCGCTGTTCCCGGAGGCCACGCTCGAATCACCCGACATCGACATCGTGGCGATCGGACCCGGCGACTTCAGCGCGCCCGAGGTGGCCGATCGACTGCTCGCCCATCGCAGCCTCGATGGCGTGCAGGGCGTCTGGGCGCGAGAACGCGGCACGCTGATCAAGAATCCGATCGGACATCTGCCGCGGCTCGACGACACGCACCCGATCGACTGGGAGCTGATGGGCATTCGACACTACGTGCACCCCAACGGCTGGGTCAACTACTTCACCAGCCGCGGCTGCCCGGGCGGCTGCACGTTCTGCTCCATCTTCTGCCTCGACCCG
Organism: Planctomycetota bacterium; assembly: GCA_046349655.1. Classification (GTDB taxonomy): domain Bacteria; phylum Planctomycetota; class B15-G4; order B15-G4; family JAXMBY01; genus JAXMBY01. Next base: position 35,004 of record JAXMBY010000051.1, read on the forward strand.
CACCGCTGGACCGCGCTCTCGGCGGAGCGCGTGGTGGACGAGATGGAGATCTTGGTGCATCGCATCGGCGCGCACGCTCTCAAGATCATGGACACCGACTACTGCGCCGACGTGCGGCGCGTCGAGCGCATCTCGCAGCTGATCCTGCAGCGCGGCCTCGAGGTGCGCTACGAGGTGCTCGGCCGCCACTACAACCTGTGCCGCATGAACGACGAGCAGATCCGTCTGCTGCGCCGGTCCGGCTGCACCGAGATCGAGATGGGTGTCGAGTCGGGCTCGCAGCGGCTCGCCGATCTGATCGACAAGCAGCTGCGCGTCGACCTAGTGCTCGGCACCGCGCGCCGCTTCGTGCAGAACGGGATCCGGCTCAAGGTCAACTTCATGTTCGGCATGCCCACCGAGACGCGCGCGGACCTGGCGCAGAGCTTCCGCTTGATGATCGCTCTCAACGACGAGCTCGGCGAAGGCATCCGCCTCCAGCTGTTCCGCTTCACGCCCCTGCCCGACGCCCCGCTCAACAAGCAGGTCTGGTCGATGAAGGCGCGCGGCCACGACGGCCGCACCCCGCGCACCTTCGACGAGCTGCTCGCCCTGCCGATCAACGAGGAGCCCGCGCACATGTTCTGGGTGTCGAAGCAGCACGAGCGCGACGTCAAGCGCACGTTCTACTACTACGCGCCGCTGGTGTTCTACAACGGCGCGCTCCAGACCGGTCGCGACCGCCCGCTGTGGACCATGGTGCTGAAGGTGCTGCAGCGCATCGCGCGCTGGCGAGTGTCGAACGGCCACTATCAGTTCCCGCTCGACATGTGGCTCAACGATTGGTTCGGCAAGCCCATGCCGCGCGCCGATGACGACGGCATCGGTCCCCCGGAGGACGTGCTGCCGGCGCCGGCTCCGATCTTCATGGGTGACTCGGTCGACACCAAGGCGCCGCTCGAGCCGGTGGTGTGACCCCACCGCAATTCAAGCCACGGTTGCTGCCAAACGAGGACGCACTCATCCCAAACACGAGCCGCAGACGAGGACACGCTCGACAGATCATGTTGGTTGCATGCCTGATGGTCCTCGCGGCGGCGCTTTGTTTCGTGCAGCAGACGCGCGACACGGTCGCATTGCGTTTGAGCCTGCGAGCTGGCGACGTCTTTCGCTACCGTTGCATCTTCGAGTTCACGTCCCCTTGGCTCGCCGAGACGACCTCCCGAGAGCGCCTGCGAGGGGAGCTCGACGTGTGCCTGCACGTCATGGCGACGAGCGCGACCGGACCGTCCGAGATCGATGCCGAGGTGCGGCGCGTTCGCCCGGTCACCGACGGCATGACCATGGTCGCATCGACGCCGGTCGACACTCCGGCGAACGGCCCGGAACCGGAGGTCATGCGTGTGCGCGTCACCATTGACGAGGACGGCGGCATCATGTCGCTCGACGGTGTGCCAGCGGGCGAGATGCTCCGGCGCATCATGGTATCCGTTAACGGTGTGACCCAGCCGCCACAGCTGCAGCCGCGTGATGCGCTCCCGTTCTCGTTGATGCAGGTCTTCTGCCGACTGCCAACCGGTCCCATTGCCGTCGGTGAACCCTGGCCCGCTAGCGATGTCCCCGATGCAGGTTCATTGTTTCGGAGCAAGGTCGACCGCTGGGTGAGCTCGATCGACGACGATGCGGTTGTCGTGCGGGTCGACGGCGAGACGGCAATGAATCCTACACAGATCGACGCGGCGGTGACGATGGAGTCGAAGGGTTCGCTCGGCGGCACCGAGCGCATCTCGCGGCGCGACGGGTTACTCATCGAACGCTCACTCGTCATCAAATACGTGGTGCGCGCCAAGGCCGACGACGGGGCATCGAGGACCATGGGGAAACAAACCATTACCGTGGTACGCGTCACGACACCCTGATCAGGACGAGCACGGCGCGTTGTGGGAAGGTCTAATGGGTCGCGGCTCAGCGTGGCCGCGATGCACCACCTTATCACCGACCGGCCGCGGCCGCGCCGATCGAGGAACTCAGCCAGCAACTCGCCGAGCTCGGCGTGCTCCCGCTCGTTCGGTTCCTCGTCACTCATACACCACGCAATCCATCACAGCGCTTCATTCATGACTGCCGCCACGGTCGCTCGAGGACCGGTTCTTATCGCGATGCCGACACCATCGCCAGTGGCTCCGCCAGGCCGCAGTCGATCAGCCCACGGGCAAGCCGCACGCCCTGTTCGCCGAGGCGATCGGGCAGCGCGCCGGCGGCGAGCGCCTCGATGAGGCGTGCTTCCTCGTCGGTCACCCGACAAGAGCGCGAGGCGCCCACCGCGGGATGCGAGAAGATCAGGTAGATGGCCGGCTCCGGCGGCACGGCGAGATACTGATCGACGTTGCGCGCCTCGAGCAGCGGCTCGGGATCGAACGGGAAGGCCACCAATGCGAGCGGCACCGTGAACTGCAACGCCGCGAGCGGCACCGACGGCGACCGGGGCGGCGGTTGCTCGACGTCCCACGGGGGATCGATCAGGCCTTGCGATCGGAACCGGATGCCGGCGATGTCGAGTCCCTCGAAGTGATGCCAGCCTTCGCCGACCAGCGCCATGCGGGCCAGCATGTACCGCGCGAGCGTGGCGAGGCGCGCAGCGATCTCGCGCGGCGCGGGCGCAATCGCCAGGGTCGCGACGAACGTCTCGAAGCATTCGAGGATCCGCTCGATCACCTCCTTGCCGGCTCTCAGCTGGTGGTAGAGATCCGCGTCGGATTGCAGGCCGCGCGCCGCGACGAATTGCATCCATGCCCTGGTCAGGTTGCCCACCGGCTGTCCGCTCAAGCGCCGCAGCCGATCGAGGATCCCCTGCCAGCGCTCGATCCAGTGCACCATGCGATGCCCCAGCGCCACGTCATCGCGCGACATCGTGGGCGACGAGATCAAGCGGTTGCGATGGGCCTGGTCGTAGACCAGCTCGAGACGAGCAGCATCGGTCATCAACTCGGAGTTCGGCAGCACGTGCAGGTGCGAGCACACGATCGCGCCAGGCGACCGATCGAAGGTCCAGTTCACGGTCCTGGTGAAGCCGTCGAGATCGTCCCTGGGCAATCCCATGATGATCTCGAGCGCCAGGCACGGCTCGCCTGACGGCGTGATCGGGTCGAGCAGGCGCTCGACCTCGGGCGGATTCCACACGCGATGGATCGCTTCCATCGCCGCCGGATTGGTGGTCTGGATGCCGACACCGACGTACGCGCGGCCGATCCTGGACAGGAGCTCGACGGTGCGCGCGTCCATGAGGCGCGGGTACAGCTCGAGCCAGATCCACGGCTTGAACTTGACCTCGAGCAGGTACTCGAGGATCTGATGGGCGCGCGGCCGGTTCAGGTTGAAGATCGCGTCGACGAAGAACACGGTCTTGATCTCGGCGCGGTTCAGCTGATCGATCTCCGCCTTGACGCGCTCGAACGAGAAGTAGCGCGCGCGGTTGCGATCCCAGCCGCAGAACGAGCAATCGAAGGGGCAGCCGCGCAGCGTCTCGACGTAGCAGCCGCCCACCGGGCGCAGCTGGCCGCCAACGTACGGCGAGGGAATCGTGTCCAGCTCGGCAATGAGCGCGCGCGCCGGCGTTTGCTGCACGTGACCGTTCTCGCGGAACGCGACGCCGCGCAGCGTCTGGTCGGGTCGCTGGCCGTCGAGCTCGCGCTCCAGGTACTCGACGAAGGTGGATTCCCCTTCACCGAGCACGATCAGATCGATCGCGGGGTTCTCGAGCAGGAGCCTGGATGCCATGGCGGTCGCATCCGGGCCGCCGAGCACGATGCGGACATCGGGACGGCGCGCCTTCAGCTCGCGGCTGACCAGAAGCGCGAGCGCGGTGTTCCAGACGTAGCAGCCCATGCCCACGATGTCGGGGCGCGCCTGCACGATGCCGTCGACGATGGGGCCCGCATGATCGCGCTCGGCATCCCACACCAGGTGCTCGACGGATGCACGGCTCGACAGGCGCGGCGCATTCTCGACCGCTGCGTGCAGATAGCCCAGGCCCAACAGCGCGCGGTCGAAGCCGCCGAAGCGGTCGCGGGTGCCCAGCGAGACGAGGACCACCCTCATGGCGTTGTCCCTGGTGAGCGGTGCCGGAGGTGCAAGTGAGGTCAACGGTAGGGGCTCTCGCGGTTGCCGTCAAGCGGTGTCCTGGCGCGGCCTCTGCGGGACGGGCGCGGCGCGTTCGACGGGACACGCACTCGCCGCGCGCCGGACGTGCCCCGACCGGCTGCGGCGCGCTCGATTTTCCCGGTAATCGGGTGGTGCACCTCCGGATGAGAGGAGAGCTCCCGATCTGCTCGGCGCGGCAGCGCAGATGCACTGCGCGGCTGCGCCCGAGGGCGGCGAGGGCACGCCGCCGAGAGCATTTCCCCCTCTAACAACGGAGTGATCGCCCATGAGGACCGAGACTTTCTTCCGCGCCGCAAAGGCAAGCTGTAACGTGGCCGTCGCGGCGTTGGCGCTATGCGCGTCGCTCGCGGCTGCCGGTCAATGTCCGGAGCTGCAGAAGCTCGAGCTTGCGGGTGGGACGTACTACGACGACTTCGGCTTCAGCGTGTCCGTGGACGGGCTCGTCGCCGTGGTTGGCGCGCACCTCGACGACACTGCCGCGGGGACCGATGCTGGCTCGGCGCAGGTGTTCCGCTACGATGCCGGCAGCGGCCAGTGGCTGGCGGAGCAGCAGCTGTTCGCGAGCGACGGCGCCGCTGGCGACGCGTTCGGCGTGTCGGTCGCCGTGAGCGGCAACGTGATCGCCGTGGGTGCGTATCTCGACGACACCGCAACCGGCGCCGACACCGGCTCGGTGTACGTGTTCCGCCATGACGGCAGCGCGTGGATCGAGGAGCAGAAGATCACGTCGGGCGGCGCCAGCGGCGATGCGTTCGGCCGCTCGGTCGCGCTGAGCGGCGACTACCTCGTGGTCGGCGCGTACCTCGACGACACCACGGGCGGCACCGATTCAGGCGCGGCGTACTTCTACAAGTACCGCGGCTCGGTGCTGAAGTGGTCGTTCGATGGCTCGAAGGATGGCGCGGCTGCGGGCGACGGCTTCGGTTACGCGGTCGCGATCGACGGCAGTGTCGCTGTGGTGGGCGCCCATGACCACGACACGGCCGCAGGCGCCAACGCCGGCCAAGCCTATGTCTATCGCAACGTCGCCAATCAGTGGAACGGCGATGGCGTGCTGACCGCGAGCGACGGCGCTGCCAACGACCAGTTCGGCGTCGCCGTGAGCGTGAGCGGCGACGTGATCGCCGTCGGCGCCTTCGCTCAAGACAACGCCGCCGGCAACGATGCCGGCGCTGCCTACGTGTTCCGGCACGCGTCCAACCAGTGGACCGAGGAGGCACAGCTGTTCGCCGCCGACGGCAGCGCTTCGGATCGCTTCGGCCGCGCGGTTGCCGTGGATGGGGACGTGATCGTCGTGGGCGCGGACGCGAACGACGCGCCGGGCACCGACACTGGCGCCGCCTATCTGTTCCGCTACATCGGCCCTGGCTGCAGCTGGGTGCAAGATCATCAGCTCGGCGACCGCAACGCCGGCGCGTACGACCTGCTCGGCACGAGCGTGGCGGTGAGCGGGGGCTTCGCTCTGGCCGGCGCCTATCTCGACGACACCGGCGGCGGCTACGATGCCGGCTCGGTGTGCGTGTTCGGCGCGGCCGAGATCGTGCTCGACGTGCAACCGACCACGGTGGGCGCCGGTCAGACCGTCACCTTCACGACCGGCTATGGCGACAGCAACGAGCCGTTCATGATGGCGGTGGTGGTGCCGTTCAAGTACTTCCTGCTCAGCTATGGCGCCGACTGCCGCTCGGTGCTGCCGGTCACGGTGCCGCCGGGCATTCCGCCGGGCACGACGCTCACGTTCCAGGCATTCGAGCTGATCGAGTGCGCGAACCGCGCTGCCTCGTCCAACCAGGTGAGCGTGACGTTCCAGTGATGACGACCCGCGTCGCGCGGCATTTTGCGCGGCGCCGCAGCGCCACCTCGCCGGCCACTGCGACCGGGCGCGGTGGCGCTGTGTGCATTTTCATTGAACCTCGCCCTCGCCGCGTGCGACTTCTACGCCGCCCATGGACCAGAAACAGCGGCGCATCCGAGACGCGTGGATCACGCTGCGCTGCCAGCTCGGCGAGGCCGATGCGTTCGCCGAGCTGGTGCGTGAGCTGGAGCGACCGCTCTCCTACTACGTGGCGCGCCTGGTGGGCGACGAGCACGCGCTCGACGTGATGCAGGAGCTCTGGCTGCGCGCGTTTCGCGGCGTGCGCAAGCTCACCGATCCGAGCGCGCTGCGGCCGTGGCTGTATCGCCTGGCGCACGGGCTCGCGATCGACCGGCTGCGGCGCGAGACTGTGCGCGAGCGGATCGAGGGCACAGGCCTCGCGGACGATGTCGCGGCCGTCGCCGAGCCCGACCTGAGCAGTGAGGATGCACAGCTCGTGCACGCGGCTCGGTGCGATCGACCTGAAGCACCGCGAGGTGCTGGTGCTGCACTTCCTCGAGGATCTGTCGCTCGAGGAAGTGGCCGCGATCGTGGGCTGCCCGATCGGCACGGTGAAGTCGCGCCTGTTCCATGCCAAGCGTGCATTGCAGGCTGTGCTGCGGAGAACGCACCATGACCAGTCCCGGTGATCCCATGCGCGAGCAGCTGCTCGCGCACAGCGATGCGGCGGCAAGCGATCTGGAGCGGCATCGCCGCACCATCGATGCCGAGCTCGAGCACCACCAGCGCGGGCTGCGGCGCGAGCAGCTGTTCTTGCGCTTCCTGTGGCCAGCGCTGGTGCTGATGGCGACGGTGTTCCTGGTGATCGCTGCGCGCCACGCGGCCGTGCCGCTCGGCACGTTCTTCGGTATCCAGGCGTGCTTCTGGGTGCTGTTCGGCGCGATCGAGCTGATCAAGCACTTCGTCAACCGCGCGCGCGTCGAGATCTTGCGCGATGTTCGCCGCGTGCAGCTCGATGTCGCCGAGCTCAGGGCCGAGCTCGCCCAGCGCAACAAGGAGACGTCATGATCCTGGCACTGACCGTTGGCCTGCTCATCGCCCGCGGCGAGCAGGCGGCAGAGATGGCCGCCGCGCAGCGCACGCTGTTCGCGAAGCTGCACGTGGCCGAGGCCTGGGAGTACACGCGCGGCGATCCGACGGTGTCGATCGGCGTGATCGACAACGGCTTCGACTACTATCATCCCAGCCTCAAGGGCCGGCTCGAACCGGGCTACTACTATCCGGGCGGCTATCACTCGGACTTCTACGAGAACATCGCCCACGGCACGCTGGTGGCGGGCATCATCGTCGCCAACGGCGACGATGGCGTGAGCGGGCTGGCGCCCGATTGCCGCATCATCACGGCCTCGCAGGGGACCATCGACCACTATCTGGTCAAGCTGCAGAAGCGCACCGATCCCAAGCTGCTGCAGAGCGAGATGGCAGCGCACCCGGACGAGCTGAAGCGATTCGGCGAAGCGTGGTCACGCTATCAGGTCGAGGGTGCCGCCCACGCGATCGACTATCTGGTCGATCGCGGCGTGCGCGTGATCAACTTCAGCGGCGGCCTGTGGCGCAGCCAGTGTCCGTCGGCGGCAGCGTGGCAGAAGCTCGAGGATGCGGTGCGTCGCGCGGCCGAGCACGACGTGATCGTGGTGCTGTCGGCGGGCAACAACGCGAAGGAGTCCACGGACTATCCCGGCAGCCATGCGAACGTGATCGTCGCCGGTGGCATCACGCTGGACGACAAGCGCTGGGACCAGAGCATTCCGTACAACGGCACCATCATCAAGGTCGGGTCGAACTACGGCGCGCGGCTGTCGGTGATGGCGCCGATCGAGAACATCGTCTCGTGCGAGCCGCACGAGCGCGGCTGCTACCAGACCGACGACGGACCGATGGGCGCGACCCGCGTCGAGTTCCACGGCAACCACAGCATCCTGCCCAATGGCGGCACGTCGTCGGCCGCGCCGATCGTCGCCGCGCTGGTGGCGCTGGTGCGCAGCGCCCGGCCCGACCTCGACGCGGCTGCGGTGATCGACATCATCGAGCGGGGCTGCGATGACCTCGGTGCTAGCGGGCGCGACCCCGACACCGGCTTCGGCCGCGTCAACTTCGGCAAGACGCTCGCGCTCGCCGTCGACGACGAGCGCTGAGCGGCGCCGTCAATCGCCGTCCGACGCACCGCGCCGGGCGCGGATCGCGCGGCGCTGCTCGAGCGTGGGCGGCTCGGGGACGAGCTTCGCGCTCTTCATCACGCGGAACAGCGCCGCCGCAGCGAGCTGGCAGCCTTCCGCCTTCAGGTGGCAATTGTCGATGAACACCTGCGGCTTGTGATCGAGCTCCTTGACGAGGTCGCACAGCACCACGTGCTTGTCGCTCGCGACGCTGCGGATCATTGCCTGATACGGCGTGTCGCCGAACTGCTGCTCGAGCTGCGCCTGCAGATCGTGATCCACCTGCGCCTTCAGCGGCTGCACGATCAGCACCGGCTGCGCGCCGCGCGCGCGCACCAGGTCGACGATCTCGCCGAGCTGCGCGGCGAACTGCTCGGGGCTCGCGCGTGGCAGCGCGCTGGTAGCGGCCGCGGCGTCCGCGCGCGCGAACGCCGGGCTGCCGTCGTTGCCCCAGCGCAAGAGCACGGCGGCCAGCGAGCGCAGCAGCGCGCTCTTCAGCAGGCTGGACAGGAGCGGCGGATTGAGCCGGGCATGCACGTCGGCGTCCGATGCGCCGGTCCACGGCGACGCATCGTTGATGCCGAACGAGATCGTGACCACGTCCGGCTCGAGCGACAGCCCGAGCTGCTTCAGGAACTGGATGCCCTGATACGACGTGTAGCCCGGGCAGCCGCCGTTGACCACCTCGAAGACGCCGTCCTCGTACACGCTGTTCAGCATCTGCTCGAGCCGTGCCGGGTACGTGTCGCCGCTCGGCACGCCCGAGCCATAGGTGCACGAGTCGCCGAGCGCGAGCACGCGGAAATGATCCGCGGGCTTGGGGCGCGACACCTCGGGGCTGCGCAGGCCGAGCGAGTTGGTGCGCGTGTCGAGCCACAGCGGCTTGAGCCACGGCCGGCCATGCAGGTTGGGTTTGAAGCGCCAGAACAGATCGGCGTCGCCGTCGATGATCTGATCGACCTCGCCGAGCGTGAGGCCGCCGATGGCGATGAACACGTCACGCCCGCGGGGGAAGCGCGGATCGGGCACGCGGGCGAAGCGGGCGATGCCTTCGCCGAGCGCGAGCAGCGCGATCGTGATCGCGAGCGCGAACGCGATCTTGCGACCGGCGCCGATGTCGGAACGGTTCACGGTGGGCGATCCTCTGGGTGACGGTGCAGCGCCAGCGCGCGGCGACCGCGGGTGCCCCAGTATACCCTGCGCTCGCGGGCGCCGGCGCGGCGCTCGTCCATGGTTGCCCTTCTGCCGCGAATCGCGACACGCGCGTGGCGAACCTGAGACTGCGTCGTGCAAGGCAGCGGCGCGAGCGAGCGAGGCGTTGCTCGCTCGCGCGCGCCCGGCTCAGGTCTTCGGCGGGCGCGGCGCCTCCGGCTCGCCCTCCACCCGTGCCGTCACCGGCGGCGACTCACCGACGAGCTTGCCGAAGTAGTCCGGCATCTGGATGCCGCCGATGTCGCGCATGATGTTGAGCATCGGCGGCAACGAGCGCGACAGACCTTGCAGGAAGCCGGCCGCGCCGCCGCTGCCATTCTGGTGCCCGTTGCCGCCGTCCCACACGATCACCTTGTCGAACTTGATGTTGGCGATCGCCTTGGCCGCGGTCTCGGACAGCTGTTCCAGGTGCTCGAGCATCAGCATCTGGAATGCCTGCTGCGCGCCGCCGCAGCTGTCGACGATCTGCCGCAAGCCCGCGCCCTTCTTCGCCAGGATCTCGTACTCGCCGCGCGCTTGCGCTTCGAGCTTGGCGAAGATCGCCGCGGCCTCGCCCTCGGCCTCGATGCGGCGCCGCTGCGCCTGCGCCTCGGCGTCGACGATGAGCTTGGCCTTCTGCGCGCGGGCGACGGCTTCGAGCTCGGCGCGCTTCTCCGCTTCGATCTTGCCGGCGAGCGCCTCGGCGGCCTTGGCCTCGGCCACGTACTGCGCTTGCCGCACCGCCGCCTCGGCCTCGCGATGGCGCGTCTCGCTGAGCTGATACGCTTCCGCCTCCTTCACGCGCAGCCCGGCATTGGCGGCGGCGACCTCGGCCTTGGACTTGTTCTCGCCCGCGACCGCCTTGGCGTTGGCGTCGGCCACGGCGATGCGCATCTGCCGCTCCGACTCCTTCACCAGCGCTTCCTGCTCGAACGCCGCGGTCTGCTGTCCCACCGCCCGTTCCTTGTCGAGCGTGGCGACGCGCACCGCCTGGTCGCGCTCGGCTTCCTTGGTGCCGATCTCGCGGAACTTGCTCGCGCCCGCGACCGAGATCGCCTGCTCCTTGCTGGCCTCGGCGACGCCGATCGCGCCGCGCTTCACCTCCTCGGCCACGTCCACCTCGGCTTGCTTGATTGCCGCCGATGCCGCCTTGCGGCCGATCGCCTCGATGTAACCCGAGTCGTCGGTGATGTCGGTGATGTTGACGTTGATGAGCACGAGGCCGATCTTCTCGAGCTCCGGCTCGAGCGATTTCTGGATCGCTTCCAGGAACTTCTCGCGATCGCGGTTGATGTCCTCGATGCCCATCGAGGCGATCACCTGGCGCAGCTGGCCGAAGATGATGTCCTCGGCTTGCTTCATGATGTCGCCGGTCTTGAGCCCGAGCAGGCGCACCGCCGCGTTCTGCATGGTGCTCGCATCGGTGCCGATGGCGACCGTGAACACGCTCGGCACGTTGACGCGGATGTTCTCGAGCGACAGTGCGCCCTTGAGCGGGATCTCGATCTGGATCGGATCGAGCGAGAGGAAATCGTAGTCCTGGATCAGCGGCCACACGAATGCGCCGCCGCCGTGCAGGCAGCGCGCGGTCTGGCCTTCTCTCACCCTGCCGTAGATCACCAGGATCTTGTTGCTCGGGCAGCGCTTGTAGCGCTTGACCAGGAGCATGAGCAGCCCGAACAGGATCATCACCGCGGCGACGATCATCGCCAGGAAATAGGGATTTGGCGCTGGCATGAGCTTCACTCCTTCGCAATCGCGACCACTTCGACGGTGTCCGGCCCGCTGGCCGCGATCACCTTCACCTCGGCACCGGTCGGGATCTCCGTCCCGTGCGTCACTGCCTTGCACTCGACCTTGCGTCCCTGGAAGGCGACGATGACCTTGCCATTGCCCGCGGCGTGCGCGGGGACGCGCAGGTACACGCGCGCGGGCTGGCCGACGGCATTCTTGAGGTTGAGGTTGCCGCGCGACTGCAGCTGCGCGAGGCCGGCCATCAGGTAAGCCACCCCGACCAGCGCGATCGCGCCTGCCGCCACCGCCAGCACGAGCGCCGTGCCGCGGTCGAGCTCGGCCGAGCTGGCCGCGAGGCCACCGAGCCCGAAGAAGGTGAGGAACGCGACCACGGTCTTGAACGTGAGCAGCTTGATGAACAGATCGCCGTGGCCATCGCCGGCGTGGTCATGACCACTCGACGCATCGTGCACGTCGCCATCGTGGAAGTGTGCGTCGGTATGGTCGCCGGCGCCGCCCACGAGCAGCAGGATCGTCTGGATGCAGAGGACCGTGCCGCCGATCGCCGCGCACGCGACATAGACGTTGATCAGGGACAGGTTCATGGTTACCCCCGAAGGATGCTACCGGGCGAGGGCCAGACTGCCCACCACGAGCACGCTCGCGCCGGCCTTGCCTACCACCGGCCACGACGTTTTGTTCACCGCGGCGGTGCCAGGATCTTCGCCGCCGCCAGAAGGCCCGGCTGCCGCCGCCGCCGGGCGCCCGAGTGATGGCCCGGTGATGGGCTGAACGGCTGCGACCCGCCCTCGACCCCGCGGCCCCTGGCCCGAGCGACCCGCGGCGATTCTCGCCACCACCGCGGGTCGTTCAAGCACCTGCTGCCCGCCCCATGCGCCGCGCGATCTCGCCGTTCCGCCGACCGGCGTCGACCCGCACGAGGTCGCGGTGCACGAGCAGCTCGCCTGCGTCGCGAACACGGCGACCAGGAGCCCGGCAACACGATCACAGCGCCGGGCGAAGCTCCTGCCAGATGCGGCGCGCGCCGGTGCTCAGCAGCTCGAGGTGCTGGTCGACCTGGGCGAGCCAGAGGGCGCCGTTCAACACCCTTTGCGCCTGCACCAGCCCGATGATGTCGCTGCGATCCTGGGGCCCGCCCGCCTCGAGCTTGAGCAGCAGCAACGCGAGCGGCGTGGCGACCGGGCAGCCAAGCGCCGGCGACGGCACCGCACCGTGCACGGCAAAGGCCATCGCTCCACCGCGCCCAACGATCACATCGTGATCGCAATCACCGGCGAAACGAACCAGCCCGGCGAGTGGGTCGTCGGCATCGCCGCGGCGTATCTCGGGAGTGCGGAACCCGCTCCAGAATCGGGGATCGAGCACGACGTCATCCATCGTCAGCAGATCGACATCCGCGGTGAAGCGCGCCCAGCCGTGCGCGGCAAGTGCCGACGCGCCGATGAGGCAATATCGCACGCCGCGCTGTCGCAGGTGCTCGAGCAGCTGCCGATCAATCACGTCGAATCCCGAGCATGTCGTCGAGCATGCGGCACGGCCGCCGGCCAGTTTGCATGATCTTCTCCCGCAGCCGGCGCGCATCGGCGATGGTCGAGCCCGCTGGCATCTGCGCCAGCAGCAGCTTGAGACCGAGCTGCTCGCGCAGCATGGTCTCGAACTGGCGCAGGGCACGAACGACCTCGAAATGTGGATCGCGGCGGCGCATGGAGGTCATCGTAGCCCTCGCCGCCGCGCGGTAAAGAATCGGTTCCCGAGACGTCTGCCCTATGGGCGATCTTCACCGCTCGTTGCGGCGCTGGCGGACGATCGAGTGCGCGACCGACCTCAGCGCCGCGACCGCCGCGAGCGCGGGGAGCGCCGTCTCTGCCGGCGCTCCCCGAATCGGTCGAGGCCGAGGCGGCTCAGCAGCCGCAGCAGATGGTCGAGTCGAGGCCCTCGGTGGCCGACAGGCCAGACTGGGCGCCCGAGTCGAGGAACAGATACTGCGAGAAGAACCGGATGCCGTCGTAGGCGGCGTTGTTGGGGATAGTGCCCTGGATCTCGATGTAGCCGCTGCCCGGCAGCGGCGGGCCGATGGTGGTGATCGGGATGAGCAGGTGCGGGCCGATGATGTCGACCAGGATCACGGTCGACCCGTAGAAGATCGTCGCCTGCGCGAAGCCGATCGCGAGGAAGCCGCTCAGGCCGGACTCGGTGTTCTCGCCGCGGATGGTGAAGTCCGAGCTGCCGAGCTTGGGCTGGTTCCTGAAGGTGATGTGCGGGATGAGGCCGTAGCTGCCGGACGTGCCGGTGCCGTAGTTGACGGGATCCACGCAGTCATTGGGCTTGGGGCACAGCTCGTCGCGCGCCGCCACGAAGTCGGAGTTGTCGACGCGCGTGCCGAAGTCCGGGCACCCGTCCTGGCAGTGCGTGACCACGGCAACGATCGTGTTGTTCGAGGTCCTGATGAGGCCCGATCCCGAGTTGCCGAAGGTGATGTCGACGGTGAACGTGTAGTAGGTGCTGAAGCGCGTGTTGATCGAGCCGCCGCCCGAGTTCTGCTGCACCTGCGAGCGGGTGCACTCATCGTCGATGCCAAAGCCCCACACGTTGGCCGAGTCGCCGGCGTTGGCGGGGGTGGTGGCAATCTCACGATAGGCGCCGTAGCGCTGATAGATGCTCTGGCCGAGGTTGTTG
>JAXMBY010000052.1:0-48342 GCA_046349655.1 Planctomycetota bacterium
CACTCGAGCAGGCGAAGCCCGGCACCATAGAGCAGAGTTCCCTGAAGGCGAGCGGTGCCATCCATGTCCAGCTGGGCGAGGAGAGCCTGAACCTCTTCTGAAGACTGGACGACCGGCAGACGTTGTGTGCCGCGGGCACGTACCACGCCGTCGGGCCATCGCAGGTCTTGCCGGAGACCTTTCGGCACAGGAAAAGCAGGGCAGTCAGAGCCTGGTTCTGTGTCGAGGCGGCGTTGCGATCGGTTGCGAACGAGGTCAGAAAAAGCGCTCACCTCACGCTCACCCACCCCTACCGGGTGACTCTTGCCATGATCGATGATGAACCGGCGGATCCAGGCGACGTAGGCCTTCTCGGTGCGCGAGCTCAGGTGGCGCGCTCGCAGGACCGAGCGAACGTCGAGGAGGCGTGGACCGGGACCATGGGCATCTCGCACGAGCGAGGCCCCGCCAAGGGTGCTCGACACCAAGGCTGCCGGCATGGCGTTCTCCCAAAGCAGGTCCGGAGTGTAGGGCCATCACGAACCGGCGTCAACCATGGACCTCGAGGTCGCGGTCGTGGATCCGGTCCCGCCGCACAACCCATCACCCACGCAGACAAATGTGCGCTGGTTAGCCACTCTCGTGGATGGCATTGCGCGCATCGAGTTGCCACATGACATCAACTGCATCCATGTTCCGTCAGTTGAGCTTGGTGTTCGCACTCCGAGCAGACGCGGACCACCCGGCTGTCCTGCAGCTGCAACCGACCACGCAACAGCGACCCGGCGAGCATTCGCTCGCTGGCGGTGGCGCTTCCTCGATCCAACCGCACCGCCCGCCACCGAGGAGCGTCGCGTCCCAGCCTCGACACAGGATCACGTCGGTGAAGGCAGGTCGACCGCCACCGCGCATTCGTCGAACCTGAGAACCGAGGAAGGCAGACCCGCCGTGCATCGCCCTGCCGCGACGCGTTCCTCCGCGGCGGTCCGTCTCACCGCAGCGAGACGCCCACCTCGGTCTGCTGGCCCCACTCGATGGTGACCGTGGCGCGCGCCGTGCGCTCTCGGGCGCCAACCGCCTCCACCACCACGAGCTCGTAGGTGCCGGGGCGCACGGCGTCGAAGCGGAACGTGTCGGGCGATGGTCGTGACCAACCGGCATCGACGCGCTCGCCGTTCTGCAGCAGGGTGAGGTCGAGGGCATCACGCTCGCGCGCGGCCGCGACGTGCACCTCGAGACGACCGGGCGGCCACATGGCGATGCGCAGCTCGGCGGCTTCGCGTCCGGGCGCGACCTTGAGCTGCTCGGGATAGTAGCCCTCGCACCAGACCTCGAGCCCACACCTCACGCCGACGCCGAGGTCGGCGAACGTGAAGGCGCCATCCGCATCGGTCGTGGTCGTCTCGGCGTGCACGCTCGGTCTCTCGCCCGCAGACAACGCGACCTGCGCGCGTAGCGAGCGTCCGTTCCTGGCATCGGCGACGGTGCCGCGCAGCGGCACCAGCTCGATGGTGAAGTCGGCGCGCGTGGTCTCGCCCCTGACCAGATCGAGATCGCGGCTGGCGAGGGGCAAGCCGCGGCGGTCGGTGACCACCAGCGTGCGGTGGCCGGCGATCACGCCGAACAGCGCGTACTTGCCATCGGCGCCGACCTGCGTGCTCGCCGGGTCGTGGCGGGCGAGGGCATCCTTGCTCGTCGCATCGACGAGGAGCGAGATGGTGAGATCCTCGCGCGCGGGCGTGACCGTGATGCAGCCGGCCACGGCGGCACCGTCGAGCGGTCGCCGCAGGTCGAGGTCACAGCGCGTCGTGCGCGCGGCTTCCACGGCGATGCCGAACAGCGACGCATCCGGCTCGGGAACGTCGACGTTCAGGCCGCAGGAGAAGAACGTGTGCTCGCTGAGGCCTGGATCGCCCACGCTCAGCCGATACCTGCCCGCGGCGAGCGGGCCGACGGCGTAGCGACCGTCCGCGTCGCTGCGGGCGCTGCGGCACGTGCCATCGGCCAGCGCCGCGACGATCACCACGCCCGTGGCGGGCACGCCATCCAGGCCGGTGACCGTGCCGGCGATGCTGCCGCCGGTCGCGAGCTCGATGACGATCCTGCCGGCGGACGGCGAGACGCCCTCCACCAGCTGCGGCGCGAGATCGGGCGCGATCACGCGCATTGACCAGCGCGCTCCTGACCGGTTGCCCGATGGCGGCTGGTCACCGAAGCGAGGGCGACAGGTCTCGCCATCCAAGGCGAAGCAAAACTCGCCCAGTGAATCGGTGCGCGTGATCTTGAGGAGCTGCCGATCGTCGCGCACGGCGACCCCCTGGTGGCGGACCGAGGCGAGTGTTCGTGGCGGGAGCGGCTGGTACAGCTCGACCCGCGCGCATGGCACGGGCAGCCCCGAGCTGGCGCGGCGCACGACGCCCTCGATCCTGGGTGCCGGCAGCAGCTTCAGCTCGATCGGGCCACCATCCGCGACGCCGTCGGCCGCGATCGGCTCGCTCTCGGCCGCAAGGTAGCCGCTCGCCCGCGCCTCGATCGTGAACGTGCCGGCGCTGCCGTACGGCACGAGCCGACGACCCGGCCCCCGCTCGCGCCAGCCGGCGCGATCGCTGGCGGACGCTGACCCGTGCGCTCGCTCGCCGGCGCGCGTGACGATCAGCTCGCGTGGCGTGACCGCGGCCCCGGTGCTCGCATCGCGCGTGATCACCTCGATCGCCGGCTGGCGCGCGAGCTCGATCACGAGGCCGCTCGTGCCGGCTGCGACCTGCAGATCCGCGGGCCGGTAACCCGGGGCAGAGACCGAGAGGCTGCAGCGATACGGCGCCGCGAGGCCGTGCACGACGAACTCGCCGGCGTCATCCGAGAGCACGTCGGGCGCCGAGATCCAGTCATGGTCGATCGCCACCCGCGTGCGCACGCGCGCGCCGGCGATCGGCGCCCGGCGTGGGTCGCGCACCATCCCGGCGATGGGGAGCTCGCGCCGCATGCTCAGCACGAGTCCCTCGCGGCGCTCGCCATCGCCGAGCGTGAGCGCGACGGCCGGCGGCCACAGCACGTGATCCGCGCACGCGACCGTGATGCAGGCCGCACCGCCGATCAGGCTGCCGCACTGGAAGCTGCCGTCGTCCGCGCAGACCACGGTGCGATCGATCTGGCGCCGCGAGTTCGCCACTTGCACGCGCACGCGCGCCCCCGCCACGGGCGCACCGGACTCGGGCGCGACCCGACCGGCGATCGCTGCTTCTGGCCGGAGCACGAGCGTGCCCAGGTCGGAGGTCACACCGTGGAACACGCAGCGGCCACGCAGCTCGTACGGCGCGAAACCGTCGCGTGCGATCCGGATGGCGAGGCAGCCGAGCACTGGCAGTGCGTCCCAGCGGAACCTGCCGTCCTGATCGCTCGTGACCGGCGCGAGGCGAGCGTCGATCTCGGCGCCGTGCTGGCGGCGGAAGTCTTGCGCGAGATCCCAGTCGGCTTCCCATGTGAGGTCGACACCCGCGGGCAGGCTGTCGGCGCCAGGGACGTAGTGCTCGATGGCAATCGTGGCGTTCGCGACCGGCTGACCGCCGGCATCGACGACGCGTCCCACGAGCGCACCCACGTCCCATGCTGGTTCGCCCGCGCTCGCCGCGGGCGCGGCCGACAAGAGCGCGCGCACCGGCGATTGCGAGCTCGGTGCCGGATCGCCGCCGCGCTGCGGCGCGTTCCGCGTGCGCGTGCCGAGCTCGCGACCGGCGAGCAGCCAGAGCAGTGCGGCGATGCCGACGGTCGCCGCGACGACGAGCCACACCGATCGGGTGCGTGGCCGCATGAGAGTCCGCCCCGAAGACACCTCGCTCCATGCTCCGCTCGCGCGGGCGTCGATCATTCCTGGTCGATCTGGTCGTTCTGCAAGCCGTCGAGCATGCGGAACACCAGGCGCACGACGCGGCGCATCTTGTCGTAGTCGATCTTGTCGGGATCGTCGGTGGGCTGGTGATAGTCCTCGTGCACGCCGGAGAACAAGAACGCCGCGGGGATGCCGGCGCGCACGAAGTTGAAGTGGTCGGAGCGCTGGTAGTACTCGTCGGCGCTGCCGAGCTTGGGGAAGCCTTCGTCGGCAGCGAGCTTGCAGGCGAGCTTCGAGAGGAAGTTGAACTTCTCGTGCGCTTCGGTGGGCGTGATCAGCAGCTTGTCGGGATCGTTGCGGCCGATCATGTCGATGTTGATGTCGGCCACTGCCTTGCAACCATCGGGCAGGTAGGGATGGCGCGTCCAAGCGGCCGAACCCCACAGACCCTTCTCCTCGCCGCACACCCACATGATCATGATCGAGCGGCGCATCGGTCCGTACTTGGTGAGCATCTCCGCCAGCGCGAGCAGGCCGCAGGTGCCCGAGCCGTTGTCGTCGGCGCCGTTGTAGACCTGGCCGTCGCGGCCGACGCCCACGTGATCGTAGTGCGCGGTGACCAGGATCACGTCGTTCTTGAGCAAGGGATCGCTGCCGGGCCAGAAGCCGCACACGTCCTCCACGTCCACCGGCGGCTCGGCGGCACGCAGCACGCGCGTTTCCTTGAGCTCGAGCGGGATCGCCGCGCCCACTTCGAGCTTGGCCTCGTCGACCTGCGCGGCGGCGAACAGGGCCTGCTTCGCCTCGGGTCCGAGGTAGATCGAGCCAGAACCGCGCGGCCGGCCACCGCTGCCAGGCTCGCCATCGGCGACCACCGGCGCATAGCGCGCCTGCTTCATGCGCTCGACCTGATCGGCGAAGCGCTCCGCGTACGGCTTGCCGGCGTAGTCCGCGGCGGGGACGTAGATCGTGCCGGCGAGCTGCTTGCGCGACAGCGCGCGCCGCACTCGCTGCAAGTCCTGGTCGCGATCGAGGATCAAGAGCCACTTGCCGGCGGCATCGATCTTCTCGAGGTCCTCGATCTTGGCATCGCCGGCAAACACGATGCTCGCGCTCACGTCGCGCGCCGCCGCCGAGCCAAACGACAGGAAGTAGTCCTGCCACAGGTGCAGGGTCCGGCCCGCGAACTCGATGCGGCACTGGTCGAAGTCGAGCGTGTTCTTCTCGAGCGGGAACTTGTAGAAGTAGGAATGCTCGGGGCCGCCCGGTTCGATCCCGAGGCGCTCCAGGCGCGCGCGCAGGAAGCGGGCGGCAATGCGCAATCCGGGGCCGGGCGTCTCGCGGCCAGCGAGCTCGTCGGCGGCGATGAAGAACAGATCCGCGCGCAGCGCTTCTTGGTGCACCGACTCGAGCGCGGCGTTGAGCGCGGGGCTGGTGGCGCTGCCGGCGCGATTCCCGGCGGCGCAAAGCGGCGCGATCGACAGCAGGTCGACGAGGGCGGCGGCCAAGACGAGTCGTGGCTTCACAGTGTGGCTCCGAGCGAGGGGTGCTCCAGGACCCGACGGCGGTCGGGCCAGGCGGTCGAGTGCCAGTCTTCTCGCTCGAGCAGTGCGTGTCAAGGCCTCTTCCGGCTCGCTCAGATCTCGCTGGTACGCACGAACCGCCAGTCGGCCTGCTCGAGGCGATGCGCCAAGATGGTGGCGCGCGCCATCGGCTCGATGGCGCTGGTGCGCAGCTCGCGCACCAGCGCGTCATCGGCAGGCGCACAGAACATGCACGCCGCATCGGCCGGCGCCTGTGCGAGCCGGACGCGCTCGGCAGGGTCCACCGGCGGCGCGCCGAACTGCAGGTGCAAGAGCGCCATCGGCGCGCCGGTGCTCGCGAGCACGAGATCCTTCTTGCCGCGCAGCGAGACGAGCGACCACGCACCGCGATGACGTTCCAGCGTCGGCCGCAGCTCGGCGAGCTGCGCCGGCGCGACCGTGAACAGCGCGAGCTCCTTGGCGATGCGCAGCGGCGCCCAGCGAAAGCGCGCGAGCAGGCGCGCCACGGGATTGGGCGAGCCGTCGCCCGGATTCATGGAGATCGCATACGCACGGCGGCAGCGCCAGACGAGACGCAGGAAGCCGTGGCGCAGGAGCAAGATCGACATCGATCGGCCGCGCGCGTCGGGCCGGGCCTTCAGGTCGCACAGATACCACGCGCGGCACGACGATCCGTCCAGGCGCGGCACGCGGCGCAGCACGGCCGCCGCCACCGCCATCACCTGGCCGTCTTCGAGGGCGACGAAGTAGCGCAGCGCGCCGAGGCGCTCGAAGAACGCGAAGTAGTCCTGGCCGTGATCGATGCGGAACGAATCGCGGCCGAGCGGATAGACCGCGTTCGCCTCCAGCGCCTGGATGCGCGGCCCGAGCGCCGCGCGGTTCGCGCCGGTGACCTGCACGATCCTCACGGCTTGAAGTCGACCAGCGAGTGCGGGCCGGTCACCTCGCGCATCGCCCGGCGCGCGCGGTTGCGGTACAGCCCGTGGTACAGCCCGTCGAACACGGTTGCCCCCAGGCGCAGTCCTTGCTCGATCATGTAGCGGTTGAGCGGGCCGTGGTCCCAGGACCGGGCGAGGATGTCGAAGAAGTCTTGCGAGTGGCGCACGTCCAGCTGCTGGTGCAGGTTGTAGTGGATCATCTGTTCGGCGCGCAGCCAGCCGCGCGCCACCACCGCGCGGCCAATCCAGCTCGAGATGTCGCAGAACATGCGCTCGATCATGCCGAGCAAGCCGGCACCGATCAGGTAGTCGTCGAGCACGCAGGCGCCGACCAGCGTGGTGTTGAACACGCGCACTTCCGGCCACAGCGCGCGCCGTTCGACGTCGGCCTCGGTGACGTGCGCGAGGCGGTCGAGGAATTCGAGGAACGTGCGGCCATGCACGCGCGACGCGTCGCCCTCGCCATGCTCCTCCCAGACGTTGCGCAGCACCTCGACGCGCAGCTCCGGGGTCGGGATCTTCGCCGCCAGCGCGGCCATCGGCCGGTTGAAGAACACCACCGCGAAGTAGAACTGGATCTGCGTCTCGACGAAATCGTCGTGGCACATCTCGCCCGAGCGCAGCGCGGCGAAGTACGGGTTCGAGCGATAACCGCACTGCTCGAGAATGTCGGTCACGAGCTGCTGCATGCGTCATCTCCTCCGGCGCGTCGCGATCGTGAGGCGCGAGTAGAACAGGCTGCGGTCGCGCGCCAGCCAGGCATCGGCGCTGGCGTGGTCGAGCGCGAAGGCGGCCTCGAGCCACGGGTCGAGCTCGTGCTGATGGTTGAGCTGGCGCACCAGCAGCACGGCTCCGGGCCGCATTGCCTGCGCCAGCTGCGCCGCGGTGCGCGCCATGGCCTCGCGCGACATCCAGTCGAACACGTTGGACAGCGATACGAGGTCGAACGCTTCCCAGTCGAGCCGATCTTGCACCGAGCCGCAGTGCAGGTCGAGGTCGAGGTCGGGCACGGCATGCACGAGATAATCGGGCAGCGCTGCCTCGCGATCGACGTAGTGCCCGAGCAGCACGTGGTGCAGCCACGGATTGTCGAACGCGTCGGCGCGCGCGAGGCCGCGTTCGAACAGGCGCTGGAAGTAGGCCGGGTACGAGCCCTTCGGCGCGTGCTGCACGGCGTCCGGCCCGAACATCGCGGCCAGCAGAGCGTCGGCGAAGAACAGCTGGAACGCGACCGGCCAGTACCGGCTCTGCAGCGCCGCCGCCCGCAGCCCCGCGAGCGCGCCGTGCTCGAGGAACGCGCGCAGCCACTGCTCGCGCGGGCACACCAGCTCGTACAGGAACTGGCGCAGCATGCGGAACAGCGACTCGAAGTTGCCGCATGCGGTCAGCTCGCGCGCATCCTCGACGCCGATGCCGAAGCGGCGGCGCAGCTCGGCGTCGGCGCGCGGCACTCCGCGACCGCGCACGGTCGAGAGCGCGGCGATCTTGCGGCGCACGAGATCGAGCTGCGCCTGGTTGGGATCGAGCAGTGTGATCGCCAGCCGCGGCTCGAGCGCCTTCAGCGTGAGCGCGGTGCAGCCGCCGATGCGATCACCAGCACGCGGCGCGCGCCGTGCTCGCGCGCCAGCGCCAGCTCGATGCGCGGGTCCTCGCGCACGATCGCGAACTGGATCGGATTGGTCGCCACGACCAGGATCCTACCTGGAATGCGGCGGTGCTGCACTGGCGGGCTCGCACGACAGGAATCCATGCCGGCCGGCGACTTGATCGCTGCGGCGCCGCGATCACAATCGACGCGAACCCGAGCCAACGCTGGCGATGCGGGCACGAGGAAGGTCCATGGCTCGACCGACAACCGCATGGCGGCCAGGAAGCACCGACTGGTACATCCTGGGCAGCACCGTGATCCTCGCCGCCACGCTCGCGCTCGATGCGGCGGTGCGCTGGCCGGCGAGCTACGACGAGGTGTGGCACCTGTTCACCGCCGGCTTGCGGCCTTGGCGCCAGCTGTTCGCCGAGCTCGCCCACGAAGCGCATCCGCCGCTCGCGTTCCTGATGGTGCGGCCGCTCGTCTCCTGGAGCTCGGCGCTGTGGCTGGCGCGCCTGTCGTCGGTCATCCCATCGGTGGCCACGGTGGTGGTGCTGTTCCTCCTGGCGCGGCGCCTGCGCCTGACCCGCCCCGCCTGCCATCTGACCGCCCTGCTGTTTGCCGTCTCGCACCACGTCGTGAGCCTGGCGGCGAGCGTGCGCGCGTACTCGCTGGTGACGTTCTTGATGCTGATCTCCCTGCACCAGCTGCTCGCGGTCGTCCTGCAACCCGACCAGGTCGAGAAGAAGGGGATCGCGCTCTTGTTCGCAGCGCTGGCGATCGCGTTCTGGACATCGTACGCGGCGATCATCTTCATCGCCGCGTACGCACTCGCGCCGCTTTGCCTCGGCGCCGCCGGCGCGCTGCCGGCCCGTCGCTGGCTGGTGCTCGCGCACGGCACGGCGCGACGAATCCTGTGCGGCGCGTTCGTGATCGCCATCGGCGCCGGAGTGTGCATGCGGTTCACGCAGGAGGCCGAGCCGCTGCGCCACGTGCAGTCGTTCTTGCCGCGCGGCGACGAGCGCTGGTGGCAGTTCGTGCTGCGCGGCGTGGCGAGCGACCTCTCCTACTTCACGCCGCTGGCGTTTGCCGCGAGCGCGTGGTTCGCGCTCGCGCTCGCAGCGATCCTGCTCGGGTACCTGTGGCTCCTGCGGCGCTACCTGCGACCGGGCTCGAGCTGCTTTGGCGCCGCACGCGGCCTGGTGCTCATCGTCCTGTTCCTGATCGGCGCCTGCCTGGTCGCGCTGGCGCTGGCCAGGCAGTATCCGTTCGGCGGCAAGATGCGCCACCAGTTCGTGCTGTATCCGTTCCTGCTGCTCGCCGCGATGTTCGTGGTGGACGAGATCCTGGTCGCGATGCGCGGGCCGCGCCTGCGCATCGCTCTGTGCCTGGCGATCGAGGTCGGCATCGCAGCGTCGGCCGCGGTGCAGGCGCATGCGCCGAGCGCCGACGACCATCCCGAGCAGCCGCTCTGGCAGCGCGAGGTGGACCAGCTGCAGCGCCGCATCGGCGTGAACGGCGCGGTCTATCTCACGCAATTCAGCCTGTTCGGGTTCTTCGCCAACACCATGGACTGGAGCTGGACGCACGTGCGCGACCTCGGCGAGCAGCATCAGCTGTTCGTCGCGCGGCGCGGCCACAACACACGCACCGTGATTCGCGATCGGCAATGGTACGTGCCCGATCCGGTGTCGGACGAGTTCCTGCTCGGGCTCGCGCGCCTGATGGGCGAGGTGGGATTGAACGAGGTGTGGCTGTTCGCGGCGGGGCACGACCCGGACCGCGCCCCGACCGGCGAACCGGACGTGGAGCTCGCGGCGCGCTGCCAGCGATCGGGTCTGCGCCTCGCGGACGCGATCGACTGGGCGGGCGCGCGCGCGCTGCGCTTGCAGACCAGCGCGCGCCACTGAGCTCGAGCTCGGTGAAAGGGTCCGGTTCGCGGCGCTTGCGATTGCGCGCCGCGCAGCTAATCTTTGCGCACACGATCTGCAACCTTTCTCCGGAGGTCGGCAATGCCGCAATTCGTCAAGGTCGCCCTGGTGAGCGACCTCGCCCCAGGCAAGGCACGCACGGTCCAGGCCGGGACGCGGCGCCTCGCCCTGTTCAACGTCGATGGCAAGTTCCACGCGATCGACAACACCTGCGCGCACCGCGGCGGCCCGCTCGGCGAGGGGCTGGTGAATGGCCAGGTGGTGACCTGCCCGTGGCACGGATGGTCGTTCGACGTGACCACCGGTCAATGCCACACCAACCCGGCGGCGCGCGTCCCGTGCTTCGAGGTGCGGGTCGAGGGCAACGAGATCCAGGTGAACGTGTGAGCTAGTCCGAGGCCTGGCACCCGTTAGAATGGGGCGTTCTGGAAACCTGGCCCAAACCCATTCGCGAGAACCTGCATGCCTCAGCCCACCCTCGAGACCCTGCGCCCGTGCTTCCCGTACTTCGACAAGATCAAGGACCTCATCGATCAATGCATCGACTTGATGCTGAACCACCGCCAGAGCGGCCACCCCGGCGGCTCGCGTTCCAAGGTCTATCCACTGATCATGACCACGATCGGCGGCTTCATGCGCTGGGACGTGCGCGAGCCCGGCAAGCGGTTCGGCGATCGCTTCGTGCTGGTGGCGGGGCACACCAACCCGGTCGTCTACGCGATGCTGGCGGTCTACCACGAGGCGCTGCGCGAGCGCTACCGGCGCACCGGCGATGCCAAGTACCTGGTGAAGGGCGGCGCGCACCGCGCCGTGACGTGGGAGGATCTGCTCAAGCTGCGGCGGCGCGGCGGCTTGCCCGGCCACGCCGAGTGCGAGGGCAAGACGCTGTTCTTCAAGTTCAACACCGGACCGTCGGGACATGGCTCGCCAGCCGCCGCCGGACAGGCGCTCGCGCTCAAGCACGCCGGTTGTGACGAGGTCAAGGTGTGGGCGTTCGAGGGCGAGGGCGGGATGACCGCTGGCGCCACGCACGAGACCAAGAACAGCGCGTTCGGGCTCGGGCTGAGCAACCTCGTCTACGTCGTCGACTGGAACGACTACGGCATCGACGACGTGCCGATCAGCAGCGTCGTGAACGGCACGCCCGAGGACTGGTTCAAGCCCTACGGCTGGCGGGTCAGCGGCTGCGCGAACGGCGAGGACTGGTCCGGCCTCGCCCGGGCATTCGTCGAACTGTGCACCACGCCCAATCCCGACTCGCGACCGGGCGTGGTGTGGGTCAAGAACCGCAAGGGCCGCGGCTACGGCGTCTTCGACAACAAGTCGCACGGCACGCCGCACAAGAAGAACAGTCCGGCTTTCTGGGAAACCAAGCGCGTGTTCGCCGAGAAATACGGCGTGAGCTTCGTCGGCTTCGGCGAGCCGGCGCCGGACGCGGCCGGTGCGCACACCGAGCAGACGGCGGAGAATCTGAAGCGGGTGATGGCCGTGCTGCACCGGGACGAGGCGCTGCTCGGCTTCCTCGCCGATCGGCTGGTGGAAATCGGTGACTCGGTGCCGGCCACGATCGCCAGCTGCAAGATCGACGGCAAGAAGAGCCCGCTCAAGGACCCCGGCCTGCTCGACTATCAGAAGTGGCCAGCCGATCTCTATCTCAAGGCAGGCGAGAAGGCCCCCAACCGCGCAGCGCTGGCGAAGGTGGGGTCGTTCTTGAATGCCTACGGCCGCAAGCATTACGGCCGCCCGCTGTTCCTCGTGTGCTCTGCCGATCTGGCCGAATCCACGAACATTGCTGGCTTCGCGCACGACTATGGCGACGCGAAGGGTTACGGCTGGTACGACCGCAAGCAAAACGTGGATGGCGCACTGCTGCCGCAGGAGATCACGGAATTCACCAATGCCGGCATCATGTGCGGCATCACGTGCGTCAATTTCGCCGAGAACCCGGAGCAAGACTGGATCGGCTACATGAGCGCTTGCTCCACGTACGGCTCGTTCAGCTACCTGAAATACGGGCTGATGCGCCTGTTCTCGCAGCTGGCGCAGGACAGCCAGCTGCAGGTGGGCAAGGTGATCTGGGTCGCGGGCCACTCTGGACCGGAGACTGCCGAGGACTTCCGCACCCACTTCGGGGTGTTCGCACCCGGCGTCACGCAGCTGTTCCCGGAGGGCTTGACGCTCAACCTGCATCCCTGGGAATACAACGAGGTCGCGCCGGTGATCGGCGCCGCGCTCAACGATCCGGCCCACGTGATCGCGCTGCATCTGACGCGGCCGCCGGTCACGATTCCGGATCGCGAGGCGCTCGGCATCCCGTCGCATCTCCATGCAGCCCGCGGCGCCTATGTGCTGCGCGACTTCGACCCGTCGCGCCGCAAGGACGGCGTGGTGATCGTCCAGGGAACGTCCCCCGTGAGCGGCATCGTCAAGCTGCTGCCGGACTTGAAGAACGGCGGGCCGAACGTGAAGATCATCGCCGCGATCAGCCCGGAGCTGTTCAAGCGCCAACCAGCGCAGTACCGCGAGCACGTGCTGCCGTGGGGTGAGTGGCTGGATTCGATGTGCATCACCAACGGCGCGCGCCGGCTCATGCACGACTGGCTGCCACACAAGATCGCCGAGGAATACACTCTCTCCTCCGATTGGGACGACCGCTGGCGCACGGGCGGCAGCGTCGAGGAAGTGCTGGAGGAGGCGCATCTGTCGCCCGACTGGTTGATGCGCGGCATCGAGCGCTTCGCGACCGATCGCGAGGCTCGTCTCGCGCGCCTGGCGACCGCGCTCGATCAGCTGCGCGCGCCGCAGAGCGTGAGTTGATCGTGGCCGGCGCAGCGACGATGCGACGCTCGCACGGCATCCTGCTGTTCCTGTTCGGGGCGTGGATCGCCGGCACCGTGCTGATGGCGGCCGTGGCCGCTGGCAACTTCGACCAGGTCAAGCCCGAGAAGCACCCGCGCCTCGACGAGGTGTTCGCCAGGATCCCGGATGCCGAGCGGGTGCCGGCGCTGCGGTTCGTCGCGTCGGAGATGAACCGCCGCTATTTCACCATCTGGAACATCACCGAGATCGGGTTTGCTCTGGTTGCGCTCGCACTGGTGCTCGGCGCGCGTGTGCGGGGGGAGAGCAGCCGCTCGCTGCTGATCGCGGTGGCCGTGATCGCCGCGATCTGCGTGTTCCTCGGGACCTACATGGCACCGCACATCGTCGACCTGGGTCGCGCCATCGATTTCATCGACCGGACCTCACCCGCGGGCATCGATGCCGTGGCGCGCTTCCACTCCCAGCACGGCACCTACATGGCGATCGACCTGGTGAAGCTGCTGGTGACCGCGGCCTGCTCGCTGTCGCTCATGCTGCCGAGGCGCCGCTGAGCGCGGTAGAGCATCCCGCACCGCGCGCGACGACGCCGCAGCGAGCGTGATCGGGGGGCGGTTCCCCGCCGCCCCCTCGACCGTTGCCCGCGGTGGCGGTTGCGGCACTCGCTCAAGCTCGCTTCAGGCGGACCGTCTGCTCGTCCAGCTCGAGCACCACGCGGCGCGAGGCGTTGACGAATGCGATCAGCTGCTGCCAGAAGCCGAGCGAGAGTCCGCCGGTCATCGGCAGGGCAATGCTATCCAGGTCCGACTTGCGCGGGCGGCCAGGACCGCGGCGCACACCAGGAAATGCGAGCGGCGCCGGCATCGGCAGCGGGTTCTTGCGCGGCCGACCTGGACCGCGGCGCACTGGCGGCTCGCCCGCGGCCGCGGGCGAAGCGGCGGCGCGCCGGCGGCCACCGCCGCGCTTCACGGCACCGCCCCGGGGCTTGTCCGGCACCACGGCCTTGATCATGCGCGCATATTCCGGATTGAGGCGATAGCGCTTCTCGCCGGTGGAGTCATCGACCAGGACCAGTGGTTCGAGATTGCGGCTGCGCGCAATGCGCTGCAGGATCGCGTAGCTCACCGGCCCGGCCTTGAGATCGCTCATCGGCGCGTTCGGCTTCTGGCCGAGCTCCCACAGGAGCAAGCGTGCCGAGGCCGACGCATTGGCCACATTCTCGTCGAGGAGTTCTTTGGTCCACTTCGCCATGAGACGGGTCCTTTCAAGAGGTCCTTTCAAGAGGTCTGTTCAAGAGGCATTGCCAAAGGCATTCGAGGCTCGCTCGGGGCAGCGGCCGTCCCGACTATTCGCTGGTCGGACGGCTGGCGCCCGCGCCTGGCTCGAGTGCCACGCCCAGCAGCCGCCACACGAGCCGGCGAGAAACTCCAACCCGCTGCTCGTGTCTTGTTGCTGCCTCCGCGCCGCCGCAGCCACCGGCCCATCGTCTGCTGACCTCATCACCTGAAACGGCTGGTGAGGAATAGTCCTGGCTAGTGACATTTCGAGCCACGCTGGATCAGGCCAGTCTAGAATCCAGCGGGGTGCAGTCAACCAGGATCTGCCGCCCTGGTCGTTTTTACAACTGGCCTGCACGCCAATTGACCAGTGGGGCGACCGCAGAATCCGGCGCGCGTGATGCGAGCCGCACGTTCACGCTGGGCGGTACCGGTTGGCGAACGGATCGATGAGAATGGGTTTCACGCGTTGATAGAGCGATGCCGTGGCACGTGTGTCCTGCAGGCAGTATTCGGCGATTTCCACCCTTCGCCCCTCGCGGTAGTAGCGACCCACTTGCGAGCCATCCAGCTTGGATTTCGGGGATTCCAGGCCAAAACGCCGGCACCAGTACTCGAGGCGGAAGCGGTCACGCACCGCGCCGTGAAACGTGAGCACCTCCATCAGATCACAATGCACGTCGAGGTCGTACCGTCCGGGCAGGAGCGGGCGGGTGGGTGTGACGCCGAGAATGCTCGAGCGGACCAACAGCACCGGTGCATCGAACGACCGGCCGTTGAAGGTAATCAAGGTGCCGTAGCGCGCGATCGTGGCCCAGAATTGGCTCAGGATCTCGCGCTCCGAACCGGCGAACAGCTTGGCGTTCTCCGGGCCGCCCTCCCAGGGCTGCCAGTCATTGCCGTCGCCTTCGATGAACACAGCACCCTGGCTGCTGTCCAGGTTCCACATGCCGATGGCGACGACGCGGCCGAGTCCGAGATTGAGCGCCAGTCGATCGGGCACGGCACTGCGTTCCTCGTCGTCGCGGGCGCGCTCGAGCAGGTAGCCGCGCGTCGCCTCGTCGATCTCTTCCCAGTCCGGGGCCACGACCTCGATGTCGAATGCGATGGTAGGCCGGTCCATGCGGGTTCACTCCGGAAGATGGCAGTGGATTCCACCGCGGCCAGCATAGCGCGCGATGGATGGCAATGGTAATTGTTCCAGGCACCGCGCTTGCTCGGCGCGACAGCGCGACCACGCGGCCGGTGCCGCGCGATCAGCGCGTCGTGATGGCGCGCGGCTGGTAAGGTGGGCTCACCGTCGCCCGCACCCGGCGCACGAGATCGGCGAAGCCTTCCAGGCTGATGGCTTGCTTCGCGTCGGATACCGACTTCTCCGGCTCCGGATGGATCTCCACCATCATGCCGTGCGCACCCGCCGCCTTGGCGGCGCAGGCGAGCGGCGGAATCAGGTGCGCGACGCCAGCCGCATGCGACGGATCCACCAGCACCGGCAAGTGGGTGAGGTCGCGCAGCACCGGCACCGCCGAGATGTCGAGCGTATTGCGAGTCGCCGTCTCGAACGTGCGGATGCCGCGCTCGCACAGGATGACCTGGTGGTTGCCCTGGCTCAGCACGTACTCCGCGGCCGACAGCAGCTCGTCGATGGTCGACATCATGCCGCGCTTCAACAGCACCGGCCGGTGGCAGCGCCCCACTTCGTTGAGCAGCGCGAAGTTCTGCATGTTGCGCGCGCCGATCTGAATGACCTCGGACAGCTCCGCGACCGTGTCCACATCGGCGGGCGACATGACCTCGGTCACGATCGGCAGCCCGTAGCGGCGCCCCGCCGCGGCGAGCAGCTCGAGGCCATCCTTGCCCAGCCCCTGGAATGCATAGGGTGAGGTGCGCGGCTTGAAGCAGCCACCGCGCAACAAGTGTCCGCCCTCCTCGAACACGGTCTTGGCGCAGCGCTCGATCTGCTCCTCGTCTTCGACCGAGCACGGACCGGCGACGATGATGAAGTCCAGAGCGCCGACCTTCACGCCGCCGACCTGGATGATGGTGTCGTCCGGCTTGTGATTGCGCGACGCGATCCGGTAGTTGCCGCTGGTGGCGCGCACCTTGGGCGAGTCCGGCACGTGCAGCGGCGGCTTCTTGCGGTTCACGTCGGGCGGCGCCGGACGCGTGCCCTTGCCCTGCGCCGGCAGCACCGCCGCCGGATAGCTGCCGAGCACCTTCAAGTACGTGGTCGCCTTCGACAGCTCGGCCAGCGCGTGGCGCAAGCGCGCATCGTTCGCGCTGCCCTGCACGTCCGCGTAGAACAGGTACTCGAAGGCCACGCCCTGGCGCGGCCGGCTGTGCAGCTGGGTCAGATTGAGGCCGTCCTTCGCCAGGATCTCGAGGCAGCGCGACAGCGCGCCTTCCTCGTCCGGCGTGCCGAAGATCACGCTCGTCTTGCTCGGCACCTGGGCGATCACCTCGCGCGGCGTGCGCGCGAGGATCGCATAGCGCGTGAACGCATTCCTGGGCTCGGCGATGTCGCGCGCGATGACTTCCAGTCCACGCACCATCGCCACCTCCTCGTGGCACACGACGGCACAGCTGGCATCGCTCTCGAGCGTGCCGAACATGCTGCCCGGTTCCGCGTCCGGGCGCACCACGGTCACGCCCTCGAGGCCGAGCAGGAACCGGCGGCAGCGCGCCTCGGCGTCCTGGCCGACGAGGATGCGGCGCAAGCCCTGCAACGAGCGTGCGGTCTTGCTGGCGAGACAGTAGTTCTGCTCGACGATCTCCTCGCCGGTGATGTGCAGGCGCGTGGCCAGGAGCAGGTCGTCGGCCGGCGAGAAGCTGCCGGCGCCGGTCTCCTCGATCGGCACCACGGCGTGTTCGGCAAAGCCGTTCTCGACGCGCTCGGCGGCGCCGCGGATGGTGGCCTCCTCGTCGAACAGGATCTCGTCAGCCAGCGGCGCGAAGAACCGCGTCGCTGCCAGGCGTGCGAGCGCCAGCTCGGGCCCGACCAGAGCGACGCGCAGCAGGCCGACTTGCTCGCCGCTCGCCAGCGACTGCACGCGCACCGAGTGATTCAGGATCTGGTGGAAGATCGACGTGACGAACGCGCTGTCCAGCTTGAATGCGCGGCCCATGTCGATGCGGTCGCGAAGCAGGTCGGCCTCGCGGCCAGCATCGCGGACCTGGATCGCGGCATGCGCCTTGACCTCGCCCAGCATGCGCACCGCCTCGAGGCGCTGGCCCAGCGTCTCCAGCAAGCGCTGGTCGATGGCATCGATCTCTCTGCGCAGATCTTCGAGATTCATGATCGAGCTCCTGGCAGGGAAGCGGGATTGCCCAAGGTGGTCATGCGGCGCGCGCTGGGATAGGTGCCGAGATGTCTGTGCCACAGGCATTGGCGCGTGACGGAGGCGATGATCTGGCGAGCCAGAGGCGCATCGGGCGGATGCTCGACATCGAGGAAGAACCGATAGTGCCACGGTCGATCCGGGATCGGCCGTGATTCGATCTTGGTGACGTTCACGCCTTGCTCGGCGAGCGGCTCGAGGCAAGTGGCCATCGCCCCGGGCACGTGCCGCAGCTCGAGCAGGAACGATGTCTTGTCGCCGACCACGCCCGCCGGCGGGCGCGTGGCGAGCGCCAGGAAGCGCGTGGCGTTGCGCGCGTCGTCTTGCACCGACTCGCGCAGGATGGCGAGCCGGTAGCGCTCCGCCGCGCGCCCGCTCGCGAGCACGCCGGTCGCTGGATCGCGGGTGCACGACAGCTCGCGCGCTGCGCCGGCGGTGTCGCTCGCGGCCACTGGCTCGAGCCCGTGCGTGCCGAGAAACCGCCGGCACTGCGCCAGCGCTTGCGGATGCGAGGCCACGCGTCGCAGATCGTTCATCGTCACACCCGGGAGCACGAGCAGACAGTGCCGCACCGCCAGCACCGTCTCGCCGACGATGATCCCTTCGATCATTTCCTCGTGGTCGGCCAGCGCGTCGTACACCTCGGTGACGCTGCCCGCGGTCGAGTTCTCGATCGGCACCGCGGCGGCGTTGGCGGCGCCGCGGCGGAGGGCGGCGAACACGTCGCCGAACTGCGGGCACGGCAGCGAAGAGGCCGCGCGGCCAAACATCGCCGCCACCGCCTCTTCGCTGTAGGCGCCCGGCTCGCCCGAGGTGACCCGCCAGTGATTCTCGGACACGGAGTTCTCGGCCAAGGTTCTGACCCGTCCATGATCGCGCGCGGCGCACGGTCCATCGGTGCGCGGCGGCGGCGGCGCGCGCTGGGTGAAACTGTATAGTCGACCGGAATCGCACGGAACGCAGACAATTGGTGCATCGCCTCGATGCTGGCCGGAGCCTCGGCCTGCTGCGGGGTTTCGGCGCTGCAACAGCGCGCCAACGCCGTCACTCGAGCACGCCGATCAAGCACTTGAGATAGCGGCTCTCGGGCAGGGCCGCCCGCGTCGGGTGATCGTGCGGCAGGCCGCGCACCTCGAGCAATCGATAGCTGCGTCCGGCCCGGGCGGTGGCGCGGGCGGCGATCTCCATGAACAGCGCTGCGCCCACCTGCGCCGTGCACGAGCAGCACACCAGCACGCCGCTGGCGCGCGTCACTCGCGCTGCTGCTTCGATCAGCCGCTCGTAGCCCTTGGTGGCGGTGAACACCTGCTTCTTCGTGGTCGCGAACGTGGGCGGATCGAGGATCACCACGTCGAACGCCGCACCACTGTGCCGGGCAAGATACGCGAACGCATCCGCGACGATGAATTCATGGCGCGCGGCATCGAGCTGATTCAGCTGCAGGTTCTGGAGCGCATACGGCTCGCAGCCGCGCGCCACATCGACGCTGGTCACACTGCGCGCGCCGTGGGCGGCAGCATGGATCGAGAAACCACCGGTGTAGGCGAACAGATTCAGCACGCGCTGGTCGCGACACAGGCGCGCGGTCGCGAGCCGATTGTCGCGCTGATCGAGGAACAATCCGGTCTTCTGCCCCGCGCCCACCGCGGCGACGAATGCGAGCGCGTGCTCCTGGATCACGAGCGAATCCGGAATCGGCTCGCCGTGCAGCAAACCCTCGAGGTTTGCGCGGCGCACGGCGTCCTGCACCTGGCGGATGCGATTCTTGAGGACGGCGCCGCGCAAACCGAGCGACTGGCAGGTGATCTCGGCGATGTCGCGCAGCCACGGCAACCAGACCGCCGAGTACGGTTGCACGACCGCGAAAGCCTGGTAGCGGTCGATCACGAGACCGGGCAGATCATCGCCCTCGCCATTGACGAGGCGATAGGCAGTGGTGTGCCCGAGGTCCAGGAATCGCTCGCGCAGCGCGAACGCGCTGCACAGTCGACGCTGCACGAGATCGAGATCGACCGGCTGGTCGTCGTTCCAGGTGAACAGGCGGATGGCGATCGCCGAGTCGGCGTCGTACAGGCCACGACCGATGAACGCGCGGTCGGCGGCATCGTGCACGTCGATCACCGCTGCCATCGGCACGCCGCCGAGCGCGCGCACGTCGGCGTCGCGGTACACCCACGGGTGCCCGGACCGCAGCTTTTCGCAGCCTGACTTGAGGAACAGCTTGCGCGCCATCAGCGCATGGTATCAGGCGCGCAGGAGCCTCACACCAGGTGCGCGTGGAACAACGCCGCGAGCATGCGTCCCTTGGTCGCGCCCGGTGCGGTGGGCCGCGGTCGCGAACACGATCGGCGCGGCTGCGGCCGTCGGCGCGCATGCGGGGCCGGCGCTCCCAGCGCCGCGAGCAGGTCCTCGATCGCGGCCGTCTCGCAGCGCGAGCAGAGATACCGATGGTGAGGGGTCGCGGCGTCATCGCTCTCGACCGGCGCGGCGACGGCCGCCGGCTTCACGTGCACCAGCGTGCCACCGCAACGCGAGCACGAATAGGCCACCAGGATGGCGGTGTAGTGGAAGGCGCTCATGGCTGTCACTCCGCATGGGAGTGTCCGGGGATCAGGCGGGGTTCTTGCGTCGAGAGCATACCCCGCGGTCCCGGCCGCTGCCGGGTTTCGCGACTGCCTCGTCTGGTGAGGCGCGAGACAGCGGCGGCACGGATCGCATCCCGAGCGCGTTCGGCTTCAGTGCATCCGTGATCCGACGCGAGGCAGCAGCGCCACGTGCTCGATCGCGGTGCCGCAGAACCAGGCGCCACCGCACCGCCGCGCGATGGGGCCTCGAGCGGTTCGCCGCCTCATCTGGTCGGGGGCGAGAATTCCGTGCGTGCGCTGGTCGCAACGGTGATTCTGGTAAGATGCTGGCACCGGTTCGCTGCGACCACGACATCATCATTGGCTCAACGATCAGGTGCTTCTGGAAGATGCCGAAACTCATCCTCGCCAACGAAGGCATGTCGCTCGAGATCCCCGCCGGCACCAACCTCCGGCAAGCCCTGCTGGCCCGGGGTATCAACGTCTACCCGCCGATGCGCCGCTTCCTGAATTGCCACGGGCTCGGCCTGTGCGGTACGTGCAAGGTCGAGGTCTCGGACCCGCGCGCCGTCGAGCCGGCGGCGAAGACCCGCGCCGAGAAGAAGCACACCTTCGACGTCCCGGATTGGAGCAAGATCCGGCTCTCGTGTCAGTGCAAGGTGGCTGGCGACATGATCGTGAAGACCTCGCCAAGACTGCCGCTCGCGTGGTACAAGTATCCCACCTATCAGCACCTGCTGGAGCAGCCCGGGCAGCTGGAAGCGCCGCCGCCGGTTGCGAAGTGATCGCACCGCACCTGCGCCGCCAGCTCGAGGCCATGTCCCGAAAAAAACCCGGCACCGGCATGTAGCCGGTGCCGATGGCTCGTACTAGAAAAAGTGGGGCGCGGAACACACGTCGAGTTTGACGGCTCCACATCACTCCCGACGACCGAAACGATCCGCGCCCCAACTTCTCCTGTCAATCTCCTTGGTGACTGGCCTCAGCCCTCCCATCGCCGCTGGCGTCGACCTCGATGGCGAATCCCACCGCGTCGTCGAACACGAGCCACCAGCCGCCAGGCACGAGGTGGCTGCTCGTCGCGCGCCGTGCTCGCTCTGCCCAGGCGTTCGCCCAGGTGGCCTTGATCGCCACGGTCGCACGCGATTCGCCCACGGCGAGGTCGTGCCACTCGGCATGATCGAGCGCGAGCGTGAATGCGCCATGGCTGTCGGTGCGCGTGTCATCGATCGCGACATCCGCCGCCGGCTCGCCATTGCGATCGAGCAGGCGGCCGCGCAGCTGAATGGCCGGGTTGAGCAAGACCTCGACGACGGTGAGCTCGCCGCTGAACGCGAGCCGTTGCTGCGTCTTGCCGCCGTATCCGAGCGGGCCCTCCGCCGTCAGGCGGTAGTCGCCGGCGCCGAGGTCCATGACCATCGCCCAGCCTTGCGCGTCCGCCCACGCCCGTCGTGGGAGATCGGCCAGGCGATCCTCGACCGTGCCGACGGACGATACCTGCGCTTTGCTCAGCGCGAATGCCACGCCGGGCACCGGCAGGTTCGTGAGCTGGTCGCGCGCGGCGATCACCAGGACCGGCCCGGTGGCGCGCGCGTCGGCCGGAACGATCAGGTCGCGTGGCGCGTGCGCGCTGGAACGCGACTGCGGCTGGCCGTGATCGGACGTCGCATCCTGCGTGTTCGACCCGTTCGGCGAGCCGCTCTGGTGGCGGCCGCTCGCGTCGCCATCGTTCGGATCGTTCGCCAGCTGATAGCTCTGATCGGCGCCCAGCGACACCGGCACGCCACCGCCGGCCGGTACTACCTGCACACGTCCGTGCACCACGTGCAGCTCGCCGCGCCCGTCGTCGCGACCCGCGCCTGACGCATCGGCAGCCGTCGGCACGAGCGAGATCTCGAGGTCCGAGCCCGCGCCCGCCTTCAGCTCCGCACCCGGCACGTGCAACAGAAGATCGCCATCCGCAGCGACCCGCAGCTTGCCCGAAAGCACCTCGACCTGGCTGCCGTCAAAACGCAGCGAGCCCTCACCGCGCAAGCGCATGCCTTGCGCGCCGAACTGGATCGTCACGCCTGCCGGCGCCGACACGCCCGCTGGCAGCGCTGCCGCACTCAAGACCACGACCTCGCCAGCCGGCAGCACGTCGCCCACCTGCACCGCGCCGCTCGCGACCCGCACGGTGGCGCCGACGCTGGCAACGAGGCGAACCGCGGCCGGCGCACGCCAGGCAACCAGCCAACCGGCAGCGGCGATCGCGACGAGGATGGCCGCGGCGAGCAGCCAGACGCTGCGCTTGGCCAGCCGTCCCCCAGGACCGCCGCGACCCAGCTGCGCGGCGACGCCCCTCGGGGCGTGGCCGTTGGTGCCATGGCCATTGGCTCCCGGCACGTGGCCATTGCGCGCCTGGCCGTTCTTGAGCTGGTGCCCGTTCTTGCCCCGCAACAGGGCATCGAGCTCGAGACCGCAGCCGTTGCCGCGCGATGGCAGCACCCGCGTGTCGCGGGTGGTGAACGCTGCTCGCGGCCGAGGATCGCTCGCGCCGCTGGCGCGGCGAAACCGGCTCGCCGTCGCGCGCAGCTCGGCCCATTCCTCGCGTACGCGGGCTTGCTCGAGCCGGCACTCCCGACAACCCATGAGATGAAGCTCGAGCGCTGCGGCCTCGGCATTTTCGAGACCGCCGTCCGCTTCCAAGACCAGCAAACCCCGCATCTCGCTGCAACTCACGGGTTGGTCTCCAACGCGCTCAAGAAGCGCGCCCAAGGGCGCGCCCAGGTGGCGCTCAAGAGGCACTCAAGAGCGAACCCGGGACCAGATCCACTCGCTCCTGCCGGATCATGCAAGGGGCTGCTCGCCCCCGCGCTCCCGCCGGAGCCGCTCGAGGAGGATACGTCCCCCGCGAGCCACTGCGTTCTTCACCGTCGCCAGCGACACCGCCAGCACGTCGGCGATCTCGCGGTACGGCATGTCCTCCAGCAATCGCAACGCGACGATCTCGCGGTAGTTCTCCGGCAGCTCGAGGATCGCCCGGCGAACCAGGCGAGCCCATTCGTCGTCGAGCACCTCGCGGGTCGGATCGGCATGCGCCCCGGCATCGGCAATCGCATGGTGCTGCAGCGTCAGCGGCTCTTCGATGTGACACGCTCGCTTGCGGGCATCCGCAATGTAGTGGCGTGCGATCGACAGGAGCCACGCTTTCAGCCGCTCCGGTTGCGCGAGCTGATCCGCCGCCGCAAAGGCGCGCCGGAAAACCTCCTGCGTGACATCCTCCGCCTGCGTCGGATCCTTCAGCTCGAGCACCGCCACGGCGTGTACCAAGCCCCGGTAGCGCCGGTAGGCCGCTTCGAATGCGGCAGCGTCCCTCTCTGGGAAGCGACGCTCGATCGCCTCGGAGCTCTCGGTCATGAGCTGTGGAGCCTTAGCGTGAGGATGTCTGGAAGACTAGAAGAGCGACGGCCATGCGTTTCTTCGTTCTTTTCGAACTTTCTCGAAACGACGTCGCGGCCTGGGTCTTCTTACGTGATTCCAACTCGCGGTGCAAGGTACGGGCCAAGCGCACGCAGCGTGGACTGCACTGACGCGTCGATCGGGCTGCAATGTTCCTGGGAAACCCACGAGCAGCGGACGCGCGCACCCACCGCGGGCGCGGAGCCGCTTGACCTGGCCGCGGCGCGTTGACCCCTCCGCGCGCGACCACTATAGTGGCGCCGCACCCCACCCATGAGAAAGCGGACCGGCATGAAGCCCACCCTCCCCTTGCTCGTCTCGTTTTGGCTCGCCATTTCTGCCGCCCATGCGCAAGTGCGGTCGGCCGCGAACGCACCTTTTTACACATTCGAGTCCGGACCTGTGCGCGCGCTGCTCTTGTCGCCGGATGGCGTCACGCTGTACGCACTCAACACCGCCGACGCGCGAGTCGAGCTGCTCGATGCCCTGACCATGGTGAGCAAGGGCTCGGTGTTCACCGGCCTGGAGCCGGTCGCGATGGCGCTCAATCCGAGCGATCCGAACGAGCTCTGGGTGGTCAATCAGCTGAGCGACTCGGTGAGCGTGGTCGATCTGGCCGGGCGGCGGGTCAAGGCGACGCTCGCGGCGGGCGACGAGCCCCTGGACGTCGCGTTCGCACAGAACCGCGCATTCGTCAGCTGCGCGCGAGCGCCGTCGATGACGATGCCCGGGGCGTGGGACGCCAACGTGGTGGTGATGTTCGCGGCGTCGGCGCCGCACGCGCGTCTCGGCCAGACGGTGCTGAACGCGCTGCGGCCGCGCGCGCTGGTTGCCAGCGGCAACGACGTCTACGTGCTCACGCAGAACTCCGGCAATCACACCACGATCCTGTCCGAGGCCGACGCGCTCGCGCTCGGCATCGACCAGCTCACGCTCGATGGCTACGATCAGAACTTCCAGCTCAACGCCGTGCTCAAGAACCCCGCGTTCGCCGGGTTCCAGTCCGGCTGGTCGATTCCGACCACGGGTCGCGTGGTGTTCGACTTCGAGTATCCGGCGCTGGTGCACCAGCTCGCCGACATCGACGTCTCGGTGCTCGATGCGGCAGACGGCGCGCTGCGTCCGAACAGCACGCATGCAGCCGGCACGACGTTGTTCGCGATGCAGAAGAGTCCGTTCGCAAACGAGCTGTGGATCGCCGGTACCGATGCCCGCAACCGCTTGCGCTTCGAGCACAACGTGGCCGGCAACGCCGTGGTGAATCAGGTGGCGATCGCCACTCCGGGTGGGGCCGTGCAGCAGGTGCTGAGCCTGGCGCCGCCGTTCACGCCGGGCGCGCGCAGCCAACCCGTCCAGGTTGCGTTCTCCAGCACCAGCGCCGGCAGCCTCGCCTACGTCGCATCGTTCGGCACGGCAACCGTGACGGTGCTGGATGCGATGACCAAGGCGCTGGTGAGCGAGATCGCGACCGGCCTCGGGCCGATCGGTCTGGCGACCGATTCGCTCCGCGGCCGGCTGTACGTGTACAGTCGCATCAGCAACGACCTGCGCGTGTACGATATCCTGCATGGCCACGCGCTGCTCGCAATGCCGCGGGCGATGCCCTACGACCCGGAGCCGCAGATCGTGCGCGACGGCCGCGGCCTGCTCTACGATGCACGCGCCGCGAGCGGTGCCGGCAACGGCAACATGGCGTGCGCCACCTGCCACGTGTTCGGCCACGTCGATCAGCTCGGCTGGGACCTCGGCGGCAGCACCGGTGCGCTGTCGTATTTCTTCCCGGATCTGCTGCACGGCGCGCTCAGCGCGCCCGGTCAGATCGTCGCCGACTTCGGCACCCCCGTGCCGAACCCGATGAAGGGGCCAATGGTCACGCAATCGCTGCGTGGTCTGCGCAACAACGATCCGCTGCACTGGCGCGGCGACCGCCGGGTGCTGCAATCGTTCCAGCCAGCGTTCAAGGGGTTGCTCGGCGGCACCGGCATCAGCGCGGTGCAGATGCAGCGCTTCACGTCATTCGTGAAGAGCCTGGTGCACGCCCCCAATCCGTTCGAGCCCAAGGATCGCGTGTACACCGGCGTCGAGAAGAACGGCAGCGACAAGTTCGGCGCCACGCCGGGCAAGGCCGGCAAGGTGTACCAGCCGTTCAGCGGGCTCACCTGCGACACGTGCCATCAAGAAGACTTCGGCGGCAAGACCAACTTCACCGGCAGCCAGGAGACCGTCAACTTCGACGGCAGCGCGCAGTTCTTCAACGCCGCGCAGCTGCGGGGCGTGTACGAGAAGGAGTTCGCGTTCCTGAGCGGCTTCGGCATCCTGCACGACGGCTCGATCGATTCGATCCGCGATTTCCTCGACATCCAGATCATCGGCGGCGATGCCTTCCCGCTGTTCACCAAGACCGATCGCGACGAGGTGGCCGCGTTCGTGAAGCAATGGGATACTGGCCTCGCGCCGCTCACCGGCGCACAGTTCACGCTCAACCGCGACACGCTCGCGGCCGCGGACGCCTTCCTCGATCTGGCCGAAGCGCAGGCAGTGCCGCCGGCCAGCAACGTCGACCTGATCCTGAAGGGCAGCGTGCGCCGGCCAGGCGCGCTGCAGCCGCTCACCACCGCGCCATCGGTTGGCTCGGACCTGTTCGGCGCGGTGTTCACGCTCAACCCGGCAGCCGCGGCCTTCCAGTACCAGACCGACACCAGCGCGCTCGGGTTCCTGGATCGTGCCGCGCTCAAGATCCTGGCCGCGAACGGGCTCATGGAAGCGACCTTCACGTGCGTGCCGCCCGGCACCGGCCGCCGGCTCGGCGTCGATCGTGACGAGGACGGCCTCATGGATGGCGACGAGGTGCGGCGCGGCTGCGACGCCGCCGATCCCGACTCGGACGACGACGGTTACGCCGACGGCGCGGAGCTCGCGCTCGGCGGCAACCCGCTGGTGGCCGAGACCCAGCTTCCCGACACCACCGCGCCGGTCATGCTCGGCACCGCGGTCGAGGATGCATTCGTCACCACCGCCACCGGCGTGGTGCGAACCGACGAGCCAACCTCGGCGCTGTTCGAGGTGGGCATCGGGCCGGGCAGCTACACCTGGCGGTTCGCCGACGCGGCGCTGGCATCGCGCCACGACGTGCTGCTGGTCGGCCTGCCGGCGAACACGCCGCTGTTCTGCCGCATCACCGTCGCCGACAAGAACGGCAACCGCACGCAGTCGCCGCCGCTGTCGTTCGCGACCCGGCCGCGCCACATTCACATCGACGACATGACGCTGTCGAAGGCCGGCAGCGGGCCGTACACGCTCACGATCTCGGTGGTGGTGCGCGACCAGAGCGGGGTGCCGGTGGTGAACGCGCCGGTGCAAGCCTTCTGGGACGGCGACATCGGCTCGAATCCGCAAATGCACGAGCTGCGCACCGACGGCAATGGCGTCGCGACCTACACCACGCAGCCGTTCACGCCAGCCGGCCCGACCAAGATCACGTTCTCGCCGCTGTTCCTGGGCAGCGTGTCGCCAACCGATCCATTCTTCGTCGGCCGCGGCGGACAGAGCGCGAGCTTCTTCTACGCACAGCCAGCCAACCAGGTCAACTATCGCGAGATCACCGTGCCGTGAGGCCGGCGGCCGACGTTTGATTTGTCGGCTGCTCGTGGTTCTGTTATAAGTGCGCGCTTTCACGCCGCCCGATCTACTGCCTGTCGCGCGGGCTGTTTCTGACGCGCACGCCTGGTCGCGAGCCAGCGAACCAGGAAGGAGAACATCGTCATGAAGATAGCGGTGGTTGGCACCGGCTATGTCGGCCTGGTCGTCGGCACTTGCTTCGCGGAAACCGGCAACAACGTCATCTGCGTGGACGTCGACGCCGCCAAGATCGAGCGCCTCAAGCGATCGGAGATCCCGATCTACGAGCCGGGCCTCGAAGAGCTGGTGATCAAGAACCAGCAAGAAGAGCGCCTGGTCTTCACCACCGACATCAAGGGCGCGGTGCGGACCGCCGACATCGTGTTCATCGCCGTGGGCACGCCTCCGGGCGAGGACGGCTCGGCCGACCTCACGCACGTGCTGGGCGTCGCGAAGCAGGTTGGCGAGTACGCGAACGGGCCCAAGATCATCGTCGACAAGAGCACGGTGCCGGTTGGCACCGCCAAGAAAGTGCTGCAGGCAGCGCGCGCCGCCACCTCGCACCCGATCGCGGTCGTGTCGAACCCGGAGTTCCTGAAGGAGGGTGCCGCGATCGAGGACTTCATGAAGCCCGACCGTGTGGTCATCGGCTGCGACGATGCGAAGACGGTCGAGACGATGCGCCAGCTGTATGCGCCGTTCGTGCGCACCGGCAACCCGATGATCGTCATGGACGTCGCCAGCGCCGAGCTGACCAAGTATGCTGCAAATGCCATGCTCGCGACGCGCATCTCGTTCATGAACGAGGTGGCGAACGTGTGCGAGCTGGTGGGTGCCGACGTGAACAAGGTGCGCGAGGGCATCGGCACCGACCGCCGCATCGGCCACTCGTTCCTGTTCCCGGGCTGCGGCTACGGCGGCTCGTGCTTTCCCAAGGACTCGCGCGCCTTGCTCAAGACCGCCGAGCAGAACGGCTACGAGTTCCGCATCATGCGCGCGGTCGAAGAGGTGAACGCCAATCAGAAGCAGGTGCTGTTCCAGAAGATCACGCGCCACTTCGGCGCCAACCTGCACGGTCACAGCTTCGCGGTGTGGGGGCTGGCCTTCAAGCCCCGCACCGATGACATGCGCGAGGCGCCGGCGATCACGCTGATCGAGGCATTGCTCAAGGCCGGCGCCAGGGTGAGCGCCTGCGACCCCGAGGCGATCGAGCAATCGAAGCGCGTGTTCGGCGACCGCATCAAGCACCATCATCTGATGTACGATGCGTTGCAAGGCGCCGACGCGCTCGCGATCGTCACCGAGTGGAACGAGTTCCGCAACCCGGACTTCGATCGGATGAAGACGCTGATGAAGCGGCCGGTGATCTTCGACGGCCGCAACATCTACAGCCGCTCGGTGCTGGTCGAGAAGGGCTTCACCTACTACTGCATCGGCGCCCCCGGCATCGGCGACCGCTGAGCGCCGGCGCGCCACGGCTGACAGCGGAGGCGCTCGGCATGACACGCTTCGGATCGCGCTCGCTCCTGGGCCTGCTGCTCCTGCAGGCGGCGCTGGTCGCCGGCCCGGCGGACGAGGTCCAGTTCCGCACCCGCTTCGGCCACGCGGTGAGGCTGCGGCGCTCGCCCATCTCCGGCCATGTCCAGGACCTTTACGGTCGAGCGCTCGACCTCGGCGTGCGCCCGCTCAGCGACGCCGATTTCGCCGCCGCCGCGCGGCAGTTCGTGGACGCCTACCGCGAGCTGTTCGGCACCGCGGCAGCCGAGCTCGCACGCGCACGCGTCACGCGGCTCGATCTCGCCCGGATCGGCGCGTCCCGCAAGGTAGGCGTCGAGTTCGCGCAAGAGGTAGAAGGCATCCCGGTTCACGGCGGCTCGCTGTGCGTCCTGTTCGATCAAGACGGCCGCCTCCTGGCGGTGCAGAACCAGACCCTGGCCGATGCCGCCGCGGCCGGCACGCAGCCGAGCATCTCCCTGGCGACCGCGATCGAGCTCGCCGTCCAGGCTTTCGCGCGGCCGATCGACGCCGTGCTGAGCGTCGAGCTCGCGATCGCGGGCGACGAGCGCGAGCGCGCGACGCTCGCCTACCTGGTCGAGATCCGCTCCACCACGCTCGAGCAGCAAATGCCGGCGCAGGAACGCATCGCCATCGACGCGCATTCGGGCCGGGTGGTCGCGCGCGAGCGCACCGTGCATGGCACCGATCTCACCGGCAACGTGAGCGGCTACGCGTCGGCGGGGGTGTTGCCCGACGAGCCCAGCAATCCCGCCACGCTGCAGAGTCTGATGCTCGCGCACGGCACGTCCGCCGCCGGCAATGCCGACAGCGACCAGAGCGGCAACTTCGTGATCCCCAACTCGGGTGGCACGCCGGTGGACGTCACCTTCGACTTCGGTGCCGACAGTCCGTACGTCTACGTGACCGATCAGAAGGGCGCCGAGCTCACGCTGACGCAGTCGGTGACGCCCGGCGTCCCGAGCCAGTTCATCTTCAACCCGGGTACGCTCGAGGACGACACGGCCGAGCTGAACGGCCACATCAGCGTGATCAAGTCGCGGCAGTTCGTGAAGGACGTCGATCCCGCCGACCCGGCAGTCGATTTCCGCGCGCGCGTGCTGGTGAACGAGTCGGGCTCGTGCAATGCCTATTACGACGGCTCGAGCATTCACTTCTACCGCCAGGGTTCGGGCTGCCCCAACATGGCTTACTCGACCATCGTCTCGCACGAGCTCGGGCACTGGTACAACGACAGGTACGGCTCGGGCAACGGCAGCGACGGCTTCGGCGAGGGCAATGCCGACGCCTGGGCGCTCTACGTTCACGACGACTCGTGCAGCGGCAGGGACGTCTACGGCCCGGGCACCTGCGGGCGCGACGGCGAGAACAGAAAGAAGTACGACGGCAGCTGCGGCGGCGGCTGCAGCGAGGTGCACGAGTGCGGCAAGGTGCTCATGGGAGTCCTGTGGAAAGTGCGCCGCAACCTCGACAACTCCCTGGGCGATGCGCAAGGCGATCTGGTGGCCGACTCGCTGTACGTCCGCTGGATGCAAGGCTACAACGACAAGAGCATCTGCGACGTCATCGAGACGCACTGGCTCACGCTCGACGACACCGATGGCAACCTCGACAACGGCACGCCGCACTTTGGCGAGATCGACAGCGCCTTCCGCGAGCAAGGTTTCCCTGGCTACAGCTTGCCGCACGACTGCACGACGCCGGTGAACTACGGCAACGGCAGCCCCGGTGGCTACGGTCTCGTGCCGCACATCACGTCGTTCAACGATCCGCAGATCGGCACTGCGGATTTCACCGTGCGCGGCGAGCTGACCGAGTCCGGCATCCCGGGCTTTCTCGCGATCGGCTTTGCGCCGGCGGCCATCCCGTACAGCGACGTCACGATCCTGGTCGACATCATGCGCCCCTACCTCGCCGTGAGCGTGGCCACGACCGGCCTGCCGTTGCCCGGACAGGGT
Organism: Planctomycetota bacterium; assembly: GCA_046349655.1. Classification (GTDB taxonomy): domain Bacteria; phylum Planctomycetota; class B15-G4; order B15-G4; family JAXMBY01; genus JAXMBY01. The sequence continues at coordinate 30,356 of JAXMBY010000052.1, forward strand.
TCCTGCGAAGTGCCGCTGCCGATCCCGAACGACCTCGGCCTCGATGGGCTGCGCTTCTTCGGCCAGTTCCTGTTCTACGACGCCCGCGCCAAGTGGGGCGTGTCCGCAACCGAGGGCCTCGACGGCACCATCTGCTGTGGTTGCTAGCCTGGACCACCCGGAGCAGCAGCTGCCGGGTGGTCCGCCACCGAGCATCGGCGGGATCGGATCTCCGGAGCACGCCCGGAGATCCCGGCAGGCCGCACGCGGCGTTCAATCGCCGTCATCGTCATCGTCTTGAGCCGCCGGCGCGGCTCCCTTCGCCGCCTTGCCGAGCCGCTGCGGCGCGTGCATGCGCCGCAGCGCCCGGTGCACGTCGTCCGCCACCGAGGTCTCGCGCTCGGCCAGATCGCTGAAGCGCGCCGTGCAGCCGTCGATGAGCGACTGCGCGTCCGCCACCTGACCGTCCTCGATCAAGGACACCGCCGCGCTGTCCACGTTCTGGATCGCCCGCGTGGGATACTCCGGGAACTCGGCCTCGAACGCGAGCATGCGCTCGCGGCCCTCCTTGCGCTGTCCCTGCGCCAGCAACGCCTTCGCGAACCACGTCCACGCCGTCGCGTACTCCGGGCGCTGGTCCTTGTGGTCGCTCATCGCTTGCTGATAGAACGTGCCAGCGCTCTTCCAGTCGCCAGCGCGGCGCTTGAGATGGCCCGACTCGATCAGCGCGCGCGCACGAAAACGCGGCTGGTCCTTGAGCTCGAGCACCTGCGCGAACGCGGCTGTGGCCTGCGCGTCCTCCTTGAGCGAGCGCAAGATCTCGCCCTGCCGGAACCACGCTTCGGCCACTTCCGCGCGCGCCTGCGGATAGTCGCGCACGATCTGCTCGTACGCCTTCACCGCATCGAGCAACAGCCGGCGCTTCTCGGACGGCTCCTTCTTGAACGACTCGCGCCGCAGGTTCTGCGCAGCCTTCATCTGGTCGCGCACCGGCGGGCGCGCGCTCGGACTGTCACCCTCCGCACCGGCCAGCCACAGGACCGACACCATCGCGAGCGAAACGAACATGGCTCTACCTCCCTGGAAAAAGAATGCTGAACGAGACTGCCACACGCACACACGCTGGAGGCGAAGCGCGATGCAGATCTTGCGCGCAGCACGATCACGAACGCGATCGCCTCAGACGCAAGGTCGATGGCAGCGGCAAGTGGTTACATGATTTGCGAAAGAATTTCGCGGCGCGGCGATCGAGCGACGCTCACACCGGCACGGCGGCGCCGCCGCTGACCTCGGACGCGATGGCCGGCGCGACCGGTTCGGGCGCTGGCAGCGGCACCTCGAACGCGACCCGCAAGCCGGGTCCGTCGTCGGGAATCTCGGCCCAGATGCGGCCGCCGTGGCGCTGCACGAGGCTGCGGCAGATGCTCAGTCCGAGCCCGGTCCCAGGGGGCTTGTTCTTCAGCGTGTCGCCGACCTGGTTGAACTTCTCGAAGATCCGCGTCAGGTCGGCCGGGCTGACGCCGATGCCCTGGTCGCGCACCGACACGCGCACTGCCTGCTCTTTCTGCTCGACGCGGATCTCGATGCGGCGACCGTCGGGCGAGAACTTGAGCGCATTGCCGAGCAAGTTGTGGATCACCTGCGTGATGCGATCCGGATCGGCGCGCACGAGCGGCAGCTGCGGCGCGGCCTCGATGTGCACCATGACCGAGCGCGCCTGCGCGATCGGGTAGAGCGAATCCACCGTGCGCTCCACCAGCTCGACCATGCTCACCGGCTTCAGATCGAAGCGCATCTCGCCGGCTTCCATCTTCACCAGATCGAGGACGTCGTTGACCAGACGGGTCAGGCGATCGCTCTCGGTCTTGATGATATGCAGGAACTCGCGCTTGGTCTGCTCGTTTTCCTCCGGCACCTCGAGCAGGATCTCGGAGAACGAGCGGATCGACGTGAGCGGCGTACGGAACTCGTGCGAGATCGAGGACAGGAAATCGTCCTTCATCTTGTCCAGGATCTTCAGCTTCTCGAGCGCTTCGTTGAGCGCCGCGGTGCGCTCCTTGACCCGCTGCTCGAGGGTGTGGTTGTGCTGCTCCAGCTCGTCGCGCAGCGACCGCAGGTCGGTGGTCATGCCGTTGAACGCGTCGGCGAGCTGGCTCAGCTCATCCTCCTTGTCGTCGGTCAGCTGCACCGAGAAGTCGCCGTGCGCCACGCTCTGGGTGCCGCGGATCAGGTCCTTGATGCGGCGCACGAATGGCCAGATCAGGAAGAAGATCACCACGGTCTCGGCCAACAGCGCCAGCCACAGCACCAGCCAGAAGCGCGCGTGCAGGATGCCGATGCGCTCGTCCACGCCCGCCATCGACACGCCGACGCGGGCGAAGCCGGCGCGCTGGTAGAGCGTCGGGTCCTTGCTCGACTGTCCGCTGCGCGCGTCGTCGGCCGCGCCGGCTGGACGGCGCACGATGATCTCCCAGTCGAACTGCTTGATGTGCTCGCCGCTCAGCTCGCTGGTCTGCGGGTTGTCGGGATACGGCGGTGACGGCTGCGGCTGGAAGCCGGGCGCCGACTCGTCCTCGACCACGGCGCCGCGCGCATCGAGCAGCGCCACGTAGCGCATCTCGTCGTTCGCGACCCGGAAGTACTGCAGCAGGTCGCTGCGCGGCTTCAAGTCGCGCACCGAGGTGAGGCCGTCCTTCTGCAGGCGCTCCTCTGCCATCTTGACCAGCATCTTCGCGACCAGCCGGCAGCGGATGTCGAAGCCCACCGTGATCAGGTCCTCGGCGGTATCGCGGAACGCGCGCATCGGCGCGAACAGGCACACCAGCACCACCAGCGCGTTCGCGAACACGAGCTTGAATCGAAGGCCGAGCGAGAGCGACTTCATGGGCGTCAGCAACCTTGGCGGCGTGGATCCCTTGGTGGTTTCGGAGCCAGACGAACGCCGTCTTGAGATGCGACCGTTCGAATCACGGGCCGTGTCTGGGAACTGGACACGAACGGGCTAACATGGAGCCTCACTCGCGAGGATGCCGGCATGAAGAATCCGCTCTATCTGCAGCAGCTGTTGCTCGGGCCGATGCAGAACTTCGTCTACCTGATCGGCTCGCACACCACGCGCGAGGCGCTGGTGGTCGACCCGGCGTGGGACCTCGACGCGATCGTGAACCAGGCCGACGCCGACGACATGAAGCTCATTGGCGCGCTCGTCACCCACTATCATCCCGACCACGTCGGCGGCGATCTGTTCGGCCACTCGATCGCCGGTTTGCGCGAGCTGCTCGAGCGGCGCGCGGTGCCGATTCACGTGCACCGGGTGGAGGCCGACGGCGTGCGCCAGGTGACCGGCGTCGGCGCGCACGACCTCGTGCTGCACGACGGCGGCGACCACATCGCGATCGGCGACCTCGACCTCACGCTGTTGCACACGCCCGGCCACACGCCCGGCAGCCAGTGCTTCCTGGTGAACGGCAATCTCGTGTCCGGCGACACGCTGTTCATCCGCGGCTGCGGGCGCGTCGATCTGCCCGGCAGCGATCCCGAGCAGATGTATCACAGCCTGACCAGCGTGCTGAACAAGCTGCCCGACGACACTGTGCTCTACCCGGGCCACGACTACGCCGACAAGCCCACCAGCACGCTCGGTGCGGAGAAGCGCGAGAATCCTACCTGCGCGTGCCCAGCCTGCGCGAGTGGCTGGCGATGATGGGCCGCTGACGATGCTGCTGTTGTTCGACCTCGACGGCACGCTGATCGACTCGGTGGCCGACATCGCCACGTCGGTGAACGAGCTGCGCGCGCGGCATCGTCTGGCGCCGCTCGACCTCGCCACGGTGGCGCAGTTCGTCGGCCACGGGGTGGAGAACCTGGTCGCACGCACCACCGGCATCGACGACCGCACCCAGCTCGAGCAGGCCGTGCGTTGCTACCAGAGCTCGTACGATCGGCACTGCCTCGAGCACACCCGTCCGTACGCGGGCGTCGCCGAGACCTTGCCCAGCCTGCGCGCGGCGCGCCACTCGCTCGCGGTGATCAGCAACAAGCCCGAGGGCTTCTCGGTGCGCATCCTGCGCGAGCTCGCGCTGCTCGAGCACTTCGATCTCGTGGTGGGCGGCGACACGGTGTGTCCCCCCAAGCCCGACGCGGCACCGCTCGTGTTCGCGATGCGGCGGTTGCGGTTCGCGCCGCAGGACACCTGGATGATCGGCGACAGCCCGAGCGATCTGCAAGCCGGCCGCGCCGCAGGCTGCCGCACCATCGCCGTCACCTGGGGATTGCGCAGTCGCGCCGCGCTCGAGCACGAGCGGCCCGATCGCATCATCGATCGGTTCGCCGCGCTGCTCGAGATCCTGGCCGCTTGAGGAGTGGGCGCGCTAGCCGCGCAGCACGCGGATCGCGCGCTGGATGCGATCGATCGATCGCGCTTTGCCGAGCACCGCCATCGACTCGAGCAGCGGCGGCGTCGCGGTCTTGCCGGTGACCGCAATGCGCAGCGCCATGAACAGGTCGCCGGGCTTCACGCCCTGCGCGGTCGCAAGCGCGCGCAGCTGCGCGTCGAGCGGCTGCGGCGCGAGCTCGGCGGCCGCGAGCACCACGAGCGCGCTCTCGAGCAACGCCGCCACCTGATCGCGGGCAAGCTTCTTCACCGCCGCGAACGTGTCGGCGGCGACGTCGATCGTGTCGGCGAGCAAGAAGTCCGCCATGGCGTCGAAGTCGGACAGCACCGTGATGCGCTCCTGCACCAGCGGCACGATGCGCTCGAGCAGCGCCCGGTCGAGCTCGCGGCCCGCGAGCGGTCCATCGAGCAAGCGCTGCGCGAGCTCGGCGGTCGACAGCTTGCGGATGTACATCCCGTTCAGCCAGTCGAGCTTGGCGAGGTCGAACACCGGACCGCCCAGGCTCACGTCCCTGGGATCGAACTCGGCGATCAGCCGCGCGACCGGGAACACCTCCTCGCCGTCGCTCGTCGCCCAGCCCATCAGCGCGAGGAAGTTCAGCATCGCCTCGGGCAGGTAGCCCTTCTCGCGGTAGTAGTCGAGCGACGTCGGGTTCTTGCGCTTGCTGATCTTCGAGCGATCGGCGTTGCGCAACAGCGGCAGGTGACAGAACGTGGGCGGCGGCCAGCCGAACGCGACGTACAGCATGAGGTGCTTCGGCGTGGACGTGATCCACTCCTCGGCGCGCATCACGAAGTTGATCTCCATCAAGCGATCGTCGACCACGTTGGCGAGGTGGTAGGTCGGAAAGCCGTCCGACTTGAGCAGGATCTGGTCGTCGATGGTGTGGTTCTCGAAGCGCACCGCGCCCCGCAGCAGGTCGTTGACGATGGTCACGCCATCGCGATCGACCTTGAGGCGCACGACGAACGGCTCGCGATCGGCACGCCGGTCGGACTGTGCCGCGTCGATGCCGCGGCACAGTCCGTCGTAGCCGGACGCCGCCTTGGTCGCGATCTGCTGCTTGCGCATCGCCTCGAGCCGCTCGGCCGTGCAGAAGCACCGGTAGGCGTGCCCGCGCTCGATCAAGAGCTGGGCGTGGCGGCGGTAGATCTCGGAGCGCTCGGACTGGCGGTACGGAGCGTGCGGCCCGCCGACGTCGGGACCCTCGTCCCAGTCGAGCCCGAGCCAGTGCAGCGCGCGGAAGATCGCCGCCTCGGACGCGCGCGTCGAGCGCTCGCGGTCGGTATCCTCGATGCGCAGCAGGAACTGGCCGCCGGTCTTGCGAGCGAGCGCCCAGTTGAACAGGCCGACGTACGCGGTGCCAACGTGCGGCGGTCCGGTGGGGCTCGGGGCGATGCGACAGCGAACAGGGGTCATGCGTTGCTCCGTGCGGGCTTGGAACCGGAGAGCTTAGCCTGCCCGGGCGCCAATTGGAACTGCGCTGCCGCTGCGCCTCGCCCATGAGGCATCGTTGATGATTGGCCGCGAGACTGTTCCAGGTGCTGTCGATTCCGAACAGCGGGCCGATCCCGTCCGATCCCGAGCTCTGCTTCCTCGATCCGTACGAGCAGGTGATGGAGAGTCGCGGGCATTCTTGCAAGACGGCCAGCCCTGGGTGGTTGACCGTCCTGCATGAGTGCATGAGGGATGTTTTCTGCGCACACCAACCTCATGGTCTTGTTCCATCTTCCGTTCGCGCCGTTGCCGAGGAAGATCTCGAGGTAGGAATGAGTACCTGTGCATCCGGTCACCGCGATATCGGCAATTCCTCTTGGCGGAAAGTGTGGCGAGCGTTCTTGCGGTCTGACGAACACAACAGGCCGCGCACGGGCGATGGGTTGTGCCACGCTGGCGGACTGGTCGTGAACCCGTGAAGTTGGAGGGATACAGAATGTCCTCGCGGTTACTCACCTCGGCGGTCGTCATCTGGCTGGTCTTGGCAGCGGGCTTCGTGGCGACCGCTCACGTCGTTGATCCTGATTTCGACATCCTCGACGATTTTCACGGCCTCGGTCATGGTGTGCGCGCGTGGGTTCGTGGACTGGGCCGGGCAGTCCGGCATGCAGGTCATCGCTACGGGTGGAGTCCGGTGATCGGCATCACCGTCGTGGCAGTCGGCCTGGCAGTCGCGATCGACCGCGCCTTGCGACAGAAGCACGGCGTCCTTACGAGCAGCCTTCCCAGATCTGGTTCAGGCCCTGAAGACCGCAGGTGAGCATGTTCTCCATCCGGTTTTCACGGCGGCCCAATGCCAACAGCCCGCAGCCGCGATCCGTCACTGGACTCGCACCGCCTCGTCCTCGGAGTCGCGCACCTTGCCGGCGGCATCCATCGCATAGGCGCGCAGCGCAACTGTGAGTCCCGAGAAGCCGGGCGGCACGATCGCGCTGATCTGCCACGTTCCGGTGCCGTCGAAGGTGCCCGTCGCGACCGGCAGGAAGACCGCGCTGCCGTCGACGTCCGTCACGGTCAGCAGGGCGCGGTCGCCTGCGGTCATCTCGCGCACCGTGAGCGTGATCGTCTGGCCCGCCACCACCGAACGCGGCCTGGCGCACAGGAAGAGATCGTTGCCGAGGTGAACCCTCACGTGGCCGCGGTCCTGGTCCTCGTGATAATTGCCAATCGCGAAGTCCTGCAGGCCATCGTGGTCGAGGTCGCCGAGGCCGGCCACGGATGAGCCGAAGGCACTACCCAGACTGGCCTCATCGAAACGATAGAGCAAGGCGCCGGTCTTGCCCGAGTACAGATGGACGTATCCGAGCGAGATCTGGTAGGCCCAGTTGCCCACCAGTAGATCCGCATGGCCATCGCCGTTGACATCGCCCGCACCCAGCAGGGCGCGGTTGCGCGCCGCGCCTGCGACCGACAAGCCGAAGTAATCCTTCGGCTGGTTTCCGGAGAACGCGTAGAGCAACGCTCCGTTTCCGCCCGAGAACACGAATGCCTTGCCGGGTGTCGTCCCGAAATAGTCGTATGCCCCGACGATGAGGTCGTCTCGGCCGTCGGCATTGACATCACCGGCGTTCGCGAGCGTGGCCCCGAACGCATCGCCTGCGAACTCGCCGGACAACGTCGCGAGCACCATGCGGCCCTTGCCCGAGTACACGCGCACGATGCCCGGCGTGGGGCCGAAGAAGTAGGGCGCGCCCACCGCGAAGTCCGTGACGCCATCCTGGTTCCAGTCGCCGGCGAGCGCCACGGCTCGGCCCAGGATCAGGTACGGGAACTCGTCGCTGAGAATGGCCTGGATCAAGCTGCCATCCTTGCCCGAGAACAGGAACACGCCACCGGCACCGCCTGCCGAGTTGTCGTCCGGTGCGCCGATGATGACATCGGGGACGCCATCGCCGTTCAGGTCGGCGCCGCCGGCCACGGAGTATCCGAACAGGGACCGGTCGCCGAACGTCCCCGTGAAGGTGTAGCGCACCGCGCCGTAAGGACCCAGGAACAGCTTGGCGCTGCCCGAGTCTCCGCCGACGAGGTCGTCGAAGATCGCACCGGCCACCATGTCTGGCCAGCCATCCTCGTTCACGTCCCCGGCATTCGCCACGGACCAACCCAGCCCGCTGGTCTCGCCATCGAGGCAGTGACCGTGCACGGTGAAGAGCACTGCGCCGTCCTTGCCCGAGAACGCTCGGACGAAGCCGCCGCTGTTGCAACTGCTGGAGTTCACGGGCGCCCCAACCAGGATGTCCTCGAACCCATCGCGGTTGATGTCGCCGCCGCTCGCAATGGCGTGCCCGAAGCGGTCGAAGGGCAGGTCGCCCCGGAAGTCGAAGCGCAGCGCTTGACCGGAACCCACCGGGGCCAGCAGCAGCACGAGCGCAAGAACCATGAGGATGAGCGTCTTCATGTCGATTCCTCCCCTTGGCTTGGCCTATCAGTAGTGGTAGACCACCACGCGCACTTCGCCGGCTTCTTCGGTCTGGGTGGCAGGATCGGTCGTCCGGGCGTTGCCGATCGCGAGGTCGAGCTGGCTGTTGGCGTCGATCTTGCCCACCGCGAGCGCCGAACCCCAGCCGTACCACCAGGACACGGCAAGCACCTCGGGATTGGGATCGTTGATGTACGAGGAGCCGCCGTTGCTTCTGCGGACGATCACCCGACCGGGTCCATAGTTCTGACCGCCAGGAGCCCCGGTGGAAAACCAGGGTGCACCCACAACGAGCTCGGAGCGACCGTCGCCGTTCTGATCGCCCAGGAAATCGACGTCGAATCCAAACTTGTCCATGATCTGATACCCATCGATGTCACGTGTGAACGAGTACGCATTCGAAGGAAAGCCTGGGCCACCCTGGAAGACGTGCACTTCGCCGTACTGAATCGTATTGTCGTCGTACGGTGCGCCAACCGCCATGTCAAGATAGGTGCTGCCGTAGTACTTGCCGAGGTTGATGGCAGCGCCGAAATCTGATTGGTCTCGGTCTCCGCCCGGTCTCCTGATGTCCACGACCTGCGCCGCGGGGGGCGAGCTTCCCATGTAGTCGCGGAACACGCGAATCCATCCATGGTTGCCACCGGACCCTGGGTTGTCGGAGTTGTAGGCAGCCACGATGATGTCGTCGTTGGCGGCTCGCTCCCAGTCGGCCACGTTGCCGCACGCCACGTCCCATCCCCAGAGACGGTCATTGATCGAAGGGTAGTACGTGGCGGGATCCCATGGCAGCACGAGCTCGAGCCACGCGGCGAACGACGGCCCCCAGTAGACATACGCCTCGCCGTCTTGATTCACTCCCGGAGACACCAGGCTGTAGGGCGAGCCGACGACCAGGTCTGGATAGCCGTCCTGGTTGGGATCGCCGAGCGCGTTGCGAAAGCCGAACCTGTCGCCGTAGGTGTCATTAGGCGGGTTATTGCGATGGTACACGTCCTCCACGATGCCGATGGCGCCGCCCGCGTACGGCGGCGTGGTGGGCGACGGCACGAGCGTCCACGGGCCATACAAGACGAACACTTCGCCTTGCTCAATAGAAACCACGGTTGATGGAGATCAGGCGGCCGGTTCGACGGTCACCCGGACGCCGAGGTCGTTGAGGCGGTGGACGAGTCGCTTGACGAGCTTGGTGCGGTCGCGACCATGCAGGCATTCCTGCGCGCGCCCGATCCCAACCTGGCGGAGAAGTTCCTCGAGGCGACCGCGCAGGATCTGGCGATGTATGCGAAGCTGATCGGTCCCTATCCGTACGCGAAGTTCGCGCTGGTCGAGAACTTCTGGGAGACCGGCTACGGCATGCCATCGTTCACCCTGCTCGGCCCGCAGGTGATCCGCTTTCCGTTCCTGCTGACGTCGTCCTACCCACACGAGATCTTGCATAACTGGTGGGGCAACTCGGTGTTCGTCGACTACGCAACCGGCAACTGGTGCGAGGGGCTGACCGCGTACCTCGCCGACCACCTGTTCAAGGAAGCCGAGGGCAAGGGCGAGGAGTATCGCCGCGACGTGCTCGACAAGTACTTGAACTACGCGCAGCGCGAGAAGGACTTTCCGCTCACCGAGTTTCGTTCGCGCCACTCGCCCGCCACCGAGGCGGTGGGCTATGGCAAGACCCTGATGCTGTTCCACATGCTGCGCCGCGACCTGGGCGACATCGTGTTCGCGCAAGCCTTGCGCCGCTTCTACGACGCGTATCGCTTCAAGCGCGCGGCGTTCGGTGACCTCGCCAGCGTGTTCTCGGCGACCGCCGGCCGGGACGTGCTGCCGTTCTTCGAGCAGTGGACCACGCGCACCGGCGCGCCGGCGCTCGCACTCGGCGCCGTCGCTTGCGAGGCACGCGGCAGCACGTACCACGTGCGGGTCGAGGTGGCAGAGACGCAGGACGGCCCGCCTTACTCGCTCGCCGTGCCGATCGCGTTCACCCTCGAAGGCCGCGCCGAGCCCGCCGTGCATCGGCTCGCGCTCGACGCCCGCACCGGCGCGCTCGAGGTCGACCTGCCGGCCCGCCCGCTGCGGGTCGAGCTCGATCCGCAGTTCGACCTGTTCCGCCGGCTCGATCGCCACGAGATCCCGAGCTCGCTCGGCCAGCTGTTCGGCGCGGCGCAGGCGACGTTCGTTCTGCCCGGCGCGCAGGATCCGGTCGCGCCGGCGGCGTGGCGCGAGCTCGCGCAATCTTGGCTCGGCGCAAACACGGCGAAGGGTGCGATCGTGGGCGAGAGCGAGCTCGGCGAGCTGCCGCGCGGACGTGCGGTGTGGATCCTCGGCAGCAGCAACCGCTGGGCGAGTGCGCTCGTTTCGCACCTCGCGGCGCAGGGTGCTCGCATCGGCAGCGAGGCGCTGGCGCTGGGCGGCACGGAGCTGCCGCGCGCACGGCACGCGTTCGCGGTGACTGCACCGCATCCCGGCGACCCGGAGCAGGCGCTCGCATGGATCGGCGCCGATCTGCGCGAAGCGCTGCCGGGCCTGGCGCGCAAGCTGCCGCACTATGGCAAGTACTCCTACCTCGCGTTCCAGGGCAGCGAGCCCAGCAACGACGCCAAGGGCCAGTGGACGGCGGTGGGCTCGCCGCTGGTGCGCGTGCTGGTCGAAGATGGCGCCGCGCCCGCGCAACCCGTGCGCCGCGAGCCGCTCGCGCGGCCCGAGCCGGTGTTCGACGGCGCGCGGCTGCTCGAACACGTGCGCACGCTCGCCGCGCCCGAGCTCGACGGCCGCGGCGTCGGCACCAAGGGCATCGAGCTCGCCGCGGACTACATCGCTGCGCAGATGAAGGCGATCGGCCTCGAGCCGGGCGGCGACGATGGCAGCTACTTCGCGGCCTGGACCGAGTCCGGCGGACCCGATGGAGGCGACGTGACGCTTCGCAACGTGGTCGGCGTGATCCGCGGCGAGAACGCGCAGTGGCGCGATCAGTCGGTGGTGCTCGGCGCGCACTACGATCATCTCGGTCGTGGCTGGCCCGACGTGCGCGAAGCCAACCGCGGCGAGCGGCATCCGGGCGCGGATGACAACGCCTCGGGCGTGGCGGTGTTGCTCGAGGTCGCGCGCGCGCTCGCCGGCCACGTCGCTCCAGGCCGGGCGCTCGTGTTCGCCGCATTCAGCGGCGAGGAGTGGGGCTTGCGCGGCTCGCGGCATTACGTCGCGCACATGGCGCGCTGGCCGGCCGCACGCGCGCTGGCAATGTTGAACCTCGACACGGTCGGACGCCTCGGCACGAGCAAGCTGATCGTGCTCGGCACCGGCAGCGCCACCGAGTGGATCCACATCGCGATGGGCATCGGCTTCACCACTGGCGTCGAATCGACGCCGGTCAACGATGACCTGGGCAGCAGCGACCAGAAGAGCTTCCTCGATGCCGGCGTGCCCGCGGTTCAGCTGTTCAGCGGCGCGAACGCGGACTACCACCGCCCCAGCGACACCGCCGACAAGATCGATGCGCCCGGCATGATCAAGGTGGCCACGTTCACACGCGAGGCGCTCGTGTACCTCGCCGATCGCGCCGAGCCGCTCACCGCCACGTCACCCGCGGCCCGACCAGATGCGGCGACCGCGCCGAGCAGCGCGCGCCGCGTCAGCCTGGGCACCTCGCCGGACATGACGTTCGCCGGCCCCGGCATCAAGGTGGCCGCGGTGATCGAGGGCTCACCGGCGGCGAAGGCGGGCCTGCAGGCGAACGATCTCATCCTCGCGATCGACGGCAAGGACATCGCCGATCTGCGTGCGTACGCCGCGGTGCTGAAGGCGCACGCGCCCGGCGACACGATCACGATCCGCGTGCGCCGCGGCAGCACCGAGCTCGAGATCGAGGCCACGCTGGTCGCGCGCTGAGCGCCGGCCAGTCGTTGCCGATCAGCCAGCGCTGCCTGCTCGCCGGCAAGTGCGTCACGCTCACCCCGAGCGGCCCTCGAGCCAGCGCCGATCGCGCTGTTGCGAAACCAGCCGGACCCGCTTGCGCCCGAGAAGAGCGCCTGCATCGAGGCCGATCTCCGATCACGCGCCGCCGTCCAGCGAGACGTGCACGAATGTCGGCAGCGCGCAGCGACGCGCACGCCGATAAGTACCATGACGCTTGCGCGGTGACGGGTCGATGGGGAGGCCCGAATGAACCCCCGGAAGAGCCGAGGCGTGATCCTGTACGAGGCGCTGCTCGCCACCACACTGCTCGCGCTCAGCTTCCTCGCCGTGTGCAAGGTGGGCAGCGAGATCGGTGCGATGCAGCGCGAGCATGCGGCGCAGAGCCGCGCCGAGGCCACGGTGCTGCGCCAGCTCGAGCTGCTGCGCGCGGCGGACTTCGCCACGCTGCCAGCCCGCAGCGGCCACGCCTTCGACTGGAACGTGGACGTCGACGGCGACGGCAAGGACGACCACACCGAGATCCAGGTGACGTTCGACAATCCCAACCTGGCCAACGTGGCGCTGAGCGTGGCCTGGGGAGGCCCGGAGTCCCAGCGGCAGCTCACGCGCCGGGTGCGCATGGCCGACCGCCGCGGCGCCGGGAACTGACCATGCGCAGATCATGCGGATTCGCGCTGCTCGAAGTGGTGCTCGCGGCGAGCGTGGTCGTGGGCGCGACGATCGTGGTGATGCGGAGCCTCGATTCGTCGGCCAGGTCGGCATTGGTATCTTCCGCGCGCCATGATCTCACGGCCGGTCTGGAACGCGCCCTCGAGTCGGTGCGCGCGGACTTCGAGTATGGCGGCCTGTCGACGCTGGCGGTGGTCGAGGACGACGCGGTCGCACCGATGCAGGATGGCATCGAGTACGACAACGTGCAGTGCGCAGCCGTGGTCAACGTCACCAGCGCGGGCGTCGAGCACGGACCGGTCGTGTCCTACCAGTTCGAGCTCGAGGCCGGCGAGCTGCCGGACGGCATCGACAACGACGGCGACGGCATCGCCGACGAGGGCATCCTGGTGCGGATCGACCCGCGCGGGCGTCAGGTGCTGCGCTCCGGCGTCACCGCGGCCCGATTCGTGAAGAGCACCGACGAGCTGTCGTGCACGCTCACGCTCGCCGAGTCCCGCCCTGCCGGCGGCGTGCTCGCAGAGACCCAGAGGCTCGTGCTCACGATCGTGAACGACTGAGGAGGAGAGTCATGAACGCGACCAGGACCGGCGGCGATCGGATCGTTCGCGCACGGCGCGAGCGCGCCATCATCACGCTCGCGGCGCTCGGCATCGTCGTGCCACTGGTGTTGCTCACGTTCGCGTTCCTGTCGATCGCGACCTACCGGCTGCACGAGCACGGCGCGCGCGCGCAGGCTCACACCGCCGACGCGCTCGCCAACTCCGGCATCGACATGACCATCACCGATCTGATGGCCAACCCGGCGTTCGACGGCGGCAGCGCGACGCTCGAGGACGGCGCCGTGGTGTACGACGTCGTCGACCGCTGGACCGACAGCTCATCCACGTTCCTGCGCGTGGTCGCGCGCGGCTTCACCAACCCGCGCACGGTTGCCGGCGAGCTCGCGGACGGACCTGGCTCGGTCGCGAGCGTGCTGACCGCGATCGTGCGCGAGCGCACCTTCGACTACGATCTGCGGGAAGCCATCTTCCTGCAGGACCCGGACGTGACGCTGACCTTGAACGGCAATGCCTTCCTGTTCGACGGCAACGACAAGGACTACACGACCGGCAACCCGGGCGCCGATGGCGCGCGTCCGGCGATCACGTCGCTGGCGAGCCCGAACGACATCAAGCAGCAGATCAGCAAGAAGCAGTGGGACAACGTGAAGGGGCTCGGCGGCAGCCCGAGCATCGCGCAGCGCAGCGACTCGACGCTGGTCGCCGACCTGATCGAGTTCTACAAGGCCTCGGCGTCGCTGCGGCTGACGGGCGATACGCACCTGAACGACGCCGACCTCGGCGATGCGGCGAAGGACGACTTCAAGGTCACGTACGTGACCGGCACGCTCAAGCTATCCGGCTCGTCGAAAGGTGCGGGCATGCTGCTGGTCGTGGGCGACCTCGACATCAGCGGTTCGTTCGCGTACACCGGCATCGTTGCGGTGCTGGGCCGGGTGGTGTTCTCGGGCGGCGGCGGCAACGACCAGAAGATGATCGACGGCTCGCTGCTCATCGGCGACGACATGAGCACCGGCGGCCTGCGCGTGAACGGCAACATCACGGTGCAGTACTCGTCGCAGGCGGTGGCCCGCGCCAAGAAGCTGTCGGGTCGCTACTCGGTCGAGGCGATCATGCGCGGCCGCGTGCAGTGATGGGCCGCGTGGGAGTGATGATGGTTACGCTGGGAAGCCGCCGTCGATGATCAGGCTCGCGCCCATCACGAATGCGGCCACATCGCGATCACCCATGCCGCTCCGCGTCGCCTTGCAGATCACGGAATCGCCGGGGCGATTCTGCTGAGGAACCTCACTGAAACGCGATCGTCTCGTCGCCGCTCGGCACGACGTGGCCGAAGGGACCGTTGCGTGCATAGGCGCGAAACGTGGCGGTGAGCCCGCTCAGCCCTGGCGGAACCTGGTCCGAGATCTGCCACGTCTCGGTCGGATCGAAAGTGCCCCTCACCAGCGGTACGAACACCGGGGTGCCGTTGACGGCGACCATCACCAGGAGCGCGTCGGTGTCCGCGGGTTGCTCGCGTGCCGTGACCGTGACGATCTGACCTGCACCTGCGACGCGCGGCTGTGCGTTCAGGAACAGCGGGCTTCCGGCCAGGACGAAGGCGGCGCCGGCATCCTTGCCGTAGGGGTCATGGCGCGGCGCGCCGATCATCACGTCGGTGAGACCGTCGCCGTTGATGTCCCCGGCACCACCTACGGAACGGCCGAACTCGTCATACAATCCGGCAGCACCCTCGAACTGGTAGAGCAGCAGGCTCGTCCTTCCCGAGAACAGGTTCGCATGCCCAGTGACCGGAGGTGTTGACGAGTTCCACATCCCGATCATCAGATCCGGCGTGCCGTCGGTGTCCGCATCACCGGCGCCGCTCACCGAAGTGCCAAAGTGGTCCTTCGTGCGCTCGCCAAACCACCGGGACAACGCGCCGCCATCGCGACCAGAGAACAGCGTGGCCGAGCCTGCCTTGAAGCCCGTCGTTCCGTCGCCGGTGGCACCCGCGAGGATATCTGGAACCCCATCACCGTCGACGTCGCCCACGCCAGCCACGGAAAAACCCAGCTGGTCGGTCGAGAGCCCATTGGTGAGGGTAAGCAGAAGGGCGCGGCCCTTGCCAGAGTAGACCAGGACGCGCCCGGCGGAGCTCAGTGAATCAGCCGCGGGCGCACTCACGAGGCAGTCGCCAAACCCATCGCCATTCAGGTCTCCCGCCGCGGCCACGGACCAGCCCAGATTGTCTGCCGTCTTCTCACCGGCGAATCGGTCCATGACCGCGCCGTTGGCGCCGGAAAAAAACCAGACCGTACCCGCCGCCGGCTGGAACGAGTCGTCGCGCGGCGCACCCACGACGAGATCCGCGAACCCGTCGCCGTTGATGTCGCCCGGGCTGGCAACGCCGAGCCCGAACTGGGAGATATCGCCTGGTGTGCCGGTGAAGGTGTACAGGAGCGAGCCGTTCTTGCCGGAGAACACCCTGGCGCTGCCGCTGTTGAAGCTGACCAGGTCGTCATAGGGAGACCCGACGATCATGTCGGGCAGGCCGTCACCGTTGACATCGCCTGCCCCCGCCACCGACCAGCCAAGGCCATCTCCATCGCCCCAGGGATCGAAGTTGTCACCGTGGAACGTGAAGAGGACATGCCCATCACGGCCCGAGTACACGCGGGCATACCCGCCGTTACTAAAGGACCCATACTGCCAGGCGCCGACGATGAGATCGCCGACACCGTCGCCATCGATGTCGCCCAGGGCGCTCACCGCATTGCCGAACTCGTCGTCCACGCGATCGCCCTCGAACGTGAAGAGCGTCGCCTGGCTCCTCGCCGTGGCGGCGAACGCGGCCACGGCGACCATCACGGACGCGACGAGAATCCATCTGATCATGAGAGTCCCTCGGCCGGCTCTTGGGCCAATCGTCTCACTGATAGATCACCACGCGCACCTCACCCGCTTGCGAGATCGTCTGGTAGGTCGCCATCGCGTTGCCGATCGCGAAGTCGATCCTGCCGTTCGTATCGAGCCTGCCGCTCGCGAGGGCGTGGCCCCAGCGGTACGGGAGGAACGAGCCAGGGAGCTCCTCGTCGGATGGATCATCGATCGTGGTCGTGTTCGCGGGAGCCGTGAACTTCTTCAGCACGCAGCGGCCCTCGCCGCGATATCCGGGCGGCGCCGGTTGATCGTAATCGAACCACGGCGATCCAACCAGCAGCTCATCGATGCCATCACCGTCTCGATCACCCCAGACCAGGTCGTAGCCGAACAGATCATCCGCGGTCAAGCTCGGTGGATTCGCCACGAACGATGCCGCCGAGGCTGGGAAGGAGGTACCAGGAAAGATGAAGACCTGTCCCACGCAGGGGCTGGTGCCAGGATCTCCTGGCGCCGACACCGCAAGGTCGAGCAGGCTGTCGCCATCGTAGCGCCCCACGCTGATCACATCGGGCCGAGTGATGGCTGCCGGCGGTGGTGACAGCTGCAACGCACTGCTTTTCCATCTCGGGTACGAACGAGAGCTTCATGTCGTTCTCCTCGCATGCGACGTGATCGACTCAAGACTGACCGCTCACGTGTGGATGCAAAGCGAGCTCCGTCCCCGGAGCCTTGAGGCGCGGGGGCGGTTGATGCTCATCCATGCGGCAAAGCACGCGTCGGCGACGAATGACGCGCATGATGTGATGGCGGGTGCATGCAAGTTCTGCAGTTGTCACCGCGAAGGCTGGTTCCGCGTGCGAGAATGGACCACCCAACGACAAGCGCTACTCGGCGATTCCCTTGCGCAGTGAGCGCCAAGTCTATTGCTGGTCTAACGCCGATGGTGGTCTCGGCGCTCAAGATGCTGTCAGCTTTGTAGTACCTCTTGATCGGAGTTGCCGCGCACGCATTCAGGGCGATGTATTTCAATCGGTAGTGGCACCTTCCCGATGATCGATGCGTGAGGGGGGTGGGGCGACCACGCCGTAGACCATCGATCGTCGGTCAATCATTCGTCTCCAACACCCTTCGAGGGGTTCATGATCAACGCTCTCGTCACGCTGGCGATGGCCACGATCCTGTCGCCCGCGCCGACCGACGATGACCTCGTGCGCGCCGAGGGCTGGTTCGTCGACGACTATCGGGCTGCGCTGACGGCAGCGCGAGCAAGACCGGCACTGCGGCAACTGCCGGGTGATGGAGCGCTCCGTGTTTCCGCTGCCGGAGGTGCAAGCCCGGTTCGCACGGATGGTGCGTGCGCGCCTGTACGTGGATCGCAAGGAAGCGCGCCATGCGTAATTCCGCCGCATGGAAGTCGAGCGTTACGCGCACTCGAGCCAGCCGTACTATGTGATGCTCGATCCACGCGACGAGACCGTACTGGTGCAGCGCGCCGGCCACATCCCGAGCGGCTTCGCCGACGTGCTGCGCGCGGGGCTGGAGGAGTTCGAGTCCATGGAGCGATCGTGCGAATCGTGAGGCTGATCGGCACCGGTGCCCTGCTGCTCGTCGCGTGGCTGTCGCGGCATGCCGGTGATCGCTGGTTCGATCGCCCGGATGCAGTTGATCACGGCACGCCCGAGAGCTATG
>JAXMBY010000053.1:0-46245 GCA_046349655.1 Planctomycetota bacterium
ATCGGCGAGTCGACGCGCACGTAGTCGAGGTTGAAGGTGGCCTCGGGATTGCTCGACTTGTCCGGCAGAATGCCGGGCGAGGCCCAGCCGTTCACGTTGCCGGTGAGATCGGTGAAGAAGTGCATGGTGTTCTCGCGGCCCAGCACGTCACCGGTGCGGGCATCGATCGTGAGGCGCTCCTGCACCGGCGCGCCGTTGTCGTTGTCCGACGAGCGCAGCTCCACCAGGTACACGAGCGCCGCCTTGCCTTCGTGGCGGACGATGGCGAGCTCGTTGCCGCGCACCTCGATCACCGGGTGGCCGAACGCGCGGGTGGCGACGGCGAGCGCGCGATCGCTGGTGACCGACGGCGACTGCGCGACCGCGTACGCGCCCGGAACGGTCTGGTTCTGGACCGACAGGATGCGCCCGTCCAGATCGAACAGGATGCACACCGAGGCGTCCTTGACGCTCATCGACCCGGCGAGCTGGCCGTACTCGACCGAGACCTTGTCGGTGCTGCCGATCTTGCTCAGCTGATGATGCTGAACTTCGCCCGCCGACAGCTCCGCGCCGCTCACGCCGAACAGATCGGCGGATTGATCGATGAACGAGCGGCCGAGCTCGGCGAAGTCCTCATCGCTCCTCGGGCGATAACCGAGGTCGATCGCCGTTCCCAGCACGTCCTGGACGTAGCCGGTCTCGGTCGACACATTGAGCCGCAGGCGGTTGCCGAAGCGCGCGCGGAACGCGTCCTGATCGACGCCCGCAAACGCCGTCGCAGTGCCGCCGAGCACGAGCACCGTAGACAACATGGTGACCCATTGACGCGAAACGGTCATGAGCTGAAACCTCCAAGGTCTTCAAGAATCGAAGCCCCGCCGGATGGGGACGGGAACAAGCAGCACGCGCAGTCAGGGCCGGTCACGGTTGCGAACATCACGGGTGTCGAGTCAGCCCTCGGAAACAGAGGTCGAGCGAATCTGCGCCTCGCCTGCGCGAGCCTTGCGCCTCGCCCTTCCAGTGCGGGTCGCGCGTGGAGTGATGAGGGTTGGAGCCGTTAGCGGAGCTTAGGCTATCGCTCGGCCCCGCAACCTGCAAGACTCCTCTTGACGAGGCCCGGAAAACGAGGCGGCGTCTTGCTCTGGAACGCCATGGCTGGCGCGCTCCAGCGGCGGCTCAGGCACCGAGCGACAGCAAGATTTCCACGAGCTGCCGGTGAAACCGGGAGCGCGGCAGGACCTCGGTGGCTCCTGCCCGGCGCGCGGTCTCGGCGAGATCCACGTCCAGGCGCGGGAGACGAAGAGGAGCAGCGGCAGCGCGGTGAGCGCGGGATCGCCCTGCGATCCCTCGATCACCTGGATCGCCGACGCCGATTTCAGGCTGAGATCGAGCAGCACGCCGCGCGCGCAGCTCTCGCACCCGGGCGCGGGCATGCAGCGCGTCGCAGGCCACGACCAGCACGCCCACCGACTTCGCCACGTCCCGGACGCGAGCCCGGACCATGAAGTCGTCCACCACCAGCACGATCGGGTCCGTGGCCGCCATCGGGTCCCCAGCCAATCGTCCCAAAACGAGCGCCGCTCGCCTGGCCCCGGATCTCGCGCGCACGCTCGGTCGCGGAATGCAGGTTTGCAAAGAAGACGAAGACCGCAAGCGCGATCCGCCGAGATCGCGCGGCGGCAGCGGCCGATCACGGAGCGTGATGCGGCCGGCCGCGCCTCATCGTCCCCTGAGGATGCAAACACCATGGTGATGCCACTCACGCAGACAATCAAGGTGATGAATGATCTGATCGCCACCTGCAGATGGCGAGCAGTGCTTTCGCGTGGCCGCCGAGTCGGCACGCAGTGAACAGCTGCGGACGCTGTCCGTGCCGTCGCGCCAGCGCGCCGTCTTTGCGGGCGAGCTGCAGGGTGCGGTGCGCCGGCTCGACGCAACACCGGTGGACTCGGGCACGATGAACGCCGCCGTGCACCGGGGCTGGCTCAGTACGCGACGCTCGCCATCGGCAAGGACGACCAGGCGGTGATCGCCGAGTGCGAGCGGGAGGAGGACGTCGCCGAGCAGAGCTATCGCGCGGCGCTCGCCGCCGACCTGCCGGTCGAGGTGCACCTCATCGCCGAGGCGCACCATCGCGAGATGCTGAATGCGCAGGACCGCCTGCACCGGCTGGGAGTCGCGGCCGAGGTCTACGCCGGTCATGGAACCGGTGTGCCGCCGCTTGGTCCGTGACGCGCCGGGTCGCGCGCACCCACCGCGCCACCCAGTCGATGGTGAAGCCCAGGTCGGTCCAGCATCAGGCGTGCTCGGCGATGGGCGCATGCGAGCCGCTGCCGACTGATCATCCGGCGCCGCCGCAGGCGAGCGGCCACGCAGCACCGCGCCCAGGGACGACAGCATCACCGACCTGGAGGAACACCAGCCGAGTGCCGCAGCCGGCGCAGCCAAAGGCCATGCGCCTGCAGGAGCGTGGCGCCAGGCGACGCGCTCCGCTGCGGCACCAGCACGGACGCGGCAGCGAAGCCAAGGAGCATCGCCCGTGCGCTGGTCATGATCGAAACTGCCGCGCCCAGAGGCGCAGATCGAGCAGCGCCGCGGCCTGCTGCCGCATGTCTTGCAGCGAGGCGCGGATCGCATCGCTCGCCTCGGCCGCTTGCCGCTCGAGGTATGCCTGCTGCTCGCGCTCACGATGCGAGCTTGGACTGGTTCGAGGGGGTCGGTTCAATGCGGCTCCTGTGTTCTTGCCAGGCGGCGAACCGGGCGATGGTGCGCCGCGCGCTCGAGGTGGCGAGGAAGCGGACCGCGGCCCAGAGCCCGCCGAGCATCGCGAGCAGCAGCAGGAGCCCCGTGGCGACGTGGCCGAGCCACCACGAGCGGAGCAGCTGGCTCAGCCCATCGGCGATGCCCACCGCGAGCAGCGCCACGCCCGCCACCACCGCGGCCGCGAGCACGAGGCCCGCGACCAGGGCCAGCGCCAGCGTGAGGAAGAGCCTCTTCAAGGTCAGCTTGAGCTGCCCGGTCCTGGCGCTGACGAGACGGGCGATCTGATCCTCGAGCGCCCGGACGCTCTGCCACAGCTCCTGCAGCCGATCGGTGGCTCCGGTGGGTGCCGCCCCTTCGTTCCGATCCTCGGCCGCAGCGCCATCGGGTCGAGCGGCCGTACGCGGTTCAGCGAGCATCGCTCGCCTCGCGTCGCGCGCTGGCCGCGCGCAGGGATCGCACCAGGGGTTGCCTGCACTGGCCGCGCATCGCTCAGGCTCGCTTCCACAGCAAGCCAACGAGCAGCCCCACGCCCGCCGCGACCAGGAGCGCGGTGACGGGTTGCTCCCGCACCAGGCTCTGCACGCCCTTCTGCAGATCGGCGGCCTTCTCCTTGCCGAACGCATAGGAGTCCGCCGCACCTTCCTTCACCTGCTCGATGGTGTCGCTCACCGTCTGCTTCGCAGCATCCGCGAGGTCGCGCATCTCCGCGCCGATGTCGCTCACGTGCGAGCGGATCCCGTCGGCGATGTTCTTGGAGCTTGCCTGAGTCATGACTGCATGCCTTTCGCAGAAGATCGCATCGAGACGAAACCACGCGACGTCACGTGCAACTCAGGTGCCAATGCCCGCTCCGCGAGCACGCGCGCCCGCGGGAGGCATGAGGTTTGCACTTCAGGTCGCACCGCGAGCCGCGATGCGGTCGATGTAAAACAAACACGCGCCCAGTGCAAACCGTGCGCGGGAACGAGCGCGCATCACGCCGCCAGACCGGACGTGTGAGGGAGCGATGCTGCGAGATCAGAGCCCTGCTGCGAGTGATGCCGGCACCCGCGCGCTGCCGGTCGAGCGCAGCCCGACGCCGCAGCTGCGCCGGCTGATCATCGCCGCACTCTTGATCGCCGGCCTGTGGTTCGGGCGCGCGGTGCTGATCCCGATCGCTCTGGCGATGCTGATCACGTTGATCCTCACGCCGCTCGTCGGCATCGCGCGGCGGCTCGGGCTGCCGCGCGCGCTCGCCGTGCTGGTGATCACCACGCTCTCGTTCACGGCGCTCGGGCTGCTGGGCTGGGGCACCTGGCACGAGCTCGGCAGCATTGGCCGCGAGCTGCCGCGCTGGGAGGACAACATCCGCAAGCGCATCGAGGACCTGCGCAGCGCCGGCAAGGGCGGCGTGCTGGAGCGCCTCACGGCGCTCGCCGAGCGGCTGAGCGACGAGACCTCGGGGCGGCAGCCGGGCCAGAAAGCGCCGGAAGAAGTGGTGGTGAAGGGCGACTCGCCGATCCTGAGCCGGCTGCCGACCACGGTCGAGTTCGTGGTGACGCAGCTCGTCACCGCGGGCCTGGTGATCGCGCTGGTGCTGTTCCTGCTCACCAGCCGCGATGACTTGCGCAATCGCCTCCTGCGGCTGGTCGGCTTCGGTCGCCTGCCGGCGACCACCAGGCTCCTGGACGAGGCGATCAGCAGGATCAGCCATTACCTGCTCGCGCAGTTCGCTCTCAACGCCGCCTTCGGCTTGCTGGTCGGCGTCGGCCTGTGGCTGATGGGTCTGCCCTACGTCCTCCTGTGGGGCGCGCTCGCGGCGGTGCTGCGTCTCATCCCCTACGTGGGATCGGTGGTGGCAGCGGCGCTGCCGGCGCTGATGAGCCTGGCGGCAATGGAAGGCTGGCTGTGGCCGCTCTTCATTCTCGCGTACGTGCTCGCGCTCGACGCCGTGTGCGCGTTCGTGATCGAGCCGCTGTTCTACGGCAACACCGCGGGCGTGATGCCGGTCGCGCTGCTGGTGGCGATCGCGTTCTGGACGACGGTGTGGGGACCGATCGGCTTCTTGCTCGCCACACCGCTCACCGTCTGCGTGCTGGTGATCGCGAAGTACGTCCCGGAGATGGGGTTCCTCCTGGTGCTGATGAGCGACGAGCTCGGCACCGACGTGCCAGCCGTGTTCTACCAGCGCTTGCTCGCGCGCGACGAGGACGAGGCCTCGCACCTGGCGCGCACCTACCTCGCCAGCCATCCCGCCGAGCAGATCTTCGATGAGCTCCTGGTCCCGGCACTCGCCCGGGCGAAGCACAACAGCCTGGCCGGCGCGCTCACCACCGACGATCGGCGCACGATCCATCGCCTGGTGCGCGACCTGGTCGAAGACCTCGACCCGCTGCCGGCGCCACCGCCGGCGCGCGAGCTCGCGCGCGATCTTGCGGCCTGGCCGGTCGACGTTCCCAGGGTCGTCGTGTGCGGCTGCCCCGCCAGCGACGAGGCAGACGAGCTCTTGCTCGTCATGCTGCGCCAGCTGAGCGCACGCGATGCCGAGGTCGAGGTGCTGTCCACCGACCTGCTGATGAGCGAGATGGTCGCGCGCGCGACCGAGCGCGCGCCGCGTCTCCTGTGCGTGGCAAACCTGGCCCCCGGCGGCGCCATGCACGCGCGCCAGCTGTGCAAGCGGCTGCGAGCGGCCGGTCCAGAGACCAGGATCATGATCCTGCGCGCGCCCTCGGGCATCAGCGAAGCGGAGCCGCGCGACGCGTGGCTGAGCTCGACCGGCGCGGACGAGGTCGTGTCCACGCTGCTCGCGGCGCGCGACTTCATCGTGCAGCTGCGCGGGCTCAGGCCCGTGAGCGCCGCGAGCGGTTGACGTGCGGCACCGCGTTTGCCGCGCACCCACGGCGTGACAGCACGGAAAGGAGTCCCGCATGGGCTTCATCAAAGGCGCGGCGTTCGGCGCTCTGGCGATGTACTTCCTCGATCCCGATCAGGGCGAGCGCCGCAAGAGGGACCTCGTGCGCAGCGTCGAAGGGACCGCGGCAAGCGTCGCCGGCGGCGTGCAGCGTTGGTTGCATGGCATCCCGCAGCCGAGTCGGTTGCTGGCGGTGACCGGCCTCGTCGCCCTGGGCATCGCGCGCCGCGGCACGCTGGGCGCGGCGATGTCGGCTGGCGGCCTGGCTGCGCTCGCGCTGCTCGAGCGCGCCGATCGGCGCGACGGTGAGGGCAGCGCCCGCCTCGCGCGCAGCGATCGCAGCGCCCGCACCGAGTGCGACCTGCCAGCGGCGCGCGCGACGTGAACCGAGCAGTGCCCGAGTGAGCCGCGCCGCCGGGCGCATTTGCCCGAGCGGCATGTAGGAATTACGCGGGTGCCCGAGGCGTGGTGCCGAGCCGCCAGGCGAAACCATTCACCATCACGCGATCGAGAATTGCGGCGGCGGTACGAGGCTTGCAAAAAACCATCACGGCCCTGGCCTGGCAGGTCGAACCATGGTGCATCTCATGAGCGTGGCGGAGCTGAAGCGTCTGGTGCGGCACCGGCGCGGGCCATGCGTCTCGCTGTTCGAGCCGCTGCCCGGGACGGCTCGCGCGCCTCGCGCGAAGCTCGCTCGCCACATCTCGGAGCTCGTGAGCGAGGCGGCGCTGCACGTGCTCGAGTCGCTCGACACCGGCGGCACCGCCGCGCGGCGCCGATCGTCGAGGCGGCCGATCGGCTCTCGCAGCGAGCCCTGCTCGAGCCGCGCCAGGGCAGCCTCGCCCTGTTCTGCGCGCCCGGCTTCGAGCGGCTGTTCTTCCTGCCGGTCGTGGTTCCTGGAGAGCCTGCGCGTGGGCTCGACGTTCTCTGTGCGGCCGGTGCTGCCCTACCTGCGCGACGGCCGCCGCTTCCACCTGCTCGTGCTCGCCCATCGCGTCGCACGATTCGTGGTCGGCGGCATGGGCGAGGCGGACGTGATCGATCTGACGCGGGCGATCCCGCCCGCCGCTGGCTCGTCGCGGCGCGCCTGGAGCGCATTCGTGATCGGCGTCGAGCGCAATCTCGCGCAAGCGCTGCATGGCGAGTCGGCACCGCTGGTGCTCGCGAGCAGCGAGCCGCTCACCCACGTTCGCAACGCCGTCAGGCACTGCGTGAGCGTGTCGCCGAGCCTGTTCCACGCGCTGGTCGCGAGCACGCCGCGGCGGTTCCTGAAGCTCGCGAACCGCGTGGTGGCGGCGACCATGGCGGAGCACGCGACGCTCGCCGAGCGCGAGCTCGAGCAGGCGCGCCAGGAGCGGCGGCTCTCGAGCGACCTCGAGGAGATTGCCGCGTGCGCTCGGCAGGGGATAGTGCACTTGCTGTTCCTCGCCCATGGCAGGCGCTGCGCCGGCTCGCTCGCCGCGCTCGGCGGCGAGGGCGCCGGCGGTGATGACCAGACGGGCGACGTGCTCAGCGATCTCGCGGGCCAGGTGCTGCTGAACGGCGGGTCGGTGTTCGAGCTCGAACCCACGCGGCTGCAGTCGCCCACCGGCGCGCTCGCCGCGCTGCGGTGATGGCCGCGGCATCACCGCTCACGCGACCGGCCGGCGACCCTGGATCACCCGGATCAGCACGGCGATGATGGCCACCACCAGCAACAGGTGGATGAAGCCATACACGGTCACGTTGGTCACCATCCCGAGCAGCCAGAGGATCAGGAGCAGTATGGCAATCGTTTCCAGCATGATTCTCTCCTCATCGGCCATTGGCCGTGGATGAGCGCCACGGGAGACGAATGCGAGGCACACTTCTCTCCCGTGGCAGGACACTGTCCATCCAGGTCAGTTCTTCTCGCCCTGCGGGCGTTCCCAGTACGGCTTCTGGCCGTAGTACTTGTGGATCTCGGTGGTCCAGCGCGGACTCGCCATGTCGGGCCAGGCGCTCTGGTCGAATCCAGGCGCGTTCTTCAGCTTGTCCTTCGCCACGCTCAGCACCAGCGCCTTGCCGTCGGGTTTGAGCTCGAACACGTCGATGGGAATCGCGAAGTACTTGTCGCCCATGCCGAGGAACCCGCCAAACGACAGCACCGCGTACAGCACGTGGCCGCGATCCCCGTCGATGGCGAGATCCTCCACCTTGCCCAGGCTCTCGGCGGCGGGATTCTCGACCTTGAGCCCCATCAGGTTGCTGGCTCGGTAGAGGCGCAGCGGCTGCGCGCCGGTGAGCGGCGGCTGCTTCAAGCGATCCAAAGGATCCGCGCCAGCACCGCCCAGCTTGCCGATCGTGTCGCCCATCTGCCAGTACGGCTGCGTGCCGTAGAACGTGAACAGGTCGCCAGCCCATTTCTCGTCATAGCCAGCCGGCCATGCGTCCTTCTGGAAGCCCGGCGCGTTCTTGAGCTTCTCCTTGTCGACGTCGATCGTCGCCTGCCGATCGCGGCTCGACAGCACGAACGCATTCCAGGGAACTGCATACAGCTTGTCGCCAATACCGAGGAATCCGCCGTAGGCGACCACGGCAAAACCTACACATTGGCGCTTCATGTCGACCAGGAGGTCCTTGATATCGCCCAGTTTCTCTTCCTTGGCATTGCGCACGCTGAAGCCAATGAGATCGCTGGCCTTGTAGAACGATCCGGGTGGCGTCGAAGCACGCGCACTGGTGTCGTCGCTCGGGCTGCCGCGCGCCGGCGGGTCCTGCTGAGCCTGGGCCGCGTGGCCCAGCAGCACGAACAGTGCGAGAACGCTGATTCTGCTCTTCAACATCGGTCGACCTCCTCAGGGCGCCATCACATCATCTGACCCCGTCGATCGATTCGACGGGTCGCCGGTGGGCAAGAGCAAGCGATGTGCCGGCGGACCGGACACTGTCCGACCGCGGCCGCGGCCAGCGGCCATCACAGTGTCGCGCGCTGGCAAGAACTACCGCGAGCCGGGTAGCCTTTGCTGTCGGGCAGGCGATTTCGGCAGTTTGCAACGCCTGCTCACCAACCTCGGCCATTCAGAGGAAATCGACATGAAAGCTCTCATGAACAACGCTCGACTGCCCGTGCTGGTGATCAGCGTGATCGCTCTCGCCAGTGCCTTGCTCGATGCCGGCCAGATGGGTCCGCGTCCCATCGACGGCGCCGGCGCGCTCAGCGTCGAGATCACGACACCGCAGCAGACGATCGATCGCGCCGATGTCGCGGATCAGCTGCTGCAGCATGGCATCAGCCGCGAGCAAGCCGCGCAGCGGCTGGCATCGCTGTCGCCGGCGGAGATCCACGAGGCGGCGCAGCAGATCGAGCAGGCCAACGCCGGCGGCGATGCGATCGGGTCTGGTCGTCGGCGTGCTGCTGATCGTGCTGCTCGTGCTCTGATCCTCGTCGTGATCGGCAAGCTGTGAGCATGCGCCCGTTCGCGCGCACTGGCGCTGCCGTCGCGCTGCTGGCAGCGTGCACGTGCGCCTGCACCTCGACCCCGAGCCAGGAGGCGCTGCGCGCGGATCTCCTCGCCGGCCGCGTTGCCGGCCGCCTGCTCGACTGCGTCCCGGCGGTGAGCCAGGAGCAGCGCGAGCATTGCGGTCCGGCGGCGCTCGCGGCGGTGGCCACCGCCTGCGGTGTCACGGCATCGACCGAGCAGCTCGGCGCCGATACCTACCTCGCCGCGGCCCATGGCCTGTTCCCGTTCGATCTCGAGCGCGCTGCGCGACGCCTCGGGCTGGTGCCGCGCACATTACGGCTGCTCGATCACGAGCCTGCTGCGCTGGCTGGACGCCGGATCGCCGGTGATCGTGCTGCGCAAGGTCGGCGCCTGGCCCTGGCAGACCTACCACTATCAAATCATCGACGGCTACGACGCCACGCGCGAGCTGCTCGTGTTGAAGGACGCGCGCGACGCCGGTGCGGTCATCAGCTTCGCCGAGCTCGCCAGCACCTGGCCGTCGCGCTACGCCCTGGTCCTGCTGCGAGAGGTGGACATCGAGCTCGCCGCGCGCGCCGCGCACGCGCAAGCACAAGGCCGGCTGGAAGACGCCGCGCGCTGCTACCGCGCGCACCTCGACCGGTTCCCCGCCGATCTCGAGGCCGCGTACAACCTCGCCGGCGTGGAGCTCGCTCTGGGCCACGTCGCGACGGCGCAGCAACGCTACGCTGCCATCCTCGCCCTCTATCCCGATGACGCACCCACTGCCAACAACCTCGCCGACTCGCTGTGCGCGCACCATGGCGATCTCGACCAGGCGGAGATCCTCGCCCGCCACGCGCTCGAGGTCGACCCTCGCAACGGCTGCTACTATCGTGCGACCCTGGGCGAGGTGCTGCGCGCGCGGGGCGCTCCAGTCGAGGCGCTGAACGAGCTGCAGGTCGCGCTCGCCGACCCGCGCAACACCGACGCCGAGCTGCGCCGCCATCTCGACGGCCTGATTGCCGAGCTGCGCGACGCAACGCGTCCGTGACCGCGGCACGTGTGCTCCCCCCGACCGGGCCGGCATGGTGATTGCAGAGGACCACCGCGAGATCGTCGCGCAGTCGGAGGCGTCCGTGTCGTACCAGAGAGCTGAATGAGTCGCTCCTGGAGGACGTCGAGGCGCGTCGGATCGCATTGCATGAAGGAGTCCACCATGCCGTCTTCCACGAGAGCACTCTGTCTCGGCGCTGCCGCCCTGGCACTCGCCGCATGTCAGTCCGACACCGATCAGCGCTTCCCGGTGACCAGCAGGACCGACCAGGTCGCCACCGAGGCGCCACCCGCCCGCGCCATGGAGAAGCGCAACACCGCGCTGGTGCGGTTCATTCACGCCGTGCCCGAGGTCGCCGCCGTCGATCTGTATGGCAACTCGATGCTGATCCTGACGACCGTGACCTACAAGACGATCACGCCGTTCCAGGAAGTGCAGCACGACTCGATCGAGTTCCGCATCCGGCCGAGCGGCCAGCACATGGCGGAGCCGCTCGCCGTCGAGAGTGAAGGGATCGCGAGGGGCGAGCACTACACCGTGGCCGCGTTCCCGCAAGGGCAAGCGGCCAAGGCCGATCTGCGGGTGTTCGAGGACGACCTCTCGCCGCCGCCGGCAGGCAAGGCGAAGCTGCGCGTGATCAACGGCGCCGCCGATCTGAGCGAGATCGACGTCAGCCTCTCGGGCGGTGAGAAGCCGCTGTTCACCGGCATCAACTTCAAGTCGGCCAGCAGGTATGGCGACGTCAATCCGGTGACCGGATCGGTCAAGATCCATCGCGAAGGCGAGAAGACGCCGGTGCTCGACGTGCCGTTCGTCCACCTGGAAGCGGGCAAGATCTACACGCTCGTCATCGTCGGTCGCGCCGTCGGCACGCCCAGGCTCGAAGCGCTGACCGTCGAGGATCGCCTCGGCGACGATGGCCGCTGAAGCCGCGTGAAGACAGGACCCGGCGTCGTCAGCGATCGACCTCGAGGCCAGCGATGTTGAGGCAACGGTCCGGCGGCGCCGGTTCTTCACCGAGCGGACAGCGTGCTCAGCGCGCGAGCTGATGCAGGATGTCGGTGGCCGCGGCGCGGTTCATCGCCTCCGCGTCGTGCTCGGCGATCGCCGCGAGCTCGGTCTGCAGCGCAGCGCGCGCCTGCAGCAGTGTTCCCGCGAGCACGCCCGATCGCTCGTACGTGCCCGCTTCGCACAGGAATGCGAGCGTGCTGTAGCGCACGAACGGCGATGCGTCCTGCAAACCGGCACGCAGCGTCGGCTCGGGCGCGATCGGCTGGTGCCAGACCGCGAGGCGAAACCAGATCGCCTTCCAGCGGGCATACGGATCGGCGTCGTTCGCCATCTCCGCGAGCAGCTGGACGAGCGACTCGTTGGCGGCCGGGCCGAGATACCACGAGCTGGCCCTGGTGAACCACTCGTAGTGCCGGCAGCGATGGGCAGCACGCAGCAGCATCGCGCGCGCACGGCTGCCTTGCGCGACCGGGCAGTTCTCGAGATCGAGCTGCGTGAGGCGCTCGAGCGCCGCCAGTGCGTCGCCTTGCTGCAGCAGGCGATCGCACTCCTGCAGAGCGAGGTCGAGCGCTGGCTGCTGCACGTCGCGCTGCGGCACGGGTGCCGCGACCTTCTCCTGCTCGCGCGCGGCATCGACGCGGCGCTGGATGTCGAACGCGGCGCGCACCAGGAACACGCACGACAGCACCACGGGGGTGGCGAGCACCCGCCACGGCAGCGCCGCGCACTCGGTGACGTAGGCGCGGTCCCAGTCGAGATTGCGCCACAGCGCATCGCCGGTGTCGTCGATCGCGTCGCCGACCACGGACGCGGGATGCAGCAGGAAGGCATCGCCGATCACGGCCGCCAGCCCCAACGGGAACACGATCGGATACAGGAGCACGCGCGCGGTCGGCTGCTCCGGCGCCGGCAGCAGCGTCGCTTCCACCCAGTTGAGCGCGGGAGTGTTGTCGCGGTTCAGGAACGCGCAACCGCCGAGCGTCAACAGCAAGAGCGGGAGGGCACGGGTCATGATCGCCGGGGCACGTTGAACATGGAGAGCAGCAGCCAGTCGCCCGCGAACGTGATCGGCGTCAGCACCACCAGCGGCACGAACAACAGCGCCTTGCGAAATGCATCCATCTCGCGCGGCTGCCAGTAGAGGTCGTAGACGTCATCGGCTGCGCGCGGGATCATGCATGCCGGATGCACGAGGAACATGTCGGTGGCGAGCGCGACCGTTCCCACCGGGACTGCCACCGGCGCCAACGCGATCCTGGTCGCCGTCGACTCGGGAGACACGCAGTCGTCGATCCCATTCAGCAAGCGGCGGTTGTCGCGCTCGAACACCGCGCAGCTGGTCAGGCCGATGAGCGCGCCCGTACAGAGCGCCAATCCTGCGTGCATCCCTGCCTCCCTCGAGAATCGCCGCGGCGTGATTCTAGCGGACGACGCTCCACGGTCGAGCCGGTATTGGATACGTGCTGCCAACGGCAGGACCGCCAGCCCGGCGCCTCGTCGTCGTGCTGCTCACGACCGCCGGTTGGCAGCGGCCGGGGCAGCCGCGAGAGAATACGATCGCGAAAAAGCCGCCGCCCACGGCGGGAAACGGACCAGTCGCAGGAGGTCAGCCCGCGAGGCCTGGCGCTTGCGTGAAGCGGCGCTGGCGGCACCCGGTTTGCCCATCGCCGCTCATTGGTCCTGCCCGGAGCTCATTCCCTCATCGAGGTTCATTCCGTGAAGCGATACCCCGCCTTGGTGCCAGTGATCGTGACGGCGTTCGTGATCAGCGTTGCCTACGGGAGTGGCGCCGGCGGCACCGGCTCCCCCGCGCCTCGGGCAGAGGCGTCCGGGTCGTGGGCATACACCGGCCAGCTGCAGACGGCGCGCTACGAGCACGCCGCGACCTTGCTGCAGAATGGCAAGGTGCTGATCACGGGCGGCCTGGGCGTCGCGGGTTTTCTCGCCAGCGCCGAACTGTACGATCCCGCCACCGGAGCGTGGACCGCCGCCGGCACGCTGCACGCGCGCGAGCTGCACACCTCGACCTTGCTGCAGAATGGCAAAGTGCTCGTGGCCGGGGGATACGACGGCCACGAATTCCTGGACAACGCCCAGCTGTTCGACCCGACCACCGGCACCTGGTCTGCCACTGGCAGCCTGCACGATGCTCGCTACCTGCACGCGGCGACGCTGCTCGCGAGCGGCAAGGTCCTCGTCAGCGGCGGCTTCAACACGCTCAGCGGCTACCTCACCAGTGCCGAGCTGTACGACCCGGCCACGGGAGCATGGACCAGGACCGGCAGCCTGCATGATGCCCGCTACTTGCAGACGTCCACACTGCTGCGGGACGGCAAGGTGCTCGTGGCCGGCGGCTACAGTCTCGCCGGCGGCTACGTCAGGAGATCGGAGCTGTTCGACCCCGCGACCGGCGCCTGGACCTTGACTGGCAGCTTGCAGCATGGGCGCACGATCTACACCGCGACCCTGCTTCCTGATGGTCGAGTGCTCGCCACCGGCGGTTGGGATGGCAGCGGCGCGGTCGCTTCCACCGAGCGGTATGACCCGACCTCGGGTACCTGGGCCTATGCCGGCAGCTTGAACACCGGCCGCTATCACTTCGCGGCGAGCTTGCTGCAGAACGGGCAAGTGCTCGCTGCCGGTGGCTGGAATCCAGGGCTGGGTCCACTGTCCAGCGCCGAGCTGTTCGATCCGATCACCGGCAGCTGGTCGGTGACCGGCGGCTTGAACACCGCGCGCTATGGTCAAACGGCAACGTTGCTCGGCAGCGGCCTGGTGCTCGCTGCCGGCGGCTATCAGGACGGCACCGGGTTCCTCAAGTCTGCCGAGCTGTACAGTCCGGCCGGAGGCTGCTCGATCCCGGCATCGTGGACCAACTATGGCGTTGGTTGGCCGGGCACCAATGGCATCCCTGCACTCGTGGCGAAAGCGAATCCCGTCCTCTGCGCGAGTCTCGAGATCTTCGCCGACAACTCGTCGGGTGCCGACACCACCGGCGTGGTCTTCGCTGGCTTGAATGCCACCGATCTGCCGACTGCCTGGGGTGGGAACCTGCTCGTGGTGCCAGCGCTCATGCCGCAAGTCCCGATACCCGCCGCCGGCCTCTCCATCACGGCAGGCATTCCCTGTGATGACTCCCTGTGCGGGCTCGCGATCTTCGTGCAGGCAGTGGAGATGGACCGCGGTGCCTCCCGGGGCGTGGCGTTCACACCCGGGCTGGAGTTGCGGCTGGGCGCTCAATAGGCGGATCGCCATGCCAGCGACGGTCTCGCTGGCTTGATGCCGCGCGCAGGGATCGGGACGGTACCCGGCGTCGTCAGCGATCGACCTCGAGGCCAGCAATGTTGAGGTAATGGTCCTTCGACGCCGGGTTCTTCGCCGCGAGCAGCGTGATCTTGATCGTGTGCGCGCCGGACGCGAGCGGCGCGGACTGCCAGTCGAACTCGAGGTCGCGGCCGGGACCGTACTGGTCGACCACGGCAACGCGCTGGCCGTCGATCGCCACTTCGGCAAGGCCGCCATCATCGAAGCGCCAGCCGAGCCAGCGCACGCGCGTGCCCGTGAACCGATAGCTCATGCTCATGCCGACGACGTTGCCATAGCGGAACCGCCCGGCGTCCTGCCATGCTCCCGCGAACGCGAGCAGCCAGTGCGCGACACGGCGCGAGGTCGGATCGAGCGCGATGAAGTACGGCTCGTGCAGCGCCACGGTGTAAAACGGCCGCACCAGCGCCGCCGGGTCCCGCCGCAACCGGAACGTGAGCGGCTCCTCGGTGCGCTCGAGGTCGGACTCCGGATGATCGAGGTCGATCGCCTGATGCGGCGGCTGATCGGTGGCTCGCACAGCCAGCACCAGCGGTCCCAGCGTGAGCGCGCGCGGCAGCGGCTCACCGGCGATGAACGGCTCGCTCGCCATCGCCATCGGCAGGGTCACCGCCAGGCGATCGCCAGGTTGCCACTCGCGCGTCACCACGAGCCAGCCGCGCGCGTCGCGGGCGATCTCGACCGCCGCGTCGTTGACGGTCGCCTGCGGTGCAGCCGCGAGCCACCCTGGCGCGCGCACGCGAATCGAAAAACGCACCGGTCGCGCGCACATCACCTCGAGGGTGGTGCGCGGCTCCTCGGGGAAGCGCGTCACCTGGCGGATGCTCACCGGCGCACCGCCGAGCGTGAGGCGCACCGTCGCGGGCAGGAACAGATTGACGTGGACTGCGTCCGCATCGCGGAAGTAGATCAGGTCGACCAGCTCCGCGAGCGCCAGCGGCCGCGTCCCCGTGCAGCACGAGAACGGCTCCGGATACAGCACCTTGCTGGCACCGTCGCGGTGATAGTCCGAGTAGTAGAACGTGCAGCCGCTGGCGTCGGTGCCGGGGCTCGCGGCCAGCGCATTCCAGCACAACCGCTCGACCCAGTCGCCATAGCGCGCGTGCCCGGTGATCGTCGTCAAGTACTTGCACAGCTTGAACACCGCCCACGTGCCGCACTGTGTTTCGAACGAATGGTGCGTCACGCCCATGCGCGCCACCAGCTCGGCCGCTGGCAGCAGCTGCTCGTCCGGACCGAAGCCACCCGTCGCGAATCGCTGGTGCGCGCTCAGCACGTCGTGCGCACGCTCGAGGATCTCGCGGTAGCGCGGCTCGCCGCTCACCAGATACGCGGCGCCTGCGCCAGCCAGCGTGTTGACATGACTGTAGGCGTGATAAGCCCGCACCCCGGCACCGAACATGTCCTTGCCGTCGCGGAACAGATTCCAGTATGCCGGATACTCCCACAGCGCTGCGAACTCTCGATAGCGTACGTCGCCGGTCGCCAGATACGCGCGGTAGAGATTCTCGCTCAGCGTGTACCACTCGGTCTCGCCGGAACCCGCATTGAACGCGTACTCGCGCTTGCGACCCAGGTTCGCTTCCGCCCAGGTCGTGATGCGCGCGAGCAGCTCGGCGGCTTCGCGCGAGCCGGCGTAGGTGATCGCGTCCACCAGGCCGCCGACCATCTTGTCGTAGGTGTAGTGCGGCGCGTTCGAATGCTCGCTGAAGTAGAAGTAGCCATCCGCCGCCACGCACTCGCCCCACGCGTGAATCAGCGCCGCGAGCTTCTCGTGGCAGAGCGTCGTCGCACGCCCGACCCATCCGTGCCAGCGCCGACAGGATCTGACCGAACACGTGGAACGTGTCGCTCGAGTACCAGCCCAGCAGCGCGCGCCCTGGACAGCGCCGACCCGCGCGCTGGCGGAAGCCGAGCAGCAGATCGTCGTCCGGCAGCCGCAGGCAGAACTCACGCGCCAGGTCGAGCTGCGTGCGCAGCGGCCCGCCATCGAGGCTGACGCCGCGCCATGAAAACGGCTCGAGGCACGTGCGGTCGTCGCGTGCGCGCGCCGCGGCAGGCAGCAGCACGACGGCCAGCGCCAGGCAGAGGAGAGTGCCGGCATGCATGGCGCATATCATGCCGCGGCGTGCGTGCCAGCGCCATTGTGCCGATGACGGTCGCCACACCCTGGGCTTGAGCCACGGCGAGATCACCTTCGCGCTGGACGCCGCCCACGTGGCTTCAGTAACCTACCCGGCCCGATCCTCGCCATGACCCGGAGGCACGCATGGTCTTGTTTGCCGGCATCGACGTCGGCACGTCCGGCGCCCGCGCCGTGTTGATCGACGAGCGCGGCAAGCTGGTCGCGTCCGGCGCCGCCGGCTACGACCTGCGCGCGCCGCAGCCTGGCTGGGCCGAGCAAGATCCCGAGGATTGGTTCGACGGCGCCACGCACGCTCTCGGCGCCGCGCTCGCGGCGAGCGGCGGCCGCGCGCGCGAGCTCGAGGGCATCGGCCTCACCGGGCAGATGCACTCCGCCGTGCTGCTCGGCGAGCGCGACCGGGTGCTGCGGCCGGCGCTGCTCTGGTGCGACCAGCGCACCGAGCTCGAGTGCGACGAGATCACCGCGCGCGCCGGCGGCCTCGAGCGATTGATCGCGCTCACGCGCAACCGTGCGTTCCCCGGCTTCACCGCCCCCAAGATCGAGTGGGTGCGCAAGCACGAGCCAGAAGTGTGGGGCGCGACGCGCTCGGTGCTGGTCGGCAAGGACTACGTGCGACTGCGGCTCACCGGCGAGCGCGCCACCGACGTGAGCGATGCTTCGGGCACGCTCTGGTTCGATGTCGAGCGGCGCACCTGGTCGAGCGCCATGCTCGAGCTGTTGCAGATCGATCGCGCGCTGCTGCCCGCGTGTCACGAGTCGGCAGCCGCCACCGGCGTGCTGCGCACGGACGTGGCCCGCAGCCTCGGCCTCGACGCCGGCATCAAGGTGTTCGCAGGCGCCGGCGACCAGGCCGCGGGCGCGGTCGGCGCAGGCGTGGTGCACGCGGGCGCCATGTCGATCTCGCTCGGCACGTCGGGGGTCGTGTTCGCGGCGACGCTTGCGCCGGTGCTCGACCCGACCGGCGCGTTGCACTCGTTCTGCCACGCGGGCCCGGGCAGGTGGCACGCGATGGGCGTGATGCTGTCGGCCGGCGGCGCGATCCGCTGGCTGCGCGACCTCTTGAGTCCCGGCGACCCGAGCTACGCGGCGCTCGATCGGCTCGCGCTCGAGTCCGCGCCCGGCGCGCGCGACCTGATCTTCTTGCCGTACCTCAGCGGCGAGCGCACGCCGATCCTCGACCCGAAGGCGCGCGGCGTGTTCTGCGGGCTGTCGCTCGCGCACCAGCGCGGCGAGCTGATGCGCGCCGCGATCGAGGGCGTGTGCTGCGGCCTCAAGAGCAACCTCGAGCTGATGCGCGAGCGGGGTCTTTCGGCGCACGAGCTGCGCGTCACCGGCGGCGGTGCCAGGAGCCAGCTGTTCTTGCAGATCCTGGCTGACGTGCTCCAGCAGCCGCTGGCGCCGCTCGCGATCGACGAGGGCCCAGGGCTGGGAGCGGCACTGCTCGCCGGCGTCGGCGCGGGTGCCTGGCGCGATGTCGTGCACGCGTGCGAGGCAACCGTGCGCGTCAAGCCGGCGATCCAGCCCAACCCACGGAATGCAGCAGTCTACGGCGACCTGCACCGGCGGTTCGTCGATCTCTATGCGCGCGTGCGGACCGCGTTCCGCACGCCAGGGTGACAGGACCATGCGGAGGATGCGATGCGGCGGCGGCTCTTGCTGTTCAGCAACTCGACCAACTTCGGCGAAGGCTACCTCGATCATGGCATGACGGCGATCCAGGAGCTGCTCGGCGGCACGCGCCGGCTGGTGTTCGTGCCGTTCGCGCTGCGCGACCGCGAGCAGTACGGCGAGCGGGCGCGCGAGCGGTTCGCGAAGATCGGCGTGGACGTGTCGGTGCTCACTGCCGATGCGGCGGGACAGCGCCTGGCTGCCAGCGCCGAAGCGATGTTCGTCGGCGGCGGCAACACGTTCCGGCTGCTGAAGACGCTGCAGGACGGCGCGCTGCTCGAGGTCATCCGCTCGCAGGCGCAGCAGGGCATGCTGTACGTGGGAGCCAGCGCCGGCAGCAACATCGCCGCACCCACGATCAAGACCACCAACGACATGCCAATCGTGCAACCGCGGAGCTTCGATGCGCTCGGCCTGATCCCGTTCCAGATCAACCCGCACTATCTGGACGCGCCGCCCGATTCGCAGCACATGGGCGAGACGCGCGAGGAGCGCATCCGCGAGTTCCTCGAGGAAAGCCCGCGCAGCGTGCTCGGCCTGCGCGAGGGCAGCTGGCTGCAGGTCATCGACGATGCCGCGCGGCTCGGCGGCCGCGCCGCGGCGCGCATCTTCCGTCGCGGTCGCGAGCCCGAGGAACGCCCCGCAGGAGCAGCGCTCGATGACCTCCTCGTGCCCTGAACCCGCAGCGCCGCTCACGCGCATCCTGGTCGCCGATCGCCTGCACGGTCCGGCGCTCACGCGCTATCTCGCCGAGCGGTTGCCGGGTCGCCAGGTTCGCGGCGCGCCGCTGCAGGAGGTGGGCGAGGCAGAGCTCGCGTGGGCCGAGGTCCTGATCGGCTTCCAGCCGCCGGTGGATCGCTCGCTCGCCTCCCTGCGATGGGTGCATTCCACCGGCGCCGGCGTCGACGCGTTCCTGTTCCGGCGGCCGTGGCCGCCACGCGTGCTGCTCACGCGCACCACCGGTGCATTCGGTGCGCGCATCGCCGAGTACAGCCTGTCGCGCGCGCTGTTCGATAGCCAGGGCATGGCTGCGCTGATGCGCCTGCAGCAGCAGGCCGAGTGGCAGAAGATCCCGCCGCGCGAGCTGCGCGGCACGCGCGCGCTCGTGATCGGCACGGGCGACATCGGCCGGGCCGTCGGGCGCGCATTCGCCGCGCTCGGCTCGGAGGTGCACGGCGTGTCGCGCGGCGGCGAGCCGTGCGCGCCGTTCATGTCCGTGGCAGCGGCAACGCTGCTCGCGGACGCGGTCGCCGATGCCGACTTCATCGTCGTCACCGTGCCGCTCACCGAGGCGACCTACCATCTGGTCGGCGCGCGCGTGCTGGGTCGCTGCCACGGCGCGTTCCTGATCAACGCCGCACGCGGCAAGGTGGTCGATCACGATGCGCTCTTGGCGGCGCTCGAGGCAGGCCACCTGCGCGGCGCCGCACTCGACGTGTTCGACGTCGAGCCCCTGCCACGCGAGTCACCGCTGTGGCGCCACCCGCGCGTGCTGGTCTCGCCGCACGTGGCCGCGCTCACGCGCCTGGACGAGGCGGGCAGCAGCTTCCTCGACAACCTCGCCGATCTGGAGGCCGGCCGGCCAGCGCGCACCGCGGTCGATCCGCGCCGCGGATACTGACGGGCGGGCTACCCGAACTTCACCAGGCTGTCGATGCTCACACGCCGGCCCTCGTCGATGCTCTTGCGGGCGGCGATGCCGGTGAGGCACGCCATGGCGCCGGCGCGCGAATCGGGCAGCGCGAGATGCGGCGGCGCAGCGCGCTTGCCGAAGATCACGTCGCGCAGGATGTCGTCGCCGCCGCCGTGATCGCCGGCCACGACCGGCACCGCCACTTTCTCGTGCGCACCGAAGTTGTGCGTGAGGAACATCTCGGTGGGCTCGGCCACGTCCCACGGCTGGCGCTCGTAGTCGCGCACCTCGAAGCGGCCAGCGGTGCCGTTGAAGGCGATGCGGTAGCCCTCGAACGGCATGAACGCATTCAGCGAGTACGACAGCGAGGCACCGTTGCTGTAGCGACCCATCACCGACATCGTGTCGTAGATGTCGACGTCGTCCCGGTACACGCAGCCGTCGCGCAGGTACTGGTCCTCGGACTCGCACGCTGCGTACAGCTCCATCATGCCTGCGTCCCGGGTCATGTCGAAGTAGAACCGGCACTTGTCCTGGTGCGGACATGGCCGGCAGTTGGTGTGCCGGAACGCACCGTTCTTGCCGTAGTAACGCAGCGCGCCGAGCGCCTCGATCTCGATCGGCTCGGCACCCATCCACCAGTTCAGCAGATCGAAGTGGTGCGAGGCCTTGTGCACGAGCAGCGAGCCGCTCCTGTCCTTGCGGCGATGCCAGCGGCGGAAGTAGTCCGCGCCGTGGCTGGTGTCGAGGTACCAGTGGAAGTCGACCGACAGCACGTCGCCGATGGCGCCGCTCGCGAGCACCTCCTTCATCTTCTGGTGCTTGGGCGCATAGCGATAGTTGTGCGCGACGATCAGCTTGCCCTTGCTTCGCCGCTCGGCGTCGAGCACTGCCTGACACTGCCGCTCGTCGATCACCATCGGCTTCTCGGTGATCACGTCCATGCCGCGCTCCAGCCCACGCGTGATGTACTGGTGATGAAAGGCATCGACGGTGGTGACGACCAGGAGCTCGGGCTCGACCCGGTCGCACATCGCCTCGAAGTCGGTGTAGGTGGGACAGTCGGCGCCGATCCGCTTCCTGGCGACGGCGACGCGCTTCGAGTTGATGTCGCACAGGCCGCACAGCTCGACGCAGTCGCTCCAGCGGCGCACCAGATCGGCGCCCCACATGCTGCTGCCGCGGCCGCCGGTGCCGACGATCGCGTACCGGCGCCGGGCCTTGCCAGACGGCGCGCGCGCGCCACCGCTGGCAGCACCGACCAGGCGGCGCCGGCAGCGCTCAGGCGACCGAGGAACTTGCGCCGCGTCAGCCAGGGCTCACTGGGAATCGCCACTCGCTCCTCCCTTCGCGTTCTTCACGTAGCGGTCGAACCAGTCGATCATCTCCGCCAGCACGTGCATGGTCGACTCCCTGGCCTGGTAGCCGTGACTCTCGCAGGGCAGCATCACCAGCCGCGCGGTCTCGCCCAGCCCCTTCATCGCGTGGAACAGACGCTCGGACTGGATCGGGAACGTGCCCGGGTTGTTGTCCAGCTCGCCGTGGATGAGCAGCAGCGGCTCGTTGATCTTGTCGGCGTAGGTGAACGGCGACAGGTTCATGTACACCTCGCGCGCTTCCCAGAACGGCCGCCGCTCGCTCTGGAAGCCGAACGGCGTGAGCGTGCGATTGTAGGCACCGCTGCGGGCAACGCCGGCGCGGAACAGGTCGGAATGTGCGAGCAGGTTCGCGGTCATGAATGCGCCGTAGCTATGGCCGCCGACGCCGACCCGGCTGCGGTCCGCCACCCCCATCGCATCCGCCTTGTCGATCGCCGCCTTCGCGCTCGCCACGATCTGATCGATGAACGTGTCGTTCATCGTCTCGGGGTTGCCGACCACCGGCATCGATGCACCGTCCATGATCGCATAGCCTTGCGTGAGCAGGAACAGGTGCGAGATGCCGCTGATCTGCGTGAACCTGAACGGCGAGCCGCTCACCTGGCCCGCGGTCCCGGCGTCGTTGTACTCGAGCGGGTATGCCCACACGATCAGCGGCAGCCGGTGCTCGATCGCACCCGGCCGCACGCCCGGCGGCAGGTACAGCGTGGCCGACAGCGGCACGCCGTCGGCGCGCTCGTAGGTGACCAGCTCCTTGTGGATCGCACGCAGCTCGGGCGCGGGATCCGCGAACTCGGTGATCTTGCGGCGCGCGCCGTCGGCGAGCGTGCGCAGCCAGTAGTTCGGCGGATCGTTCCTGGTCTCGAACTGCGTCAGCACGCTCGATCCGTCGTCCTGCATCAGATCGACGACGCTCTCGTAGGTCTCGCCTTCGCAGCGCCACAGCCGTCGCTTGGTGAGGCCGCTCAGCTCGAGCTCGTCGAGGAACGGGCGATCGCCAGCGGGCGTCGCGCCGCGGCCGGCGAGGAACATCGCACCGCGATGCACGTGGATGACGCGCTTGCCCGCGGGCGTGATGCGCGTGAGCGGGCTGCCCGGGTCGCCGTACCGGTCGTTGACGCTGCGATCCCACACCACGCGCCGCGTCTTCTCCGCCTGGGTCACGTCCGCGAGCCAGGTGCGCGACCAGCGCCGATCGCGATCGTACTCGGCGAACATCGCCAGGTTGTCGGCCGAGAGCCAGTCGAGCCCGACGCAGCGATGCTCGGTCTTGAGCACCTCGCTCGGCGCCGACGTGAACGGCGCAGTCAGCATCATCACCTGGTCACGATGGGCGACCTTGTTCTTCGGCTCGCCGCCGTCGAGCGCCTCGACCCAGCACAGCGTGGCCGGCGCCGTGCCCTGCCATTCGAACGCGCGTGGTCCGGTCGGCACGCCTTCGATCGGGATCGTCTCGCGCAGCGGCAGGCTCGCGATCTCGCGCACCACCTTGCCGTGCTCGTCCCAGATCTCGACCACCTCGGGAAACAGGCTCGCCGGCACCGCGTACGAGAACGGCCGGTGGTAGTGCGACACGAGCAGGTACTTGCCGCTGGGTGCGACGTCGAGCTCGGCGGTGAGCGCGGCTGATCCGAGGTCGGTGCGTGCGCCGCTCGCGGCATCGACCAGCGCGAGCTGGGCGGTGGCGAGGTACTCGAAGCGCGCCTCGTCGAACGGGCTCTCGAGCAGGTCCTGGTAGGTGCGCACCGGCGCCGTCGTGCCGGCGGTCTCCTGGATCACCGGGCCGATCGGCGCCGGGGCCGGCAGCGGCGGATCGCCGCGCTGCGCCGGCACGAACCGACACAGGAGCCGGCGGCTGTCGGGCCACCAGGTGAACGGCGCACCCAGCACCGCGTTCAGCTGCTCTGCCACGCAGGCGACCTTGCCGGTTCGCTGGTCGCCGACCCACAGATCGATGCGCCGATCGGTGGTGAGCGTGAACGCGAACCGCGCGCCGTCGGGCGACCACTGCGGCAGCGACACGCTGGCATTCGCCGGCAGCTCGACCCGGATGTGCGCGCCGGTCGCGACCTGCAGCAGCTCGAGGCCAGTGAACCGCCGCGGCCCGTGCGGCCCGCTGGTCGAGGGATCGAGGCGCAAGCCCGCGAGCCGCCACATCGGCTTCGCCAGATCGGCGACCGGCGGCAGGCTCTCGCGCACGACCAAGAGCATCGCCTCGTGCGTCGGATCGATCGTGACCACCGGCAACGGCGGCGCCTCGAGGATCTTCACGATCTCTGGCGGCGGCTGGCGATACGGTTCCTGCGCAACCGCCAGCTGAGCGATGACGCCGGCGAGCACGAGACGGCACGAGCGCAACATGCAGCACCTCCATGGCGAGCAGGGTGGCGCCAGTGTGAAGCCGGGCGGATTGGATCGCAAGGGAGTCGTCGACCGCTCAACGCGAGACCGCGCGTGCGAGCACCTGCTGCAGCTCGTCGCGATCGCGGATCGCCGCCAGATCGCTCGCGGCAATGAGCTGGCGCCAGTCGTGGAAGCCGTGCTGCAGCATGAGCTCGAGCAGCTCGGCCGCCGCACACGCACACGCCGCGACCCGTGCGCCCTGGCTGGCGTGGTCGCCGGAAGACGGCGCCTGTGCACACTGGCCGATCAGCAGCATCGCTTCACGCAGCACGATGAGATCGTTCGCGAACGGCGGCTTCGGCAGCGTCTTCACGATCGCGATCGCCTCTTCCGGCAGGCCCAGGGAAAGCGCGCGCGCGAGCTGGACCTTCGCGCAGGCGAGCTGATAGACGTAGTTCGGATGCGCGGGGCTGGCGCGCAGCGTCTGCTCGTGCGCCTGGATCGATTCCTGCGCCAGGCTGCGCGCTGCCTCGTGCGCGCCCCTGCCGTTCTCGATCTCGGCCAGATTGCCGAGCGCCGTTCCGAGCCCGCTCACGTAGTCGGGGATCTCCGGGTGATCGTGGGAGAGCTGGCGCGCGGTGGTGAGCGCCTGCTGCAGGTGCTCCTCGGCCTCGTCGTCGTCCTTGGTGCCGTACAGCGCATTGCTCAGGTTGAGCGCGGCGGCGAACACTCCGTAGCGATACTTGGGGACGTCCGGGTAGTCGCGCGCCAGGCCCTCGTAGAGGTCGAGCGCATCGCCCAGCGGCTCCTGCGCTTCGGCGCAGCGCTCCTCGCTGGTCAGCAGGAAGCCCAGGTTGACGCGGCTCTCGCCGAGCTCGTAGCGCCACAGCGCATTTCCTGGCTCGGCGGCGCACAGCCGCTCGCGCAACGCAATCGCCCGGCGGTGATCCGCCTCGGCCTGATCGAGGCGATGCTGGCCGCGATGCACGACGGCGAGCTCGTTCCAGTCGGCCGCTTGCAAGGACACGTAGTCGTTCGCGTCGCTGCCGGCGCGCAGCTCGTCGAGCACGCCGATGGCGCGCCCCAGCACGGCCTCGGCTTGCTCGAGCCGGCCGGTCTGATAGTCGATGAGCCCGACCGCGCCCAGAACCACGGCCTGGTCGCGACCGCAGTCCGCGTGCTCGGGGTCCCGGCTCACCAGCGCGTCGTAGCGCGCCAGCGCTTGCGTGTAGAACGACTGCGCCTGCTCGAGCTTGCCCTCGCGCTGGTAGGTGTTGGCTGTCTGCGACAGCGAGCTCGCGATCGACCGCGAGAAGCGTGGCTCGTCGGCGAACTCGCTCGCGAGCTGCTCCAGCATCTCGCGCTCGGCCGCGAACGCGGCCTGCGCCTGCGCGGTCTCGCCGAGCAGGAGCGCGACATCGCCGATGCGTCGATGCACCTCGGCAGCCTGCTCGCGCAGCGCCGGGTCGGCCAGCTTCTCCGCCAGGAAGCCGCGGTAGAACCGCAGCGCATCCTCGAGCATCTCGCGCCGCACCGACTGCACCTGCGGCACGTTCTCGAGGCGCTCCGCGCCAAGGCGGGTCAGCATCGTCTGCACGGCCTCGAGCGCGCGCCCGAAGTTCGTCTCGGCGCGCACGCGCTGCACGTCGGCCGTCGCCTTCTCGGACTGTGCCAGGTGGCGTTGCTCGCGCGCTTGCTGCAGTGCG
Organism: Planctomycetota bacterium; assembly: GCA_046349655.1. GTDB lineage: Bacteria > Planctomycetota > B15-G4 > B15-G4 > JAXMBY01 > JAXMBY01. Next base: position 25,325 of record JAXMBY010000053.1, read on the forward strand.
TCCTCGATGCGCAGCCGTGCGCCGTGCTCCTGCAGCGCGATCGCCGTCGGCACCGCCAGCGCCAGCAAGCTGCCCAGCAGGATCGCGACCGCGGCCGCCGGCCGGCGCTCGATCCAGCGGCGCCCCCGCAGCACGACGCTCGCGCGCCGCGCCTCGATCGGCCGCCGCGCGAGCACGTTCTCGAGGTCGCGCGCCAGGTCGGCCGCCGAGGCATAGCGCCGCGCACGGTCGCGCTCCATCGCTTTCAGGCACACGGTCTCCGCCTCCCAGGAGACCGCATGGTTCTGCGCGCGCAGAGGAGTCGGGCAACCGGCGAGGATCGAGCGCCGGGTGATCTCCGTGTCGGTGTCGAAGTACGGCGAGACGAGCGCGATCAGCTCGTAGAGACACACTCCGAGCGCGTAGCCATCGGCGCGCGCATCGAGCGACGCCAGGTCGCCGCCGAGCTGCTCCGGCGCCATGTACGGTAGCGACCCGAGCTGTGCACCGGTGCGCGTGAGCTTGGTCCCGCTCTGGCTGCTCGCGAGGCCGAAGTCGAGCAGCAGCACGCGCCCGCTCGGCGTCACCATCACGTTGGAAGGCTTGATGTCGCGATGCAGGATGCCGCGGCGATGCGCGTGCTCGAGCGCCTCGGCCGCCTGGCGCACCAGGCGCAAACATGCATCCACGTAGCTGCCGGCGAACACCCAGCTCGACTCGGCGTGCGCCGCTGGGCGGGCATCGCTCGGCGTGCGCGCCGCGATCGCGCGCGCCAGATCGGCGCCGGTCAGCAAGGCGGGCTCGCGGCCCTTGAGCTCGAGGATCGCATCCGCCAGCGTGCAGCCCGGCACGCGCTCCATCGCGAAGTACGGAATGCCCTGCGCCTCGCCCACCGCGTGGACCGCGACGATGCCGGGATGCTGCACGCGGGCGACGGTCTCCACCTCGCGGCGGAATCGCTCGCGCGCGCCGGGGAAGAACAGCTGGTCGGGCCGGACCAGCTTGAGCGCTACCTCGCGCCCGAGCGGCTCCTGCAGCGCGAGATAGACCACGCCCATGCCGCCGCCGCCGATCCGGCGCAGCAAGCGGAACTCGCCGAGCCGCTCGGGAATGGTCTCGGTCGGCGCCGCGCCCTCGCCGGCGAGCAGACCGATCTCCTGCAGCGCGCGGATGCGGCGGCGCAGCTCGCTCGCGTGGCGCGGGTACTTCCCGCCAAGCTCGTCGAGCGCCGCTGCGCCGACCTGCTCGAAGCGGTCCAGACACTCGGCGACGATCTGGCGCAGCTGTTCGGCCTCGTCTGGTTGCGGGTTCATCGGCACCCTCTTGGCGCGGGCTCGAGCCAGCCGCTATTCTAGGCGCGCAGCCTCGACACGGAAATGACTGTGGATGCGACCCGCACATTGATCGAGAGCGCCGCGCTCGGCGATCGCCAGGCGATCGAGGCCCTGCTCGAGAAGTACCTGCCCGGCCTGCGCGCGTTCGTGCGCCTGCGCTGCGGCGCCGAGCTGCGTGCCAAGGAGTCCACCAGCGACATCGTTCAGTCGGTGTGTCGCGAGCTGCTGCAAGGGCTCGCCACGTTCCGCTGGCAAGGCGAGGCGTGCTTCAAGAGCTGGCTGTTCAGCGCCGCGCTGCGCAAGGTCGCCGATCGCGCCGAGTACTTCCAGGCCGCCAAGCGAGATGCCGGACGCGAGCTCTCGCTCGAGCGCGGGTCCAGGTCGGACGCGTCGCTGTGGGCCTGCTATCAGAGCTTGAGCTCACCGAGCCAGCACGCCATCGCCCGCGAGCAAGCCGAACGCATCGAGCGCGCCTTCGAACAGCTGAGCGACGAGCAGCGCGAGGTGGTGGTGCTCGCCAAGATCGCCGGGCTGTCGCGCACCGAGATCGGCAAGCACCTCGGCAAGAGCGAAGGCGCGGTGCGCGCCATCCTGCATCGCGCCCTCGCCGAGCTCTCGGATCGGCTGGCGGAGGCGCATGGCTGATCGGTGCGAGAGCGAGCTCTCCCACCGACGCGGAATTTCCGCTGGCGGGACGGGGCGCGGTTACGTCTTTCCTGTCGGCCGATGGCAAACGACCTCGACATTCAACTGGTGCGGCGCTTCCAGGCCGGCGACCGGCGCGCCTTCGATGCGCTGGTGCGGGCGTGGGATCGATGCCTGTTCGCCCTCGCGCATCGCCTCATCGGCGATCGGCACGAGGCCGAGGACGTGCGTCAGGAAGCCTGGGTGCGCTGCCATCTCCAGCTCGGCAAGCTGCGCGAGCCGGCGCAGTTTCCTGCCTGGATCGCGCGCATCGTCGTCAACCTGTGTCGCGATCGCAGGCGCAGCAAGACGCCGCGTGACCGCGCCGGCCAGATGCCAGCGGTCGAGTCGGCGACGCCGCTGTCGGCGTGCGAGCAGGCCGAGACCGCCGCGATAGCGCTCGCGGCGCTCGCGCGGCTGCCGCCGCGCGAGCGCGAGATCGTGGCGCTCAGGATCGTGCAAGGACTGTCGTTCGATCAGATCGCGGCACTGTTGCACCGGCCGCGCAGCTCGGTTCAGCTCGTGTTCTGCCGCAGCTTGAGCGCGCTGGCGCGCTCGGTGCGCGTGCCAAGCGATGTGACAACGTCGGCGAGGTCATCCCATGCAGTGTGAGGAAGCCAAGGCGGTGCTGCCGCTGGTTGCCGACGCGAGCCTGCCAGCCGTGATGCAAGCGCCGGTGGATCAGCACCTGGCCGACTGCGCGAGCTGCCGCGAGCAGCTGGCGGTGCTCGAGCAGGTGAGGTGCGCGCTGCAGGACGTGCCGCCGGCGGCAGCGAGCGAGCCCTGCCTGATCGAGCTCGCGGCCACGCGCCGGCGCCGATCGCAGCGCCTCGTGCTCGTGCTCACGAGCGCGGCCGCGGCGCTGCTCTTCGGCGTACTGCTGGCCGCGACCACGGGCCTCAGGATCTCGCTCGGGTCGCACACGCTCGCGCTCGGTCCGGCGGTCGACACGCCGTTGCCCGAAGCGAGCAGCGCGCGGGTGCGCGAGCTGGCACGCGCGGTCGAGGCGCTGTCGGCACGCGTTCTCGAGCAAGCTGCGGTGCACGAGCGCGACCTGGTGCGGCTGGCGCGCGCGATCGACCAGGTGCGCGGCCTCGATCACGCGCGCGCGGCCGCGCCCGACCTGGGCGACGATCGGCAGCTCGCGGCGTTCGCGGCGCAGATCATCAGCCACGCGCCGATGGTGGACGTGCCGGGGAGTGCCGAGCCGTCGAGCGTGCGCCCGCTCAAGAAGAACCACTGATCGATCGTCCACAAACCAGCTGATCAGCTCCGGCAACGAGCTGGTCGCACAAGACAAAGGAACGACCACGTGAAACGCATCATGGTGTTCGCCGCCACGATCATGTTGTGCGGCGCCTCGCTCTTTGCCGCGCCTCAGGCTCAGGAATCGAGCCGATCGGCGCGCTCGTCGCCGAGGCCGGACGGCGCGGGCCAGAGCTCGCGCGACGTGCTGCGCCGGCTCGAGGTCATGCGCCGCGTGCTGGTGCGATCGCTGAACGAAGCGCGCGCCGACATCGCCGCCGCCGGGTCGAACCTGGACGATTCGCGGCGCATCGCCTATCGCGACGCGCTCGGCACGGCGTACGCGGATCCGCTCGCGGCCAGCCGCTACGGCGCGCGCGTCGATTACCTCCCCGGCTACGGCGCGGTGTTCACGCTGTCGGTGCCGGTCAGGGTGCATCTGGTCACGACCCGCGACGCCGCGGCGGCCAAGGAGCCGGCGGATGCCGCCGACAGTCTGTGGGAGGCGATGGAGAGGGAGAGCGAGATCCCCGAGACCCCCGCGAGCCTGTTCTACGAGTGGCGTTCGAGCGCCACCCATGCCGGCGAGCAAGATCTGAAGGCGCGCGCGACGTACGAGTACGACCTCAAGGCGCTGCAGGCGCTGAAGGAGGGCCTCGCCGGGCCGCTCGCGCGCTTCGCCAAGCGCATGGCGCTGCCCGACCGCGAGTGGGTCGGGATCTCGGTGAGCTTGATTCCGGATTTCGAGGACGGCGCGCAAGCCGGCTGGCAGCGGAACGATCCCGTTCGTCCCGGCGATGGTCAAGGCGTGCTCGGCTTGCTGCTCGCGAACAACCAGTCGGCCCAGACTCGTGGTCATCGGCTGGTGCTGCAGATCGGCAGCGAGGAGCTGCTCAAGCTGGCGCAGCAAGACGCCGGTGCGGCAGAGGTCGTGCAGAAGTGCGAGGTGGACCTGATCGCATCGGCGATCTCGGTCACCGCTGCGGGCAGCGACGAACTCCGCAGCGAGAATCGTTCGAGCGCCAAGTGACCAGCGCGGGTGGCGCCGTTTCGTTCGGCCGCGTCACCAGCGCACCGTGAGGCGTGCCGCGAACGCTCGTCCTTCACCGACGAGATCGAGCGGCACGTACTCCGGTCCGCCGGCATGGCCGACGGCTCGATCCCACACATTGTAGACGCCAACCGAGAAGTCGGCGTGCCTGGCGAACAGGTCTTGCACGAGCAGGATCAGATCGGTGGTGAGGTAGGCAGCCACCGCGCGGCCGCCGTTGCGGTCGTGGCGCGAGCCCACGTACGAGTTGCGTAGCGCCACGGACACCGGCTCGACGATCGGCAGCGCCACGTTCGCGCTGCCGATCACGTTCGGGAAGTTGATGAGGTCCTCGGCACCGTCGTCCTGCAGCGCGAGCGCGGCGAAACCCCTGACGCCGCTTTCGAATGCGGCATCGGCGGTCAGCTCGACGCCGTACGTGGCGAATCGGCCCGAGTTCTGGAATTGCTGGCGCGATCCCTGAGGGGTGTCGACGGACTCGAGCACCAGCGCGTCGTCCACCTCGTTCCGATAGACCGCGACGCCGCCACGCCAGCATCGGTCGAGCTGGCGTGAATAGGATGCCTCGTAGCTCACCACCCGTTCCGAGGAGAGGTCGGGGTTGGCGATGGTGGCCGAGCCATCGTCGAAGAAGGCCTCGTACGCGCTCGGGTTGCGAAACCCCTGACCCACGAGCAGCTTGAGCGTGCTGTCCTGGTCGGGCTCGATGATGGCGGCGGCGCGCCCCACGACCTGATCGTCGAACTCCGAGTGCAGGTTGCCTTGCGCGCCGCCGACGATTCGCACCGACTCGCTGATGCACCACTCGTCCTGCGCATACAGCTTCAGGATGCGGAAGCGATCGCGGCGCTCGAACCGGAACCCGCCCGGTGCACGCTCGAACGCCGCATTGTAGGCGGTGACGTATTGCGATTCGGCGCCGATGGTGAGCGTGTGGTCGGGATGCAATTGCCATTGCAGCCCGAGCTCGCCGCCCCACCATCGGCCGATGACGTCATCGCGGAAGGTCGGGTCGGGCGTGTAGTCGTAAGCGTCGAAGTACACGCTCTGGTCATAATACAGCCGCGCGTCCAGGCGCTTGGTGTCATCGAGCTGCGGCCGATAGCGTGCCTCGAGGAAGCCGCGCTCCTGCCGCTTGTAACTGTGCGAGCTGTCGAACACCGCGCCGTAGTCGGCGAGCGGCGAGCCCGACCAGCCGCGGCTCGCATGGCCGAGGAGCGATAGATCGCCGATGCGCACGCCGCTGGTCGCACCGTACAGCTCGGTGCGATGACGGCTGGTCGCGGCATCGAGCTCGTCGACATGCAAGTGGCCATTGGCGAAGTCGAAGAAATTGCTGGTGAAGAAGAAGTCCGCGCACTCGCCCAGCTTGCGCCCGAACGAGAATCCATGGTTCTGGCGCTCGAAGCTGCCCACTTCGGCGCTGAGGATGCCACCGTCGAGCTGCGCGCCATCCTTGAGCACGATGTTGATGGTGCCGAAGAACGCGCTGTTGCCGAACAGCACCGAGCCCGGTCCCTTGATGACCTCGATGTGGTCGATGGCATCGACGTGCAGATTGAGCGTCTCGTAGGTGACCGAGCCATCGGCGCCGGAGTTGATCGTGTGGCCGTTGATCAGGACCAGCACGCGCGTGTTGTAGTCGCCGGGAATGGCAAAGCCGCGGACGCCGATGAAATCGTAGTCGAGGTCGGTGGACAGGAACGTGCCAGACACGAAGCGCAGCGCCTCGGTCACCGTGCGATAGCCGTAGCGCCGGATGTCGTCAGCCGTGATCACGATCACGTCGGCCGGAGCGTCGGCGCTCTGTTGCTCGCGCTTGGAAGCGGCATAGACTGGCGGCGACGGCTCGAACAGCACGAGCTCCTCGAGCGCCACGTCGGCGCCGTCATCCGCCGCCCTCGACTGTGGCGCGAGCGCCGCCTCGGCCGTGCTCGCGCGGGCGAGGCAGAGCAAGGCGGCGAGCGCCAGGCACCTGGGGCGATGGGTCATCGACTCACCTCGCAGGGAATACCTGCTTCACGGGCACACTCACGGGGTAGGGCTCGCGCACCGCCAGCCGATCGAGCACGTTGCGATTGACCACCAGGGAAAGACCTTGCGGCGGCTCCGCGCCAGGGCGTTCGCCGGCGAGCAAGCGCGCCACCAGCGCGGCGGTCTGACGACCGACGGCGTCGTAGTCGAGCAGGAACGCGAACGCCGCTCCCTTCTCCACCTCGGAGCTCTTCAACCCCACCACGGGCTTGTTGAGCGGCAGGCACAGCTGCAGCAGCGCATCGACCACTTCCTGCGAGGCGGCAAGCGGATCGGCAACGACGATGAAGCCGTCGGCCGCGCCGGCGACCTGCCGCTGAGCGCGCAGCGCGCCCTCGCGCGAATCGACACCGCGCGCGAGCAGGTCGAGCCCGGTGTGCGAGCACGCCTCGTTCAGCGCTTGCAGCAGCTCGGCGGAGTGCTCGGGCGAGAACACGACCGCCACGCGCCGGCGATCGGGGAACAGCGAGTGGTAGTTCTGGACGATGACGCTGGGCGGCACGTCGAGCGACACACCGATCACCTGGCTCTGCTTGACGAGGTGCGCCGGGTTCAGGACCATCGTGTACACGAGCGGGCAGCCGAGCTCGAGCGACTGCAGCGCGGTGAGCGCGCTCGAGCCCACCGCGACCACGGCATCCGGCTTGAGCTCGCCGACCCGCCGGCCGAGGTCGCTCGCGGCCGGCTCCGGCTTGCGCGGCAGGCGCACGATCACGGTCTCGTGTGCGCGCCGCTCCAGGTCACGCTCCATGGCGTCGGTGGCCTGGCGATAAGGCATGCTCACCGGGTCCTCGGGCAACACCAGCACCACCTTCTTGTGCAAACCCTCGTCGGCCGCCAGGCAGGTGAGGACGATCGGCATCAGCAGCAGCCGAACCGAACGCGCCGCGGCCGGCACCCGGCCGCAACGAGCTGCACCGCGGCTGGCGCTGCTCGTCATGGCGGCAGCTCCAGCGCGCCCGGGTGTCGCGGCGCCGCCCCGGCGAGCGGCGTCGCCCGCGGCAACCACACCGTGAAGCAGCTGCCCCGCCCTGCCTCGCTCTGCACCGTGATCGTGCCACCCTGCAGCTCGGCCAGCGCCTTGCTGAGCGCCAGCCCGAGGCCGGTGCCGCCGTGACGCTTGGTGTGCAGGTTCTCGAGCTGCTGGAACTTCTGGAACAACCGGCCGAGGTCGGCGGGGGTGATGCCGATGCCGGTGTCCTCGACGTCGACCGCCACCAGCGCTGGCTCCAGGCGAACGCGCACGTGCACCGTACCGCCGGATTCGGTGAACTTGATCGCGTTGCCGAGCAGGTTGAGCAAGATCTGGCGAAAGCGCGCGACATCGCACCGCACCGTTGCGGAAAGGGCTTCACCGAAGTCGTGCGTGAGCGTGAGCCGCTTCTTCTCGGCGAGCGGCATCGCCACCGCGATCGCGCTCTCGATCGGCTCCAGGCATGGCACCACCTCGATGGCGAGCTTCATCTCGCCGGCCTCGACCTTGGACAGGTCGAGGATCTCGTTGATCAAGCCGAGCAGGTGGCGGCCGCTCTGCAGGATCGCGTCGCTGGCCTTGTGCTGCTCGGCGTTGATCTCGCCCATCAAGCCGTCGCCCAGCAGCTCGGAGAAGCCGATGATCGCATTGAGCGGCGTGCGCAGCTCGTGCGACATGTTGGCGAGGAACTCGTTCTTGGCGCGCGACGCCTGCTCGAGCTCGCGATTGCGCACCATCAGCTCGTGCTCGAAGTCCTCGCGCGTGAGATCGCGCCCGACCACGACGAAGCCGATCTGCTGTTCTCTGGTATCGCGGCGTGACGTCACCGTGAGCAGCATCGGCAGCTCGTGAGCGTCCGGGCGCATCGCGCGCACCCGCTCGACGACGTCGGCGCCGCGTCCGGCGAACGCCAGGATCTCCTGCAGGTGGTGCCGCTCGTCGGCGGCGAGGAAGTCCCTGAACGGCCGACCCAGCGCGGCGTGCATGGAGCATCGGAACACGGCCTCGGCACCGCGGTTGAACGTGACCACCTGGCCGTCCAGATCGAGCGCCACGATCGCCGAGTCGGACACGCCGGCGAGCACGCCGTTCAGGAGCTGCGCGGTCGCGAACAGCTCCTCGTTCTTGCGCGAGATCTCCGCGGAGTTGCGGCGCTGATCGGCGTGGGAACACTCCAGCCGCTCGATCATGAGGTTGAAGTCGGCGGCCAGGTCGCCGACCTCGTCGCGTCCCATCACGGGCGCGCGCGCGGTGAGATCGCCGGCCGAGACCGCGGCGGTGGTGACGCGCAGCGCCTCGATCGGTCTGATGATCGCGATCCACAGGATCAGCAGCACCACCACGCCCGACGCGAGGATCGCGAACGTGGCGATCTGGATCGCAACGACCGCACGCTCGCGATCTCCTGCACCAGCGGCGCTCGATCGGCGGCGATGCGGATCAGACCCACGACCTCGGCGGCCTCGGGCGCTGCAGTCTCGAACAACACTTCTCGCCGGAGCGTGCGACGCCGGCTGGCGTGACGAACATCGGCACCACGAGATCGACCAGGGCACGATCGGCGCCGGGTCGCTCGATCACCTTGTGCTCGGCCAGCGCGCGCGCCACGATCGCGTCATCGCCGGGCGGCTCGCCGATGGCTGCGAGCACGGCACCGTGCTGGTCGAGCACCATCGCGTAGCAGATGAGTGGGCTGGTCGCGGCCGCGAGGCTCGCCCGCAGGGCCTCGCGGTCGCCGGCCAGCACCGCCAGCCGGCAGCTCTCGGCCAGGTAGGCCGCCACCGACTGGGTACGCTCCCGCGTCACGCGCACCACTGCGTCGCGATGCTGGCGATAGCACGCGAGCGAGACGCCGGCCAGCCCGCTGGTCAGGATGAGCGCCACGGGCACGAGGATCTTCAGGCTGGTTCTCGGTGCGCGCACGGGAGGCAGATCTTCCTGGTCGCTCCAGGTGGAGTGTCAGATGGAGAGGAACTCCTCGGCCCGCCGGACCTTCTCTTCCAGCTGCACCGCCATCTCGGCGAAGTCCTTCGCCTTGAGCTGCAGCGCGTTCAGGTGCTTGGGGAATGCGTCGAGCACCAGGCCGTCGCCGCCAGCGCCGCCGAGCAGACTGTGGCACATCAGCATCGCGACGTGCACGCAGTACAGGAGCGGGTGCTCCTGCGGTGCGCGCTCGGGGTCGTGGTGGTAGCGGATCGCATTCACGAACTCGTCGGGGAATGACCAGCTCTCGGCGATCGCGGCGCCGATCTCGGCGTGATTCATCCCGAGCTCCCGGTGCTCGGCATCGAGCATCGACGCGCCGCCGGCCACGTGCACCAGGATCGCCTTCAGGCGATCCGCCACGTGCTCGTTCAGCACCATCTTGCCGACATCGTGGAACAGGCCGGCGGTGAACGCCATGGCGGCGAGGTCGGGCTCGCAGCGCTGCGCGATCAGCTCGGCGGCGAATGCGGTCCCGATCGCGTGCCGCCACAGCTGCGCCGGATCCGCGAAGTACACCACGCCGGTGCTGCGGAACATGTCCGAGGCGCACGACACCAGCACCACGTCCATGACCGTGCGATTGCCGAGATACATGATCGCTTCGCGGATCGAGGTCACGCGATAGCGCAGGCCGTAGTACGACGAATTGCACAGCCGCAGCAGCTTGCCGGACAGCCCGGGGTCGAACGAGATCGCGGCGCTGAGCTCCTCGGCGGTGTGCGATGGGTCGCGCACGAGACGCAGCACCTTCATCGCCACCTGCGGGAAGGAGGGCAGCTCGCGGATGCCCGAAACCACGCTCTCGATCGACGCCGTCGGCATGTGCGACCCCACGGGGTCGAGCTGTGCAGCCCGCAGCGCATCAGCTGCACCAGCGCGGCACAACCGACGGTTCGTTGCGGATCGAAACGACCCCGAGCCCTTATCGGTTGGAACCAGCGCGCGGCTTGGGCCGGGCGTTGCAGCACGGTTCCGTTGCAGCGGCGAGGCACGATGCGGCGAGTTGGCCATTGGCTTCGCCGGTTGGACTCTGCGATGATCTCCTGCTCGGATCCCAGGCAACCAGGAGCGAGCTGATGAGCGCATTTGCCTTCGTCGATGGCAGGATCACGCCTGCCGACCAGGCCGTGGTACCGATCAGCGATCGCGGCTTCCTGTTCGGCGACGGCGTGTACGAGGTGGTGCGCACCTACGCGCGCCGGCCGTTCCTGCTGGAGCGACATCTCGATCGCCTGCGCGCATCCGCCGATGCGATCCGGCTCGCGCTCGCCGACCTGCCCGCCATCGACCGCCAGATCGAGGAGCTGATCGCCCGCTCGAATGCGGGCGAGTGCTACATCCGCATCATGGTGACGCGCGGGTCGAGCCCGCCCGACATCAACCCCGACCTGGCGCACACCCCGCGCCTGGTCATCATCGTGCGGCCGCTGGACACGCCGCGCGCCGAAGACTATGCCACTGGCATTCACGCCGCGGTCGTGCACGTGTGCCGATCGCCGCGCGCGTCGCTCGACCCGGCGATCAAGAGCGGCAACTACTTGAACAACATCCTGGCGCTGATGGAGGCGCATGACCGCGGCGCGCGCGAGGCGTTCATGCTGAACCCGAGCGGTGAAGTGACCGAAGCGACCACCGCCAACATCTTCCTGGTGAAGAACGGGCAAGCGATCACGCCCGCGCTCGAGAGCGGGTTGCTGGCCGGCATCACGCGCGGCTTCCTGATCGAGACTGCAGCAGCGCGCCGCGTCGCCATTGCCGAGCGGGTCGTGATGCGCGACGAGCTGTTCCAGGCGCACGAGCTGTTCATCACCAGCACCAAGCGCGGCGTGATGCCGGTGACGCGGCTCGATGGCAAGCCCGTGGGCAACGGCAAGCCCGGCGAGGTCACGCTGCAGATGGCGGCGTTGTACGACCAGGGCGTCGCCGAGTGGATACGGCGCCGCGCCTGAGCTCGGCCGCCGCCGGCCAATCAGCTCGCCGTGGCGTCGCAGCGGAACATCCGCACCGTGACCCGGTGGCGTGCCCTGAATCCATGCATCGTTCAGTCCGCACAATGCGGCAGACGATGAAAGATCCCGCGAGGGATTCTGCCATGAGCGCTGCACCGGGACGCAAGGGGAACAAGCCGATCCTGTCGAAGCAGGAGTTCGACGCTGCGTTCGACAAGATGATCCCCGGTGATCTGCGCGGCGCCTTGACCACGCCCGCACCAGCCCCCGAGAATGCCGAGCCCGCCGCCACGGCGGCGCCGGCGGCGAGCAACTCGGTGCCGGCGCCCGCAGCCGCCAGCCTCCCCGCTCCGGTCGAGCGGAGCGAGCCCAGGCCGCTACCGGAGAGCGAGGGGTTCTCGACGCTCTACGCCGAGCTGAAGACGCAGGAGGGCGGCGCCAAGGCCGACAAGCTGCTCGGCTATGCCACCGGCTTGCAGGCGTTCGATGATGCGATCGGCGGTCTGCGTCCGGGCAGCGTGACGGTGATCGCCGGCCCGAGCGGATCGGGCAAGACCGCGCTCGCGAAGCAGCTGCTCGAGGAAACGATCGCGCTCGAGCCGCTCCTGCTCGGCTTCTACTTCACGCTCACCGACAGTCCGACCCAGCTGCGCCTGAAGACGCTCGCGCGCCTGTCGCTCGCGGCTGCCGCGCCGCTTCGCCTCGAACAACTTTCGCGCGGCGAGATCCCGTCTGGCACCGTGGAACGCGTCGCCGGCCTGCTCAAGGCGAGCACCTGGGTGAAGCGCATCTACGTGATGAGCTGCGAGCGCGGCGCAGAGCCCAGCTCATTGATGCGCACGATCCGCCGCGAGCTCCTCGAGACGCGCGCGCGCGGCGCGATCGCGGTGATCGACGATCTGCAGCACCTCGCCGAGCGGCGCGGCAAGACTTCGAGCGAGGAGGCGCTCGGCCAGCTGGTGCACGAGCTGGCGCGCGAAGCGGCCCGCACCGACCTGCACATCGTGGCGCTGTTCCCGCTCGGGCAGCCTGCCGACCAGGGTCGTCTGAACGAGGTGCTGGCAGAGATGGGCTCGGTGGTGTGGAACGCCTCGACCGTCCTGGTGCTGCCCGCAGACGGTTCGCCGACGTCGGCGATCGTCATCAAGGATCGGTTCGGCAAGACGCCGCGCGCGGTCGACATCCACTTCCACCGCGCGCATTCCTGCTTCGATAGCGGCGCGGCGGCCAGGGCGTGCGACGCGAGCCCGGCCGCGCCGCCGGCAGCGGCCACCGTGACGCTCACCTCGCCGCGGCCGGGGGCGGCCGCGAAGGCCGAGCCGCCCGCAGCCGAGGCCAGGCCGGCGACGCCGCGGCTGTGCAGCTCGATCGAGATCCCGAAGCATCTGATCGAGGTCCTGGAGAGCGGCGGCGCGTCGGTCACCGGCGTGGCTGGCCCGACCTGATCACTTCGCGGCGAAGCGCTTCGCGTAGTTCTTGAGCGCCCAGAGGGCGAACGCGTGCGTGGTGACGCTGGTGGGTGCGAGCTGTGATTCGCTTCCGGTCTTGGTGCGCAGCAGGACGTCGATCAGCCGATCGCGGCAGAAGCGCGCGCGCGCATCGTCGCTGAAGTCGAGCGCATACTGCAAGCCCACCAGGAGCGCGGGCGCCACCGTGATCGGGTTGGCGCCGAGGAACAGCCGCGCCGGATGCTCGGCGCTCCAGCGCGCCTTCCAGCCGATCAGCCGATCCGGCTCGCCATCGCCGTTGTCGTCGGTGGTGATCGGCGAGTTCTTGAGCCACGCCGGCACGAACGCCCGCGCGAGGTTGAGCGCGCGCGGGCTGCCGCCCCAGCGCCAGTGGCGATACAAGGCACCGATCAGCAGCGCGGCGTCGACGCTGTTCACGCTGGGTTCCTTGAGCTTGGCATCGTCCGCGTACAGGACCAGGTAGTTCTCGCCGTGCTGCTGCTCGAGCGCTTGCACGATCGACTCGCCGGCCCTCGCATAGCGCGGGTCGGCGACCGCGAAGTGCGCGTAGTCGAATGCCTCGAGCAACCACGCGGCGTCCAGATCGGCAGGGCAGGGTCCTTTCGGATAGGGCGCCATGGCGGCCGACGCGCCGAGCGTCTCGACGATGGTCTCGAGCTCGTAGCGCGCCGCCTCGCTGCCGGTCAAGATCACCGCGCACGCCTGCTCCTGCACCGCCGGCTGCTGATCGATGTAGCCGAGCCATGGATTCGCGGAGACGAAGGCGGCGCGGCCGAACGTCTCGCGATACGGCGCAGCTGCGGGCGGCCCTGCTCGAACAGCGGCCGCCGCGGCGTGCCGTCGCTGAAGCCCTTGTCCACCGCGTATTCTCGGTCGAACCGGAACACCTCGCCGGCATCGTCGGCGAAGTGATAGGGCCGGCGCGCCTGCACGTAGACGAACGCGAGCAGGTCGCTGACGATGTCGCTGGCGCGATCGGTGCGCAGCACGAGCGCGCTGGCGCGTGCCGACCAGAAACCGTTGCGCTGGAACGAGGTCGCCAGCGTCGGGTCGGGATCCCCCGCGTCGCGGATCGTGAACGTGTCCTGCGGCTGGATCGCGCCGAGCGCGGGCTCGAACAGGGTGTAGAGCTTGAGATCGTGATCGAGCTTCTGCTTCAGCGCCGACAGATACAGCTCTTGCCCGCGATTGGCGCCCTTCCTGAACAGCACCAGCGCGGGCGTGACGAGCTCCTGGTCGGTGACCAGCGCATCGCTCGCGCTGCCCTTGGAAGCCGCAACCTGGATCGAGCCCGCGGGCGTGGTCCCGAGCAGACGATCCAGGTCCGCGTCCACGAGCGGCAGCTCGGGCACCTCGCGTGCGTACTCGTGGAAGCGCGCGTCGTGCGGCGCAAACCGGAGCGGTCCGAGCGGCAGTTCCCAGCGGCCAGTGCCGTCGTACAGCCGCGTCGGCCCGCGCTGCACCATCGGCTTGCCGAACACCAGCACCTGCCACGCGGCCACCACGTCGCCCTGCGCACGCTGCAGCCGATCGTTGAACACACCCACCTCCAGCTTGAGATCGCGCGGGCGGTCGTAGACGTAGGCGTGCATCCGCACCGACAGGAACGTCTCGCCGTCCTCGGCCACCGCCGGACCGCAGGCGCTGACGATGCGAGCGAGGTTGCGATGTGGGCCGCCAGCCGCGCTCGTGTCGGCGATCGGGTGCTCGCCGACGCCGCTCTCGCCGGCGCGGAACCAGAACGTCTTCTGCACCGGTTGACCGCCGACTTGCGTGTAGCGCGTGATCTGGACGCGGATCGCCGGACCTGGCTCCTGGCAGAGCCGGCAACAGCCACAAGAGAACCAGGACGCTCGGTGTCATGTGCGAGTTGTGCTCGGAACGGCGTGATGCCAGCTATCGGCGTGCGTGACCGCCATCGTAAAGATCCGCATCGCGATCGCCGACATGCTTTTCGCGGCGCGCTCTGCGCCAGCGCGCACGTGCGCTCTGCATGCTGCTCGATAACCCGTTCCCGAGCCGTTGCTTGCAGTGGCCGGCTTTCTTTCCGCGAGCGACATTGCAGGGTTGCGACATGCGCACTAAACTCCAGCCCTCCGCGGGAGAAGATTCACGGGCGCGGTTCACCTCGGAAAAAAAGCCAGACCCTGGTTCCGAGCCTGCCGAGTTAGAGGCTGTTGATTCTCGGGCGGAACTCGCCTGAGCAAAGCGAAGGCTTTCGGGAAGTGATCTCGCGTTTCCTTCCCGGGGAGATTAGCGATGGCAGCAATACTCGTGGTGGATGACAAGGGAAACGATCCGCAGCTCGCTCGCTTCATCCTGCGCCGAGAAGGCCACAAGGTCCTGCTGGCGGGGGTACCAAGGAGGCCGTCGACCTGCTCGGCTCGCGCCTGATCGACGTGGTGCTCACCGACCTGCGCATGGAGGAGAAGGAGTCCGGCCTCGCGGTGGTCGATGCCGCGCGGCGCGTTCCCCGCCGGCCGGTCACCATCGTCATGACCGCGTACGGCACCGTGTCGTCCGCGGTCGAGGCGATGAAGCTGGGCGCGGACGACTACCTCGAGAAGCCGCTCAAGCGCAAGGACCTGCTCGACAAGATCGAGGCGGGCATGACCAAGCTGAAGAGCGGCAGCGCCACCGAATCGACTCCCGGGAACCGCGGCCTCAAGGACATCATCGCCATGAGCCCGGCGATGCAGGAGCTGGTCAATCACGCCAAGCGCCTCGCGCTCGTGAGCAGCCCGATCCTGATCGTCGGCGAGAGCGGCACCGGCAAGACGCTGCTGGCGCGCGCGATCCACTTCGAGAGCGCCCGGGCGCGCAACCCGTTCGTGGTGCTCGACGGCGCGGCGCTGCACGCCGAGGCGTTCGAGGATCACGCGGCGTCGGTCGACGTCGCCGGGGACGTCTCGGCGCACAACGTCGCGATTCGTTCGCCGCTGTCGTCAGCGGCGGGCGGCACGGTGTACATCAAGGGTCCCGAGCACATGTCGCCCGCGATCCAGAACATCTTGCTGAACGCGATTCGCGACCCGCAGGCGTACGGCGATGTGCGAGTGATCCTCGGCACCGCGGAAGACATGGGCCGCGCGGTCACCGAGGGCCGGTTCCGCAGCGATCTCCTGTACTCGTGCGCGACGCTCGAGCTGCCACCGCTCAAGGACCACGCCGAGGACATCCAGCATCTCGCCAAGCACTTCATCAAGCAGTTCGCACCCAAGGGCACGATGCCGCCGCGGCTGGTGAAGGATGCGCGCCGCTGCCTGGTCGCACACGCGTTCCCGGGCAACGTGCGCGAGCTGCGCAATCTGATGGAGCAATCGGTGCTGCTCGCGCAGAACGGCGAGATCGGTCCCGATCTCTTGCGTCGCTTCGGCCTGCGGGTCGAGCTCGAGCCCGCCTCGGGCGAGGTGTTCCGCGGCACGATCGCGAACGCCGAGCGCGAGGCCATCCAGCGCGTGCTCACCAAGCATCCGCGCAACCTGCTCGGCGCCGCACAGGAGCTCGGCATCAGCCGCACCACGCTGTGGCGCAAGATGAAGAAGTTCGGCATGATCCAGCGCGGCCGCAAGGCCTCGCAGTTCGGCGAGGAGCCGCTCGCCAATGCCGGCACGACCGCGGCAGCCGAGCTGGATGACGACGATTTCGACGTCAACGATTTCGATGTGCAGGAAGATGCCCCACCGGCAGAGCCCGCGGCCGGCGACCAGGGCGATGACGACATCGACACCGAGAGCGAGAAGGAAGCCGGCATGTGAGCCGGGCGACGGTTCGCAACTCCCGAGAGCCGCGCCGGGGCAGTCGCATGACTGCCCCGGTGGTCTTCCAGCCAGCGGCGTGATGCGCCCCGCGCTCGAGCGGCGGCGCGCAGCACTACCCACCCACCGCGCGCGCGACCAGGTCGCCGATCTCGCTGGTCGAGTGATCGCCGGTCTTGAGCGAGCGGATCCTGCGCGTGCGCAGCAGCTCGCCGATCGCGCGGTCGAGCTGCGCCGCGGCCTCGGTCTCGCCCAGGAAGTCGAGCATCATGCCCGCCGCATTGATGGCCGCGAGCGGGTTGGCGACGTTCTGCCCCTTGTACTTCGGCGCCGAGCCGTGGATCGGCTCGAACATCGAGGTCTTGCCCGGGTGGATGTTGCCCGACGCGGCGATGCCCATGCCACCCTGGATCATCGCCCCGAGGTCGGTGATGATGTCGCCGAAGATATTGGGCGTGACCGCCACGTCGAAGCTCTCCGGGTTCTTCACCATCCACATGCACGCGGCATCGATGTAGGCATGGTCGGTCTTGATGTCCCGGTACTCGCGCGCCACTTCTTCGAACGTGCGCGTCCAGATATCCTGCGCGCGCACCGCGTTCGCCTTGTCGATGAGCGTGAGCTGCTTGCGCGGTCGCTTGCGCGCCAGCTCGAACGCGTAGCGGATCGCGCGCTCGCAACCCTTGCGCGTGTACATCATGACCGCCATCGCTACCTCATCGGGCGTGCCCTTCTTGAAGATGCCGCCCAGGCCGGTGTACGCATCCTCGGTGTTCTCGCGCACGAACACCATGTCGACGTCCGCCGGCGCCTTGTCCTTGAGCGGGCACAGGTGCTCCGCGTACAGCTTGATCGGCCGCAGGTTCACGTACAGATCGAGCTCGAACCGCATCCCGGCGATGATCGCGCGCTCGAGCATGCCGGTCTCGATGCGCGGATCGCCGATCGCGCCGAAGTACACCGCGTGCTGCTTGCGGAACTCGTCGAGCGCCGACGGCGGCAGCATCTCCTTGGTCTTCAAGTAGTGCTCGGCGCCAAACGGGTAGTGCGTCTTCTCGAGCGTGAACTCGTATCGCGCCGCGAGCACGTCGAGCACCTTCAGGCCCTCGCGCACCACTTCTTCGCCAATGCCATCACCCGGTAGAACCGCGATGCGGTACGTGCGTCGTGTCGCCATGAGAGGAGTCTCGGGACGAGAGGAAGATCAGAGCGCTTCGATGAGCAGCGCGATGCCTTGGCCGCCGCCGATGCAGGCGGAGGCGATGCCGTAGCGCTTCTTCGCGCGGCGCAAGCTGTACATGAGGGTGAGCACCAGGCGCGTGCCGGTGGCACCGAGCGGATGGCCGAGCGCGATCGCGCCGCCGTTGACGTTGACCCGGCTGCGGTCGAGCCCCAGCTCCTTCTCGACCGCGAGGTACTGCACCGAGAACGCCTCGTTGATCTCGAACAGATCCACTTGATCGAGGCGCAGCTGCGCCTTCTCGAGCACCATGCGGATCGCTGGCGCCGGACCGATGCCCATGATGTCCGGCGGGACGCCGACGGTGGCCCAGTCGACCACGCGCGCCATCGGTGCGAGCCCGTCGCGAGCGGCGGTCCTGGCGCTGGTGAGCAGCACGGCGGCGGCGCCGTCGACGATGCCGCTCGCGTTGCCCGCGGTGACCGTACCGTCCTTGCCGAACGCGGGCCTGAGCTTGGCGAGCGCCTCGAGCGAGGTCTCGGGCTTGATGTGGTCGTCGGTGGCGACGAGCTCCTCGCCACGGCGCGTCTTCACGCTCACCGGCACGATCTCCTCGGCGAAGCGGCCGGCCTTGACCGCGTCGGCGCCGAGGCGGTGGCTGCGCAGCGCGAACTCGTCCTGCGCCTCGCGCGAGATCTGGTACTTCGCGCCCAGTTTCTCGGCGGTCTGCGCCATGTACAGGCCGCAGTACGGATCCATGAGCGCCGCGAACAGCAGGTCCTGCAGCTGCGGCGGCTTGCCGAACGAGAAACCCTCGCGCGCGCCGTACATCACGTACGGCGCCTGCGACATGTTCTCCATGCCGCCGCTGGCGACGACCTCGGCCTCGCCATCGCGCACCAGCCGCGCGCCCTGCACGATCGACTCGATGCCCGAGCCGCACAGCCGGTTCACGGTCACCGCCGGCACCTCGACGGGGATGCCGGCCTTCAGGCCGACGTGGCGCGCGCCGTAGATCGCGTCGATCGAGCTCTGCAGCGCGTTGCCGACCAGCACGTGCTGCACGCGGCCGGGCGCGACCCGCGTGCGCTTCAGGGCTTCCTTGAGCGCGAGCGCCGCGAGCTCGATCGCGCTCGTGTCCTTGAACTTGCCAAAGCCTGGCGTCCCCACGTACTCGGCCATGGGCGTGCGCGCGCCGCCCAGCAGCACGACGTCGCCGTCTCGGGTGGTCTTCATCGCTACCTCAACGTCCGGTGAACTTTGCCGGTCGCTTGGCGAGGAAGGCCGTGAGCCCTTCGCGCGTGTCGGCGGTTCCGGACAGGACCGCGAACAGCGTCGCCTCCAGGTTCAGCCCCTCGTCGAGCGTCATCGACAGCCCGCGATGCACCGACTCGGTCGCCAATCTAACGGCCAGCGGGCCGCGCGAGAGGATGGTTTTCAGAATCTTCTCCGAGCCGGCGATCAGCTCCGCTGGCTCGAACACGCGATTCACGAGACCGATGCGATGCGCCTCCTCGGCGTTGATGCGATCGCCGGTCAGGATCATCTCGAGCGCGCGGCCTTCGCCCACGATGCGCGGCAGCCGCTGGGTGCCGCCGTAACCAGGGATGATGCCGAGCGTCACCTCGGGCAATCCCATCTGCGCAGTTCTGGCCGCGGTGCGCAGCGTGCAGGCGAGCGCGAGCTCGAGGCCGCCGCCGAGCGCGTAGCCGTTGATCGCCGCCAGCACCGGCTTGCCCAGGCGCTCGATCAGGTTGAACACCGCCTGGCCGCGCGCCGATTTCGACTTGCCGGTGAGCAGGTCGAGCTTGGCCAGCTCGCCGATGTCGGCGCCGGCGACGAATGCCTTCTCGCCCGCGCCGGTGAGCAGCACCGCAGCCACTGCGGCGTCGTCCGCCAGCCTCAGGAACACCTGCTCCAGCTCGTCCAGCGTGTCGGCATTGAGCGCATTCAGCACTTGTGGCCGGTTGACCGTGACGCGCGCGATGCCATCCTTGGCATCGACCAGCAGGTTCTTGAGCTCCATGGGAGACCGCCTTCGAATGTGGGTCGATCGATCGCCAGTCCGGCGACGGTCTAACGGCTTGAGCGAAGAAAGTCCAGAGGCATATGGCAGGCAGAAACCCGCGCGCATTCCCGCTCGACGACCGCCGCGTCTACGATGCTTACATCTCCGGTCGCACCAGCGCGGCGCTCGCGGTCGGCGTGCGCTGCGGCCTGTTCGATCTGCTCGAGCGCGGCGCGCTGAACGAGCCCGGGATCGCCGCCGCGCTCGGCTTCGCGCCGCGCGGCACGCGCTCGCTCTTGATCGCGCTGCAGGCGATCGGCCTGGTGGAGATGAGTGCGAACGGGTACGCGCTCAGCGCCGACGCGTCCGCGTACCTCGTGCGTGGCAAGCCCGGCTACCTGGGTGCGCTGATCGACCTCGAGATGGAGCACTTCTTGTCGCCGGCGCTGCTGCTGCAGGCGCTGGCGAAGGGCACCGCATCGGTGTACGGCGACGCCGACCCATGGGCGCAGCACGGCCTGGCACCCGAGCAGGCGCGCAAGTTCACCGACGCCATGCACAGCGTGAGCGCGCGGCCGGCGGCTGGTCTCGCCGAGGTCGTGGACCTCGCGCACACCCGGCGGCTGCTCGACGTCGGCGGCGGATCGGGTGCGCTGTCGATCGCCATTGCCAGGGCGTGGCGGGCGATCACGTGCACGGTGTGGGACCTGCCCGTGGTGTGTGCGATCGCGCGCGAGTACGCCGCCGCCGCGGGCGTTGGTGATCGCGTGCTGGCCACCGCCGGCGACATGTTCCGGCAGGCATTCCCCACCGGCTACGCGGTGCTGCTGTCGCAGATCCTGCACGACTGGCCACCCGAGAAGGGGCGCGAGCTTGCTCGCGAAGGCGGCGCGCGCGCTGCCCGTGCACGGCCTGGTGATCATCCACGAGAAGCTGGTCGACGACGACCGCCAGGGGCCGCTCGCGAACGCGCTCGTGAACCTCGACATGCTGGTGTGGACCGAGGGCCAGCAGTACAGCGAGGCGGAGCTGCGCGCGCTGCTCACCGACGCGGGGTTCACCGCGATCGAGCGCAAGAGCACCGCTGGCTACTGGAGCGCGCTGGTCGCGCGCAAGGCAGGCTGACGCCCGCCCGCGCCAGTCCCGGGCTTTGCCGCGCGCGGCGTGATTTTCTCGCCAGAATGCACCTTCCCATGCCGATAACTTTGTATTAAAAAGTACTGGTCAATCAGCCCATCGAGAACCGACATGACCTGGACCCAGCAGCAAAC
>JAXMBY010000054.1:0-45301 GCA_046349655.1 Planctomycetota bacterium
TTCAGCAGGACCACTGCCGAGGCCAGACGGTACACGAACCCGGCGCGATTGAGCGGCGAGACCTGGACGATGCTGAACTTGGTGTTCGGGTCATCGACGCCGGTCTGGAACGTGTAGCGAGCCGTCGAGCTGGAGCCGCCGCCCGTGCCGCCGCCGCCGGTTCCACCGCCGCCAGTTCCACCACCGCCGCTGCCGCCGGAACCGCTGCCGCCCGAGCCGCTGCCGCCCGAGCTGCTGACGTCGAGCTTCTGCCCCTGCAGATCCTCGACGCTGGACGAGACCACCACCTCGTACGTGGTGCTCTCCTTCAGGTTGCTGTCCGGTGCGAGCACCAGCACGGTCTGGCTCTGGGTGAAGATCTGCTCGACGTTGATCGGCGTCCCGCCGCCGCCGGACTCGCGCAGCACCACGCTGTCTGCCGTCACGCTGCTCTTGTTGATGGACTCCGAGAACGTGATGCCGATGACGCTGCGGATGTTGACGTTCTTCGCGTCCGCCGCCGGCTGGAAGTCGGTGATCTTCGGCGCCTCGCGCACGAACCGCGCGCCCGGGAACAGATCCTTGATGACCTGGCCGCCGCCGACGCCGTTGTCGAAGCCCTCGCTCTTCTTGGTCTTGGTGGGGTCGAGCAGATCGCCGAGCGCGCCGCCGCTGCACCCAAGCCCGGGGAGCAGCGCCGCCGCAAGCAACGCGAACGCCGAGAATCGCGTGATGAAAACCGGCATGGGCCGTGAGATCCTTCGGGGCAACGAGTTTGGTTCTTCGATCTCGCAACACTGTCCGATCGGGTGAGCCAGTTGCAAGATTATATCGGATCGGGACCCGGCCAGCGGGCGTGCGCTTCCGGTGGCCGTTTCTCCATCAACGCCAATGTTGCCATCGCTGGAACAGACCGCGCCCGAGGCGGCAGCGCATCGCCAGCACCTCGGTGGGTGAGACGTGCTCTCGCGCGGGCACTTCCGTGAAAATCCAGGGGTCGACGTCATGAGCACGGCCGCGCTCGACACGGTGATCATCCCCGCCGCAGGGCTGGGCACGCGGGTGAAGCAGCTCACTGGCGCCGGCTTCAAGGAAGCACTGCGCGTGCACGACCGCACGCTGCTCGAGTGGGCGTTGCACGACGCCGAGCGGTCGCAGGTCGCGCGCGCCATCATCGTGCTGAGCCCGGCAAAGCTCGCGCTCGCGGAGCAGCTCGGCACGCGGCGCGGACAGCTCGTCATCGATTACGCGTGGCAATCGCAACCCCGCGGGCTCGCGCACGCGCTGCTGCTCGGCTATCGCCTGGCTCCGGCACCGGCGGTGATCGCCTATCTGCCCGACAACGTGGCGCTGGCTGGCGAGCCCATCTGCGCCCAGCTGCGCGCAGCGTACCAGCGCTTTCCTGGCTATGTGCTCGGCCTGCTGCGCATCGCGCGATCCGAGCTGGTCCGGTTCGGCAGCGCGGGGTTCGTCGATTCGCAACCGATCGACGCGGACCACGTGCGCATCACGCGCATCCACGACAAGCAGAGCTTCGTGGCCGAGGAGCCCGTGGTGTTGAAGGGTTTCCCCGCAAGCGTGTTCCCGCGCGCCTTCTTCGATCGCGCGCAAGCGCTGTGCACCCGAGAACACCTGGGCGAGATCGATGACACGCCCATCATCCAGGAGGCTGCGCGCGCCGGCGCCGCCATCGGCCGCGTGCTGCACACGACGGTGTTCGACTGCGGTCGCCCCGAGGGATTCGCGGCCGCCCTCGCCCATCGCCTCGCGTGACCACCAGCGCGCGCGGCCCGGGCTCGCGTGGGCTCGATCTGAGACGGCGCGCACGTGGTCATGGCGTGGCGCTGCTGCGATCTGCACCATCCCGAGAATGTGCCCCGAGGCCCTGGGCAGGGTCGCAAGGCATCGTTACGATCGCGCGCGAGCACACCCGCAGGAGCGCGACCCACATGACCTCGCACCGAGCCACTGCTTGCACGCTGTTCATCGCCGCCATCACCGCCGCCGGCATGGCGGGATCGCTGCCGCCGGTTCCCGTGCCCGCCGGCAATCCGATCACGCCGCAGAAGACGCTGCTCGGCAAGGCGCTGTTCTGGGACGAGCAGCTGTCCGCATCGCGCACCGTCGCGTGCGGATCTTGCCACTTCCCCGAAGCGGGCGGCTCGGACCCGCGCAGCCTGCTCGACAGCGCCCGCCATCCAGGCGCAGACCAGACGTTCTTCACTGCCGATGACGTGCATGGATCACCGGGCGTGATCCTGGCGCAGCAGAACGGCCAGTACCTGAAGGCCGCGCCGTTCGAACTCGCGCTGCAGGTCACCGGACGCAAGGCACCGACCACGATCAACGCCGCGTTCGCTCCGGCGCTGTTCTGGGATGGGCGCGCGTCGAGCACGTTCTCGGACCCGATCTCGGGGAGCGTGGTGCTGATCGACAACGCGGCGCTCGAGAGCCAGGCGGTGCAGCCACCGGTGAGCTCGGTGGAGATGGCGCACCAGGACATGACCTGGCCCGAGATCGTCGCGCGGGTGACGTCGGTCAGACCGCTCGCGCTCGCGAGCGACTTGCCCGCCGACGTGGCGACCTTCATCGGTACCAGCAGCTACCCGGAGCTGTTCCTGCTCGCGTTCGGATCGAGCGAGGTCACCGCCGCTCGCATCGCCATGGCGATCGCCACCTACGAGCGCACGCTCACGTCGGATCAGGCGCCGATCGACGCGTTCTTCGCCGGCGATCCGTTCGCGCTCACCAGCCAGGAGATCGCCGGCCTCGGTGTGTTCGGCAGCCAGGGCCGCTGCGTGCAGTGCCACGGATTCCCGCAGTTCACCAACCAGACGTTCGTCAACATCGGCGTGCGGCCCCCGGACGAGGACCCGGGCCTTGCCGGCGTGACCGGTCTGCCCGAGGATCGCGGCAAGTTCCGGGTGGCGAGCCTGCGCAACGTGGCGCTGCGCGCGCCGTACTTCCACAACGGCAGCAAGGCGAGCCTCGTCGAGGTGGTCGAGTTCTACAACCGCGGCGGCGACTTCGCCGACAATCGCAGCAACCTGATCCAGCCGCTCGGTCTGACCGACGAGCAGAAGGCGTCGCTCGTCGCCTTGCTCGGCCGGCCGATGACCGATCCGCGCGTCGCGCAGAATCTGCCGCCGTTCGATCGGCCGCGCCTGTACCGCGAATCGACTCACGTGCCGGCGACGTATGGTGACGGCGCCGCCGGCAGCGGCGGCCACGTGCCGCGGTTCATTGCCATCGAGCCGCCGGTGCTCGGCAACGACGGCTTGACGCTCGCCATCGACGGTGGGCTCGGCAGCGCGGTCGCCATCATCGGCCTCGACGTCGCACCTTCGGACCCGGGCACGATCGTGCTCGGCATCCCGTTCCATCTCAAGGGCACACCGTTCCTGCGCTTGCGCGTGACCGGTCCGCTCGCACCCGGTGCACCCGGCGACGGCTATCGCTCGCTCAGGATGAGGGTGCCGGACGATCCAGCGCTCGATGGCGTGGCGATCTACCTGCAGTGGTTCGTGCTCGACGCTGGCGTTGCGACCGGCATCGCCGCGACCAGCGGGCTCGAGCTGGTGCTGTTCCGGTAGCAGCGCGCCTGGCGCGCCGATCACGGCCGCACCGTCAGCTCGCCCATGCAGCGCGCCCGGCGATCGCCCCGCTCGAGCATCTCGCGCAGGAACCCGCCGAGGTTCTTCGCCACGCGACCCTCGTGGCGCACCTGGCCGTTCACGAGCACCTTGACCCTGGCGAGCGGCAGCAGCTGCTCATGCAGGTGCAGCTTGAGCTCGCGCACGTTCTCGACCTGGAGACGGATCTCGTTGCCGTCGATCTCGCCGGCGGCGCGCGCGGGCAGCGGCTGCTTGCCGGCGTCTTGCACAACCTTCACGATCTCGAGCCAGAAGGAGCGGCGGCCGCTCTCGCCCGCGGTCATCACGGTCACCTTCTTCGGGAACGGCCGGCGCAGGACGCCCGAGAGCCAGGCCGAGAGGTCGACCGACTCGAAGTGGAAGGAGTGCCCGGCTTCTGCATCCTCCTGGTAGAGCACGTTGCCGCCGAGGCCCTTCAGCGCCGCGACCGCCTTGCGCACCGGTTCGACGATGCCCGCCTCGTCCTTGGCGCCCTGCAAGCACAGGAAGTCGAGATGCGCGATGCTCGGCAAGAGCGCCAGACGATCCGGCGCCGGTCCACCGATCAGGCCGAGCAGGCCGGCGAACTGGTCGGGATACGAGAACGCCAGGTCCCACGCTCCGTGTCCGCCGCGGGAGACGCCGCCGACGACGATGCGGTCGTCGTCGATGTGGTAGTGCCGTCGCAGCCAGTCGAGCGAGTCCCGGTGCATGGTGCGCTGGAACGGGCTGTACACCCAGCCCTTGTTCAGACTGCCCGGCTCGGTCGGCGCGCAGACGATCATCGAGTTCTCGTTCGCCACATCGCCGAGCTGCTCGGCCCATGGCAGCCCGGAGCCGCCGGCGGAGTGCAGGAACAGCAGCACACCGAACGCCTTCGCACCGCTGTAGCTCGCCGGCACGTACAGGTTGATCGGGATCCTGCGCGTGTCCTTGCCGTCCTTCATCGCCACGGTCTCGGTGATCAGGCCGGTGCGGCCGGCGGGATAAGGCAGCGCGCCGGCAACCGCGGCGTCGAGCTCCTCCCACGCCGGCCGGTCGGCCACCAGCGCCGAGACCAGCGCTCGCTGCTTCGCCTCGGGCGCGGTGTACAGCTCGAACACCCGCTTTGCGAGCGGCGTCGCATCGGCCAGCCCGCACAGCGCGACCATCAGTGGCAGAACGTGGCAGGGCACGGTGTTACGGGCTCTTCTGCTCGGGTTCTCGCTGCAGCTCGCTGCGCACGCTGGCGCCCAGCTCGGCGAGCACCTGACCCAGCGCCTCGTTGATCGCCTGCACCACCGCCTCGTGCGTGCGCTGCTGCGACCGCACCTCGCGCGACGCGTGGTGCTCGAACAGGCGCACGTGATCGCCGCGGTGATCCGCGCCGACCAGGCGCAGCGTCACGCGGCCGTACGGCACCACCGCCTCGTCCTCGCGTCGATCGAGCTCGCCGAACTGCTGCACCTCGACCTCGAGCTCGACCGGCGCCGCGTGCAGATCGTTCGACGAGAACACGTAGCGCGCGAGTCGCGCCGCGCGCAACACCTCGACCAACGCGCTCTCGACCAGGTGACGCGGCTGCGCCACCCAGCGATGCTGGTGATAGTAGCCGACCTTCAGCTCGGGCTCCTCGTACTCGAGGTTGTTCAGCTCGAGGAAGTCGGCGCCCCAGACCCGGCGGATGTTCAAGCTCTCGAGCAGCGGCTCGGCGCGCTCGGTGCGCGGCTCGCGCCCGGCGCCGGTCGCGTCGACCGTGTAGTAGTGAATCTCCGGCGCGCTGCCACAGGCCAGCGACAGCGCCGCGATCGACACGCTAGCGATCAGGGACTTCACGCTCGCTCCCCTGCGCCGAGAACAGCAGGACGCCTGGGTTCTGCTCGAGCTGCAGCAGCACGAGCTCCAGCGCACGCGCCGTGCGCCGGATGGAGTTCAAGGCATCCGCGATCTCGGTTCGGTTCTCGACGATCAGCTCGTCGGTTCTGGTGATCAGCGCTCCGGCGCGTTTCACCGCGTCGGCGGTCGGCCCCATCAGCTGATTCGCGCGCTGCGCGAACGCCGCCAGCTCGTTCCCTACCTGTGCGAGCTGATCGACGACCTGCGTGACGCGCCGCACCGTCGGATCGAGGTCGGCGCGCGTCTGATCGACCAGCCCGCGCGTCGACTGCAGCGTACCCTGCAGCTCGCCCTCCAGCCGCGTCAGCGAGCCCTTGGTGGAGCGGGTCAGGTCCTGCACGTCGGCGACGGCTTGCCGCGCCTCGCCGATCAGCCCGTCGGTCGCATGCGACATGCGCTCGACGTCGCCGGGCACCGCCGCCAGCGTCTTGTCGATGTTGTCCATGATGCGGCCGAAGCGCGCCACGTTCTCGCGGCTCAGCACACCGCCGAGCGCATCGAGCGAATCACTGATCTTGCTCAACAGCTCGGGCACCGAGCGCTGCACCACCATGAGCCCGGTCTCCTGCCACTGGATCAAGCTCTCCGGCCGCAGGTTGGCGTCCTCGTTCTTGCCGCCGATCAGCTCGATGATGGTCTTGTTGGTGACGAAGTGCTGCTTGAGCGTGGCGCGCGTGGTCACCTTGACGGGCAGGTCGGGATTGAGACCGAGCACCACGCGAATGGTCGAGATGTCCTTGGTGAACTCGATCGCCTTGACGCGCCCGGCGGGCTTGCCCTGGAAGAACACCGTGCTCTCTTCATCCATGCCGTACACGGACTCGGTGATGTTCACGTAGTACACGTTCTCGGAGCGTCGCAGGCGGAAGCCCGCGATCAGCGCCACGGTGACGATGATCAGCACCAGGCCGACCAGCACGAAGAAGCCGGCGGTGACCTTTTCTTCACGCGAAGCCATCGCAACCCGGGCCGTCAGCCGCCGCTGCCGGCCACTCGCTCCTTTCGTTCGAAGTATCGATCGAAGTCGACCTCGGAGGTCGGCCGCGCCGGCGCCTCGCGCCGCAGGAAGCTCTGCACCCGCGGGTGATCGACGCGCGCGACCTGTTCCGGCGTGCCGCTGGCGAGCACCCTGCCGTCGTCGATCACGAGCAGCCGATCGGCGATGCGATGCGCGCTCGCCAGATCGTGCGTCACCACCACCATGGTCATCGCCAGCAAGCGCCGCAGCTCGCGGATCAGCTCGTCCAGCCCGGCGGCGGTGAGCGGGTCGAGACCCGAGGTCGGTTCATCGAAGAACAAGAGCTCGGGATCGAGCGCCAGCGCGCGCGCCAGACCGGCGCGCTTCCTCATGCCGCCCGACAGCTCCGCGGGATAGTAGTGGACGGTGTGCGCGAGCCCCACCAGGCCGAGCTTCATCGGCACGAGCATCGACACGAGCTGCGCCGCGGATCCGCCGCGCTCGAGCAGCGGCAGCGCGATGTTGTCGCCCACGGTAATCGAATTGATCAGCGCGCCAAACTGGAAAAGCATGCCGATGCGCCGGCGAAAGCGATCGAGCTGATCCTCGTCCAGCTGGGAGATGTCCTGGCCCAGCACCGACACCGTTCCCGCGGGCGGATGCAGCAACCCCACCAGCAGCTTGATCAGGGTCGTCTTGCCGCAGCCGCTCGGCCCCATGATCGCGAGCACCTCGCCGCGCGCCACGTCGAAGCTCACGTGCTCGAGCACCCGGCGCTCGCGATAGGCGAACGTCAGGTCGGCAACGTGGATCACGCGGTCTTGGTCGGCCACGAGGTCACCGGATGAAGTACTGGCCGAACGAGAACAGCGCGTCGGCGACGATCACCAGGAAGAACGAGGTCACCACGGTGGCGGTGGTCACGTGCCCGACCTCCTCGGCGCCGCCACGCACCCGCAGCCCGAACGTCGACGCGGTGAGACCGATCAGGATCGCGAAGATCACGCTCTTCACCAGGCCGAGGAAGATGTCGGCGTTGTGCACGGCCGCGCGCGTCTGCTGATAGTAGGACGGGAAGTTGAGATCGAGCGCGTGGATCGCCACCAGCATGCCGCCGGCGATGCCGACCAGATCGGACAGCATCACCAGGCATGGCATCACGACCGCGAGCGCGAGCAGCTTCGGCACCACCAGGAACGCGGTCGGATTGATGCCCATCACGCGCAGCGCATCCACTTCCTCGGTCACGACCATGGTGCCGAACTCGGCCGCGATCGAGGAGCCCGACCGCCCCGCGACCAGGATCGCCGTGATGATCGGGCCGAGCTCGCGCGTCAGCGACACGCCCACCAGATCGGCCGCATAGATGTCCGCACCGTAGAGCGCGAGCTGCTGCGCCGCCTGGAAGGCGAGGATGATGCCCATCAATAGTGCCACCAGCGAGACGATCGGGATCGCATCCACGCCCATCAGGTTGATCTCGCGCGCGACCCGGCCCATGCGGATGCCGATGCCCTTGAACGGTGCGAGGAACACCCAGTACGCGAATTCGAGCGCGAGCGAGCCGAAGAATGCGATCCCCTGCCAGAGCTGGATCGCGCTCTCGCCGGTGCTGGCGAGCAAGGTCGGGCGTCCTTCGCCGGCGCGCCGGTGCGGCGCGGCGAGCAGCTGGTCGAGCGGCAGCGACTGGATGTAGGCGGTCAAGGTCGGCGGCACGTTCACCACCCGCACCTGGGCGCCGCGCCGCCTCAGCAAATCGAGCAGGAACGCGATGCCGGTGGAGTCGAACTCGGTGATCGCCGCGCAGTCGATCACCACGCGCCCCGCCTCGAGCGTGGCCCGGACCGAGGCAGGAACGCCGAGCAGGCTCGCCGCCGTCAGCGCCGGACCGGGCACCACGCGCACGCCGCTCTCCGCCGGTTCGATCTTGAAGCTCATCGCCCCTCGCACGCGCGCTCGCAGTCCCGCGGCTCGCGAGCCGGGCGCTCTTGGTAACCGGCCTCCGAGTTGCTACTACAGCGCTATTCGAGTTTCGCCGGCCCTGCAGATTGGGCATCGAACCCGTGAATCGCAAGACCCTGCCTGGTCGACTGCCCTCTTTCGCGGTTACCGCGTGGTGACAGGACGTCCAAGCCCCACGAGCGGCTCGGCGACTTGCCTGAGCCGCCACAGTTTTCTGGAGACGACCATTCATGTTCGCGACCCTGCTGTGCTTGTTGCTCGCCGCGCCGGCCGCCCGCGAGGACGCCGATCACCACCAGGAAGCCGTGGCGAGCGACATCGAGAAGCTGCTGAGCGAGAGCCGGAAGGCCCTCGATGAGGGCGACGTGCCGGGCGCGTTCAAGTCGCTCGATGCCGCGAAGCAGATCGCTCCGGACGATTCGCGGGTCGCGTTCCTGACCGGCCTCTCCTATCTGCGGCAGGCCGAGCAGGCGATCGATCAGAACCAGGGCGGCGGCCAGGCGGACAGCGCGCTCACCGACGCCGAGGCGAACCTGCGCCAGGCGGCCGCTCTCAGCCCGGCATCGGCCGAGATCGAGAAGGCGCTCGGACACTGCCTCATGCTGCAGGGCAACGAGGCGGATGCGGCCAAGGCGCTCGAATCGGCACAGACCCTCGGTGCACGCGAGCCGGCGTTCTATCTCGAGCTGGGCGATGCGCACTTCGCCCTGTACGTGAAGCAGAAGGAAGCCGCCGAGGGCGACCTGGGCGCCGCCGAGCTCGCGCTCGCCGAGCAGTGCTACCAGAAGGGACGCGCGGAGGTGTTCGTCGCGTCGCTCGCCAAGGTCACGCCCGAGAACGTCGCCGGCAACGGCGATCTGGCCGCCGCCGTGCGCCAGCGCGTGATCGAAGCGATCGCGCACGCGGAGGTGAACGGGACGTACTCCGCGCTGTGCCGCAAGGTGGGCTTCACGCGCTGGTACGCGAAGGACTCGAACGCCGCGTTCGATGCGTTCGTCGAGGGCTTGCAGGTCGCCCCGGCGGAAGCCGGCGCGCACCAGGATCTGTACAGCTTCGTCAACCAGGAATCGTCGCACCTCGACGCCACCATCGCGCTCTACAACGGCTTGCCGAGCGAGGACCCGCTGCGCTTCTGGTTCCTGGCGCAGCTCGAGGTGAGCCGCGGCAACAAGGGCTTGAACTACGGCAACCCGCGGGATGCGACGCTGCACTATTTCGCGGCGATGGCGGCGTTCGAGACCAGCGTCGCGGTCGAGCCAAGCTACGAGGCCGACGCGAAGACCTGGCTCGCGCTGTGTCACTCCTATGCCGGCTACGCTGACCGCGGCCAGGTCCTACGCGCAGGCCGAGCGGCACTTCCTCGAGGCGCGCCGCATCAATCCCGAGCTCGACGTCACGGACGGCCTCGACAAGCTCGGCGCGAAGCTGTACGCGGCGTCCGAGGCGAAGGAGATCAAGCTGGCGCAGGTGCGCGACTTCTTCGCGCGCATCACCGAGGCGATGCCCGATCACGCCGACTGGTGGAACAACCTCGGGCTGTTCGCGCGCGACACCGAGTGCTACGACCAGAGCTACGCGGCATACGACAAGGCCGTGGCGCTCGAGCCCGACAACGCGCGCTTCTTGAATGATCGCGCGCTGATCCTGTTCTACCACTTGAACCGGGACCTCGACAAAGCCGAGGGCGACTTCAAGCACGCGATCGCGCTCGGCCGCAAGGAATTCGCCGACACCAAGGACGAGGTGAAGAAGGACGATGCGTTCACGGCCTTCACCGATGCGCTGGTCAACCTCGCCCGCCTGTACCACAAGCAGAACCGGACCGCCGAATGCCGCGCAACGCTGGAAGAACTGCTGAAGGACGAGCCTGGACGCCAGGAAGGCATCGAGCTGCGCGCACAGCTCGAGGACGAGGCGGCCGCGCTGCCGCAGAAGGGCGAATGACGCAGGTCGCCGGCGTGCCGCCGTTCTGCGGCGCATGCGCAACCGTCGGCGGTGCGCTCACCCGACCACGGTCCAGCTGGTCATGATGATCTGGCCGTTGCGCAGCGCGCCCTCGCACTCGATCTCGTGACCCACGAGCGGCTCGAGCTCGGCGTCACGGAAGGGATTGCCGCCCAGCCGCCGCAGCTTGAGCTGCTCGCCAGCGCTGGTGACCAGCACCAGCCCCTCGCACTCGCTCTTCGACCCGGCCGCCAGCCGCTTGCGCACGACGCGACCGCGCCAGCTCATCGGCTGTGCACCCGGCGCAGGTGCACGATGCGACCCCTCTCGACGGTCGCCGCCAGCACCACGACGCGCCGGACGTGATCGGCGCTCGCCACCTTGCCCACGAGCACGTGCACGGCGCGCTGCCGCCGCGCCGCGGCGAAGTCCGCATCGCACCGCTCGACGCCGCCGGCGGGAATGCCACCCGGTACGAGCCGCGGCCCAGCTCGCGCGCTCCCGACTCGCGCGCCGCGGCCTCGGCGCACGCGCCACGTGCGCTGGCATGCGCATCGTCGCCGCTTGCGCTGCGCCGAGCGACTGGCGCAGGTTCGTGCCGGTGCGCGCGAGGCGCTCGCGCCGGAACGCGAGCGAGCCCGGCGAACAGGCGGCACTCGCGAACGTGCGCCGGAACACCTTGCGCGCGCGAGCGCATGCGGCACCTCCCCCACCGGCTGCACCGCCGGATCGCCGAGCAGGTAGAACTGGGCGATGGTCTTCAGGTCGGTCGGATCGAGGTGCGAGTAGAGCGCGGCGAATCGATGTCGCGCCTCGAGCGCGGCCCGCCCCAGCGAGGCGCCATTGCGCACCGCCTCGAGGAAGAACTGACAGATCAGGTCCGCCTGGCCGTTGCCCTCGCTCGGCCCGTAGGCAATCGTCGTGCTGCCGAAGAATCCGTACGCACCATCGAGCAGGTACGTGCTGCAGATGCCGGCCTGGCCGCCGCTGTCCGCCGGGTCGTACAGCTCGGCGCCGTAGCAGCACTCGGCGGCGATCACCGCGCCGTTCTTGATCTTGCTCTGCAACCGCCTCGCCTCGTGCGCGATCGGATACTGCTCCTTGTTGCGCGGCTGACCGTAGTACTCCGGCGCGCTCGCTGCGCGTGACAGTTGATGAAGTGCATGCGCCGCGCCAGCTGATCATGAGGTAGTCGGGCGCGTGCGGCGCACACACCGCGTCGATCGCGGCCTTGACCTGCCGCTCATCCGCGGCCTCGGTCACCGCCGACCCGTGGCACGCCTTCATGTCCGCGTCGGCATCGAGCCGCACCAGCCGGGTCGCGAGACCGCGGCCCTGGTCCGCGCTGATCAACTGCGCGATGTGTGCGTCGTCAAGAGGTCGGCTGGGAGGCGGTGTCGACGAGGGGGCGGGCAAGCGAGGGTGTCGAGATGGCGGGAAGTTGACGCAACCTGTCGCGGGAAAGGCTCGTTGGCGCCTTCGTTTTTCCTATCGGTCCGACGTCCCGGACGCGATCGAGCCGGGAAGGCAGCTTGGCCCGTACCGGCTGATGCGCGAGCTGGGCCGCGGCGGCCAGGGGGTCGTCCTTCTTGCCGAGGACGCTGGAATCGCTCCGGCCGTCCGAGGGCGAGGGGCTCCGGCCACCCGCCTCCTTGGAGAGCACGCCCTTGGAAGGTGCTCGCCGGATTGCGTCGTATTCGGGTGAGGGACACTCGGATACGATCACCGCGATGCAGGATCTTGCCACGTCGTACATGAACCGGGTGCAGTACGAACCTGCGCAGGAGCTCCTCGTGGGGAAGCCGTCGGTGCGCGAAAGATCCGTGGGCGACGCGACGTTCGAAGTCGTCGTCTCCAGCCTGGCGCTGCATGCCATCCATGATGCAATGGAGCCTGCTGCGAGAGATGAGCAACGCGCCGTCATCCTTGCTCGTGTCCAGCTCGGGATCCGAAGTCGCTCAATTGGTGATCAGGCGAATGCCCGCGTTGCCGACGAAGCTCACCGCTGGCGAGACGTAACCGTCGCTCGAGAAGAACCAACATCCCGCGCTCACGCCATCGACGTCGATTCTAGAGCGGATACCGCGCTTGGCATGGCCGCGGCGCATTCGTGGACGGCCGCCCGCCAGGCTTGCACGATCCGCAATGCATCTTGCGGTCAGGTCCGATCCACGACCAGAATTGCCGCCATGCGATCGATCCTCGCCGCCCTGCTGCTGCTCGCCTCCTGCGTCACCGCCTCCGCCCAGATCCTGGACGACGACCTCGAGTTCGAGCACCACGTCGCCACGATCGAGCTGGGCAAGGACGCGCCCGTGCTCGAGGGCATCGGGCTGTCGCGCGAGATTACCTACGAGTGCCACTTCGAGGGCACACTGTACTTGTCCGTGATGGTGGATGGGGGTGTCGATCCATACCTGCGCGTCGAGGACCAGGAGGGCAACCTGATCGCGCAGGACGATGACTCGGGCGGGGGAAAGCATGCGTTCGTGAAGCTGGAGGTCAAAGGTGGCGAGACCCTCGTGATTCGAGTGGCCGTGAAGGGGAGCATGCCGGCGAAGGTGCAATTCAAGCTGTTCGAGGCAGCGGAGAGCGAGAGGACGCGTGCTGCGGCGAAGGACGGTCAGCACGCGCTCGCCGAGGCGCTGGGCCTGCGGAAGGCGGGACAGCTCGACGAAGGTCGCAAATGCTTGGCCGAGGCGGTCGCCAGACTGCGTGAGATGAAGGGACACGAGTTGAGCACGCTCGTGGCGGACATGCTCTGGGATATCGGTGTCGAGGCGCGGGAGTTAGGCGACTTGTGTGTGGCTCGCGATGCTTGGGGCGCAACGCACTCGCATTACGAAATGGCCTTGCCCGACGATCACCGCCAGTTACAGAGGGCACGAGGGAACCTGGCCATGACGATGAGACACCTCGGTGACCTGCCAGGTGCCCGCGCGCTCGAGGAGGGCGTGCTGAAGGTTTTCTCGCGCACGCTGCCCGACGAGCATCCCGACGTACAGTCGGCGCGCTTGAACCTCGCCATCATGCTGTATCCGCTCGGCGACCTCGGGAACGCCCGGTCTCTGCTCGAAAAAGTGGTCGAGGTCGGCACGCGCACTCTACCCGACTCACCCATTTCTTCAGCTCGCGCGCGTGAACCGCGCTGGCACTTCGGCTGCCCTCGGCGACCTGACCGGCGCGCGCGCCCTCGAGGAGAAGGTGCTCGAGATCCGCGTGCGTACGCTTCCCGGCGATCACCACGAGTTACAAGCGGCGCGGCTGAACCTTGCGAGCACTCTCAAGGCTCTCGGCGACTTGCACGGCGCCCGTGCGCTCGAGGAGAAGGTGGTCGAGGTCTTCACGCGGACGCTGCCCGAGGATCACCGCGATCTGCAGGCGGCGCGGCTTGACCTCGCCGCGGCGTTGTACGCGCTCGGCGACATCGCCGGCGCGCGCTCTCTCAACGAGAAGGTGGTGGAGGTCTTCACGCGCACTCTGCCCGACGATCATCCGGACTTGCAGTCGGCTCGGCTGAACCTGGGATGCACGATGTACCGGCTGGGCGAGTTCCTCGATGCGCGAGCGTTGTTCGCGAAAGTGCTCGAGGTCGAGCTCCGCACGCTGGCCAACGAGCACCCCGGGCTGCAGCTTGCTCGGCTGGACCTCGCCGACGCGCTGTACTCGCTCGGCGATTTCGCGGGAGCGCGCGCGCTCGAGGAGGAGGTGCTCGAGGTGCGGACGAGGACCCGGCCCGAAGACCATCCCGACGTGCAGGCGGCGAGGCAGGACCTGCTGCTCACGATGGCCGGCGCGAGCGCAGCGCATCCAGAGAGGCTCGATGACGAGGAACGGAGCAGGTGGCGCGAGCTCGCGGGCGCCTATGCCGCGAGCCTCGCTCGCGCGTCCGTGCTCGTGACCGCGACGTCGTCGGGCCGCGAGGCCGAGGAGCGCAGCTCGACGCTCGGGATCGATCTCTCTCTCGCGCTCTCCTTCGCCGCGGGGATGGAAGCCTTCGCGCGCGACGAAGTCATCGAGCGCGATGCCTTCCTCGCCTCCGAGAGCTTGCGCTGCGCGGCGCTCTCCACGGCTCGCATCGCACGTGGTGCCCGTTCCGACGGCGAATACGAGGAGCTGCGCACGCGACAGCGCCAAGCCAGCGAGGACCTCGCGGAGATGGCTCGAGCAGGCGCGAGCGCGGACGAGTTCGATCGCAAGCGCGGCGAGATCGACCAGGCTCAGCGCGCGCTCGTGCGTAAGGCCGTCGAGCTCGCGGGCGGGCATGTGGGCCTCGAGCTCGACCTGGCGGCGCTCGGGTCTTGCGTGAAGGCCGGCCAGGCGCTCGTCGCCTACCGCGCCTACGGGCGGATGATGGTCGCGTCGGACGATCCGTCGCGCGAGAGCAGCGAGCCGAGCCTGTGCGCCTTCGTGATCCGGCCCGCGGCCTCGGACGCACGCTCTGGCAGCACGACCGTGGAGCTCGAGCGCATCGAGCTCGGCCCGCTGGAGCCGATCACGAGTGCGGTCAGCGCGTGGCGCGAAGCCTTGGGCTTGGCGAACGGACGCGGCGCCGCGGCCGTGTCCCGCGCTCCCCGGACGGAGCTGGCCGCGCTTGGCAGCGCGCTGCGCAGGCTCGTCCTCGATCCGCTGATCCCCGAGCTCGAAGGCGCGCGTCACGTCATCGTCGAGCTCGACGACGCTCTTCACCTCGTTCCCCTGGATGCTCTGCCCGTGGACGACCGCGGCGCCGAGCTCGTCGGAGATCGCGCTCGCGTGGAGCTGCGCTCGTCGTTCGTCGAGCTGCTGGACAGGGGCACGCCGCTCGAATCGCATGGTTGGCTGGGGATCGGCGCCGTGGACTACGACGCCGGACGCGTCGACGCCGGAACCGTGGCACACGCGGACGAACGTGCGTCGCCGGAGGGCTTCGTCCCCTTGCGCGGCACGCGCGAGGAAGTCGAGGGCATCGACCGGATCTTCTCCGAGAGCTTCGGTGTGGATACCGAGCGGCACGTCAGGAATGGATCGGATGCGACGAAGCAAGAACTCTTCGAGCTCGCGCCGCGAGTGCGCTTCGTTCACGTTGCGACGCATGGTTGGTTCGCCCCCGAATCCGTGCGCTCTCTCGCGGACTCCGATCCGATCGGCAAGGGCTCGAGCCCCGGCCGGCGCATGAACAGCGAGGAGCGCGTGCGCGGCATGAGCCCGATGCTCTTGTGCGGGCTCGCGCTCGCGGGCGCGAACCTGCCGGCCGGTCCGGCAGGCAGGAATCCGGGTCTCGTCACGGCGGAGGAG
Organism: Planctomycetota bacterium; assembly: GCA_046349655.1. Taxonomy (GTDB): domain Bacteria; phylum Planctomycetota; class B15-G4; order B15-G4; family JAXMBY01; genus JAXMBY01. The sequence goes on from JAXMBY010000054.1 coordinate 15,628, forward strand.
ATCGCAACGCTCGACCTCACGGGCTGCGAGCTCGCGGTGCTCAGCGCCTGCGACACCAACGTCGGCGATCGGCGCGCAGGCCAAGGCGTCGCGAGCTTGCAGCGCGCGCTGCACATGGCGGGTGCGCGCAGCGCGATCACGAGCTTGTGGAAGGTTCCCGACGAGGCCACTCGCGAGCTGATGATCGATTTCTATCGGCACTTCTGGGTCGAGAAGAAACCCAAGTGGCAAGCCCTGTGGGAAGCCAAATGCAAGCTGCGCGAGGCCCGGGACGAAAGCGGCAAGCCGAGATACTCGACCCGCGATTGGGGCGCGTGGGTCCTGACTGGCGAACCTAATTGAAGGTTCGGACCGAGCACAGCCGTGGCGTGACCGGGAGGACCTATGCGACCATGAAGCGCGAATGAGAAGATCGTCGCCCTGATCGATCGCCTCGAGGCAGCCGCACCGGATGGTTGCCCATCGAATCAACACTGATGCGTGACGTTTCTCCCGTGACCCGATCATGCACGAAAACGTCGCCAACGTTGTTGGTATCGCCCTGAACAAGATTATTGGCCAGGCTTGAAGAGGCAACAAATCGACCATCGCCGGAGACTGAGGGTCCACCGCTCCCGGCGTTTCCCTGAACTCCGGCGGAATCCACGCTCACGCGCTCCCGTCTGACCCGTCACCCGGTCGTGCACGAAGACGTCCCATGCGTCGTTCGTGTCCCCAGGGACAGGTTCGTTGCGTGGCTCTCGAATGCCACGTATCGACCATTGGCCGAGATGGAAGGATACAGGCCGCTATAGCTGTTCCCTTGCACGCCTGTCGAGTCTACGCTCACGCGCGACGTCTCCCCTGTCATCCGGTCGTGAACGAAAACATCTTGTGCGTGATTCGTGTCGGACGGAACCAGGTTCGTGGCGTAGCTCAGAAAGACCACGCATCGGCCATCGGCTGAGATGGATTGACCAGACCACGTCTCGCTATTGTCATTGCCCTCGGCGCCCCAGGAGTCCACAATGACACGCGTCGTCGTTTCTTGTGCAGTTCCCAGCTCAGGCATAGCGAACCCAAGAGCGAGCGCCATCGCCAGCCCTCCGGCTGTTCGTGCGACTGGTCGTCTGCCGACGACTTGAGGCCCTGATGCACGGACCATTCCTCGTCCCTCCGCTTCTGGATGGGAACCCAGTTGGCACGACAACCAGCGCATGACCCGGCGAGCCGAGAGGAGGAACGTGAACCCCTGCATCACCACATGCAGACCTCGCGGTCCGGACGGCAAGCTCTTCACCACTCACCGCATCTCAGCGCACACGCACCTCGACGTCGCGGAACGACACCACCGTCTCGGGCGTGGTGCTCGCCAGCAGCAGCTGGCCGGACTCGAACTGGCGCTTCTGGTCGACGACATCGGTCACGACGACGTCGTTCACGCGCACGACGATGTGCACGCCGTCGGCGACGTCCGCGCACGTGACCTGCAGGGTGCACCACACATCGGGCGGCACCAGCCGGTTCTTCAGGATGGCGAGATCGCGCCGCGCCGTGACGCTGCCCGTGCGCAGCGGCGCGGTGCCGCTGCTGCTGATGACGAGGGCGTAGCCATCGGCGGGCTCGCCGGACGGGGGCGAGCGCAGAGCGAGCGCGGCGCTGCCGCCGTGATCGATCTTCACTCTCGCGCGCCACTCGAGGTCCTTGAGATCGGCGCGCTCACACAGCAGCGATCCGGGGCCGCCGCGGCCGACGAGATCGCCGTGGTCCACCTGCCACTGGGTCTTGCCCAGGACCTTCCAGCCGGCGAGATCGCTGCCGTTCCACAGCCTCTGCCAGCCGGCATCGTCGGCGATCGGCGCGGCGCGCACGTTGACGGTGTCGTAGGCCACTGGGCCGTGATCGCCCTGCAAGCGCAGCGGCCCGCGCGGCACCTCGCCGTCGTAGCCGCCGCGGGTCGGTCCGGCCACCTCGACGTCCTCCTGCACCAGCTGATCGTTGAGCTTGACCGAGACGAACTTCGCGTTCGCAGTCTTGTTGCCGGCGGCGTCGAAGCGCGGCGCCTGGAACACCACCTCGAGCTTCTGGATGTCGCACGGCTCGCGGCTGGCGTTCACTCGCGGCGCCTGGCCGGCGAATGCCGGCGGCCCTTCGTAGATGCCGCCGCAGTCGCCGAACCCGATGCTCGGCTTGCCGAAGCTGTCGAGGATCTGCACCTCGTAGCGGCCCATGAAGTACACGCCCGAGTTGCCGCCGCGTGGGATCGCGAACAGGATCTTCGCCTCGCAGTCGCCGAGCTCGTAGCGGCTGACGAGATCGGACGCCTGGCCGGCGGGCTTCTGATCGTTGATCATCACGCCCTCGCCGTCCGCCACCGGCAGCCGCGTGCGATCGCCGAGCGCGAGCGTGTACTCGGCGGTGCGCCAGCCGTTGCCGTTCCAGCAGTCGAGCGAGCCGCCGTCGAACAGCGTCAGCCAGCCGCGGTTGCGCTCCTCGCGCGTGAGCGGCGGGGGCACGAAGATTGGCGACCTGCTTCTGCGTCCGCGCCATGCGGCAGCTGGTTCACGGTGTAATCGAACTGCGGATGCGAGGAGCGCGCTGCCATCGTCGGCGACGATGCCGTTCAGCGTCACGCGACCGTGCCGGCGGCGATCATGCACGATCAGCTTGCGCCGATGCTCGACAGGGTCAGGTCCTGCACCAGGACCGCGGCGACATTGGTCTCCGGCGAGCCATATTCCCACCAGTAGTTGTAATCGTACTGCGTAGGCGACACCTGCCAGGACGCGGCGCGCTCTCGAGCGCCCTGGTGAAGGCGAGCTCGAAGCCGTCGTCGAAGGCAAGTGCGCCGACAGCACCTCGAGCGGCAGCTTGCCCGCATAGCGCACGCGGGCGATGCCATCGGCCGGCGCTTCACCGCCCCAGCCGCGGTTGGTGAGGCCGATAGCAGCGTCCGTCGCGCGAACACGACGCGGTTGGCGGAGCCCACGCCCTTGCACAGCAGGAACACCGCGCCTTGATACTCGCCCTGCACCTTCTCCAGCTGGACCCGCATCAACAGGCCGTTGGTGAGCTCGGCGACGATCAGCTGCTCGGCGAACAGGCCGAACTTGCCGCCGGTGCTGTCCAGGTGAGCGCGCCGGTGGAGCACGCGACAGAGCATGCAGGAACCACACCGCCGGCGGCGTTCGTGCTTCGTTCGGTGGCACGGTGTCCGAGGCGGTCTTGCCCTGGGCGCGGTACTCGGTGGTCCAGTTGAGCGACGCCGAGGTGGCCAGAAACGGCCCTCGCGCACGTGGAACAGCGGGCACGCCGGCATCCAGTCGCCTTGATTGTCGGTGACGAAGATGTCGCGTCCTTGTTGCTGCCGAGACCGTTGGGGCTGCGGAACCCCATCGCGATCGGTCGCGTCGTGCCGTCCGGCGCGATGCAGAGCACCCAGCACCGCGACCCGGCACCTTCGACTGGCCGTGCCTGCGGATCGGGAGCCCGACGTTGAGCGAGACGTAGAAGTTGCACCCCGGCATCCTGCAGCAGCCCGAATGCAGGCGTGGTAGTTGCCGCTCGCGCCCCAGTCGTTCGAGACCAGCTCGATCCGATCGGCGACGCCGTCGCCGTCGGTGTCCTTCAGGCGCGACAGCTCGGTGCGCTGCACGACGTAGATGTCGCCGCCGACGACCTTCAGCCCCATGCCCTCGTGCAGGCCCTCGGCGAACAGATGGAAGCGCGCGGCTCTCGGATCGGCGGCGAGCGGCTCTTCGGCCAGCCACACCTGGCCGCGCCGCTGCTCACTGCCAGCCGGCCGTCGGGCAGGAAGTCCATGCCGCCCACCTCGAGCACCGCGTCCTGCGGCGGCGTGAAGTCGACCACCATGAGCATCGCCTTGCTGCAGCGCGCAGCGCGCGATCATCGCCACGAGCAGCAGCGCTGCCAGGGTCATCGGCCCACCTCGTCTTTCAGCGCCTCGAGCAGCTCGGTCGACCAGCCGGGCGCGATCAGGATGCTCGCCTTCACCTCGATCGGCGCCGGCGGCGCCGCAGACCAGATGGTGAGCGCCGCGCCCCGAGCGGACCAGCTGCGCGCCCGCTGGGAACTCGAGGCGGTAGTACTCCGCACGCGCCGTCGCGCTGGCACACCAGCCATTGACCAGGAAGGAGCGGCGCGAGCTGGTACGCGCCGCGCTGCGTGAACTGCTCAGGGTAGCCGTGCACCCAGCTGCCGCCGGCGGCGGGCGACGCGGCATCGAACGCCAGGTCGGCGGCGCGCGCCGCGCGCAGCTCGAGTGGCGCGTGAAGCCGAGCGCGCCGACCGAATGCTCGACGGTATTCCATTCACGCACGCTGGCGACGCGCTGCCGCGAAAGATCGACCAGATCGTAGTCGATGCCGGCGCTGCCGCCCTGCACCCAGGATCCAGCGAAGCAACCCTTGAGCGGCAAGAGCTCGGCGCCGTTCGCGCGAACGGCGGCGGCGGAGTACCGTCCTGCAGCACATAGAAGCGATCGCCGAGGCTTGAGCGCGGTGCCACCGCGCCCCAGCAGTCGCGGCGATCGACGAACGCGCCGCGCTGCACGGCCATCAATCGGGCGTCATCGGTGCGGTACGCAAAGCTGAAGCCGCCCGGCATGCCGATCATCAGCCCGCGCGCGATCGGCAGCGTCTCGCCCGGCAGCGGCGGCAGGTAGCCGCGCACCACCCTGGGGGTTGGTCCGACGGGCGCGATGTCGCCGTCTCTCTCGGTCAGGCTCTCGCCCAAGGAGATCAGCGTGCGCACGCCGCCTGCAGCCGGCGGTCCGACTCGCTCAGCGTCTCGTCGAACGCGAGCATCGCCGTCCCGGGGATGCCGGTCGACACGGTGTTGAACAGCGCTTCCGGCGTGTTGCCGAACGAGAAGCGCCCGGCGCGGAAGTTGCGGCGCCAGCACAGCTCGGTGTCGCCGCCCCTCTCTGGTCCGTGACAGCGCGCGCAGTTCTGCTGGCAGATAGATGGCGCGTCCGCTCCAGGTCGGCATCACCTGGGCTCAACGCCAGCACGAGTACCAGTGGGGCAAGCATCGGGCACGTCTCCTCACGGTGGCAGTCTCAAGGCTGCGTCGAGCGTGGCCAGGCATCGTCGCGGGGCCCGCCTCGCGCCTGCGCGCCGAGCGCGAGCATGGCCTGGCGGAAGATGACGTAGAGGATCTTCACGCCGGCGCGCACCGAGCCGGCGAGCGTGCCGCTGACCTTCGACTGGCCGATGCGCGGGCGATACGACACCGCCACCTCGGCGACGCGCAGGCGCGCGCGCGCCGCCTTGACCTGCATCTCGATCGTCCAGCCGTAGTCGCGGTCGCCCATGTTCAAGCGCTCGAGCGCCACGCGCGTGTTGATCGCGCGAAACAGCCCGAGATCAGTCGCCGCGCGCCGAAGAACCAGCGCAGCAACCGGCAGGCGAGCCAGTTGCCGAAGCGCTTGCGGCAAGAGCGCCGCCCGTGCCGGTGCGCTTGCGCGTGCGCGAGCCGATCACCAGATCCGCCTCGCCGCGCGCGATCGGGCCGAGCACGAGCGGCAGCTCATCGGGATGATCGGAGTAGTCCGCATCCAGGAACACGAGCACGTCCGGCGCGTCGGCGGCGGCGATCCCCTTGAGGCACGCGGCGCCGTAACCGCGCTCGGCTTCCTGCAGCACGCGCGCGCCGCCGTCCGCCGCCACCCGTGCCGTCGCATCGGTCGAGCCGTTGTCGACGACGATCACCTCGTGCACGAGCGCACGCGGGATCCCGGCGAGCACCAGGCCGATCGCGGCCGCTTCGTTGAGCGCCGGGATCACGACCGAGACGCGCGGGTGCTGGCCGGGCTGCGGAGCATCGAGCATCGCCTCACTATCGCCATGGCGCCCGGGAGCCGCAACCAAAACTTCCAGCCGGCGTTCTGCGGCGGCCCCTTGTGTTCGCCCGCTGCGGTTGCAAGATGACGGCTTTCCCGGCCAGAGAGATGACCTGCGCATGATCAGCTTGCCCGCCCTGCTGCTCACCGGGCTCGCGCTCGGTGGGGACGACCGCGCCCCGTCGCCGGCATTCGCCTTTCCGGTCGAGCGCATCGACCTCGACAACGGTTTGCGGGTGCTGCTGCAGGAGGATCACTCGGTGCCGCTGATCACCCTGCACACCTTCTTCCGCGCCGGTTCGCGCAACGAGTCGACCGGCGGCACCGGCATCGCGCACCTGATCGAGCACATGATGTTCAACGGTGCTGCGAAGTACGGTCCGAAGGAGTTCGATCGCCTGATCGAAGCGCACGGCGGCTACTCGAATGCCTACACCGACCTCGACCTGACGGCCTATCACGAGACGTTCTTCGCCGATGGGCTCGACGACGTGCTCGATCTCGAGCTCGACCGCCTGAGCTCGCTCGAGCTCGACACGCCGTCGTTCGCGAGCGAGACCGCGGTGGTGCGCGAGGAGCGCCGCATCAGCTCCGAGGAAGACGTGATGGGCGCGCTCGCCGAGCTCCTGTGGGCGTGCGCATTCACCGCACACTCGTATCACTGGCCGGTGATCGGCTGGATGTCCGACCTCGAGAACGTGAAGCCGCCGCAGGTGCAGGCGTTCTTCGATCGCCAGTACATCGCCGCCAACGCGATCGTGGTCGTGGCCGGCGATTTCACCGCGGCCGCGGTGAAGCCGAAGATCATCGCCTCGCTCGGCAAGCTCGCGCGGCGGCCGCTGCCCGACCAGCCCACCACGGTCGAGCCGCCGCAGAAGGGCGAGCGGCGCTGCATCCTGCGCGATACGGCCGAGCTGCCGGCGGTGGAGCTGGGCTGGCACGTGCCGGCGATCAACGAGGAGCGCAACGCCGCGTTGCTGGTGCTGTCGCGGTTGCTCGCCGGCAGCCGCACCGCGCGGCTCGACCGCGAGCTCGTGTACGGCGAGGAGCTGTTGCAGGAGGCGAGCGTGGAGTACACGCCGACGATCGATCCCGGCCTGTTCACCATCGTCGCGCGCATCGCGCCCGGCACATCGATGGCGCAGGGCGAACAGCGCGTGCGGCAAGCGATCGCGCGGTTCGCCAGCGACGCGCCCGACGAGATCGAGGTCGAGCGCGCGCGCAACCTGGTGCGCATGGACACGCTGAACGAGCTGGCGACGATCGAGGGCCGCGCCGACGTGCTGGGCACCTACCAGCTCCTGTTCGGCGACTACCAGGCGGTGTTCCGGATCGAGCAGCACCTGGCCGCCGTGACCGGCGAGACCCTGCGCGCCATCGTCGCGGAGCACTGCCGCGACGACAACCTGACGGTGGCCAGCCTGATACCGCCTGGATGGCAGGAGCCCGAGCCGCAGGAAGGCGACGCGGCGAGCGCGCACAAGCAGGACCACCCGGACGACGACGACGGCGGCGGCGAGGAGGGTGGCCAGTGATGCTGGTGCGGCTGCTCCTGCTGCTCGCCCTCGATCAGGTCTCGATCAAGCTGCCGGCGCTGCACGAGCAGCGGCTCGAGAACGGCGTGCACCTGGTCGCGGTGCGCATGGCCGAGGTGCCGCTCGTGCACTACGCCGCGGCGATCGACGCGGGATCGAGCCGCGATCCCGAAGGCAAGGAAGGCCTCGCGAACCTGGTCGCGAGCTTGCTCGATCAAGGCACGCTCACCCACCCCGGCGAGCAGTTCGACACGGCGGTCGACAACCTGGGCGGCTCGTTCACCACCGCCACCGGGCGCGACGTGCTGAGCGTGTCGGCGACGTTCCTCGCCAAGGATCAGACGCTGGGCCGCGACTTGTTCCTCGAGGCACTGCTCGAGCCGGCGCTGGCGGAACCGGACTTGGAGAAGGCGCGCACGCGCGCGGTCGCCGACTTGCAAGCCGAGGCCGAGGAAGTGGCCGACGTGGCCACCGACTTCCTGTACTGGAAGCTGTTCGAGAACAGCCGCTACGCACACCCGCCCGCAGGCGCCCAAGCATCGCTCGCCAAGATCACGCACGACGACGTGGTCGGCTTCCATCGCACGTACTTCATCGCCCCGGCCATGCTCGTGATCGCGGCCGGCGATCTCGATCCCGAGGTCACGCTCGCCGCGCTGGCGAAGCGGCTCGCCTGCTTGCCCAGGACTGCACCGCACGCGGCGCCGCCGATCCCCGCCGAACCGGAAACGACGCCGAAGCTGCGCCTGCTCCTGGTCGACAACCCGGGCACGGCACAGGCGCAGATCCGCCGGCTGGCGATCGGTGCCGCCCGGGCACGCCGATGCGCTCGCGCTCGAGACCCTCGCCAGCATGATCGGCGGCGGGTTCAGCTCGCGGCTGGTGGAGCGCCTGCGCGTCGATCTCGGGCTGACCTACGACGTCGCCAACGAGGTGCGGCCGATGCGCGCGTCCGGTCTGTTCATGGTGACCGGCTCGACGGCCTCGAGCAGCTTGCCGACGATGGTGAACGAGATGATGGGCCTGGTGCACGGGCTGACCAGCGCACCGCTGGACGACGAGGAGCTGAACCGGGCGAAGCGCTCGATGCTGGCGCAGCTCGTGCTGCACGTCGAGACGCCGCAAGGCGTGAGCGAGGTGCTGGCCGACGCGCTCTACCACGGGATGCGCGGCACGCGCGCCGAGGAACTGGCCGGTGAGCTCGCGCAGCTCACGCCCGCAGCATGCCGCCGCGTCATCGAGCAGCACATCGCCGGCGCCCCCAAGGTGCTGGTGGTGCTGGGGCAGGCGAGCAAGCTCGCGGCGGCGCTCAACGAGATCGGGCCGACCGAGATGGTGTCGATCGATCGCGTGCTGCATTGACGGATCGCGGGAACATGGCAGAGCATCGCAAGCCGGCAAGGGGGCGCATGAACGAGCATCGCGTTGGCATCATCGGTTACGGCTGGGTCGCGGGCGCACACATCACGGCGATCAATCAGACCAGGCAGGCGCGCGTGGCGGCGATCTGGTCGTCGCGGCCGCAGGACGCAGGCGCGCTCAGCCAGAAGCACGGCTGCGAGCTGACCTGCTACACCGAGCTCGAGCAGATGCTGCGCGATCCCGTCATCGACGTCGTCGCGATCTGCAGCTATCCCCAGCAGCACGCCGAGCACGCCATCGCCGCCGCGCGCGCCGGCAAGCACGTGATCATCGAGAAGCCGCTCGCGCTCGCATGGGCCGATTGCAAGCGCATCGCGCGCGCGGTGCAGGACGCCGGCGTGAAGACCTGCGTGTGCTTCGAGTGCCGCTTCTCGAGCCAGTTCCTCGCCACCCGGGCGATCATCGACCAGGGCCTGCTCGGCAAGGTGCACTACGGCGAAGTGGACTACTACCACGGCATCGGTCCGTGGTATGGACAGTTCCGCTGGAACACCCGGCGCGACGCCGGCGGCAGCAGCCTGCTATCCGCCGGCTGCCATGCCATGGACGCGCTGCTGTTGTGCATGGACGGCGAGCTCTCGAGCGTGAGCAGCGCGGCGACCGCGTCGAAGAACCGGATCTTCCGCCAGTACGAGTACCCGACCACGAGCGTCACGATCCTGCGCTTCGCCGACGGGCGCATCGGCAAGGTGGCGTCGGTGATCGATTGCTGGCAGCCCTACTACTTCCACACGCACCTGGTGGGCAGCGAGGGCAGCTTGCTCGACAACAAGTTCCACTCGACGCTGATCAGCGGCCTGAACAAGCATCAGTGGAGCACGCTGACGATGAAGCTGCTCGACTCGGGCGACGTGTCGGACCATCCGTACTCGACGCAGTTCCAGGCGTTCTTCGACAGCCTGGACGCCGGCAAGGAGATGCCGCTCACGAGCCTGGCCGAGGCGCTGCGCACGCACCAGGCGATCTTCGCCGCCGACCTGTCGGCGCGCAGCGGCAAGCCGGTCAAGATCCGCGCATGAACTGCGCTGCCATTGCCATCGGCGCGCATCCCGATGACATCGAGTTCGTGATGGCGGGCACGCTGGTGCGGCTGCATCGCGCTGGCTGGGAGACGCACTACCTCACGATCGCCAGCGGCAGCTGCGGCAGCAACACGCGCACCGCCGCCGCGACGCGGCGCCTGCGGCGCACGGAGGCACGGCACGCCGCGAGCATCCTGGGCGCCCGCTTCCACGCGAGCCTGTGCGACGACCTCGAGATCCTGTACCAGCTGCCGCTCTTGCGCCGGCTCGCCGCGGTGCTGCGCGCCGTGCAACCGAGCATCGTGCTCGCGCATTCGCCGCAGGACTACCTCGAGGATCACATGAACGCGAGCCGGCTCGCGGTGAGCGCGGCGTTCGCCCTCGGCATGCCGAACTTCCGCACCACGCCGCGGCGGCGCGCGGCGCCGGGCGAGGTCGCGATCTACCATGCGATGCCGCACGGCCTGTGCGACCAGCGCGCCGCCGCATCGTGCCAAGGCGCGTTCGTCGACACGACCTCCGTGCACGCGGTGAAGCGCACCGCGCTCGCGACGCACGCGACCAGCGCGAGTGGCTCGGCGCACGCAGGCCGCTGCCGTCGTACCTCGCCTTCATGGAACGGATGTCGCGCGCCGTGGGCAAGATGTGCGCTCAACCGCATGCCGAGGGCTGGCGCCGCCACCACCATCTCGGCTTGAGCGCGGCCACGCACGATCCGTTGCGTGATGCGCTGGGCCGCGGCTACGTCGTCAACCGGCGCTACGAGCGATCGTTGCTGGGCGATTGAGGAGCGTTCGCATGTGACGCGGAGGTCGTCCAGAGCACGCGTCCTGATGCTGCTCGCGGTGAGCGGCGCGAGCGCGAGAGGCGGTGACACGGTGAGCCAGTTCGATCGGGCACGCGGCTTCCTCGAGCGGCTTCTATCGGATCGTGCTGTGCGATCAGCAGCCGAGCTTCTTGGGCTTCCTGCTCGACGGGCTCGGCCGCGGCTGGTTCGGTGCCGATGCAATCCTGGACGAGCCGCATGACGACCCGAGGTCCGACTGGAGAGCACGCTGCCCGGCGAGTTCTGCTACCTGCTGCCCACGCCAAGGGCGGCGAGACCACGGTGTGGCGCATCCACTGCGCCGAGCGCGTGCTCACGCTCAGCTCCGAGCACCGGCCGGGCGTGACGGCGCCGCCGCTCCGGCTCAAGTTCCAGCAGAAGGCGAGCCATGCCACGCTGCTCGGGCGGTGCGTGCCGGGCGCGCGCCGATCGAGCTGCCGTGCGTGCTGCACCTGCCGGGCCGGGGCTCGGCGCGCATCACCGGCACGAGCGGCGTTCCGCTCGACTACGATGCACGCGCCGCTACGTGCAACCGGCGCCGTTCGTCACGATCGCCTTCCCCGCCGCGAGCGCCGAGCATCCGAGCGTGAGCTACCAGCTCGAGGTCGGTGCGATCTATCCGCATCTCGACGGCCTCACCGACGAGCCGTTGTTCGATGGCTTCAAGCGCGGCTTTCTCAACATCTTCCAGGTCAATCCCGGCTCGGCATGCTCGCCAACAACGCGTCGAGCGATGCGGTGCCGTTCACGCTGTTCGAGTATGCCGAGATGGCGAAACTCGCGCCGCCGCTTTCCTGCCGGGGCTCACCTGCGCTGGACCTCGTGCGCGCGACGCTCGATCGCTACCTCGCCGGCGCGAAGGGCTACGGCATGAGCGGCTACGGCGCCGAGCCGAGCGACGCGGACCTGGTGGCGTGGACCACGCCGTACGACTCGCTCGACACGTATCCCTCGCTCCTGATCGCGGCGAGCAGTACCTGCAGGCGACGCAGGATTCGGCCTGGGGCACTTCGCCGCGCTGCAAGCCTGGGCCGAGCGGATGGTGGCGGGCGATCGCGACCAGAACGGATTGATCGAGTACCCGCGCAGCGGCAACCTCGGCGACCGCCCCACGCCCGGCAGCCGTCCGGCCAACTGGTGGAGTTGCATCAACTTCGGCCACGAGGACGCCTACGCCAACGCGCTCGCCTATCGCGCCGCGGCCGTGTTCGCGGACGCGGCCGAGCAGCCGGTCATGCGCGCGAGGCGGCACGCTGCGGAGCTTCGCCGCGCGGCTCAGGTCACGTACCTGCCCGCGTTCCTCGATCCGGACAGCGGGCTGCTCGCCGGCTGGCGCAGCAAGGACGGCAAGCGGCACGACTACGCGTTCACGTTCGTGCAGGGCGTGGCGATCACGTACGGCCTGGTGCCAGCGGACACCGCGAACGCGATCATGGACCGCCTGCTCGCCAAGCTGCGCGCGGTCGGCTTCCACGACTTCGCGCTCGGCTTGCCCGACAACTTGATCGCGGTGCCGAAGGGCGACTACGTGCAGCACGGCTGGGCGAATGCCATCGGCGTCGACGAGCCCAACCGGGAGGACGGCACCGATGCGTTCCAGATCTACGAGAACGGCGGTGCCACCGGCTGCTACGCCTACTTCACGGTGAGCGCTCTACCAGCTCGGCCGCAGCGGCGGCGGCGCGCCGCATCTTCGAGCCGATGCTGAAGAGCTACGCCGCGGGTGCGTTCGACGGCTTCGGCGCCAATGGCAACTCGAAGGACTGGCGCGACTGGAGCGGCGTGTGCCACGGCTACGAAAGGACTGCTGGTGGACAGCTACCTCGCGCTCCTGTGCGTGGCCGACGACTGCGCAGCCGCTGAGCCGACGCACGCGACGCAGCAATCGAACATCGACAACGGCAGCTCCCGGATCACTCGTGGCGCAACGCGCCGATCGGATCGAGGCGCGCCGCCTTCCACGCCGGGTAGTAGCCGAAGGCGACGCCGACCGTGCTTGAACGCTGACCGCCGCCAGCACCACCACCGACGCGGACGGCTGCGTCGGCCAGTGCAGGAGCAGCGCCACGAGCCACGAGGCCGCGGCCCACCACGATCCCCGCCGCGCCGCCGATGAGGCACAGGACGATCGCCTCGATCAGGAACTGCCACAGGATGTCGGCGGCGCGCGCCGACCGCCATTGCGAGCCGATCTCGCGCGTACGCTCGGTGACCGACACGAGCATGATGTTCATCGATGCCGACGCCGCCCACCACGAGCGAGATGAGGGCGACGCACAGGAGCAACTTGGTGGTGAAGCTCGGTGGTGGACGCCAGCGCCTTGGTCATCTCGGTCATGTCGCGCACGTTGAAGTCATCGGGCTCGCCCGCGTGGAGTCGATGGCGCTCGCGCAGCACGCTGCCGATCTCCGCGATCGCGGCACGATCGGCGCCGTGCTCCAGGCCCGCCACCGCCAGGATGGTCGACAGTTGGTGAACCGCACCGGCAACGGCGTCGGCCTTCGCCGAGGACGGCACCGGGTACAGGCTCGCCTGTCCGGGTAGAGCAGCTCAGCGAATTGACCTGCGCCGTTGCCGCGCCGCTCGCGCTCTGGTTGACGCTCTGCACCGAGGCGCCGGCGACCCGGTACTTGATCGTGGTCCACGGCGCGAGCAGCAGGTCGTCCTGGAAGTCGAGCCGGCGTATTTCGCGCCCTTGCTGCTCAGGACGCCGACCACGCGCAGCGAGACGTTCTGCACCCGCACCTGCTCTGGCCGATCGGCGACTCGCCCGCGAACAGCGGCACCGTAGTCCTTGCCGAGCACGCCTTGCTGGCGTTGCGAACGTCGCGATCGAGGTGAACATCTCGCCGTCGGCAATGTCGTTCCAGTCGCGGACGTCGAGGGTGCGGGCGTCGTACCGTAGATGTACAGCGGCGCGGTTGCGACTGCCATGGATCACCTGCGCGCGCGCGCACCACCGGTGCGGCGCCGTGCACCGCCAGACTTGCGCAGATCGCTTCGCAGTCCTGCGGCGTGAGCGTCATCACGCTGCCGCTGCCGAAAGCTCCACGCCGCCTGCCCAGCCGCGGACGCCCGGCATCACCAGCAGGTTGTTGGCTCCCATGCTGTCGATGGTGCGCGCGATCGCCAGCGACAGACCAGAGAGCCGATCTCCATCATCACAATGACCGCGGCCACGCCGATGATGATGCCGAGCGTGGTGAGCACGGCGCGCATGATGTTGCGGCGCAGCGCGCGCAGCGCGTGATCAGCGTGCGGTAGAGCATCGTCCACCTCCCGTCCTGCGTGCGACGCGGGGCGGCCACCTCGTCGGCCTCGATCCGTCCATCGCGCAGGCGGATGATCCGCTGCGCGTGCTGGGCGCCGGCATGTGGTGACGACGATGATGGTCAACCCCTCCTGCGCGCGCAGCTCCTGGAACATCTGCAGGATCTCCTCGCTGATGCGAGTCGAGGTTGCCGGTCGGCTCGTCGGCGAGCAGGATGCGCCAGGTGATTCACCAGCGCGCCTGCAATCACCACGCGCTGCGCTGCTTGCCGAGGCTGCGCCGGCTGGTACTCGAGGCGATCGCCCAGGCCGACGCGCTCGAGCAGCGCGCCTCGCGCCTGCGCCCGCGCCTGCTGAAGTCGGTTGGCCAGCGCATGCACGACAGCGGCATCACCACGTTGTCGACGCGCGCGGTGCGTGCCAGCAGATTGAAGCTCCTGGAAGGACGAAGCCGATCTTGCTGGTGCGCACCGCGGCGCGCTGGTCGGCGGAGAGTCGCGGCCACCTCCCGTCCGTCGAGCCAGTACTCGCCGCTGCTGGGGCGATCGAGACAGCCGAGGATGTTCATGAGCGTGGTCTTGCCCGAGCCGCGACGCGCCCATGAGCGCGACATCTGCGCCCGCGGCCACGCAGAACGACACGCCGTTCAGCACCAGCGCGTCACCTCGCCGAGGTGATAGGTCTTCACCGACGACGCGATCGATCAGGTCAACGCCAGCACTCCATCGCTCAGGCCGCGGCTGCTGCAGGTCGCTGCGCTTGCTGCAGGCGCGCGCTCGGCCCATAGGCGTGGAACAGGCTGGCGCCAGCGACGGTGCGGACGCCTCGCCGTGCAGCTCGCCGATGACCACCGCCGTGCCCTCGGCGACTGCGCTGCCCTGCACCTCGCTCATGGTGCCGTCGCTGGCGCCGACCAGCACCTCGAGCGGCCTTGCGTGGCTGCCGTCGGCGACGAACAGCGTGCCCGGCCGGTGCGCCGCTGCCGCCGGCTCGGCCGTGCCCTCGTGCCGATCCGGTGCGCGCACAGCGCTGTCGCGCGCGCCAGCGCCGAGCTGGTCGGCCTGCGGCGTCCGGCGCAGCGCGGCGTTGGGCACGAGCAGCACGTCGCTCACGCTACCTCGAACTGCGTGTTCGCACGGTGAGGTGAACTGGCTTCCGCCCTGCTCAGGTTGTCCAGGTATCCCCACTTCGACCGTGTAGGTGACCACGTTCTGCGTCATCGCCGCGTTCAGGCGGATCTTGTTCACCTCGCCGCGGAAGGTCTCGCCGGGTAGGCGTCGACGGTGAACGTCACCGCCTGGCCCGGTGGGCTCGCTGCCGATGTCGGCCTCGTTCACCAGACCCACACCTGCATGCGATTGAGGATCCTTGGCGATCAGGAACAGGCTCGGCGCATTCAGGCTCGCCACGACGGTCTGGCCGATGTTCACGCGGCGGTCGATGATCACGCCCTTCACCGGCGCCTTGATCGTGCAGTAGCCCAGGTTGCGCCGCGCCCGCTTCAGCGTCGCCTCGGCTTGCGCCACGGCGCTGTGCGCCTGGCCGATGGCCACGCCCACCGCCACGTTGGCTTCGCCGATTCGTACGCCGACTGGTAGGAATCGTAGTCGGTCTGCGTCATCGCGTCCGCTGGCGTGAGCTTCTGCGCGCGGTTCCAGTCGCGCTCCGCCTGGTAGAGCCTGGCGTTGAACTGCATGAGGTCCGCATCGGCGCGCCGCTCCCCGCCTTCGCCTGATCGAGCTGTGCAGCGGCGAGCGCGACGTCGGCGGCGTACAGCGAAGTCGTCGATCTCGGCCAGCACCGTGCCTTCTTCGACCACCGAGCCATAGTCGATGAGGCGGCCGTTCTCGTCGCGGCAGAACGCATTGATCTGGCCCGCGACCTGCGCGCCCACGTCCACCACCTCTTCCAGCTCTCCGAGCGTGCCGGTGGCGGCGATCGTGACCAGCAGATCGCCGCGGCGCACCGGCGCCGTGCGAAACGGCGGCGGCGCAGCGACCGCGTGCCGTGCGTACCAGAGCACGCCGCTGCCGGCCGCGGTCACCACCAACGCCGCCAGGACCGATCGCTTCCATCGCTTGCGCATGACTCGACCTCGCTCCTCCGATTACGGATCACGATCGGTGATCGTTGGCGCTGCGCCCGGCCGCCACGACCGCGCTTGGCCCGCCAGCCGAGACCAGCTCGCGCGTCGTGCCGTGCGCCAGGCGATCAGGTCGCGACACCGCACCTGCCCACGCACGCGCCCGGAGCTGGATGCGCCGGTCCTGTTCGGTGGGAAGGCGGCAATCGGGGCTCCCAACGAACGCAACCAGCACAATGCTCTCCGAGGCCCTCGGCGACGAAACCTCGCATGTCGTGGGTATCTTGTCGACTATCGATAAAAATACGTCAGATATCGATAGCAGCCTGCCACTAGCGGTGCTTCATGGCAAGGAACTCGCATCCAGAAGGTCAGTTGGTGGGTTGGACTGGTTGCAGTGGGTGCGCGGCGTGATCGTTCTGCGCGCTCGTGACCATGATTGCGGCCTGGACCGGCTCGAGGGCATCCTGGTCCGCAGCGGCGCTGATCGCGCTCCGCATCAGGACACCCCTGCCCGAACATGACTATACTCACTGGTTCGCGAGCTGTTCCTCTCGGTGTGGTTGCTGGTTGGGTTCGGGTTCACGCTGCGTTGGATCAACCACGGCATCGAACTCTTCAGGCTCTATGCGCGCATGGTCCTTTCTCCACAGAGAACGTGCGGCACTTTCGTGGTCTGGGACTGATCCCCATCGCGAGTGCAGTGTTGCAACTGCTCTTCCCGATGCTCGCCAATACCTGGATGCTCTCGAGAAAGAGGCAAGGTTGCGCGTGAGCGAGTTCATCGCTGTCGATCAGGTGTTGCTGAGCGTCATCATCCTGCTGATCTCCTGGGTAATGGACGAAGGCATGAAGCTACTTGAAGACAGAATCTGGTGATCTGACGAGCTCATGGTATACCCATCGTCATTGACCTCGACGTGGTTCTGGCAATCCGGAAGATGAAGCTGACAACGCTCGCTGCGAGAAGGTCGGCATCCCACGACAACAGACCTGTCCATCTTGAAGACCGGCAAGGCGCGCGCGATCCGGCTCCGCACTCCAGGTCGATATGCGAGGTGCTGCGGTGTCAGCCTGGAGATCTTCTGCGGTACGTCCCGCAACGGGGCCAGCCACCCCGTCCCCCTGCGCGCCGAGTCATGGGGAACGTCAGCTGCTTCCACGCGTGCCTCCGTACTGAACGACAACGCCGGCGTAAGCGCGGCCAGTCGACGCGGAAGCCGAGGCCTACGTTGCCGAGGAGATCTCCTCGGGCGAGTTCGCGACGTCCTCGCACTCGTCGGTGGCGCGCTCCAGATTCTCCAGGACATCCTTCCACTTGATGAGGAGGATCGGGTCCTTCTGATCATGGAACAGCTTCTGGATCGCGCCGCGGCAGGTGCTGTCCGCCGCGGTCTATTGGCTTGCGCGACGCCGGGCGGGTGATCCAGGTCGGCAGCCCGAACGAGCGCGCCGAACGCGAACATCCGCCACCGCGAGCCCGATCGGAAGGGTCCTGCGCGTGTTACTCGGAAAGCAGGATTACCGAAGGCCTGCCCATCGCCGGCACCCCTTGACCTGGAACAGCCTCGTGTCCCCTATGGGCGCTGAGGGGTTCGCGCTCCTTTCCGGTGATCGCCATGAGCAGACGCACGGTCCTGACGCGCCGGACGCTCCTCGTGAATTCCGCAGCACTTGCCCTGACCGCCGCGGGCCTGGGTGCTCGCCTTCTCGGGACGAGCGCAGCCAGGCCTGCGGCCGCAGGTATCCGGCGCCCGATGCCGCCCTGGTCGTGAAGAGGATCGGCGACGTCGGGATCCGCGCCGGCGTCGAGGCCGCGATCGAGAAGAACCTCGTCCCTGCCGCAGTCGAGCAGGCCTATCCGGGCCACTTCAACATCTGCGCCGACGGCGGCGCCTACGGCGGATGGGCGACCTGGCCTGGACTCGATTCGTGGCAGATGGCCGGCGCCTACCTGCTGCTCGGCCGCACGCGTCTGGTGCTCGACTATTTCGACTTCGTGAGGGCCTCGCAGCGCAAGGACGGCGACATCCCGTTCGCGATCTTCACCGGCAGCACGCGCCCCGACGGGACCTATCTGAGCGGGCTCAAGCCCGACGATCGCTTCACCTACCAGCCGCCCTCGCGTGACGGCCTGCCCGCGTCGAGCCGCGAGACGCGCGAGTGGATCGGTCTCTTCACGCACTGGCAGCCCAAGGCCGAGCCGCTCAGCACGCTCGGTCCCGTCTGCTACGTGCTGACCGCGGCCGAGATCTTCGACGCCACGCGCGATCGGACCTGGTTGAAGGAGCGGCTGCCGTCCGTGGCAGCAGCGGCGAAGCACCTGCGTGCGCGCACCGCCGCGAACGGACTGGTGGCTCGCTCCGGCTTCTACGTCGAGCTGCCGCCCCGATTCGGTTTCGACGGCGTCGCACAGTGCTACGTCGTGCACGCCTACCGCGAGCTCGCTCGGCTCTTCGAGAGCGCGGGCGACACTGCGGCCGCGGCGACCTGGGGCGGCGAAGCCGACAGGCTCGGCAACGCGTTCGTCGATGCGTTCTGGAATGAAGACCACTTCGGCGAGTACGTGCATTCGGAGCGCGGCCTCGTCGATGCTCACGGGCTCGCCGATACCAACTGGGCCGCGGTCGCGTTCGGCGTCGCCGACGATGCGCGCGCAAAGACGCTGTGGCCGCGGTTGCTCCTCGACGCGGGGTTCTGGTGGGGCGGCATGCCGACGCTGACGGTGACCAGGCCGTTCAGCTACGCGGACTGGGAGCAGCACGAGCCCGTGCTGATGGACGTGCCCCTGCTGAACGACGTCGCCTCGATGGGCCGCGTCTGGTTTCTCGAGGCGCTCGCGTGCCGGCGCATGAACGCACACGAGCGGCTCGTGGAATCAGCTCGCCGCGTGTGCGCGGCCGCGAAAGCCGATGGATTCTGGCGGGAGCGCTACCTGCCGCAAGCCGACGGCACGACGCTGCCCGCGCGATCGGAGAAGTACTGCGAGTACCCCGCAGTGCTGCTGCGCGTCGTGCTCGGCAACCCCGATGTCTTTTGCGCGACATGACCATCGGCTGGCAGCCGGCCGCGATCTCGAGGTGCGCGGGCGGATCGAGCGCGACCAAGCGCTCGCCGCCCTCCTCGATCCGGCGCAGGGGGAGGCGATCGAGATCCGCGCCCACTGGCCGGTCCCCACCCTCGTGCACGTGGTCGATGCAGTGACGCGCGCGTCAGCGTGCCTCCGATCGAGGGGTACGACCCGGTGGCACCCTTCGAGGTGGACATCCCCCGCGGGAAGAACGTCGACCAGGAGATCCAGCTCGTCCGCAGGAGATGACCTCGCAGCGGCGAGCTCACGTGCGCTCATCGGCCCGAGAGGGAAGGCCAGATCGGCCGCGATTCCTGCCTACTTTTTCACGGACTCCAGCGCATCGAGCCGTGGAAACGCGATCGGCTGGCCGTGGCCGCCAAGCTCACGGTAGTGGATCTCGAGCTGCGCGCACCGCCGCCTGCGCCGAGCGGACCAGAGCGAAGATGCCGACGAGGAACAGCGCACCCTTCACACCGACCACGAGCCAGCTCGACCAACCGGAGGTGTCGCGATGACCCTCGCCGGCGAGCTGTCCGAAGAAGCTGTAGTACATGCCGCCGCAGAACGCGGCCCATGCCACGGCGAGGAGGACGCGACCCGCGCGACGCCCCTTGGCAACGGACCACGCCGCGAACACCAGGATCCCGCCGATGAGGAAGTCGTCGACGTAGGCCGGGATGTTCGAGAAATCCGTCCGGCGGCGACACACCTCGGCAACCGGAAGCAGCACACCGACGCAGTATGCTGCGAGCAGCTCGAATCGCATGCAGGCTCCGGTACGTTCAGCGACCGCCCTTCCCGTTCAGGAACGTCCCCTGCTCCAGTTCCGCGAATGCCTGCCGCAGCTGCTCCTGCGTGTTCATCACGATCGGTACCAGGCGACCGGCTCGCCGAGCGGATTGCCCGAGACCAGGAGGAAAGGATCCCCTGCTGCCCGGCCTCGATCGTGATCTCGTCGCCGCGGTCGAACAGCAAGCCGAGCGAGCAGTTCACGGCCGAGGACGGCGGCACCGCGTCCGCCCAGCCCTCGCCCTCGGTGGGCACGGCGAGCGGGGCTGACGCACAGGTGAACCGCTGTCGCCTTCGAACACGTAGGCGAAGGCATGCCGCACCGCCGCGACCGGCAGCGTCGTGCGCACCCTCGGCGGCACCGACACGTCGAGGTAGCTCGGGTCGGCGGCGATGCCCTCCACCGGACCGGTCGTGTCGCGGAAGCTGCCGCAGACGACGCGCACCCGCGTCCCGTCGTCGGCCACGACCTCGGGAATGTCGGCTGCTCTCACCTCCTGGTAGCGTGGCGGCGTCATCTTGAGCGCCGCCGGCAGATTCGCCCACAGCTGGAACCCGTGCATGCGACCGTCGCGGTCACCCTTGGGCATCTCCTGGTGGATGATGCCGCTGCCGGCCGTCATCCACTGCACGTCGCCGGCGCCGATGACGCCGCGGTTGCCCATGCTGTCGCTGTGCAGAACCGTGCCGGCGAGCACGTACGTGATCGTCTCGATGCCGCGATGCGGGTGCCACGGAAAGCCGGCGAGGTAGTCCTCCGGCCGCTCGTTGCGGAAATCGTCGAGCAACAGGAATGGATCGAAGTCCGACGTGTTGCCGAAGCCGAACGCGCGCCGCAGATGCACGCCCGCGCCCTCGAGGGTTGGCTTCGACTTGACCAGACGCTTCACGGATCGCGTGGACATGGCCACCTCCTTGGTCGTGGCGCGAAGAGATAGCATCTGCGGCGCCGTTGCGCCAAGTGGCCGACGGCGGGGCGCACCGGCAATCAGGCACGGGTCTGGCCATCGCCAGGGCTCGAGACGTGGAAGTAGAGCTCCCGGCGTTGGTCGCAGCGCGCACATCGAACCGCAACCTGGATCAGCCTGCGGCCGGCGAACCGGACGGTCTCACGTGGCCGCGCGACATCTTCTGCCAGCACGAGCGCGCCGCACGTGCAGCGGAGCGTCGCCAGCTGCTGCTGCAGCGCATCCTCGTGCGCGACCGAGATCGCCGTCATCGCGCTCGCACCGATGGGCAACCGCTGCCGTGCTCGGCGCTCGAACCGCCAGCGCCGCCATCCGTCCCGCGTGCGCCGCACCACAGAGATCAGCAGCATCAGACCAGCAGCCGTGGCAAATACGAGCGAGCCACGGGGCGGTCGAGGGGCCGCGCGCGGCTCCACTTGCGGCTGCTCCAGGCACAACGAGGTTGCATCGTGGATGCAATCGATCGCGTCGACGTGCTTCTTGATCTCGTCCGGGGTGACGTGATCGCGCAAGGTGCGGAAGCGGTAATCGATCTCGAGCGTGTCATCGCTGCACGCCACCACGTAATCGAATCGCAGCGCGTCGCTCACGATGGAGCCATGCTGCGCGCGCACGTCGCACTGGTCGGGGAGCTCGACGTGAATGTGCTGCCAGACGTGCGTCGGATGTCGCACCTGCAGCGGCGCCGAGCGCCGGTAGATGGCGGGCTTGCGCAGCTCATCGCGAACGCGATCACCTGTGAAGTAGCGCTTGCCCGACTTCCAGAAGCTCGGCAGGTGATAGCTCTCGGCGATGATGACGACGTTCTGCTCGGTGTCATCGCGCACCCTGGGCAATCCGAGGCTCGCTATCTCCGGATCACGCCTGCCATAGTAGTCGAGGTAGTCCTGCCCCATCTTGCCGAGCGGCTGGTCGACGAGGCTCGCTCGCATGTGATCGGCCTCGCGACGGCGGTACGTGGTCGTGACATCGAACCTGGTCCCGGCGCCGTCGGGGCAGTATCGCTCGTCGACGACCACCTCCGCCACGTCGTTCGGCGGCAGCGGAATCGCTGCCAGCTCGGTGCTGCTCGCCGCGACGATCAGGCCTCGCTCGCAGCCCGGCGGGTAACGCACTGCGAGGGAGCCGCGTTGCGCGTGCTGCGTGGCATCGAACCAGTAGGTCGCGTCAGCAATGCGGGCTTGCACGATCACGTGATCGAACGCGAACGGCGACGGCTGCCAGCTGTCCAGGGCGCGCCGCACAGCGGTGTTGACCAGCACCGGGTGCGCCTCGACGCCGAGCTCGCCGAGCAACGTGCACAGCAGCAGCGACTTGTCCTTGCAGTCGCCGAATCGCTGCCGGAAGACGTCGGCTGGCTGGTGTGGCTGGTGCGAGTAAGGCCCGAGCTCGATGCCGAGATAACGCACGTCATCCTGCACGAATCGCAGCGCCTCGAGCACGCGATGCTCCAGGTCCGGAATGTCCGTGCGCCAGCGGTCCACCTGTTCGCGCAGTTCGCGCGACAGAGGACCCTGGACGCGATACAACGGGACCGCCCAGGCCGCGACCTCCCCCCAGGTCTCGAACTCGCTCAGCTGCACGCTCGGGAACGGCGAGTACCACGACGGCATGCCATCGTCTTGATCGACCGCCGGCACGTCATCGCGCTGCCACGAGTACTCGGTTACACCGCCCTGCGTCCGGATCACGGGAACGAGCGTCGTGCCTTGGTTCTGCAGATGCAACCGCCGCTCGCTCGGCCACAGCAAGCGGCGGCGGAGGCGTCGTACCGGCTGGGAACGCGCGAGGTACAGCGTCCGACAGAACGTACCGCGCAGGATCGGATTCGAGCCGTCGACCGAATACGAGTAGTCGACCACGTCGCCGACGCGCACATCGTGCAGCACGATGAGCGCCGACAAGGTGCCATTGTAGAGGCGTTGGTCGAGCTCGCTCTCCTGCTGCAGGATACGCACCTCGTCGGCTCGCAGCGCGTCGATGGCGATGTTGTCGCGCACCAGGGAGACCGAGTGAATGATCAGACGCTGATGCGATGGCTCGAACTCGAGCTTCAGCTCCGAGGCCCGCTCGAGCCCCGATGCGGCATCGACACGGGTAACGTAACGCGCGTAGCATTCCGTGTCGCCGTTCGCCACTCTCAGCTGCACGTCGGAAAGCAGCTCCGACACGCCGTGCGCGCTGTCGCTCCGCGAGGTCGACATCTCGCCCCACGGCGCCGGCAGCACCCAGGCGGGCGCCGGCGCAACCGAGAACTGCGAACGGCTGGGTTGCCCATGCACCGCCACCATGCTGCCCAACAGCACAGCTACCGCCATGGCGAGCATCCGGTACCGCGACACGTGCGACCCCCTGAGCTGTCATCTTGCCCGCGGGATCACCGCGAGCACGCCGCAACCCCAGCGTGTTTTCCCGGATCGCACCGCATCTGGCAAGCCCTTGCGCGGGCAATCCTGCGGGCGACGGCCACTCGCCCGCCGTGCCTTCATTCCTCGGGGCGCGCGCCGCTTCGCCTCGAGCGTTTCAAGCGCTTGATCAAGTCGCCCAAGGTCTACTGGGTCGACTCGGGCTTGCTCTGCTTCTTGCTCGGCATCGAGACCGAGGCGGAGCTCATCCGCTCACCGTTCCTGGGATCGGTCTTCGAGGGTTTCATCGCGTCGGAGATCGTGAAGAACCAGGTCAACGCCGGCGGCTTGCGCGAGCTCTACTACTTTCGCGATCAACAGGGTCTCGAGGTGGACTTCATCACCAGCGCCGCCGGCGGCGGCGTACGGCTCATCGAGGCCAGGTGGTCGAAGACGATCCTGCCCGCTCACGCGCTGCCAATGGAGCGACTGCGCCGGTCGATCAGGCGCCGGCCGGTGGAGGCAGTGATCGTCCATCCGGCGGCGAGCGGCGCGGCCGAGATGCGCGCCGTCACCCCCGGTGTGCGAGCACTGAGCATCGAGCAGTTCCTGAGCGGCGATCGATCTCGGCGCCCGCGGTGAACGTAGCGTGCTTCACGCACCGCGCGCGGCCGCGAACGGCCAGGCGCCCGCGATCACGACGACGGCGAGCGCGATGATGGCTACCACCATGGCGCTGGCGAAGCCCGCCGGCGCGTAGCGAAGCTCGAGCGCGTGCCGGCCGGCGGGAACGGCCACGGCCATGAGCGCATGGTCGGCGACCAGCACCTGGGCCGCCTCGCCGTCGAGCGATGCGCGCCAGCCGGGATCCCATGCCTCGGTCAGGACGACGATGCCTGGGGATGGAGCGTCCACGGCGAGCTCGTGCCGGGTGTCGTCGCGCGACACGTCGGCGACCGGACGCATGTCGCCGCGCTCGGGCAGCGCCCACGGCGGCGCTTGCTCGAGCAGGACGGTGTGGTGCACCGCGGCCGAGCGATCGGCGAGCCACTGCAGCCGTGCCGCCGCGTCCGTCACGACGCGCGCGCCGCCGCACCAGAAGGCACGCGGGCCGCTGCTCGGTCGCGCGAGCGCGCCGAAGCGCTCGACCGCGCTCGTGAACAGCTCCGGCAGGCCCGAGCGCACGGCGAGCGTGGGGTCGGCGTGCACGATGGTGTCCACGCCCAGGAGATCGAGCAGCGGGTGGCGCAAGCTGTCCACCTGGCGGAGCGGCAGCGCGACGCGCGGATCGCGCAGATCGAACAGCGGACCCTCGAGGCACGCGAGCAGCTCGGCGGTGCGCGCCGGCACCATGGGCGCACAGCCCTGGATGCTGCGCAGGCCGAACAGGCCGGCAATCGACGGCGGCACCAGGTTCGGCCCCACGCCGAACGCAGCGATGCGCCCGGGTCGCTGCGCGAGCGCGGCGAGGCCGGGCGTCAAGGGGTAGTGCTTCTGCTCGCGCGCCATCGGGTGGTAGGCGCGCGAGCAGGCCGAGATCGAGCAACAGCACCAGCGCCGGGAGGAAGCGCGCGCGGCGCCGGCGCGCGAGCTCGAGCGCGACGAGTGCGGCAAGCGCGAACAGGATCTGCCGCGTCACCTGCGGCACCAGCGCCGCGGCGAACGCGTCCGCCTCGGGATCGGCGATGCGCGCGGCGAGCGCGGGCAGCACGGCGAGCGGTGAGCACCAGCGCGCCGGTCGCGCGCCACGGCACCGAGACGCCGCGCTGCCAGGCGGCATGCAAGGCGAGCGCCGCGCCGATCGGCCAGCACGCGTCCACCAGCGTGAGCAGCCGCTTGATGTTGCCGGTCGCGAGCCAGCTCATGCCCGGCACGTGCGGCATCACCAGGGGGCTCACCAGGCACGCGCTCAGCGCCAGCACCAGGCACACGCCGAAGCGCCGCGCGCGCGCGGTGCGAAGCAGCGCTGGCAGCAGCAAGACCAGCAGCATGCCCGGGTAGAACGCGTTGTAGTACACGCTGTTCTGGATCTCGTCGCCGAGGAAGCGGCGATGCGGCAGCCACGCCTCCATGGTGGCCGCGTTCGGCGCCACGCTGAACGCTGCGGGGTTGCCGAAGAAGTCGGGCAGCACGCCGGCGATCAGGGCCGCGGCAGCGAGACCGCGCTGGGCGGTGGCCGAGCGCGTCGCCGCGCTGGCGCGGATCGACAGACCGTACGCCGCGCCCGAGATCCTGAGCTGCGGCCAGGCCATCATGGCGCCGAGCCCGAGCATCGCGAACAGCGCGACCAGCACGCGCAGGCGCCACAGCGAGCGATCGCCGATGGCGAGCATGCAGGTGCCGGCGGTGAGCACGACGGCGGTCTGCGGGAAGCCGGCCAGCAGCATGAGCGCGGTGGCGAGCGCGCCCTCGACCAGCGCGCGCCGCCACCGATCGCGGCGCAGCCATTCGAGCGCGACCAGCTGCGCCGGCCACCACGCGATCGCATAGACCTCGTGCGCGCCGCGCCAGCGCACCATCATGGCCGCCGACAGCGCGAAGCCGATCGCGCCGACGGCGGCGGCCGCCGGCTCGGTGCCGAGCATGCGGCACGCGCGGTACGCTAGCCAGGCGGCGAGCGCGAGATGCAGGGCGAGCATCCAGTCGATCGCCGCCATCGGCGCGGCCGAGTGCAGCGCCACGCCGACGGGGTACAGGAGCGGGAACGGGATGTTGGCGGCGAGCGGGATGCCGCACAGCTGCGCGTGATCCCACCACGGCGGCGCGCCGGCGTGCTCGAGCTGCCGCGCGCGCATCAAGCCCGGCAAGATGAAGCCGTCCACGTCGGGCGAGATCATGTTGATCGGCTCGAGCGGCGCCGATGGCTCGCGTGCCCAGGGGCGCAGGTCGATGCGCGGATCGTCGCTGGTGAACGCGCGCGTGCAGCGATCGAGGAACAGGACGTCGAACAGCAGTGCGCCGGTCAGCACGGCGCTGACCAGCGCCGCGATGCAGAGCTCGCGCTTGCCGACCGTTGCCCTCATGTCGTCCACGCGCGCCTCACGGCCGATCGAGAAACCGCGAGCTGCGCAAGGCGCCCGCAACCACGCTGGCGACCAGCTCGCAGCCCGCCGCGTTCAGATGGTGATCGTTGATGCGGTCGACGTAAAGGTCCTCGACCGGCTGCCGCTCGACCGCCACGCGCGCGCGCACGGTGGGCAGGAGATCGATCACCGGCACCGACAATCCCTGGAACAGATCGTCGATCCACTGCGACTGGCGTGAGAAGCCGGGCGGGCCGCGAGGGCTGAAGTGGATCGACGAGCCGATCTGGAAGTTGGGCAGGTTGACCACGGCGAGCGGCAGGCTGCGGTCGCGGCAATACCTGGCGATCGCGGTCATGCTCGCACGCGCGCGCGGCCACTCGCCCTCGGCGCACCACTCGAAGCCCGTCGCCTGGCGCCACCAGGTGTGCGCGCGCCGCAGCAGGTGGTACAGGCGCGAGCGGCACAACCGCCGCTTGAGCGCGTAGTCGAGCGGCAGGTCGCAGGTGAAGAACGCATGCAGCTCGTCCATGTAGACGAAGTCCACGCTGGTCACGTCGTTGGTCTGGCAGACGAGCAACAGCGCGTCGGGCTCCAGCACTGAGCACCAGCGCGCGCAGCAGGCAGAGCTCCTGCGCCGAGTCGTAGGCTGGCACGCCAGCGTTGATCACCTCGAGCTCGCGCGGCGCGACGTCGTCTTGCAGCAGGCGCGCGAGCTGTCCCGGGATCGACTGCGCTTCGGTGACGCCCCAGCCGTAGGTGTAGGAATCACCGATCACGAGCACGCGCACCGCGCTCGCGCGCTTGCTCGCGATGTCGGCGCCGCGCAGACCGAGCGCGTTGTGGCGATAGGTGATGCCGCCCACGGTTGCGGCGTGATCGGGCACGAGCCCGAAGCGCAGGCCGTCGTCGGCGAGCGAGCGGAACATGCCGGCCGCGGTGAACTCGTTCATCAGGCCTTGCCGGTACGGTGGGAAGAACGTGCTGAGCGGCAGCGTGCAGCGCAGCACGAGCTCGCTCACCGCCAGGCAAGCGGCGACCGCGAACGGCGCGATTGCCACACGCAGCAGGCGCCGGCGCGTCATTCGCACGCCGCCACGCGCGCGATGCCCGCCGTGATCTCGTGCCACGCACGCACTGCCAGGCTGTCCGGCAGCGCCAGGTCGCCGAACGTGAGCATGGCGCCCGGCGCGACCGCCCGCTGCACGACGGCGTTGCGGATCAGGCCGATCGGCACATGGCCCGGGTGCGCCTGCAGGCGCACCGCGATCCCGCGCACCGCGAAGCTGCCGATGCCGTGGTCGATGCGCTCGCCCGGAGCGAGCGCGCGCTTGGCGATCGCGGCGACGCCGATGCGCGGCTGCGCGGTGTTGGTGAGCAGCACGTGCCGCTGGTCGAGCACGCGGCGGATGGTGCGCGGAATCTCCAGGTGCAGCAGGTGGTAGTTGCGCACCAGCGTGTAGAGCGGACCAGGTCCGAGCTTCAAGTACCGGAGCGCGTCGTGCTGATCGCCGGTGTGCTCTGCGACGATGAACACGCCGCGCGGCGCATCGGCCGACAGCACGTAATCGCTGATCGGGAATCCCAGCCGCAGCGCGTGCGCCGCCAGCGCCTCGCTGCCAGCGCGCACGTCGTTGCTGGCGAGGCCGAGCAAGCCGTCCTCGGCGATGCCGGCGCCAAGCCCGTTGGCCACCAGCGCCTGCTCGATCTGCACCTTGGTACCGTCGGTGAGCGGTGGCCGCGCGCACGCCTGATCCCCTGCCGGCGCGCCCAGTACTCCATGTCGCCCGGCGACGGCGCATGGTTGAGGAAGCCCTTGATGTTGCCGTACACGAGCGGCGAGAAGCCCATCTCGACCACGCTGTCCGCGAGCGCGGCGAGACACCCTGGCTGATCGCCCTCGGCCTCGGTGAGCACGACGCGCCCGCCGAATCTGCGAACGAAGTACGAACCCGTGGTGACGTGGAAATCGGCGTCCATGGTCACCACCGGGCGCGCCGCTTCCATGGCCGCGGCGATGACGTCGGTGGCATGCACGGGGTCGCCGCTGCACTCGACCACGAGGTCCGCGTGATCGATGAGCTCTGCCAGCGATCGCGTCAGCAGGTCTGGCCGCGCGAAGTAGCTCGCCTGTGCGGGGGCCACGCGGGTGAGCACGCCGCTGACGGTGAGATCCGTCTGGCGCATGAGCTCGCTCACCAGACCGCGGGCGATGAAGCCCGTGCCGGCGACGCCGATGCGAGCCTGGTGGCGGCGCGCAGGGCTCATGACGTCACCCCGCGCGGCACCAGCCGCTCCTCGATCACCTGAGCGACGCTGCCCTCCTCGGCGTACTCCTGCTCGGTGTTCACCGACCACACGTCGAGCCGCGTCCCCTCGAGCGCGTTGCGCACCGCGAACATGGCGCTCATCATCGCGTGATCCTGGCTGTTGTAGTTGTGCAGCCCCTTGCGCCCGGCTGGCGCCACGTTGGCGAGCGAGGCGCCGATCCAGTGCTTCAACAGATCGCGATTCTGCTGGTAGTGCGCGTCGTACACCGGGTAGGCGTTCTTCAAGCGCAGCACGTGGCCGTCGTGCTGCCCGCGCAGCGACGCCAGGCCGAGCCGCTCGATCTCGGCGGCGGCGAGCGCGAGGATCTCGGCATCGCTCGCACACCACAACGGCTCGTCGCGATTGCAGAAGTACTCCATGGTGATCGCCGTGCGCGCGGCATCCGGCGACATGGCATCGCTCCAGTTCGCGTAGTTGGTGATGCGCGCCACGCGCACGCCCGGATCGTGGATGTAGATCCACTGGTCCCTGAACAGCTTCGCGCGCGGAATGATGAGCATGACCGAGATGAAGTCGCGGTGGCGGAGCGCGCCGCCCGCGGCCAGGATCTCGCGCGGCGGCGGCGGAGCGAGCGCGGCGACGAAATCGGCGAGCGTCATGGTCACGTAGAACTGGCTGCCGTGGTGGCGCGCGCCGTCCGCGGTCACCACGGTGTGCAGCTTGCCACCCTCGTGCTCGAGGCGCACGGCGGCGCTGCCGAGCACGACCTCGCCGCCGAGCGCGCGCACCTGGTCGGCCACGCTCTGCCACAGCTCACCCGCTCCGCGGCGTGGGTAGAGGAACCGATCGACCAGCGACCTGGGGCGATCCTTGCCGCGCAGCAGCGCGAGACGCACGATCGCGCCGAGCGACAGGCCGCGGATGCGCTGCGCGGCCCAGTCCTTGTTGATCTCTGCGCACGGGATGCCCCACACCTTCTCGGTGTAGGTCTTGAAGAACATCCGGTACAGCTCGTGCCCGAACCGATTCACCACCCAGTCCTCGAACGACACCTCGGGACGGCGCGGCGCGAGCCGCGCGTGCACGCAGCTCAACCCGGCGCGCGCCGCGCGCCGCAGGCCGATGCCCGCGAGCGTCTGCCCGATCTCGAGCGGGTACGGGAAGTACTTGCGATCGAAGTAGATGCGCGTGAGGCGCGCGACCT
>JAXMBY010000055.1:0-44371 GCA_046349655.1 Planctomycetota bacterium
CCGCGCTGCTGATCGATTTCCGCAGCGGGCAGCGCGAGCCGGTGCCGCTGCCGGCCGAGCGCATGAGCCTGGTGGTGCTGGACTCGCAGACCCGCCACGAGCTGCGCTCCACCACGCAGCGGGATCGGGTGGCGGAGGCGCGCTCGGCGCTCGTGCTCGTGCGCCGGCTCGTGCCGGGGCTGCCTGCGCTGGGGCACCTCTCGCCGGCTGCGTTCCTCACCATCGCGCACCGGCTGCCCGAGGTCGAGCGCCGGCGCGTGCGGCACGTCGTGACCGAGGTGGCACGCGTGCTACAATGCCGCGACGCCCTCGCCGCGGGCGATCTCACGGCCGCTGGTCACCTCCTCAACCTGTCGCACGCGTCCTCCCGCAATGACTACGAGACTTCCACCCCGCGCCTCGATCTGCTCCAGGAACAGGCGGCATCCTGTCCCGAGGTCTACGGTGCGCGCCTGTGCGGCGGTGGATTCGGCGGCTGCGTCGTGGCGCTGGTTGCCGCTGGCTGCGAGCGCGCCGTGGTCGATCGCGTCAGCACGGGCTTCGAGCGCGCGTTCGGCGTACGCCCTGGCGTTCATCGGCTGCGGCCCGTGGGCGGGCTGGTCGAGCGTGCGGCCGGCGATTGCTCGTGACGCGATGGGAGCCTGAGCCAGCATGGGAACCAAGCCGCTCGCCGTGGGTGACCTCGGTCCCGACTTCTCCGTGAACGCACAGGACCAGCTGATCACGCTGTCATCGCTGCGCGGCCAGCAGCGCGCGGCGCTGTTCTTCTTTCCGCTTGCGTTCACGCCCGTCTGCCGGACCGAGCTGCCCGAGCTGGAACAGCATGCCGCGGCCTTCCTGCGGCTGGGCTGTGCGCTGTTCGCGATCAGCGTCGATCACCCCTCCTCCGCGAACGCGTTCCGGGATTTCTGCGGCATTCGCTCGTTCCCGGTGATCGGCGATTATGGCAAGGACATCGTCCGCGCGTATGGTGTCCTGAGGGACGAAGGGTTCGCGGAACGCTGCACGTTCTTGCTCGATCGCCAGGGCGTGATCCGCGTGGTCAAGATGGGTGAGCTGATGATGAAGCGCGACTTCGCCGAGTTCCTGCCGTTGATCGACACTCTGCCATGATGAGGATGATGCCATGCCGCTTGCACCTGGAACCCGCGCTCCCGAGATCTTCCTTGGCCGTGACGACAAGACCGCGTTCATCCTGAGCGAGCACACGCGCGAGAACCCGGTCATCCTGGCGTTCTTCAAGCGCTCGTGCCCGACCTGCCAGCTGACGTTTCCGTTCCTGGAACGGCTCTACCAGCGCATGGATCGAGAGGGCGCGACGCTGATCGGGATCAGTCAGGACCTTCTGCCCGACGTGGCCGAGTTCCGCAAGCAGCTCGGCATCACGTTCCCGATCGCGATCGATGCTCCGGACTACGTCGCCTCGCGCGCCTACGACGTGCGCAACGTGCCCACGCTGTGCGTGGTGGAGACCGACGGGCTCGTCTCGTTCACGTCGGTGGGGTTCGTCAAGGACGATCTGGAGAGGCTGAATCGCTACTGGGCGGAGGCCAAGGATTGGCTCGCCCGGCCGCTGTTCGAACCCGGCGACCAGGCGCCGGCGATGCGCCCTGGTTGAGGCAGCAAGAGCGTCGCCCGGTCGGGCTGACGGACGAGGAACGGAGCGCACACGCGCTCGCACCCGTGGTGCTGCCGGCGCCCGGGAACACGAGCATCAGCGCGTCCTTTCAGAGGGTGATCTCGGCGCCATCCTTCTTCGACGCGTTGGCTTCGACGCGTTGGCCTCACCGTGTCGCCGAGGGTGCCAGCCACGGCTCGAACGCGGGCCAGGTCGGCCGGATCCAACGCGTCGAAGAAGGAGTCCACCGCATGGAGAAGCCGCACCCCCATGATGTCCATCTCGATGCTGTACCACCAGTCGAGGGTGCGGTAGGAAACATCGATGTCATTCCCATCCACCTGCACGATGCTCACCGCGCGGCGGACGTGCTTCGCGCCGCCGGAGTTGGATCCGCAATCGCAGGTCGAAGAGATCCCTCGAGTCGAACACGGCCGCGGAGATCGCAGCGAGTGTGATGCTGCGCGGGTTGCTCATGCTCGCGATCGCTCCGGGCCGTCAACCGCTCGTCGAGGGCGCGGAGTCTAGGAACTTTCCCTGGCAAGCTCCAGCAAAAATCTCAGGGTTTGTACTTAGCTGGCCGCTCATCAGAGACCCGAGGGCAGACGCGGCGAGGCGAGCAGATCGCCGAACGTCTTCCAGCGATCCGCGCTGCGCTCGACGAACCGGCGCACGAGGTCCTTGCCCAGGTTGTAATTGATCACGTAGCTGCGGTAGCGCTCGATGAAGCGCACGCGCCGCTCGGCGAGGGCGGGGGTGAGCAGCGCGTACTCCTCGAGCCAGCGCTGTGCCGCTGCCTTGTCGATCGCGCCGTCGAGGTAGCGCCGCGCCGCCTCGTTGTCCGCGTAGCTCAGCTTCGCCACGAGCGCGAGCACCTGCTCGTACTTCTCCGCACCGGCCGGATCGAGCTGCGCCAGCGGATACAGCACGCGCCGCGCGAACTCGATGCGCTCGCGCTCCGGGAACACCATCTCGATGCCGTAGTTGGCGCTGCCCTCGGAGATCAGCGACTGCGGGCTGAACAGCGGGTACACGGTGAACTCGATCCACTTGCGCTCGTTCACGAGATGCTGCTCGAGCATCACTTGATAGACGTGGTGGCCGGGGTAGCCCTCGTGGCACGCGAGATCGATCGCGCGGTCGATGTAGATCGGCAGGTCCACGTTCACCTGGATCAGGCTCTGGTACTTGCCCTGATACCAGTTGTAGGCGCTCCACGGCTTGTCCTTCACGTACTCGACGCGGAAGCTTTCGCCGTCGGGCAGCGCGAGGTGCTGCTTGGTGCGCGCGCGTCCCTCGGCGATCGCCGCCTGGAACACCTGGTCGAGCTTGTCCGCGGGAATCACGTGGCGGTTGCGGAAGGTCTGGTAGCGCTCGAGCAGCGAGCCGTCGCCGGGCAGCAGTGCGCCGAGCTCTGCGCGCAGCGCGCGGAAGTGCTCTTCTTCAAACGTGGGCGGCACCACGTCGAAGTACGCCTTCGCCTCCGCGTCGAACGACAGCCTGGCGCCGAGCAGCACCGCGGCGCGGCTCACGAGCGACGCGAGCTGCTTCAAGAGATACTGATGCCGCAGCGCGCGCATCGGATCGGCCGGCGGCGGCATCGCTTGCAGGCGAGCGATCAGCTGCGCGGCGTCCGCCTTGATGGCGTCGAGCGGCCGCTTGCTCGCCTCGGCCTGCGTGCGCCACGCGGCGGGCCCGTAGTACGAGTCGACGTAGTCGGGATCGTGCTGGCCCAGCGCGAGCACGGTCTGCACGTAGGCTTCCGCGATCGAGTCCATGTCCGAGCCACTCTGAAAGAGCACCGGAGCCGCGAGGATGAGCGTCGTCAGCATGGCATCTCCCGGGTTGGAGGTCATGCGTTGCTTACCATCGACGCCTGGCACGATCCACCGCGATCCCGTCACGCGGTCTCTTGTTCTCGAGCTAGCGTGGCAAGCGCGAGTCACGGTCTGATCCGGAAAAGGCCGGGTCGATCACGACCTGCGGGAAAAACCCGCGAACCTCGCGAAAACGCTCCCATGAGGCACCCGACCCATCCGCACCAGCGTCCTCAGCATGGCATCTCGGCGTCAGGGCGCGCGTTGCCTTACCATCGACGCCTGGTACGATCCCATCGCCATCCCAAACGGAGACACGCAGTGTCCGTGCGCCAGCAGTTCGCCCTGTATCTTGCTTCGCTCGTCACGATGGTCGGGCTCGCCGTGCTCTTGATGCGCGTCGAGGGGCCAGCCGAACCATCGCCCGCACTGCCCGCTCCTCCCGAGGGGCAAGCAGCGCTGCCCGCAGCGGCGGTGCCCACGGCGCTGTCGGTCGCGACGGCCGCGCCGCTCCAGGCGATGCCACCCGCGGACGTGCCGTCGCGCGTCGCACGCGAGCAGCTCGCGGCGCGCGCCGAGCCGAAGGTGGCCGGGCGCGTGCTCGACGAGGGTGGCCGCGCCATCGCGGGTGCGTCGGTCACGCTGCGCGGCGACGACCGCGAGCTGCGCGAAACGACGAGCGACGAGGGCGGCGGCTTCGCGCTGCCGCTCGCGCGCGGCGAGCGAGCCGCGCTGCTCGTCGATCATCCGGAGTACGCCGGTGCGGTGATGCGCAACGTGTCCGCCGGCAATCACTACGAGGTGCACCTCGCGGTTGGCGTCACGCTGAGCGGCACGGTGCGATGCGCGCGGACCGGCGCACCGATCGACGGCGCGCTCGTGGTGTGCGTGCCCGACGGCGGGCAGCCGCGCTTCACGCACACCGATGCGCGCGGCGTTTGCTCGATGCCGCGCGTGAAACCCGGCAAGAATGCCTACGTGCTGTGCCTCGCGTTCGGCTGGGAGGCGTTCACCGGACGCGTCGATCTCCCGGGTGCGGCAGACCTCGAGCTCGAGCCCGGCACGGAGCTGGACGTGCGCGTGATCGACGGCATCAGCCACGCGCCGATCGAGGGTGCCACGGTGCTCTGCAAGATGCCGCACGCGGAGTCGATCTGGTTCCACGAGGTGCCGCAGGCGCCGTCGTTCGTGCTGAGCACGGATGTGGACGGCCGCTTCCGTCTGCCCGCGGTGGGACGGCGCTCCACCACGATCACGATCGAGGCGCAGGGATACGTGCCCTATGCCCTGCGCCGCGGCGACGCCGAGGTGCGCCTGTTCGGACGGCTGTCCCTCGTGGGGCGCGTGCTCGACCCTGCCGGCGCGCCGGTGACGGGTGCCCGCGTACGCCTGATGGAAGGTCGCGGCACGCCTCCTGCCGAGACCGACGCCGAGGGTCGGTTCCGCTTCCCCGACCTGGACCCGTACGTGCCGCTCGTATTCGGTGCGTGCCATAGGGACTTCGCGCCGACGAAGAGCGACTGCCTGGCGCTGCCGCTGCGCGACGAGGAACTCGTGCTGACGCTCTCTCCCGCGTCATGCATCAGGGGGCGCGTGCTCGACTGGGACGGGCAGCCCAGGGCCAGTGTGCGGGTCAACCTCGGGCGCGTGATGAACGAGGCCAAGGATCGTGACGTGTGGCGGCTCGTCGATCATGATTCCACCACCGCCGCCGACGGCTGGTTCGAGCAGCGCTCGCTGCCGCCGGGCGAGTACTACGTCTCCACGATCACCGAGCCGATGGCCACGGCGCGCGTCCAGCTCGGCGCTGGCCAGACGAGCGAGGTCACGCTGACGGTGCCGCGCTGCGGCCCGATCGAGGGCGTGTGCATCGACGCGAGTGATCAGCCCTTGCGCAACGTCCTGATCCGCACCGAGCTGGACGGGCAGACTCGGTGGCACGGGGTGCAGACGGGTGAGCACGGCGAGTTCGCGATCCGCTACTACCCACCGGGCGTCACGGTGAAGGTGATGGCGAGCGCCGAAGCGCTCAGCGCCACCGCGACCGTGGCCACTCCCGCGCGCGACGTCGTGCTGCGACTCGCGAAGCCGCGCAAGCTCACCGGCGTCGTGACCTCGCGCGGCGTGCCGGTGATGCGTTTCGCCGTGAGCTGCACGCCGGGCAACGTCAGGCTGTCGCTCGAGGACCACCCAGGCGGCCGCTTCGAACTCGACGGTGTGGCGGTGGGCGAGTACGAGCTGAAGGTCGCGGCGCCCGGATACTGGCCGTTCGCGCAGAAGCTCGTCGTCGGCGACGAGCCCGAGGAGCGGCGCGTCGAGCTCGAGCCCGCGGCGGCGTGGGGCACGGTGACGTCGCCAGGCGGGCCGCTCGCCGCCGTGCAGGTGAGCTTGCGCGCAGCGGGCGGCGCAGTGCTCGAGAGCACACGCACCGACGAGCACGGGCAGTACGCGTTCGCGCACGTGCCCGCCGTTTTGGCCGAGATCGTGGTGGGTCTCATCGAGGCGCCGCTGGTCGCGCCGCAGCCGCTCGCGCCCGCGGACGCGTCGGCGCAGTGCATCGTGCTGCCGCAGCTCGGCACGCTCACGCTGATCTGCCTGGACGACCGAGGTGCGGCAGTCGATCATGGCCGTGTCACGTTGCTGCGCATGGACGGCGCGATCATCCAGAGCTGGACGACGCCGCTGCCGCGCGAAGGCCGCGTGAGCTTGGCGCCGCTGCTGCCTGGACCTTACCAGCTCGAGGTGCAATCGTCCGGATGCCAGCCACGCAAGCAGCTCGTGACGATGCGCGGCTTCGCCGATCAGGAAGAGTCGATCACGCTCGACCGAGGAACATGATCACCTTGCTCGCGGCAATCCTGTCGCTGTCGATGCCGACCGTCGAGCGCACGGCGCTCCTCGTGTTCGACGAGCCGGGCTTTCCCGTCCTGGACGTGCCGCAGCCGCTGCCCGTGATCGTCGATGCCGCGGTCGCGACCAGCGCCGCCGAGCTGTGCGAGCAGCTCGCGCGCGCCGGCGTGCTCGTGTGGCGCCATGGCTCGACGTTCCCCGCCGACGCGTGGTCCGCGTTCGTCGCGTTCCTCGAGCGCGGCGGTTCGTTCCTGTACCTCGGCGGCGAGCCGTTCACGCATGTGGTCACTGGCGCGCCCGGCGCGCGCGCGGTGCAGCCGCGCACCGTGTCGCTCCTGAAGGAGCTCAGGCTCAACCAGTGCGAGCGGGTCGCGGTGCCGGACGGCTGGGTGGCCGTGCTCGAGCCGCGCTTCGGCGATACGAAGGACTTTCGCGACGAGGATGGCGCGCCGGGTGCGCGCGACGCGATCCTGCGGCCGCTCGCCTACACCGACGGCAGGACTGCAGCAGCGAGCTACGCGATCGACCGCCTGCGCGGTCGCTTCGCCGGCGGGCGCTGGGTGTTCCATCTGCGCTCGCGGGCTCCATCTGCCGCCGAGCTCGAGATGCTGCTCGCACAAGCACGGCGCGCTCCGCTCGACCTGCGCGTGGATCCCACGTTTGGCTGCTTCCATGAAGGCGAGCAGCCGTCGCTCGTGCTGCGCTTGCACCGGCCGCGGCAAACCGCGGCCGACGACGTGCGCGTGCCGCTCGAGGTGCGCGATCCCGCGGGGCGCACGCATGCGCTCGAGGTGCGCTTGCACGGCGCGGAGCATGCGACCTCGAGCGTCGCGCTGCCGATCGCATCCGCTCCGGGGCCGTATGGCGTCACGGCGCGGATGCAGGACGGCGACCCGGTGACCACCGGCTTCTGGGTGTTCGACGAGGCCCTGTTCGCGTCGGGCGCGACGCTCTCGTTCGACGGCGACATCATGCTGAGCGACGGCGAGCCCGCACCAGTCGTGGGCACCACCGTGATGTCGAGCAGCGTGCATCGCAAGTTCCTGTTCGAGCCCAACGCCGCCGAGTGGGACGACACGTTCGCCGAGCTCGAGTCGCTCGGCATCTCGATGGTGCGCACCGGCGTGTGGTCGGCGTACCGCAAGATCGCGCTCGATCCAGGCGTGATCGACGAGGCGTGGCTGCGCGCGCTCGAGGCGTACTACCTCACCGCGCGGCGCCACGGCATCGCGGTGATGTTCACGTTCTTCGCGTTCCTGCCCGAGAGCTTCGGTGGCGTGAATCCATACCTCGATCCACGTGCGCTCGAGGGGCAGGCCGCGTACGTGGCGGCGGTGGCCGCGCGGTTCGCGCGCGCGAAAGAGATGCTGTTCGATCTCATCAACGAGCCGTCGTTCTGCTCGCCCGAGCATCTGTGGCGCTGCCGTCCGAGCGGCGACCGCTTCGAGCAAGCGGCGTTCGTGCAGTGGCTGGCGCAGCGCTACGCATCGTCATCGCCGTCGTGGCAGGATGTGGTGCGCGCGCGGTGGCGCCTGCTGCCCGACGAGCCGATCGCGCTGCCGGAGGGCGGCGACTTCGAGGATCGCACCGTGTTCGAGGCACACCGTCCGTACCGCGCGCGCGAGTACGCGCTGTTCGCGCAGGACGCGTTCGAGGGCTGGATCGCGCGCATGAGGCGCGCCATCCGCGACGCGGGCTTCGCGGCGCCGATCACGGTGGGGCAGGACGAGGGCGGCCTCGCCGAGCGGCCCAATCCGCTGTTCCACGCGCGCGCGCTCGACTTCACCTCGATGCACACGTGGTGGCTGAACGACGCTCTCCTGTGGGACGGTCTGCTGGCGAAGGCGCCGGGCAAGCCGATGCTCGTCAGCGAGACCGGCATCATGCAGCGCGAGCTGCTCTCCGGCGAGGCGCTGCGCGCGCAGGACGACCGCGCGCGGCTCCTGTCGCGCAAGCTCGCCTGGGCGTTTGCGGCCGGCGCGTTCGGTGTGATCCAGTGGTGCTACGACGTGAACCCGTACATGGCGTCCGACAACGAGGTGGCGATCGGGCTGAAGCGCGTCGACGGCAGCTTCAGGCCGGAGCATCGCGTGTTCGCCGACGTGGCGCGATTCGTCGCGCGCAACCGCGCGCGCTTCGCAGCGCCGCCGCCGCCCGCGGGGGCGCTGGTGCTGCCCTCGCGCGATCTGTTCGGCCCGCGCGGGCTGCAGACCGAGAGCACGCAGCGCGCGCTGCGCCTCCTGTGCGAGGAGCTGCGCGTGCCGGTGCAGGTGGTGAGCGAGCATCGCGCGCGCGGTGCGCTCGAGCATGCGAAGCTGATCGTGCTGCCCGCGTGCCGCGGTCTGGCGCAGGAGTGCTGGGATGCGGTGCTCGCCGCGGTCGCGAACGGCGCGGTGCTCTTGTGCTCGGGCTGGTTCGAGGCGGATGACGCGGGGCTGCCCGCGGTGCGGCTCGAGGCGACGCCGCGTGCGCTGGCGATGGTGGACGCGCTCGACTTGCGGTACCCGCGCAGCGTGTTCGAGTCGGTGGCCGCCGCTGACGGCGACTTCATGCCGCGCGAGCTCGCACGCGGCCGCGGCCGGATCCTGCATCACGCAGCGCCGCTCGAGTGGGCCGAGCCGGGCCCGGTGCAGCGCGCAGCGTACGAGCACGCGCTCGACCTGGCCGGCGTCGCGCACGCGGCGCCGGGCCAATACCAGCCGGGACTGTTCGTGCGCGAGCTGCCGATGCGCGACGCCTCGCTGGTGATCCTGATCAACGAGCGAGCGAGCGACGCGAAGGTGGCGGTTGGCCGGGAGCGCATCACCGTGCGCGCGCAGACCGCGGTGATGCTGTTCGTGGATCGTGAGGGCAGGGTGCTCGACCGCAGCGGCGATGCGTGATGCGAGTCCCGAGGTCGGTGCTCCGAACCCCGGTGCTCCGAACCCCGGTGCTCCGAACATGGATGAGCGCCGCTCGGCTTTGGCACGGCGATCGCTGCGGCGGTGGCCGTCGCGTCACGGGAATCGCGCGCGCGGCCTGGCCGCTCGCGGACGCCCGCGGCGCGACCTTACGGCCCCCGGTGGATGGCAGAAAATACACGGCGGGCGCGACGGAATGCACCTCGCGGCGGCCGCCGCAGGGGATCACGCCTCGCCGATCACGCGCGGCGCTTGAAGAACTGGATCGCGCGCTCGTGCTGCTCTGCCGCCCGCCGGGTCTTGAACGTGCCCAGATTGCGGCGCTTGCCCGTCTTGGGATCGGCCTTCCTCGAATACAGGCGATAGCCACCCGACCTCAGCTTGCGAATCATCGTTGCCTCCGGTGCGGGCCCCGGTGTGGACCCATGGGCCCAATGGCAATCCGCGGACCACGAGCAGGCAACGACCACGCCGCCGTCGATCGAACGGTCCGCTCGTGCAAGCGGACCGCTGCGCGCTTGCGGCTGCGGGAACCCATAATGGTGTGGCGCGTCCATGGCCAGGCGCGTATCGTGCAGGACCTCATCGGCCACGCTTCGGCGCACGCGCGCGGAAAGGCCAGAGATGCTGAGCTTCGAGTTCGAACCACCGGATCGCATGGCGCGTTGCCCCTGCTGCGGTGGCAGCACCACCTCGCTCACCCGCTTCGTCTACCAGGATGGCCACGCTCACGGGGTCTACTATGCCCGCTTCGCCAACCATCACCCGGTGCGCCATGTGCTCGCCACGGTGAGCCTTGGCGCCTGGGGAGCCGGATCGACACCGAGCCAGCGAGTGGCGTTCGCGCTCGAGCTGCGACCCGGCGAGTCCCAGTACCAGGTCGGCGTGGTGGATGCTGCGCGCTCGCCGTGGAGCAGCGCGAAGGTGATCGGCCGCACCCTCGACCGATCCGAGGCGCTCGAACATCCGCTGCTTCCCGAGGTGTTCCACATCACCGACCACATGGTGGTCGAGGACGAGCCGCTCAAGGCGTACCTCGACGGCGAGTGAGCGACGCGCCTCAGCGGTCGGCGTCCGTGCCGGACCGCATCGCATGGTACTCGTCGTGCAGCAGCTGCAGCCGCACGAACTCGTTGATCTGCTTCAGGAGCCTCGGGTCGTGCCGCTCGACGTCCTGGCGCAGGCGTGCTGCGGCTGCCTGATCGTGTGTGAACAAGTGGTAGAGTCCTTCGCCGGCGAGGACGAGAATCTTCACGTGATCCTCGCTGCGCCAGAAGTCCCCGGGCCTCACGGGAACGCGTTGTGACGCTGCCCTGACGCCCTTGCCCAGGTAGCCCAGGCTCTTCAGCACCTCGATGCCTTTCGCCTCCTCGAGCGCCGAGGTGTCCTCTGGCGCCGCGAACTGCCATTCGATGTCGTACTGCGGCACGCGATCGATGGGATGCCGGTCGGTGAAACCGGGCTGCAGGATGGACGCCGGCACGTGACCGACGAGGCGCTCGGAGACCGGCAGATCGAGCAGGGCCGCCACCAGGGGCAGGACATCGAAGATCGTGAGGTCGCGCGCAGTGCCGTGGACGATATCGGGTCCTGCCGCCAGGAAGATCCCGTTGGGACGGTGATTGCCCGTGATCCAGTCGTTCGCAGGGTCGTCGGAGCGATCCTCCCACGAGCCTGCCGCCGGGCCGAAGCCGTGATCGGACACGATCACGATGTTGGTGTCCGGCGTTGCGGCCTGCACGGTGGCGCC
The DNA here is from genome assembly GCA_046349655.1 of Planctomycetota bacterium. Classification (GTDB taxonomy): domain Bacteria; phylum Planctomycetota; class B15-G4; order B15-G4; family JAXMBY01; genus JAXMBY01. The sequence goes on from JAXMBY010000055.1 coordinate 10,936, forward strand.
GACGATCTCGTCCGCGTAGCGGTAGGCGGCCGGGATCAGGTCCTCGAGCAGGTGATCGTCCACGGTGCTCGGCTTGGTCACGAACTTGGAGTCGTCGTAGAAGATCCATGCTGCGTGGCTGGCATGGTCGATGACCCGGAAGTAGGCCATGAACAGATCCATGCGCTTGGCAATCAGGTCGGGCAGCAGCAGCCGGAAACCCTCCTCCGCCTGGCAGTAGTGGCCGACGCTGTCGAGCAGGATCTTGGTGGCACGATGCTGGGGATGGTCCGGCTTGTCGAGCACTGCCGGGTCGCACTCCCATGCCACGAACTTGCGCAGGATGGCGGCGAACGGTTCCGGCTGCCAGAGATTGCCGAGCGGCGATGTGTCGGCGATCACGTCGGCTGGATACATCCAGCCCTTGGCGCCGAACGCCGTCCAGTCGGACACCATGAAGCCATTCACCACCTCGGGGGGGTAGGTCACGTAGTAGCCGAGCACGCCCACGGTGCGGCCGTAGTGCGAGGCGATGTTCCAGATCGCTGGGCAGCGGCGTGCCGTCGCCCGCACGAGCGACTTGGGGCCGGCGACGTACGGCGTCATGAAGTCGAGGACGTTGTGATCGCGAGGGAACCGGCCGGTGGCGATCGTGGTCCACACGACCGGCGAGACGAGCGGTTCGAAGCTCATGAGCGGCCCCCGGCAGCCGCGATCGATGAGCTGCCGCAAGTGAGGCAGCTCGCCGCGCGCCAGCATCGGATCGATCACGTCCCAGGTGGCGCCGTCGAGCCCGAGCAGGATCACCGGGTGCACGGGCGGGAGCGCGGGTGGTGTCTCGGCGGCGGGCGCGGTGTGCGGTGCATCCGCGTCGTCACAGCCGCTCGCCGCGGCGAGCACGAGGACGAGGCGCACGAACGGGAACAGCTTGCGCACGGACATGAACGCTTCCCGAGGAGGCGGCATGGCGCCGGACAGCATCGCCGCACGCCGCGCGGACCACTGCGAAACGACTGGAGGCGTTCACAGCGCGACGGATTGTAACCACGTCTCGAAATGGATGGAACAGGTGGGTGCTCCCGGGTCGCCGCGGCGCCATGGCGAGACAGCCACGCCCCAGGCTGGATCAGCATGCCGCGCTGTGCACGTGGCGGGCTTTGTGCTACTCTTCCTCGTCTTGCCGAGCGCGTCATGATTGCCAACACTGGACCGAGGGTCGAATCCGGACCCTTTCGCGCACCCGAGGAGCTTCGCGTGGTTTCCCGACCTGCCGCTGCCGATGCCTACGAGAGGCAACGCTACGAGAATCTGTTGCTGGCCCTGGTCGAGCAGGCCGCCGGCGTCGAGGAAGCGCAGAGCTACCCGATCGGCCTGATCTTCGATCCGTCGTCGGCTTGCGGGTTGCGTTGCCCGATGTGCCCGGTCTCGTACGAGGTCGAGGTGCGCTCGAAGGCGGTGCTGCGCTGGGACATCTTCGATCACATCATCGACGAGCTGGGACCGCACCTGTTCTTCGTGGATTTCTTCAACTGGGGCGAGCCTCTGCTCAACAAGCAATTGCCGCAGATGCTGGCGAAGCTGAAGCGCTGGGACATCGAGGTTCGCATCAGCTCGAGCCTCTCGGTGCAGGTGCCCGACGCGGTGCTCGAGTCGTTCGTCGAGCACGGCCTCGATTGCCTGACGGTGTCGATCGATGGCTTCAGCCAGCAGAGCTACGAGAAGTACCGCGTGCGCGGCGATCTCAAGCTCGCGCTCGCGAACATGGAGCGCCTCGCCGCGATCAAGCGCCGGCGCCGCGCCAGCCGCCCGGTGATCGACTGGCAGTACCTCGTGTTCTCGTTCAACGAGCACGAGATCGAGCAGGCGCGCGCCTTCGCCGAGAAGATCGGCGTCGACTTCCGGACTGCGGCTCCGTACGTGAACATCGACAAGTACCCGGACTGGATCTCGACCAGGGACGAGTACGTCAAGGATGGCTACCGTGCCACGCTGAAGGCGCGGGCAGACGCAGCCGCGGCGACCTCTGCTGCTGCACCCGCATGGGTTGCGGCCGCGGCCACCACGTCGCCGCCACCGGCCGCGCAAGCGGCGGTGGCGCCACCAGCGCCCGTGCCGGTTCCGCTCGTGCTCGAAAGAGCACCCGCCGACGCTCCGGTCGAACGCATGATCAAGCTGGCGGGCGCGCCGCCCAAGCGTTGCGACTGGCACTACCTGATCAGCGTGGTGAACGCGAATGGCTCGGTCTCGCCGTGCTGCGCCACGCAGGAAGAGATGCACGATTTCGGCTCCGCGGCCGACAAGCCGTTCAAGCAGGTCTGGAACAACATCAACTACCGGCACGCGCGGCGCTTCTTCAGCACGAGCGGCTACTCGAAGCTGGCCGATCCGAAGGGCCTGCTGTGCTACGAGTGCATCGTGCCGGACGATCAGGCGCGCTGCGACGAGTACGTCGAGCGCTACCTGCGCGAAGCGCCGCCGGACATTCTCGAGCGCGCGCGGCAAGTCCTGCCGCCGTACTGGTCGAGTCGCCTGCCGGAGCCGCCGTTGCTGGCGAAGGTGAAAGGCCAGGCGGCGCTCAAGCCGCATCCCACCAAGGAGCGAGACACGCTGTTTGCGCTCGAGCTTCCCGCCGACGGCGTGGGCTCGGTCATCGATCTCACGACCGGCGACTGGGATCCGTTCTTCGTCGAGGGGTTTCATCCGCGGGAGGGCGCCGGCTATCGCTGGCTGGGCAGCGTCGGGCGAGTGATGCTGCGCGTGCCGCACGGATGCTCGGAGTTCTTGCTCGAGGGACAGGTGCCCCGCGAGACCGCAACCGACGGCCAGCTGGCGATGAGCGTGCACGTGAACGGGCAGGCGCTCGCGGAGTTGCGGTTCGAGAATCCCGGTGCGTTCGTCAAGCGGGTACCGATCGCCAACGAGGCGGTGCGTGTCGTCGCCGGACAGTTCGTGGTCGTCGAGCTCAAGCCGTCCCGCACGTTCGTGCCCGCGGCGCTGATGCCAACCAGCTCGGACAGCCGCTGCCTTTCGATCGCCGTGAAGCGCCTCGGGTTCGCTGCGGCTGGATGAGGTCGATCCCGCCGCGCCGAACCGCCGCGCCGGCATTCGGGCAGCTCCGGATACCTACCGAGGCGACCCGCCTCCCTTCCCATCCCCTGCGCGATCCTCGGACGCAGCGCCGGCACGTGTTGCGATCATGAAAAGTTTTCGCACCGTAATTCATTGAGAGTCCAGGGTTAAGGCACCGGATTCCCGGTTGAAACGCCGACGTTACACGATAGGTTCGTGGACCTTTCGATGCGGCGGTATCCGTAAGTCTACGGACATGGTTTCTTGGGAGTGGAGCATGCTGCGATCCAGACCTATGGCGGGTGGCCTGGTAGCCTCGGCGGTGTTGTTTTCGAACGCCCTGGTCACGGCGCGCGCGTCGCAAGACTACTCGGTGACGGCGAGCAACGATGACGGCAGTCCCGGCACGCTGCGCTGGGCGATCCAGCAGGCGGAGAAGGATGGCACCGACAGCACGATCACCATCAATGTCGCGAGCATCAGCCTCGCGTCCAATCTGCCTGGCATCAACGCCGGCAGGCTCGTCATCACCGGCAAGGCCTGCTTGATCAAGGCCAACGGCACCTCGGGTCTGCAGATCAGCTCGAGCCAGGTCACGGTGCAGGACCTGATCCTGGACGGAGCGCAGTACGGCGTGCAGCTGCAGAACGCCAGCTCATGCGTGCTGTCGCACGTCACGGTGCGGAACGGCAGTTCGAACGGCGCGGGTCTGTCGCTCGCGGCCTCGAGCGACAACGTCGTCAAGGATTGTCTGTTCGATGACTGTCCGAGTCAGGGCATCCTGCTGCAGGGCGGCTCGAGCCGCAACACCATCGGTCCAGGCAACCTGATCCGCAACAACGACTCGGGCATCGTGCTGTACAAGAATGCCTCGGACAACAACGTCTTCGGCGCCGAGATCGTCAACTGCAACAGCGTCACGATCAGCGTGACCGATGGCTCGACGCGCAACGTCGTGGGACCGGGCAACAACCTGCACGACAACTCGGGCACCTGCATCCTGGTCGATGCACCGAGCAATCAGCTTACCGGTAGCACGATCAAGAACTGCAGCTCGTTCGGCATCTACGTGGGCAGCCAGGGCTCCGGCACACTGATCGATGGCAACTCGATCGATGGTTGTGGCAGTGGCGGCGTTTACACCAAGGGGGCGAGCGGCGTGATCGTGCAGCACAACGAGGTCCTGTCATGCAAGGGCTTCTTCGGCGTGGCGCTCGAGAGCTCACCCAACGCGACCATCGGCCCCGACAATGCCATCGCCTTGTGCGACGAGGGTGGCGTCTCGCTGCGCGACTCGGACCCGTGCGTGGTGAAGCAGAATGGTGCCATCGTCTTGAACTTCGGTCCGGGGCTGGTCGTGAGCAGCACCAAGCCGCGTAACCAGCAGGGCGAGATCCTGGTCGAGAGCAATGCCTTCATCCTGAACCCGACCGGCGTGTCCTTGAGCTGGGGTTGCCAGAACGTCCGCGTGCGCTCGAATCGGTTCACCGCCAACATCGCTCAGGGCGTGGAGATCCTGGGCGATGTGCAGAACGAGGCCACGTGGCTCGGGCACAACGTCGAGGGCAACCTGTTCCAGGGCAACGGCTACACCGGCATCTCGACCTACTTCGCGAGCGGTGTGGCGATGACCTGCAACCTGATGGATGGTGCGCAAGGCCCTGGCATCGACATGCAGAGCGGCGGCGTCGCCGATCAGATCAAGTGGAACATCATCCGCAACAACGCCGTTGGCATCGCCCTGGTCCTGTCACACGACACCGTGGTCGAGGGCAACTACCTCGATGCGAACGACACCGGGGTGCATTACGAGGCCGACGACAACACCTTGCGCAACAACGTGATCCGCGGTAGCCGGCTCGCCGGCCTGAGCGGGTTCTCGGCGAACAGTGCGATGGTGTTCGTCAACAACACCGTGGTGGACAACGGTGTCGGGCTCTCCGGCAGCGGCACCGGCTTCAACAACATCTTCTTCTACAACGACTATACCGACCTTGCCTACGTGCCGGGCCTGAGCGTCGACTACTGCGACATCGGCGGCTTCCTGGGTGGCAACCCGAAGTCGAAGTCGAACTTCTCGCTGCAGCCATCGTTTCGCGACCGCGGCCAGGGCGACTTCCATCTGCTCGATGGTTCGCCGTGCCGCAACAAGGGCCTCAATGGCGCACCGCGCCTGCCGAGCACGGACTTCGATGCTTCCCCATTCACGCCTGGCGATCCCCGCATTCTCGAGGGTGTGATCGACGTGGGTGCCGACGAGTTCAGCAGCTCGTACGTGATGGGCGATCGGGGCGGCTGGGCCGGATTTGCGATCGCGCACATGCGCGGGTTCTCGCCCAGCCAGATCCCGGGCAGCAAGGGAGGCTTCGATCTGCTGCGTCGCTTCCGCGATGACGGACATTCGGATGCGTGGGGTGGACCGCACATCTACGACGTGACCAACCTGAACGACACCGGCCCGGGCTCGCTGCGCGAGGCCATGCTGATGGCGAACCGCGACCAGGGTCCGTCGACGATCAACTTCGCCGCGTCCCTGCGCGGCACCATCTGGCTGACCTACAATCTTCCCAACCTCGCCGACGTGTTCGGCGGCACGGACCTCGAAGGCACGCTCGAGTCGGACGGCGTGACACCGAAGATCAAGATCGCGTGTGCGAGCAACCTGTTCTGCTCGGTGTTCACGATCCGGACCGCGCACAATATCGTTCGCAATCTCGAGGTCGACGTGTCGGTCGATGCGTTGCAGCTGTACGGTCTGGCGCGCCAGAACCTGCTCGAGAACGTGCGCATCAGGAATACCCAGGGCGGGCTTGGCTTTGGCATCGTCGGCGCCGATGACAACGTCTTCCGGCGTTGTGTTGCCAGCAACAACCTGCTGCCCGGCTACATCATCGAGTTCGGCGCCGAGCGCAATGTGCTCGAGGACTGCCGTTCGGAATCGCACGCAACGGCACCGGGCGTCGCGTTCATCTCCGCCGGTGACAACACGCTGCTCGGCACCAGACCGGGAGCATCAGTGTTCTCGGGCAACGCCAGCGGCATCGTCGTGCTCGGCGGCAGCCAGAACAACACCATCGGCCCCAACGTCACGGTCAGCCAGAACGGCTGGTCGGTGCCGGCGGGTGTCGGCGTCTCGCTGCAAGGCGCGCTCACCGATGGCAACGTGGTGACCAACGTCGATGTCGATGACACCAATGGTCCTGGCATCCAGGTGGGCACGTTCGCCTCCGACAACCAGATCGTGAGCTGCACCATCACCAAGTCGGCGGGCAGCGCGGTCAGTCTGAGCAGCGCGCCGAGCACGCTGGTGCAGAACTCGACCCTGATCGGCCGCTCGGGACGCGCCGACATGGTGCTGGGTTGCTTCGGCTGGTCGCCCAGCTTGCGCATCGAGGCGAACCACGTGACCGGCGCCGGCTCGGCGCACGGCATCTACCTCGAGCAAGCCTCGCAGGCGGCGGTCATCGCCAACCAGGTCGACGGCACGTTCGCGCAGTGGGGCGCGGGCATCGCCCTGTGGGAGCAGTGCGATGGTGCGGTGGTGCAGGCGAACGTGGTCGGCACGACGCAGGGCTCGAGCCCCGACACCGGCATCTACGTGCGCGATGCGGTGAGCAGCGTGGTGATGCAGAACATCGTTCATGTCGGCAACAGCAACGGTCAAGCGCACGACACCGGCATCCTGGTCGGCGAACTCGGCAACTTCAGCGTGATCGGTCCGGACAACGTGGTGGACGGTGTGGTCGCCACCGGTGATGCGACCGGCATTGCGCTGAACGGCAACGATCTCGGTCCGAGCGGCGTGAGGATCGCGCAGAACAGGATCGCCGGCAACGGCCTGTTCGCGACCGGTTTGTCGGCCCTCAACCTGGGTGACGACCTGGTCGTCGACTCGAACGACGTCACCGGCTGCGCGGACTTCGCCATGCTCGTCGGCCCGATCGCGAGCATGCGGATCGTGAACAACACGATCCACGCCAATCCCAACGCCGTCGGCATCCAGCTGCCATGGGACAGCGGCGGCAATCAGCCGCAGGTGATGTTCAACACCGTGGTGTGCAGCGACGTGCCGATCTCGGGCGACGGTCGCGTCTGGTTCAACATCTTCTGGAACAACGACTCGCTCGCATCCTTCAACAAGAACCGCGCCGACGTTCACTGCAACGACGTGCAGGGCCGCGCCAGCCTCGGACTGCCGACCGACAACGCGGAGATCGATCCGCAGTTCGTGAACTCGAGCTGCGCCAGCGGCGACTATCACCTGAGCTCCTCCTCGCCGGTGATCGACTACAAGTGCAACGCCGGCAAGGCGCCGCCGTCGCGGCCCAATCACGACATGGACAGCGACGCACGGCCGAAGAAGGCCGACTACGACCTCGGCAAGGACGAGCGGCCATGACGGGAACGCGGCGGCAGCGCCCGCCGCTCGCCGATTGATCAGCAACGAGGCGCCGTCCCGACGACGGCGCCTCGTGTCGTCTCGCCCGCCAGCCAGGCTCGCCGCAATGCGAATTCCTGCGCAGCGGTCGCGCGCTCTCGCGCACCACGCAACCGTCGAGTTTTGCCGTCGTCATTTTGTTAGCATATGCTTACAATACTCTGCCGACGTCTTGAACGTCGTGCGGAACCAGACTTCGACCCATCGACCTGAGAGGAGCCTCGGATCATGTCCACGCAACCCATGCTGACCGCGGTGCTGGCGATGAACGCCGTGCTGGTCGCGTCGCTCGCGGCCGCGGGAACGCCGCCGCAGTTCGAAGCGGATGCCGCTCCAAGGCAGGCCCGGCTCGCCGCCTTCAAGGCGAAGGGCGCGAAGGCAGCGATCACCGTGCTGCCGGTCCTGCTCGATGATCGGCCGCTCAAGGAAGTGGGCGATGCGCTCGCGCTCTGCCTCGAGCAGCAAGCCGGCCTGGACGACATGGCGAGCACAGCGGCCGCCTTCAAGCCAGACCCGGCCAGCGCCGTCGCGTCGCTGCCGCAGAGGCTCGGCGAGCACGTGCGCAAGAACCCGGTCGGCAGCGACTACGCGCTGTTCGCGCAGCTCGTGGTGCTCGACCGCAAGTTCACCGAGGTGCGCGTCGTGGTCGTTGATCATGACGGTGGGCTCGTGTGGACGGACACGCAGCACGCCGGCGACGCCGACTTCGACCGCATCAAGCCGGCCGAGCCGCTCGAGTGCTGCAGCCTGGTTGCGGAGCGCGTGCGCGGGTTGCTCGGCCTGGCCGTTCCGAGCGCGCGCCGCGACGGGAAGATGGCGCGTGCCTGGGCGGAGAAGTCGGGAACGCCGTCCGAGGCGGTGGTGCTGGCGATGCGGGAGCGTCAGACCCGGTTCGCGAAGCAAGCGAAGGACGCCAGGCTCCTGGTGTTCCCGGTGCGCATCGCCGGCGAGCTCGACGCCGCGGAAGCAGGCGTGCTCGCCAAGCTGTTCAGCGAGCACGGGCTGGGTCGCGCGATCAGCACCGACATGAAGCCCAGCGTCGAGATCACGGCCTCGAGCAACGAGCAGCGTGCGCTCTGGGATCTGGCGCGCAGCTTGCACGAGCACCTGGTCAAGAACCCGGTCGACGCGGACTACGCGATGATTGCCGAGTACGTCATGGACCGCGAGCGCCAGCGCGTCGCGGCGGTGCACTTCGTCGTCTGCTCGCGCGCGGGCGAATGGGTGATCGTCGATTTCCAGAACGACCACCACGAGGATTTCCAGGCAGTGTCGCCGAGCGGTGTGGCCGGCTGCCGCGAGCTCTTGCTGCGGCGGGTCGAAGGGTACGTGCGCCAGAGCTAGCGCTGGCGCAGCGCGCTGTGGCGGCGGCCGTAGCAGCCGTAGATGGCGAGGCCGATCACCAGCCAGATCACCAGCCGCAGCCAGTTCTCCGAAGGCAGCGAGAACATGAGCAGGCCACAGCTGACGATGCCGAGCACCGGCACGGCGGCGCCGAACGGCGCGCGGAACGGGCGCGCGGCATCGGGATGCGTGCGCCGCATGATCAGCACCGCGGCGCACACGATCATGAACGCCAGCAGCGTGCCCATGTTGACCAGCCTCACCAGCGCGTCGATCGGCAGGAATGCCGCCAGCACCGCCACGAACGCGCCGGTGGCGATGGTCGATTTCCAGGGCGTGTGATAGCGCCCATGGATCGCGGCGAAGAAGCCTGGCGGCAGCAGGCCATCGCGTGCCATCGCCAGGAGCACCCTGGGCAGGCTCAGCATCATCACCAGCAGCACCGAGGTGATGCCGGCCACGCCGGCGATGGCGATCACCGCGTGTGCAAAGCGCAGCCCAGCGCGCGCGAATGCATCGGCCACCGGGGCGCTCTTGTCGAGCTCGCGATACGGCACCATGCCGGTGAGCACCGCCACCACTGCCATGTACAGCGTCGTGCACAGCGTGAGCGAGGCGATGATACCGATCGGCACGTCCCGCTGCGGCCGCCGGGATTCCTCCGCGTGCGTCGACACCGAGTCGAAGCCGATGAATGCGAAGAACGCCAGGGCCGCGCCGGCGAGCATGCCGCGCGGATGGCCGCCGGCGTCGGCCTGACCGAGCACGGTCCTGCCGAACATGCTGAGGCCGGTGAACCCGAACGGCGCGAACGGGTGCCAGTTGCGCGGGTCGACGTAGGCGGCGCCAACGACGATCACGAACAGCACCGCGGCCACCTTCAGCGCCACCATGATCGTGTTGACCCGCGCGCTCTCGCGGATGCCAACCACGAGCACTGCGGTCACGATCGCCACCGCCAGGACCGCCGGCAGGTTCACGAGCGCATCCGTGGTCACGAGCCGACCGAGCTCGCCGTCGTAGCAGAACAGCGGCCCGCGCAAGAGCCGCGGCAGCTGGACGTGGACGATGCCGAGCGCGCTCTGGAAGTAGCTCGACCAGCCGTTCGCCACGGTCGCCGCCCCAACCGCATACTCGAGCACCAGATCCCAGCCGATGATCCAGGCGAACAGCTCACCGAGCGTGGCATAGGCATAGGTGTAGGCCGATCCGGCCACCGGCACCATCGACGCGAACTCGGCGTAGCACAGCGCGGCGAACACGCAGACGACCCCCACGACGGCGAACGACAGCACCAGTGCCGGCCCGGTCGTTTCCTTGGCGATTGCACCGGTCATGACGAAGATGCCGGCGCCGATGATCGCGCCGACGCCGAGGCTCGTGAGCTGCCACGGTCCGAGCACGCGCCGCAACCGGTGCTCCCCGCTTGCCTCGGCGAGCAGGCGCTCGAGCGGCTTTCTGGCCAGCCATGGATTGTGCACGGGCACCTCCGTCCTTCACGACCGCGATCAAGAGCGAGCTGGTCGGGGCGGAGGTGAGGGTAGTGATCGTGGCAGGATCCGGCATGTGCCGGTGGCCAGCAGGATCGCGTGTGACGTCCGGCACATGCGCGGCGAGCAAGCTCCGGGCTTTCATCATTCCTTAAGCTTGCGCCGGGTAGTCTTGCTCGTGCCACTGCGTGCACGTAGCATCCAAGATGGCGCGCCCAGCCCCAAAGCGATTGCCACTGAGGAGGTAGCCATGTCGAGACCATCCGGGTCGCTCTGCCAGATCGTTCACCCGGGGACCACGGCCGCCATGCTCGCGCTGGTGTGCTCGATCGCGGCTGCGGTCATTGCCCAGCAGGCGAAGCCAGAGGATACCGATCAGCGGCCGTTCACCGACCGGTTCGTGGTCGAGCACAAGGACTTCGCGTCGACCGGCAGCAACCCGTACTTCGTGCTCGAGCCCGGTTACGTGCTGGTGCTCGCAGGCGAGGCGGATGCCGAGCCCGCAGAGCTCACGATCACGGTGCTGGACGAGACCCGGACCATCGCTGGCGTCGAGACGCGCGTGGTCGAGGAGCGCGAGACGCGGCGCGGCGCGCTCATCGAGGTGTCGCGCAACTACTTCGCCATCTGCCGGCGCACCGACACGATCTACTACTTCGGCGAGGACGTCGACATGTACCAGGACGGCAAGGTGGTCGGGCACGGCGGCTCCTGGCATGCGGGCGAGGGCAACGCACGCTACGGCGTGATGATGCCCGGCACCGTGCTGCTCGGCGCGCGCTACTACCAGGAGATCGCTCCCGCCGTGGCCATGGACCGCGCCGAGGTGGTGAGCCTCGATGCCACGCTCGAGACCGCCGCGGGCAGGTTCGACCACTGCCTCAAGGTCGAGGAGAGCACGCCGCTCGAGCCCGGTGTGAAGGAATTCAAGGTCTACGGCGCCGGCATCGGCCTGCTCGCGGACGGTGCGCTCAAGCTCGTGAAGTTCGGCAGGAAGTAGCAGCAGGCCCTGGCCTTCCGCAATACGCCCGCCGCGACTCGAACGCGGGACCCTCGGATTAGAAATCCGATGCTCTATCCAGCTGAGCTACGGGCGCAAGCGATCAAACCATCGGTCACGCGCTCCTCGGCGTGCAACCGACGCGTCGCCAGTCTTGCGGCTCGAAACGAGGGAGTCAAGGCGCGAGCGCGTGCCGCGACGGCGCTACTGCGGCTTGCTGCCCGCTTGGCGCCGCGCGATGGTGGTCTCGTACTCCTGGCTGCCGACGTAGCCGAGCGAGCGCAGGATGTCGAGGTCGAAGGGCGGCAGGTCGTCGAGCGCCAGCTTCACGCGCGGGCGCGCGCCGCGCGCGATGACCGTGGCGCAGCGCTTGAGCGCACGCTGCAGATCCGCTTCGACGTCCGGGCGAGCACCGATCAGGTTGTGCTGCTCGCCCGGGTCCTCCGCGAGGTCGAACAGCTGGTAGCTCGTTGGATCGGCCTCGCTCCGGTCGCGATCGCGGATCAGCTTGAAGCGCCCGCGCCTCAGGCACTCGAGGTTCACGCGGTCGAAGGCCATCTCCGAGTAGATGTCGTCTAGCTCCTGGTCGCGGCGCTTGCCGCGGGCGAGCGGCTCCAGGTCCTGGCCGTGGAATTCCTGCGGCTGCGGGATGTGACACGCGGCGAGAATCGTGGGCGCGAGGTCGAGCAAGCTCACCGGCGTCGCGATCGTCCTCGAGTCGCTCTCGCGCATGCCGGGATAGTGCACGATGAGCGGCACGTGCAGCATCTCCTCGTAGAGGTCACGGCCGTGGTTGCGGATGCCGTGGTTCCACAGGCCTTCGCCGTGGTCCGCGGTGACGATCACCATCGTGCTGCTGGCGAGTCCTTGCGCGGCCACTTCCCTGAGCACGCCGCCGATCCAGTCGTCGCAGTACTTCACGTCGGCAGCGTACAGGTACTTGATGCGCGCGCGGTCGGCCGCGGTGAGGTCCTCGACCGACATGGCATCCACCACGTCGAGCTGCCGGCGCGAGCCATCGAAGCGACCGTCCGGCTCGCGTGTCGGCAGGATCCCGGGATGCGGGAGGTACGGCGCATGGGGATCGATGTAGTGCAGGAACAGGAAGCACGGCCGCTGGTGCGGGCGTGTCGAGCGGTCGCGCAGGAAGCTCACCGCCGCCTCGGTGACCGAGCGCGCGGGGAACATGAGGTGGTCGTCGGGGTAGCTCTTCGCCGTGGACACGTCGGGCATGATGAACGAGTCGAAGCCCTGCGCAATGCCGAGCTTGTCGCCTGCGTTGGTGTTGGTGGTGATGCCGGCACACTCGTAGTTGCCGCCGGCTCGCAGCGCCTCCGCGAGCGTGACCGCGGTCGGTCCGAGCACATCGTCACGGGCGAGCACGCCCACCTCGGTCGGGAAGCGCGAGGTGAACATCGACGCCACCGACGATCCGGTCCAGGACGAGGTCGTGCGCGCGTTGGCGAAGACCAGCGATCGGCGCGCGAGCGCGTTCAGCACCGGCGTGAGCTCGCCGCCGACGTGGTCGTGACGGAGCGTATCGATGACGATCATCAGGATCAGGGCTGGCGCTCCCGGTCCCGCGGCCAGCGGTGGCGCCGGAACCGCCTGGTCGCACGACGTGAGCCAGGCGAGCGAGATGATGAGCAGCACGAGGCTGCTCGCCCTTCTGCGGTTGCCAGCGGTCATTTCCGGTGGTTCGGCAGCGCGTGCCATGCCACTGATTGCGTGCCCGCACCTATTCCGAGCGATCGCAGCGGGTTTCGCGCCCGGAACGATCGAGCCTCGGAACGGAACGAGCGCGCTGTCCGGATCGCCTGCGGCATCGCCGTGCCGCTGCCTCAGCGCCGCGCCTCGATCAGCACGGCGGCTCCGTCCGAGCGCAGGCCGGGCGGCAGGATGAAGATCGGCTCGCCGGCGCGCGCGCGGGCGAGGAGGCGATCGAGCGCCCGGCGATCGTGCGTCGCGATCCAGCGCGGGTCATCGGCCGGCGGGTCCTGGCGCGGCTGCCGGGTCATCGCCTGCCGCCATGCGCTCGCGTCCGCGAGGTCGACGCTGTAGACGAAGCTCTCCGCGGCCTTGCCGTGCGTGGGTGGGGGTGGGCCCTCGAGGCAGAGCGGGCCCATGCGCGTGTGCACGCGCAAGCTGGGCGAGGTCCACTGCGCGACGCCGCGCTGCACGCGCGCTTTGAGCATGCGCAGCGTGAGCGCCTTGACGATCGCGGCCGCGCCGCTGCCGGACAGGAACGAGAACAGGGAGCAGCCGAGCACCACGCGCTCCTTGATGCACGGCACGGCGTAGTAGGCAGCGCCGATGGCGTGTGCGTCGGGTGCGAGCTCGAGCGCCCTCTGGCTCCGATCGTCGAGCAGGCGCGCGGGACCCGTGAGGAGGCCGATCGCCGCCGGCAGCAAGTAGCAGTCGACGAGCACCCATCCCGGCAGCGCGAGCGGCCCGGGGAATGCCAGCTGGTTGGCGCGGTGGTACTGGTGGATCCAGCCTGCGTGGTCCTCGGCGTCGAGGTAATCGACCGTGTGGCCGAACGGCGCCAGGTCGAGCGCGTCGCGATTGGCGCGGCTGCCGAGAGCGCGGAAGGTGAGGTCGGGATGCGCCGCGAAGAACGAGCGGACGAGCTGCTGCAAAGAACACCTCCTCGCCTCGCCATGGTGTCCTTCGCGCACCCGTCTCGCAAGAGGCGAGCGGTCAGTGCGCGTCGTTCTGTGGCCGCTCGGTGAGGCAGGTCACGTTCACCTCGCCTTCGAAGCGAACGCCGTCGGTGGACAGGATGTCGAGCACGCCCCAGTCGCCCCACCAGACGACGAAGCCGACGACCCATGGTTGCGTCGGATGGATGAGGAGACACATGTGCGCGCCGTCGTGCTCGGCGAGCCAGGTGTACTCCCAGCTGTCGAAGCCGCTGGTGCGCAGGCGATAGCCGTCGAGCACGAGGATGCCCTGACCCCACTCGCCGACGTCGGTGTCGATGTAGCCGAGCAGCTCGTCGTGGTTCTTGGTGTTGCGGAACACGTAGGTGTTGGTGGCGGCGCCGAGCGTGCTGGCGAGCAGCACGAACGAGCCTAGGGTGAGCCCGATGCGTGAGAGCTTCATGGTTGCCTCCCCGCGCTCAGGGCTGGGCTCGCGGGGACCACTGAGGGGGTGGCTTCTGGATCGGCCCGTCGCGAGCGAACGCCCAGTGCGCGGAATCACTGCGTGGAGGCGGTGTGTTGCCCCGAGCACAAACGGGTTTGCTCGTTCTCGTGGTCGGCGGGCAACGCGCGTGGCTTGAGGCTTTGTCGCCCGGCGGCGACGAACCATTTCGGCGTGCTCGGGACTGTTGCGGCCTTGCGATCAACTTCTCAACCTGCTAGCGTCTCGCGCTGCGTTACCACCGAGGAGGCCTGCCGTGCTCGATCTGCGCTTCGTGCTCGACAACCTGGATGCGGTTCGCGAGAACTGCAAGAACCGCCGCGTCACGATCGACTTCGATCGGCTGGTCACGCTGGCGCGCCGCCGCAGCGAGGTGATGCAAGAGCTCGAGGCGATCCGCCGCCAGCGCAACGAGCTGCAGAAGGGCGCGAAGGGCCGGGGCGCCGATGCCGCCGCGGCCGAGGCCGGCCGCCGCTTGAAGGACGAGGAGGCACGGCAGGCGGCGCTGCTGAAGCAGGTGGAGGCGGATCTCGCCGTGATCCACCCGCAGATCCCGAACATGACGCACAGGGATGCGCCCGTGGGCGGCGGCGAGGAACAGAACCGCGAGTTGCGCAAGTGGGGAACGCCGCGCACGTTCGAGTTCGCGCCGCTCGACCACGTGCAGCTCGGCGAGCGGCTCAGGCTGATCGACTTCGCCAGCGGGCAGAAGGCGACCGGCAGCAAGTTCTACTACCTCACCAACGAGGCGGTGTTCGTCGAGCTCGCGCTGATCGAGTACGCGCTGCGCAAGCTGGTGAACGAGGGCTTCCAGCCGGCGATCACGCCGGATCTGGCGAAGATGGACGTGCTGCTCGCCACCGGCTTCAACCCGCGCGGCGACGAGTCCAACATCTACTGCGTCGAGGGCACCGACCTCGGCCTGATCGCGACCGCCGAGATCACGCTCGGCGGCATGTACCAGGAGACCACGCTGCCGGAAGCAGAGCTGCCGTTGTTGATGGCCGGCGTGGAGCCATTTGCTTCCGGCGCGAGGCAGGCACGTACGGCCGCGCGTCGAAGGGGCTGGATCGCGTGCACCAGTTCAGCAAGGTCGAGATGTTCGGCATTCTGTGCGCCCGAGCAGTCGGATGACCTGCTGCAGCGGCTGGTGCGCATCGAGGAGGAGATCTACCAGGGGCTCGGCCTCGCCTATCGAGTGGTGGAGTGCTGCACCGGCGACCTCGGCGGCGCCGCCTATCGCAAGTACGACATCGAGGCGTGGATGCCGGGACGCAGCGAGCACGGCTCGTACGGCGAGGTCACCAGCGCCTCGAACTGCAGCGACTACCAGGCGCGGCGGCTGGGCGCGCGATGCAAGGGGCAGAAGACCCGGCTGATGCACACGCTGAACGGCACCGCGGTCGCGTGCAGCCGCGCGATGGTCGCGATCCTCGAGAACAACCAGCAGAGGGATGGCTCGGTGGTGATCCCGAGGTGCTGCAGCGGTACACCGGGTTCGAGGTGATCCGCCCGCGGCGCTCGCCATGATCGGCGGTCGGCAGCGGGCGCCTCGGCGGCGGTGCCGGGAACGACGTGACCGGGCGACGCGGGCGTGCTATGCCGTGTGGAGCGACACGCCTTGACCCACCTTGCGTTAAACTGTTCGGCTCGAGAGACACGATGCCTCAAGCTGAGCGGATCACGCCACTTCGCGAGCCTCGGCGCTCACCCCCGCGCACGACTCCCGCCGATCAGGTAGGGCTGGCCGTTCACACTCTAGGAATCACCCAACATGCCACGTGAAGACGATGGTTTGGAAGCGACGAGCACGACCCGTCGCTACTTGACCGGCGATGCCTCGCTCGACGAGGCGATCCTGAACCTGGTGACCCGCGCTGCGCCGGGGACCGAGGCCTACCTGGTCAGCGAGATCATCTCGACCGCACTCAAGCTGGCACGCGACCAGGCCACCCGCGGCGACATGAAGATCCTGAGCCGCTCGCTGCGCGAGCTGCGCTACGCGTTCAAGACGTTCCGGCCGTACCGCCACGTGCGCAAGGTGTCGGTGTTCGGCTCGGCGCGCGTCCCGAGCGATCATCCCGCGCACCAGCTGGCGCACGACTTCGGCGAGCAGATCGTGCGCGAGGGCTTCATGGTGATCACCGGTGCCGGCGACGGCATCATGGGCGCGGCCCAGCGCGGTGCGGGCAGCAAGAACTCGTTCGGCGTGAACATCCTGCTGCCGTTCGAGCAGCTGCCGAACGAGGCGATCCGCAACGATCGCAAGCTGATGACGTTCAAGTACTTCTTCAGCCGCAAGCTGGTGTTCCTGAAGGAGAGCGACGCGGTGGTGCTGTTTCCTGGGGGCTTCGGCACGCACGACGAGGGTTTCGAGTCGCTGACCCTGTTGCAGACCGGCAAGGCCAATCCGGCGCCGATCGTGTACGTGCACGCGCGCGACGACGACTACTGGCGCGACTGGGACCGGTACGTGCGCGAGCACCTGCTCGGCAAGGGCTACATCTCGCCCGAGGACGTGAGCCTGTACCGGATGGTGGACACGGCCGAGGCTGCGGTCGCCGAGATCCGCAACTTCTACCGCGTCTATCATTCGGCCCGCTACGTCGGCGATCAGCTCGTGCTGCGCTTGCAGACCGCGCTGCCGACCGATGTGGTGGCCGCGCTCGGCCGCGAGTTCCACGACATCCTGAAGGGTGGCACGCTCGACCAGCGCGGGCCGCTGGCCGAGGAAGTGACCGAGCCGGAGCTCAACCACCTGCCGCGGCTGGTGCTGCACTTCAACCGCCGCAACTTCGGGCGCTTGCGGCAGCTGATCGATCGCGTCAACGAGAGCGTGCCGGGCTTCGAGCCGGCGCACGTGGCGCAGCGCTACACCAACGGCAGCAACGGCAGCCATCCCGCCACGCCCGAGCCTTCCTGAGCCGCGCGGGCGCACGGTTTCCTCGCCGCCAGAGGTTCGCTATGCTCTGGTGGTGACCTTGCTCGCCACGCCGCTCATCACCGTCCTTGCGCTCGCACTGCCCGCCCCCTGGCAGGATCCGGCAACGCGCATCCTGAGCGAGCACTGCGTGCGCTGCCACGGCGGCGAGAAGGTGAAGAGCGGCCTCGACCTCACCACGCGCGAGCGGCTCTTGCAGGGGGCGACGATGGTCCCGCGATCGAGCTCGGCCACCCCGAGACCAGCCGGCTGATCAAGCTGATCAAGCACGAGCAACGACCGCACATGCCCAAGGGCGATGCGCGCCTCGACGATGCCGACATCGCGCGCATCGCGGCGTGGATCGAGCGCGGCGCGCCGTACGAGCGGCCGCTCACCGCCGGCGAGCCGCGCGCGCCGGGTGACGATGAGCGCCGGTTCTGGTCGTTCCTGCCGCTCGCGCCGGTCGCGGTGCCGGCGGTCGTGGATGCGGCGTGGCCGCGCACGCCCATCGACCAGTTCGTGCTGGCGCGGCTCGAGCAGGAAGGCATCGCCCCCAGCGCCGCAGCCGATCGCCGCACGCTGTTGCGGCGGGTCGCGCTCGACCTCACCGGGCTGCCGCCCGGCGAAGGCGAGATCGAGGCGTTCGTGAACGACGCCTCGCCCGATGCGTTCGCCCATGTCGTGGACCGGTTGCTCGCGAGCCCGCACTACGGGGAGCGGTGGGCGCGCCACTGGCTCGACGCGGCGCGGTTCGCCGAGAGCCATGGCTTCGAGCAAGACTACGACCGGCCGCATGCCTACTGGTATCGCGACTTCGTCATCAGGTCGTTCAACGCGGACCTGCCCTACGATCAGTTCGTGCGCTGGCAGATTGCCGGCGACGAGATCGCGCCGGACGACCCATGGGCGCTGGCGGCCACCGGGTTCCTCGGCGCGTGCGTGTTCCCGACGCAGCTCACCGAGGCAGAGTTCGAGTCGGCGCGCTACGACGAGCTGGACGACATGCTGAAGACCACGGGCGTGGCGATGCTCGGACTCACGATCGGCTGCGCCCGCTGCCATGACCACAAGTACGATCCGATCTCCAGCCGCGAGTACTACCGCATGCTCGCGACGTTCACCACCGCGGTGCGCAGCGAGGTCGAGGTCGAGTTCGACCAGGACGCCCGGCGTGCGGCGAGTGCGCTGTGGAGCGCGGCGCACGCGCCGCTGCAGGAGTCGCTCGCCGCCTTCGAGCGCGACCAGCTGCCGGCGCGCTTCGCCAGCTGGCTCCAGCACCCCGGGGGCACACGGATCGCGGCGCCGGACTGGATCGTGCTCGACGTCGCCGAGAGCCGCTCGAGCGGCGGCGCCTGCTTCACCCCGCAGGACGACGGCTCGCTGCTGGTGAGTGGTCCCAACGCCGACTTCGACACCTACACGCTGGTGGCGGATACCTCGCTCGATCACATCCGCGCGCTGCGCCTCGAGGCGCTCGCCGATCGATCGCTCGTGGCGGGCGGCCCCGGCCGCGCCGACAACGGCAACCTGGCCCCGACCCGCGTCATGGTGCGCGCCGCGCCGCGCTCCTGCCCGGAGCGGGCGGTGGCGGTCACGCTCACGCAGCCGCGGGCGACGTTCGAGCAGAGCGCGCGGCTCGCGGCGGCGAACCTCATCGACGACGACGCGGCGAGCGCCTGGGCAGTCGATCCCCAATTCGGCAGGGATCACGCCGTGGCGTTCGCGATCGACCCGCCGGTCGGCTTCGCCGGCGGCACGACGCTCACGATCACCATCGAGCATCACAACAACGTGCGTCACAACATCGGCCGGGTGCGCCTCGCGGTGTCGGCGCGCCCGCCGCCGCTCGAGCTCGCCAGCAGCGCGATGCGCGAGTCGCTCGCGCAGGCGAGCGCGGCGTGGCAGCTCGGCCTGCAGCTCGCGCCGGCGCAGCTCGGCGCGCTCGCCCGGTGGTATCGGCCGGCGGACCCGCTGTGGCAGGCGCGGCACGCGGCCGTGCAAGACCACGCCGCGCTCGAGCCGCGCCCGCACGTCGAGACCATCATGATCACGAGCGAGGGCGTGAAGCCGATGCCGCACCATGCCGACGAGCGCGGCTTCCCGCACTGCTACGACGCCACCTATTTCCTGAAGCGCGGCAACGTGCAGCAGAAGGGCGAGGTCGCCACGCCGGGCTTCCTCGAGGTGCTGAGCCGTGCGCCCGAGGGTGAGCGGCACTGGCAACAGGCGCCGCCGGCTGGCAGCCGCACGTCGTGGCGGCGGCGCGCGCTGGCGAGCTGGCTGACCGACAGCGCGTGCGGCGCGGGCGACCTGCTTGCGCGCGTGATCGTGAACCGGCTCTGGCAGCATCACTTTGGCCGCGGCCTGGTCGCCACTCCGAACGACTTCGGCAAGCAAGGCGAGCGGCCGTCGCATCCCGAGCTGCTCGACTGGCTCGCGGCGGAGCTCAAGCAGGACGGCTGGCGGCTGAAGCCGATCCAGCGCCTGATCGTGACGAGCGCGGTCTACCAGCAAAGCAGTGCCGTGGACCAGGACCGCCTGCAACGCGACGCCGACAACCGCTGGCTCTGGCACTGGCAGCCGCGCCGGCTCGAGGCGGAGGTCATCCGCGATGCGATGCTCAAGGTGAGCGGCTTGCTCGACGAGCGCATGTACGGGCCGGGCACGCTCGATCCCGACATGCGCCGGCGCAGCATCTACTTCTTCGTCAAGCGCAGCGAGGCGGTGCCGTTCCTGGCGCTGTTCGACCTGCCCGAGCCGACCGTGAGCGTCGGCTGCCGCGTCACCACGACGATCGCGCCGCAGGCGCTTGCGCTCATGAACGGGGCAGAGGTGCGCGCGCTCGCCGCGGCGCTGGGCGCGCAGCTCGCGAGCGCGGCGAGCAACAGCCTGGACGCGGCCGCGGCGCGCGGCTACCAGCTCGTGCTGGGACGGTTGCCGACCGGCACGGAGCAGCAGTTTGCGACGCAGTTCCTGGCACGGCAATCGCAGTTGCACGCGGCGGATGGACGCAGCGATCACCTCGCGCTGGCGCTCACGGATTTCGCCCAGGTGCTGTTCAGCCTGAACGAGTTCGTCTATGTGGAATGATCCGGATGTCGCGGGCGGCATCGCCCGCCGCGCGTTCCTGAAGCACGCCGGCCAAGGCTTCGGTCTGGTGGCGCTCGCCAGCATGCTGGCGAGCGAGCGCAGCCGCGCGGCGCTCGCGGGCAACGCACCGCTGGCGCCGAGACCGCCGCATTTTCCAGCGCGGGCCAAGGCGGTGATCTGGTTGTTCATCAACGGCGGGCCGAGCCAGGTGGACACCTGGGACTACAAGCCGGCGCTCGCGCAGCATCACGGCCAGACGCTGGCAGGGTTCGACAACCACACCGGCTTCTTCGCCAAGGAGGTTGGCCCGCTGATGCAATCGCCGTTCGCGTTCGCGCAGCACGGCGCCAGCGGCACGTGGGTGTCCGAGCTGTTCCCGAACCTGGCGCAGCACGTCGACCGGATGGCGTTCGTGCACTCGGTGACGACCGAGTCCAACAACCACAGCCCGGCGCTGTTCATGATGAACACCGGCATGCCGCGCATGGGTTTCCCGTGCGTGGGCGCGTGGGTGACGTACGGTCTCGGCAGCGAGAACGAGAACCTGCCCGCATTCGTGGTGATGACCGATCCGCTCGACCGCGGCCTGCCCAAGGGCAGCGCGCAGAACTGGGGGACCGGCTTCCTGCCTGGGGTGTACCAGGGCACGCACCTGCGGCCCAAGGGCAAGCCGATCGACAACCTCGATCGTCCCGACGAGCTGAGCGACGCCGAGCAGCGCGCGCAGCTGGAGCTGCTGGCGGCGCTCGATCGCGAGCACCGGCCGGTGGTCGGGAAGGACGAGATGGAAGCGCGCATCGCCAGCTTCGAGCTCGCATACCACATGCAGATCCATGCACCCGAGGCGCTCGACGTCACGCAGGAGCCGGAGGCGATCCAGACGGCCTACGGTGTTCACGATCCGCGCTGCGCGCACGTCGCGCGACAATGCCTGCTGGCGCGCCGGCTGGTCGAGCGCGGCGTGCGGTTCGTGCAGATCTACTCGGGTGGCATGGAGAATCAGCGCAGCTGGGACGGCCACATCGACATCATGGGCAACCACCAGGGTTTCGCGGGCGAGACCGATCGGCCGTTCGCGGCGCTGCTGCTCGATCTCGCGCAGCGCGGGCTGCTCGAGAGCACGCTCGTGATCTGGGGCGGGGAGTTCGGCCGCCTGCCGCTGTCGCAGATCGGCACGGACAAGCCCGGTCGCGATCACAACCCGCACGCCAACACCATCTGGCTCGCCGGCGGTGGCATCAAGGGCGGCGTGCACCACGGCGAGACCGACGAGCTGGGGTTCAAGGTGGCGCGCGACCCGGTCACGGTGAACGATCTGCACGCAACCATCCTGCATCTGCTCGGGCTCGATCACCAGAAGCTCACCTTCCGCTACAACGGCCGCGACTTCCGCCTGACCGACGTGGCCGGCAACGTCATCACGCCATTGCTCGCCTGAGCCGTGCGCGTCACGCCGCCGGGAACTCGATGTGGGTGATCGAGTCGAGGCCGATGGCCTGGTCCTCGGCCCGGTACTGGCGCACGCCGAGCGGCAGCTCGACGTCGGCGGTGAGCGCGCGCCACACCGTGCCGCTGCCGGTGCGCAGGATCGGATGGGTGGTGCTCGAGGTGTGGCGATACAGGAGCGGCACGTGCACGCTCGCGGTCTTGCCGTCCTTGAGCGTGAGCTCCGCAGGGCGCCACAGCGCCGGCGGGCCGAAGCGGATCGCGCGCAGCTCGCGCAGCGGCAGGAACTCGATGCGACCATCGCGCAGCACCTCGAGCGTGGCGTGCGTGGTCGGGTCGGCATCCTCGATCTCGGCAAGCACGGTCTCGCCGGTGGTGCACGATACCACGGCGCGCACCGGCCGCATGTCGCGGCCAAGCTCGGTCATCGCCGCCACCGCCGTGCGCACCAGGTCGGCGACGCCCGGGACCTGCTCGATGAGCGGCGCCTCGTCGAGATGCTCCTCGAGCTTCTCGCCGAAGCTGACGAACTGCCTCAGCACGTCGCCCTGCAGCACGCGGCCGAGCGCCGCATGCGCCGCGTGCTGCGGGTCGCTCGGGCCGCTGCCGAGCTCGCGGTCGTAGACGCGCCGTGCCGCCTCGCCGAGCAGCTCGCGCAAACCGGCCGATGACGCTTCATCCTCGAGACCGGCGCGCGCCGCCGCGACCGCGCGCGCGGGATCGTCCTGCATCAGCGCGCACAACACTGCCAGCCGGTGCGTTGCCTCCGAGCCGCGTCCCTGTTCGTGGATCCACGCGAGGTGCCGCTCGGCGTCGGCGAACCGGCGCTCGTCGAACAGCACCGAGGCGAGTCCATGGTGGATGCGCACCGAGCTCTGATCGAGCTCTTGCGCCTTCTCCAGCAGCGCGAGCGCCAGGGTGCGATTGCCGCTCAGCACGGCCGCCTCGGCCTCCGCCACTTTCTTCGCTGCGAGCGAACGGCTGGCGCCGCCGCCTCGCGCGCGCAGCACGAGATAGCCGACTGCCACCGCGAGCGCGCCCACACCACCGGTGACGAGGATGTCCATGCCGACTGTTCAAGCAAAGAACGGCCGACGAGGGAAGCCCGCGCCGGGGTTTTTCGTGTCGCCGAGGCCATCGTCAGAGAGCGGGCACGAGACCATGGACGGCGCTCGGACCGTGTGCTAGCGTCGTGGCGAGTTCTCCCTTGAGCCACGCCGGTAGCGCCGAGGATCCGATGCGAGTTCTCCTGGTTGGCGGCGGCGGCCGCGAGCATGCGATGGCGAAGGCGATCACGCGCTCGGCGACGCTGACCAAGCTGTACTGCGCGCCGGGCAACGCCGGCATTGCCGAGCTCGCCCAGTGCGTGGACATCGCCGCCCGCGACGTGGAGCGGTTGGCCACGTTCGCGCGCGACGAGAACATCGACCTGGTCGTGGTCGGGCCCGAGGAGCCGCTCGTGCTCGGGCTGACCGACCGCTTGCAGCGCCTGGGCATTGCCGCGTTCGGGCCCACCGGGAGGCGGCGATGCTCGAGGCAGCAAGGTCTTCAAGGAGATCCTGCGCCGCTATCGCATCCGACGCGACGTATCGTGTGTTCGCCGACCACGAGGAGGCACTGCGCTACGTCGTCGATCTGGATCAGTATCCGGTGGTGCTGAAGGCGGACGGTCTGGCTGCCGGCAAGGGCGTGCTGATCGCCGACAACGCTGACAGCGCGCAGGCCGCGCTCGAGAAGATCATGGTGGCGAAGAGCTTCGGCACGGCCGGTGCGCGGGTGGTGGTGGAGGTTCCTGCGCGGCACGGAGATGTCGCTGCACGTGCTCACCGATGGACGCACTCTTGCCGCTCGAGCCGGCCAAGGACTACAACGCATCTTCGACCACGACCACGGCGAGAACACCGGCGGCATGGGCTCGTTCTCGCCGGCGCCGATGGATCAGGAGCTCTACCGGCAGATCGAGTCGCAGGTGCTGGTGCCGATCGTGCACGCGATGAACCGCGAGGAACGACCGTTTCGCGGCGTGCTGTACGCCGGCCTGATGCTGACGCAGGCTGGGCCCAAGGTGCTCCAGTTCACGCTCGCTTCGGCGACCCGGAGACCCAGGTCCTGCTGCCGCGCCTGCTGACCGACTTCCTGCCGGTGGCGATGCTGGTGGCGAAGGGCCAGCTGCACACGCTGCCGCAGCTCGAGTTCAGCGAGCGCGCCGCGGTGTGCGTGGTGATGGCATCGCAGGGCTACCCCGAGCAGCCGGTCACCGGCCGCCCGATCCTCGGCCTCGACGAAGCGGCGGCGCTGCCGGATGTCGAGATCTATCACGCGGGCACGGCGCAGCACTCGGGCCAGCTCGTGACCAGCGGCGGCCGCGTGCTCGGCGTGACCGGTCTCGGCGTGTCGGTGGCCGAGGCACGCCGCCGCGCCTACGATGCAGTGCAGCGCATTCCTTCGAGGGGATGCAGTTCCGCCGCGACATCGGCTCCGGTGTGTGGTGGATTTTCCGAGCGAGCGTCATGGCGCCAACGTTCTCGATCATCGTGCCGGTCCTCGATGAGGCGCGGACGCTGCGCGATCATCTCGTGCGCCTGCACGCTCTCGACGGTGACAAGGAGATCATCGTCGTCGATGGCGGCAGCCAGGATGCGACCGTGGCGATTGCCCGGGAGCACGCGCGCGTGATCGTGAGCGGTCGCGGTCGCGGCCGCCAGATGAACGCTGGTGCGCAGGTCGCGCGCGGCTGCTACCTGGTGTTCGTGCACGCCGATTGCGTGCTGGCGAGGGATGCACTGGCCGAGGTGAAGCGCACGCTCGCGCAGGGCGGCGTGGTGGCCGGCTGCTTTCGCCAGCGCATCGCCGGCACGCACTCGCTGTATCGTTTGATCGAGCGCTGTGCCGACTGGCGTGCGGCGCGCTGGCAGATCTGCTACGGGGATTCCGGGCTGTTCCTCGAGCGCCTCCAGTTCGAGCGCGTCGGCGGTTTCCCGGATGTCGCGCTGTTCGAGGATCTCGGCATCGCGCGCCGCCTGCGCCGGGCCGGCCGGATCGCGCTCGCGGCAGCCGTGATCGAGGTGTCGCCGCGGCGCTGGGAGGCGCACGGCGTGGTGCGCACCACGGTGTTCAACTGGTTGTTGACCCTGGCGTTCCTGTCCGGCGTGCCGGAGGAGACGTTGAGCCGCCTTTACTATCACGCGCCGCACTGGCCGCGCAGCGGCCAGGGGCTCGAGCCGAGCTAGCCATGAATCAAGTCGAGGAAGCGTTTGACCGGTTCATCCGCGGCAAGGGCCTCAAGCTCACGTCACAGCGCAAGAAGATCCTGAAGGCGGTGTTCCACACGCACCGCCACTTCACCGCCGACGAGCTGTACGACATGCTGCATCACGAGCGGCTGCGCATCTCTCGCGCGACCATCTATCGCACGCTCAGCCTGCTCGAGGAAGGCAAGTTCCTCGAGAGCCTGGATGTTGGCAAGGACAGCAAGTACTACGAGCACATCATGGGGCACGCGCATCACGACCACATGATCTGCGTCAACTGCGGCAAGTTCATCGAGTTCCGCGACGACAACATCGAGGCGCTGCAGGATCAGGTGTCGCGGTCGCACGGCTTCCTGGTGACCAGCCACTCGCTCAAGATCTTCGGCCTGTGCAAGAGCTGCCGGCCCAGGTCGCGCTGAGCGCGGCGCAAGCGGGCGTCACTCGCGCGCCGCCTTCTCCGGCTGGCGGTCCTTGGTCACATCGATGGCGATCGCGCCGTCCCGATGATCGATGCGCAGGCTCGTGCCATCGGTGATCTCGCCGGCGACGATCTTGCGCCCGACGCGCGTCTCGACCTCACGCTGGAGCAGGCGCTTCAGCGGGCGCGCGCCGTACACCGGATCGTAGCCCTGGCGCGCGAGCTGTTCGCGAGCGCGATCGGTCAGCGTGATGGCGATACGGCGGCCCTCCAGGCGCTGGCGCAGGATCTGCAGCTGCAGGTCGACGATGGTCTTGATCTCGTCGACGGTGAGCGGCTTGAACAGCACGATGTCGTCGACACGGTTCAGGAACTCCGGTCGGAAGTGCGCGCGCAGCTCGCGCATCACCTGATCCCGCGCGCGCTCGCCGATCTGACCGCGAGCATCGATGCCTTCGAGCAGATGCGGGCTGCCGATGTTCGAGGTCATGATGACGACGGTGTTCTTGAAGTCCACCGTGCGGCCCTGGCTGTCGGTGAGCCGGCCGTCGTCGAGGATCTGCAGCAGCACGTTGAACACGTCCGGGTGCGCCTTCTCGATCTCGTCGAACAGGATCACGCAGTATGGCTTGCGGCGCACGGCCTCGGTGAGCTGGCCGCCTTCCTCGAAGCCGACATAGCCCGGCGGCGCGCCGATCAGACGCGCGACGGTGTGCTTCTCCATGTACTCGGACATGTCGATGCGCACCATGTTGTCCTCGGCGTCGAACAGCGCCTCGGCGAGCGCGCGCGCCAGCTCGGTCTTGCCGACGCCCGTGGGCCCGAGGAACATGAACGAGCCGATCGGCCGGCGCGGGTCCTTGATCCCGGAGCGCGCGCGGATCACCGCATCGGCCACAACCTGCACGGCCTCGTCCTGGCCGACCAGCCGCCGGTGCAGGACCTGGTCGAGGTTGAGCAGCTTCTCGCGTTCGCCCTCGACCAGACGCGTGACCGGTATGCCGGTCCAGCGCGAGACGATGCCCGCGATCTCGTCGGCGGTCACCTCCTCGCGCAGCAGCTGCCCCTGCGTCTGGCGGCTGGCGAGCTCGCCCTCGCGCTTCTTCAGCTCGAGCTCGAGCTCGCGCAGCGTGCCGTACTTGAGCTCGGCGGCGCGGTTCAGGTCGTACTCGCGCTCGGCCTTGTCGATCAGCTGGCGCGTCTCCTCGATCTTCTCGCGCACGCCGCGCAGCTTGCCGATCGATTCCTTCTCCGCTTGCCACTGCATGCGCATCGACTCGCCGCGCGCCTTCAGATCAGCAAGCTCCTTGCGCAGCTTCTCCAGCCGCTCGAGCGACTGCGCGTCCTTCTCCTTCTTCAACGCTTGCTGCTCGATCTCGAGCTGCGTCGTGCGCCGCGTGATCTCGTCCAGCTCGGCCGGCATGCTGTCGATCTCGGTGCGGATCATGGCGGCCGCCTCGTCGACCAGGTCGATCGCCTTGTCCGGCAGGAAGCGATCGCTGATGTAGCGGTGCGAGAGGGTCGCGGCGGCAACCAGCGCAGCGTCCTGGATGCGCACGCCGTGGTGCACCTCGAAGCGCTCCTTCAAGCCGCGCAAGATCGAGACCGTGTCCTCGACCGTCGGCTGGTCGACCAGCACCGGCTGGAAGCGGCGCTCGAGCGCCGCGTCCTTCTCGATGTGCTTGCGGTACTCGTCGAGCGTGGTTGCGCCGATGCAGTGCAGCTCGCCGCGCGCGAGCAGCGGCTTCAGCATGTTGCCGGCATCCATCGCCCCCTCGGCCTTGCCGGCGCCGACGATGGTGTGCAGCTCGTCGATGAACAGGATGATGCGCCCCTCGGATTGCTGCACTTCCTTGAGCACCGCCTTCAGGCGCTCCTCGAACTCGCCGCGGTACTTGGCACCGGCGATCAGCGCGCCCATGTCGAGCGAGAACAGCGTCTTGTCGCGCAAGCTCTCCGGCACGTCGCCGCGCACGATGCGATGCGCGAGCCCTTCGACGATGGCAGTCTTGCCGACGCCGGGCTCGCC
Organism: Planctomycetota bacterium; assembly: GCA_046349655.1. Lineage (GTDB taxonomy): Bacteria > Planctomycetota > B15-G4 > B15-G4 > JAXMBY01 > JAXMBY01. Next base: position 38,557 of record JAXMBY010000055.1, read on the forward strand.
GATCAACACCGGGTTGTTCTTGGTGCGGCGCGAGAGGATGCGGATCACGCGGCGGATCTCGTCGTCGCGGCCGATCACAGGGTCGAGCCTGCCGCGGCGCGCCTCGGCCACGAGATCGCGGCCGTAGCGCTGCAGGGCCTCGTAGGTCTCCTCGGGATTGTCGGAGGTGACGCGCTGCTTGCCGCGCACGCTGTTCAGTGCCTCGAGCAGGCGCTCGGGCGTCACTCCGGCTGCGTGGAGGATCTGCGCAGCACCGGTTTCCGCGCGCCCGCCGCGCAGGATCGCGAGCACCAGGTGCTCTACCGAGACGTACTCGTCCTTGAATCGCCTGGCCTCTTCCTCGGCGCGCACCAGCACGGTGTTGAGACGCTGCGTCACGGCGATCTGCCCGGGCGCCGCTCCCGGCCCTGACACGCGCGGGCGGCGCTCGAGCTCGCTCTCGATCTGTGCGCGGATCGGACTCTCGTTCACCTCGAGCCGCTGCAACAGGCGCGGCAGAAGACCCTCGGCCTGGTCGAGCAGCGCGAGGGCCAAGTGCTCCACGTCGAGCTGCTGGTGGTGATGGCGAACCGCCACCGACTGCGCCTCGCGCAACGCTTCCTGGCTCTTCTGGGTGAGGCGATTGAGATCCATCCCGCTGCTCCTGTTCGCTGGACGCCGGCCGTGCCAGCGCGAGAAGCAGAGCCTGTGCCAACTGCAGGCATTCGCCGGCAGGGTGGGAGGATCCTGCCGCGGCTCCCGCCAAGATGGCGGGGCTGGGCGTCGAATCGTCGCAGGGCTAGCGACCGAAGAACGAGCGCAGCTTCGGATCGTGCAGCAGTGGCTCGATCGCGGCGCGCACCCAGTCCGGGACACCGGCGAGGTCGAGCACCGGGGCATCGGCGAGCGCGGCCAGGGCCTGATCCGGCTGATGGCTGAGCGTCGCGCTCAGCGCCTCGAGCATCCATGGCTCGCCGGCACCCTCGCCGTAGCTGCGTGCGAGGCGCAGAGCGCGCGCCGCGTCGTCGTGCTTGCCTTGCATGATGAACTCGTAGGCGAATGCGAGCTGCGCCTTGCGCATGTACTTGCCGGCCTCGACCTCGTCGCCCTCGCGCATGAGCGCGAGATACATCGCCCGCAGCGCATCGGCGTTGGCCTCCTCGCTCTGCAGCAGCTGATCGAGCAGGCGCTTGGCTTCGCCGGTCTTGCCTTGCTCGATCCACTGCTCCGCGCGCGCCACCGCGGCGCGGCCATCGGTGGGGGGCGGCAACGCTGGCGCGCGGCGAGAGCTCGTGCGCGAGCGCGGCGATCGCGCGCGAGCTGGGCTGCACCGAGAGCAGCCACTGCGCGAGCGCGTGCGCCTGCTCGCGCAACCCGGGTGGCGCGCCCGCGCCGATCCAGGGCATCAGCACCTGCTGCAGGTGCGTGGACCGCACGTAGTAGTCCGACGGATCGAGGCGCTCGGCGCGCGTCAGCAGCGCATCGACCCGCTCGATCTCGACCTCGGTGTCGGCAGCAGCGATCTTGCCGACGCGGGCAAAGCAGAACTGCGAGCCGAGCGTGAGCACGCCAACGACGATGGCAGGCAGGCCGAGCAGCACGATCAGCATCGTGCTGCGCAGCCAGGAGCGCGGCGCCTCGAACACCTCTGCTGCCGGCGCGAACAGGAGCCCGAGCATCATGAACGCCGCCAGCGCCGCACCGGGATTGAGCAGGCAGGTGCGCACCGCGCCGTTCAGGAAGAACGCACAGGCGCCGGCGCCGGCGGCGATCCGGATCGCGGCGCGCGCATCCCCGCTCGCGCCACAGCGCAGCGTGGCGAGCAAGGTGAGCAAGCCGGCGACCACGTACAGCGCTGCCGCGGGCATGCCGCACTCGACCGCGATCCAGGAGAGGTCCTGATGCGGCTCGTCGATCAGCGTTCCCGGCTGCAGCAGCTCGAGCTCGGCGGCCCAGCTGCCGGGATGGCGCTGTGCTGGCACGATCGCGCTCGCGAACACGGTGCGGAAGCTGCCGGCCCCACAGCCGATCCAGGGCGACTGCCGCGCCACCGCCAGGCTGCCCCGGTACAGCGCCAGGCGGTAGGCGTTGGTCGGGTAGCGCGCGGAGAAGATCGAGGCGCTCACGTTTGGCAACGGCTTGAAGGCGAGCACGTGCGCCCCCGATGCCAGCACGCCAAGGCAGGCGCCGAGCAGGATCGCTGCGGCGGTGCGGCCGGCGACGACACCGCCCTGTCCGGGCCTTGGGCGTGCGAGCAGTGCGATCGCGACGCCGCCCAGCACCGCGAGCAGCGCGCCGCGGCTCTGGGTCTCGATCACGGCCGCGCACAGGAGCGCGGCACCGGCGCCAAGGCCGAGTGCGCGCCAGCCGGTCGCGGTGCCGAACAGCACCAGGAACAGCACCGCCACCGGCGCGAGGTACTCGCCCAGCGCGTTGCCGTTGCCGAAGGTCGCGACCGGCGTGGTCGCGCCGGTGATCGGGTAGAACGGCTCACGCCCCGCCGCCTGCGCCATCGCATAGAGCGCGACCAGGACCGCCGGGGCAAGCAGCAACCCCACGAACGGCCGCTCGCGGCCGAAGCTGGTCTGCTGCACCGCCACGGCCACGGCCACCAGGACCAGCAGCAGCAGCTCCTGCTTGAGGCCGAGCCAGGCGTTGGCGGAGCGCGGCTCGAGCGCCACCCAGCCGAGCGCGCCGAGGAGCGCCACGATCGCGACCAGCAGCACCGGCCCGGGCAGGCGCGCGCGCGCGAGCAGCGACCCGCCGAGCGCGAGCCGCGCGACCAGCAGTCCGCCCAGCAACAGCAGCACCGCGCGCTTCGCCTCGAGCACGTCGAACGCATGCGCCAGGAAGAACAGCGGTACCGCCAGCGCGAGCAGGCCGATCTCGATCAGGGCGCGCAGCGAGGCCTTGGTAGCGGGTGCGATCATGGCGTGGCATCCCGGCGCGTCACGTGAACAAGGCCCTCACGAATGCTTCGGCGTCGAACTTCTCGATGTCGTCCGGCGTCTCGCCCACGCCGATGAACTTGACCGGGATGTCGACGCGATGGCGGATCGCGATCACCGCGCCGCCCTTGGCCGTGCCGTCGAGCTTCGCCAGGAACAGGCCCGACACGTCGACCACCTGCTTGAACTGCAGCGCCTGGTTGACGGCGTTCTGGCCGGTGGTGGCGTCGAGCACGAGCAGCACCTCGTGCGGCGCCCCGGGGATCTTCTTGCCGAGCACGCGCTTGATCTTGTCCAGCTCGCGCATCAGGTTCACCTGCGTGTGCAGGCGGCCGGCGGTGTCGACGATCAGGTAGTCGGCCTTGAGTGCGAGCGCCTTCTCGGCGGCGTCGAACGCCACCGCGGCCGGATCGGCGCCGTGCGCACCTTTCACGATCGGCACGCCGATGCGCTCGCTCCAGAGCGTGAGCTGCTCGATCGCGGCGGCGCGGAACGTGTCGCACGCGCCCAGCACGACGCTCTTCTGCTGCACGCGCAGGTAGCGCGCGAGCTTCGCGATCGACGTGGTCTTGCCCGAGCCGTTCACGCCGACCACGAGGCTCACGGTGGGGGGGGTGGGGGCGACCTTGAGCTCGTTGCTGGCCGACGTCATGAGCTCGCGCAGCCGCTGCTTCAAGAGGTCGTACACCTCGTCGGTGGTCTTCACCGCGCGCTTCTGGTACGCCTCGCGCAGCGACTGGATGATGGTGTTGGCGGTGGTCCCCATGTCGGACTGGAACAGCACCTCCTCCAGCTCCTCGATGAACTGGTCGTCGAGATCGCGCCGCATCCCGAACAGACCCTTCAGTCCATCCGCGAGCTTGTCCCGGGTCTTCTTCAGCCCTGCGACCAGCTTCTTCAAGAACACGCGCGCTGTCCTCCATGGCGACTGAACGGCCCGCAGCCACGCCCGAGCACGCGCGATCGTGACCACAGCCGCCGCTCGTGCTCAGGCGCCGGGTGTGCTCCGCCCCGGCAGCCGCGACAGGACCTTGTCCAGCACGCCGTTGATGAACGCGCCTGACTGGGCCGTCGAGAACTTCTTGCCGATCTCGATCGCCTCGTTGAGCACCGCGCGCGCTGGCACATCGGCTTCGCGCAGCAGCTCGAACACGGCGATGCGCAGGATGTTGCGATCCACCACGGCAAGTCGCTTGAGCTCCCAGTTCTGCGCCGCCGCGGCGATCTGCTCGTCGATCTCGCGCAGGTGCTCGCGGACGCCGTCGATCAGCACGCGCGCGTAGCTCAGGACGTCCTCGTCCTGCGTGTCCTCGCGCAGGTAGCCGTCCAGCTCCGGCACGATCTCGTCGCCGCGGACGTCCAGCAGATACAGCGCCTTGAGGGCGACCTCGCGCGCCTGGGTTCGCTTGCGCATGCAGCTCTCGTGGTGTCGAGGGTCGATCGATCGATGCGGTGATGCCTACGACTTCAGCTTGCGCATCACGCCGGCCATCTCGAGCGCGGCAAGCGCGGCATCGAAGCCCTTGTTGGACTTGGCACCGGCCCGCTCGAGCGCTTGCTCGAGCGTGTCGCACGTGAGCACGCCGAAGATCACCGGCAGCTTCGCGCCGAGCGCGACCTCGGCCACGCCGCGCGCGGCCGCGGTCGCGACGTGGCCGTAATGATCCGTGGCGCCGCGGATCACCGCTCCGAGGCAGATGATCGCGTCGTGCTCGCCCCGATCGGCGAGCTGGCGCGCCAGGAACGGGATCTCGAACGAGCCGGGGGCCCAGACCACCGTGACGTCGGCCTCGTTCACGCCGTGGCGCCTGAGGCCGTCCAGAGCGCCGTCCAGCAGCCGCGTGGTGATCACCGCATTGAAGCGCGCCACTGCCACCGCCACCTTGAGCCCGCTGCCGACGAGATTGCCTTCGATCACCTTGGGCATGACGCCTCCACACTTGCTCGGGAAGCCCGGTACTATACCAGACGGCGCCGCCAGTGCCTGCCGGTTCTTGTGCGCGCCGTTCGGCTCGGCACCATCGACACGCCGCGTGCTATCACAGCTCCGCTCCACAGCGCAGAGTGGAGCCACATCGACCGGCTGCCGCGGCCGCCGGCCGAGGTGATCGATCCCCAGGGACCTCGCTTGCCGCGGAGGGGAGCGCATTGCCATGCAGGTCGAGAAACTGAACGACGTGGACTTCGCGATCCGTCTGACGCTCACGCACGAGGAGACCGTGCTGCTGAAGACGGCGATCGAGCGAGCCAGCTTCATCGACACGCCGCCCGACATGCAGGGGCGCGTGCTGAACTTCTGCGCGAAGATGCTCGAGATCATCGCCCAGGTGTGAGATGCACTTTGCGGACGAACGACCCGCAGCGCGCTGGCGCTGCGGGTCGCGGAGCCTTGCGGCGAGGACGGCACGTCAGGGGACGATGCGCGCGGTCTTCACCCAGTCGAGGTTGGGGAAGCTCTTCTTCAGGTAGTCGTTGCCCTCGCCCTGCACGCGGCCCTGGTCGGGACCCTTGCCGCGCGGCGCGCCTTCGCCGTACTCGCCGTTCAGCTTCTCGACGACGTCCATGCCTTCGCTCACCTTGCCGAACGGCGCGAAGCCCATGGCGTCGAGGCGCGCGTTGTCGCCGTAGTTGATGAACACCTGCGTGGTGCGGCTGTCCGGTCCCGAGGTCGCGAAGCTGATGTAGCCCGGCTTGTTGCTCTCTTTCACCGGGTCGTCGGTGATGCGCGCCTTCTGCCACGCGGCGTTCACCTTGGGATCGCCGTTGATGCCGAACTGCACCATGAAGCCCTTGATGCAACGGAAGAACGCCACGTCGTCGAAGTAGCCGTTCTTCACCAGATTGTAGAAGCGATCGGCGCCCTTCGGCGCCCAGTCGCGCGTGATCTC
>JAXMBY010000056.1:0-44237 GCA_046349655.1 Planctomycetota bacterium
GGCTGTCCACGCCCGAGGTGCTGAACCGCTTCGCGCTGCACTACCAGACCGGCAAGCCGATCCCGCCGGAGCTGGTGCAGAAGAGCGAGCGCGCGTCCAGGTTCAATCAGGGGTTCACGACGGTCGAGTACCTGGCCAGCGCCTTGATCGACATGAAGCTGCATCTCGCCGGCGCCACGCGCATCGATCCGGCCGCATTCGAGCGCGACACGCTCGCGGCGCTCGGCATGCCGCACGAGATCGTGATGCGCCACCGCACGCCGCAGTTCAATCACGTGTTCGCGAGCGACGGCTACTCGGCGGGCTACTACAGCTACCTGTGGTCCGACACGCTGAGCGCCGACGCCTGGGAGGCGTTCGTCGAGGCCGGCGGTCCGTGGGACAAGGCCGTCGCGAAGCGCCTCGTCGAGCACGTGTTCTCGGTCGGCAACACCATCGACCCGGCCGACGGCTACCGCGCCTTCCGCGGCAAGGACCCGGGCATCGGCGCCCTGATGCGCAAGCGCGGCTTCCCGCTCCCCGAGGCTGCCTCTGGCTCGCGCTAGGGGGCGAACGCCTTCCTTCGAGACAGGCGTGCGGCCGCGTGACCGGCGGCACGGTTCGAGCTAGTGAGCATCCGGGAGCGGGGCGACTGGCGGTCGCAGGACGAGGCTATTGCCCTGTCCGCGGGGCACTGCTACGTTCGTCGCCGGAGGAGATGACGAGATGCACCACCATCGCCTACCAAGTGCCGGCCCCTTCATGCTGAACCCAGCGCGCGGCAAGACCTGCGGCAATCCCCGCAGCAACCACCGGAGCCAGCATGCCGCCCTCTGACACCTCGTTTCCCGACGCCACCACGCTGTTCGTCGAGTTCATCCGCCGCACCGACGCCGGCGAGGCGCTCGACTTCGAGCAGCTCTGCAAGAGCCATCCGGAATTCGAGGCTGATCTGCGGCGGCGCTGGGAGGACTGGCAGCAGGTGCGCTCGGCGATGGCGAAGATCCCGGCCGGCGAGCGTGAGAAGACGCCCGGCTCGTCCGATCCCGTGCGGGCCACCGCCGCCGGCGATTCCCTGCTCGATCGGCTGTGCTTCCGCGACGCTGCGCGCTACCGCATCGAGAAGGAGCTCGCCCGCGGCGGCATGGGCGTGGTGTACCGCGTGTTCGACCGCGAGCTGCGCCGCCGGCTGGCGATGAAGGTGGTGAAGCCGCCCGCGGACGAGGACCGGGCGGCCACCAACCAGCGCATGATCGACCGCTTCCTCGAGGAGGCGCAGATCACGAGCCAGCTCCAGCATCCCGGCATCGTGCCGGTGCACCACGTCGGCCTCGACGAGCAGGGGCGGGTGTACTTCATCATGCCGCTGATTCGCGGGCGCGACCTGAAGCAGATCTTCGAGATGGTGTTCGCCGGCAGCGACGGCTGGACCTTGATCAAGGCGTTGCACGCGATGATCCGCGTGTGCGAGACCGTCGCCTTCGCGCACTCGAAGGGCGTGATCCACCGCGACCTGAAGCCGTCCAACGTCATGGTGGGACGGTTCGGCGAGACCTACGTGATGGACTGGGGGCTCGCGCGCGCGTTCGGCCGGCCGGAGCAGCGCGACCTGCGCATCCGCCTGGAGGAGTCGCAGACGGTGATCGTGCACACCGATCGCCACGACAGTCCCGGATCACCGCTGTTCACCATGGATGGCGAGGTGATCGGCACGCCGAGCTACATGCCGCCCGAGCAGGCGCAGGGACGCGTCGATCTCCTGGACAAGCGCTCCGACGTGTACTCGCTCGGGGCGATCCTGTACCACTTGCTGTGCAAGCGCATGCCATACGCATCCACGCTCGAGCACCTGTCGCCGCGCGAGATCCTGGCGCGCGTGAGCGAGGCGCCGCCCACGCCGCTGCGCGAGCTCGATCGCGACCTGCCCGAAGGGCTGGTGGCGATCTGCGAGAAGGCCATGGCGCGCGCTCGTGCCATGCGTTACCAGGACGCGCTCGAGATGGCGCGCGATCTCGAGGCGTACCTGGGCAGCCGGCCGATCATGGCGGTGCCGCACCGCATCGGTTACTTGCTCAAGCTCGCGATCAAGCGCAACAAGCCGGTGGCCACGACCGCGCTCGCGGCGGCGGCGTTGCTGATCGCGCTGGCGATCTTCTTCGTCACCAGCCTGAAGCAGGAGGTGAAGCGCACCAAGGGAGCGCTCGAGCGCAGCCAGACCATGGTCGACGTGCTGTCGGCAGGCGCGCTCGTGAGCGAGATGGACGCGCTCTATCCCGCCGTGCCGAGCACGGTGCCCGCGCTCGAATCGTGGCTCGCGCGCAGCGCGGCGCTGCTGGCTCGCGCTGCCACGTACGAGGCTGCCTCGCAGCACCCCGCCGATCACGAGCCGATCGTGGCCGCCAAGCTCACCGAGATGATGGCGAACCTCGGCACCCTGCGCGCCGCACAGCCGGCGATCACCGAGCGGCTGCAGGTCGCGCGCACGCTCGCGGCCGCCACCATCGACGACGTCTTGGATCTGTGGCAGGAAGTGAAGAACGACCTCGCGCACTCGCCAAGCTACATGGGCCTCGAGCTGGAGCCGCAGCTCGGCCTCGTGCCGCTGCGCAAGAACCCGGACAACGGCCTGTGGGAGTTCTGGCACGTGCTGAGCGGAACGGAGCCGCTCACCGACGGCGAGGGCGAGCCGCAGATCACGGAGCAGTCGGGCATCGTGCTGGTGCTCTTGCCCGGCGGCTCGTACCTGATGGGCTCGCCCGAGTCCGAGCGGGACCATCAACCCAACGAGCGCGTCCACAAGGTGACGTTGCTGCCGTTCTTCATTTCCAAGTACGAGACCACGCAGGCCCAGTGGCAGCGGTTGATGGGCAGCAATCCGTCGGGATGCCGGGCAGGTGAACGGCTCCCACGGGACAAGATTGCCACTCTGCTGCATCCGGTCGAAGAGGTGCGATGGGTCGACTGCGAGGAATTCTTGAAGCGAGCGGACCTCGAGTTCCCCACCGAAGCGCAGTGGGAGTATGCGTGTCGGGTCGGAGTGGAGGGTGCTTATGCATGGGGTTCCGATCACGGTTGCCTGCAAGGCCATGAGAACATCTACGCCCTTGGGGATGGCGCTCTAGGGAGCGTCACGGACGCGCTCTGGTCGGATGGCTTCTTGTACACCGCGCCGGTTGGGTCCTTCACACCCAACGGTTTTGGCCTGTTCGACATGCACGGCAATATCTCCGAGTGGTGCGCCGATTCGGACCAGCAAGAGTACCCTCCGGACAGTGACACCCCGTCGCGCGGGCTCATGCAAGGCGGGTCTAGCCCGCGACGTGCTTTTCGCGGGGGGAACTGGTACCTGCCCCCAGCGCACTGCCGCTCAGGCCTGCGGCAGTGGGATTTTCCGAACGGGGCGAACCAAAACCGTGGCCTGAGATGTGCCCGTTCAGTCCCTCTTGCTGGGGCCCGGGGGAGTCGGGGGGACGGGGGGGATCGGGCGCCACTTTCGGATCATTAGAAAGCCCACGAGGATGATGAACGCCTCGATCAGGGAGGCGATCATCCAGGGATCGGGACCAATGGGATACAACAGGACGCTGATGAAGTATCCGATCGGTATCGGGCTTGGCAGGGCACTGCCCGCTGCCGGGTCTTGAGACTTCACGTTGCGGGCCCAGTCGGTCGCGCCTGGTGAGCCGCCGCCGGGCGAGATGCGCAAGTCAATCCCCATCGGATGGACTGTGTTCCACGCATCCCAGAGAGTGTGCCCTACGAGATTCGGAACGTCCGCGGGAAGACAAGGTGGCTCCGCAACGAGCCCCAAGGCAAGAAGGATCGACAGGATCATGTTCACCCCTTCCAGAAACGTGTCGAGAACGTTCGGGCTCATGATACCAATCTTGGCGATCGGCCTGAGTGCAACTTTCTCGTGTGCTCTCGGCGAGGAGTTCCAGGAGGGCAAGAGCAAGCCGAGCGTGGCGGTGCGCGTGACGTTTGTCGTCGATGGCACCACGCTGCGGCCGTTGCAGGTTCAGCACCTGACCAGGCGCGCGCCGCCATCGGTGCCGCTCGACGAGCCAGTCGACCCGCGGCGCTGTGTGCTGCAGCTCGAGGATGCCAGCGGCCACGTGCTGTACCGGCAGATCCTGCCCCATGTGCCGGCCGGGGAAACCGAGGCGTTTCCCGCGGCACCCGGGGCTCCCGCGATCCGGCGTGTGTCCGCGCCGGGGCGCGGCAAGCCGTTCGTGGTCAAGATTCCGGAGCTGCCCAACGCCAAGGACCTGATCATCATCGGGTTTTCTCCGGAGCCAGGATCTGGAGGTCTCCCGGGGACCCCGTTCCCACCGATTCGAATCCCGACCGTGCACGTGTACGACCGCAATCCGACGATCCCGAGGGATCTGGATGTGCTCTTTCCCAAGGTGACCAAGGTGGTCTACCACGGCGAGGGTTGCTGGACGCTCGTGATCCTGTCGGAGGGCTTCCAGAGCAGCGAGATGCAAGAGTTCGCCGACGAGACGTGGAAGTTCGTGCAGCAGCTCTGGGGCACGCCACCGTTCAACGACATGTGGGACGCGATCAACGTCTACCGCATCGACATGAGCTCCGAGGACAGTGGTGCCGACGACCCGATGGCGTGCGGCGGCACGGGCGCCACCGCCAGCACTGCGTTCGACGCGACCTTCTGCACGGCCGGCATTCGCAGCCTCATGGACATGGACACGAACAAGGTGATCGCGCTTGCCGACTGGCGGGTTCCGGACTGGGACATGGCGCTCGTGATGGTGAACAGCAACGTCTACGGCGGCGGCGAGTGGCCGGAGGCGGGCGTCGGTCTCTTCTCGCTCGGCCAGTCGCCCGACGGCACGCCCGCCTGGCAGACGGGTGTGCACGAGATCGGCCACGCCTTCAACCTGGGCGACGAGTACGGCGCGAGCGGCAGCTGGCCGTTTGGCGAACCGCTCGAGCCCAACATCACGAAGAACTCCGACCCCGCCACGGTGAAATGGGCGTCCTACATCACGGTGAGTCCCGTGCCCACGGTGCTGTGCACGAGCAGCGCCGCCTCGAGCCCGTTCCCGCCCGCGACCATCGGCATGTTCGAGGGCGGCGCCAACTTCAAGTGCGGTCTGTTCCACTCCGAGTGGATCTGCAAGATGCGCCACCACGGCTATCCGTTCTGCGCGGTGTGCCGCGACGCCATCCGGGCGGCGCTTGCCACGTTCCTGCCGTAGTCGGCGGCTGGCAGCGCGCCGAGCACGCGCAACGTTCGAGGGAGAATACGGCGGCTCCGCAACGAGCCCATGCAAGGAGGATCGACGGGATATGTTCAGCCCATCCAGAAACGCATCGACAGCATGCGGGCTCGCCACGCCCGCGCTGGCGCTGGTGCTCGGCGTCGCTCTCGCTCGCAGTGCACAGTGCCAGGAGGGCACGAGCACGCCGCCGAGCATGGCGTTGCGCGTGACGCTCGCCTACGACGGCACGACGCTCATGGCCGTGCGGGTAGAGCACCTGACCAAGCGTGCGCCGCCTTCCGCTTCGCTCGCGGCTGCGATCGGTCCGGCGACCTGCTCGTTCCAGCTCGAGGATGCGAATGGCGAGGTGCTGTACCGGCGGATCCTGCCGGGTGTGACGCCGGGGGAAACCGAGGCGTTTCCCGCGGCGCCTGGTGCTCCCGCGATCCAGCGCGTGCCCATTCCCGGCCGAGGCAAGTCCCTCGTCATCAAGCTCCCGGAGCTGCCGACGGCGCGCGACCTGGTCATCCTCGGCTACTGTCCCGATCCGCACCCCGGCGGCACGCCCGGCGTGCCCATTCCCCCGGTGCGATTGCACCTGAAGGACCTCCATCAGCTCAAGCCGAAGATCCCGAAGGGACGCATCGAGAGCATGCTGCCCAAGGTGACCAAGGTCGTCTATCACGGCGAGAGTTGCTGGGACCTCGTGATCCTCTCCGAGGGGTTCGAGGAAAAGGATCTCGGGAAATTCGCGACCGAGACCTGGAATTTCGTGCAGCAGCTGTGGGGCGTGCCGCCGTTTGCCGATGTGTGGAGCGCGATCAATGTGTATCGCATCGATGTCGTTTCCGCGGACACGGGAGCCGATGACCCCGCTGGCGCGCCGGGCTCGGGCACGGGCGCGGCGCCGAGCACGGCATTCGACGCGAAGTTCTGCGCCGATGGCGCCACCCACAGCCTGATGGACGTGGACGTGCCCGAGGTCATGGCGGTCGCCAGCGACCGCGTGCCCAACTGGGACATGGCGCTGGTGATGGTGAACAGCGATCTCTACGGCGGCGGCGAATGGCCGGAAGCGAGCGTCGGCATGTTCTCGCTCGGCGCGTCGCCCGATGGCACCCCCGCCTGGCAGACCGGCATGCACGAGATCGGCCACGCGTTCCTGCTGGGCGACGAGTACGGCGCCACCGGCACGTGGAACGCGGCCTTTGGCGAACCGACCGAGAAGAACATCACCATGAACGCCAACCCTGCCACGGTGAAGTGGGCGCCGTACATCACGCTCAACCCCGTGCCCACGGTCGTGTGCACCAGCAGCGCGGCGATCAGCCCGTATCCGCCCGCGACCATCGGCATGTTCGAGGGCGGCGCCCGGGTGAAGTGCGGCCTGTTCCACTCCGAGTGGATCTGCAAGATGCGCCACCACGGCTATCCGTTCTGCGCGGTGTGCCGCGACGCCATCAAGGCCGAGCTGGCCACGTTCTTGCCGTAGGCGGGCGTTGCCCTTCCCGGCAGCCGTTCACTCGCCGATGATCCTCGTCGCGCCGTTGCTCACCATGGGGACGCCAGCGCCGAAGACCACGGCTTGCACCGTGAAGGCTGCGCCCCTGAGCGTCGCGCCGCCGGGAATGACCGCCGCGAACGTGAGCGCACCCGACGCGGGGAGGCCGCCCACCGGCAGCACGAGGAAGGCGCCGCCGGGGATGGCCTCGAGCGGCGCTCCCGCCAACCCTGGCGGCAGGTCGAGCCATCCGGCCGTGCTCGCGAGCAGCAGCACGACCGCAGCGCCGGGTTCGCCGCGGAGCGTGAGAATGGCTGTGCTGCCGGGGTGGAGATCGCCCGTCAACTGCAGCACCGGATAGGGCGGATCGATGAACGTCACGGAGCCCTGCACCGGCGGTCCGGGGTTGCCATCCTGGCCGCCGCTGCCCTGGCCGCTGCCGCCTGCTCCGCCAGCGAGCGCCACCCCCGAGACGGTTGCCGCGCCGACGACGCCGGCGCCGCCATCGCCGCCGGTGTTCGGGCAGCCGTCCGACGAGGCCTGGCCGTCGCCGCCCTTGCCACCGAGGATCGCATTCTGCTCCGTGCCGAGCACGAGCACCTGCGAGCTGCCATCGACCACGAGCCCATCACCACCCTTGCCACCGTGAGGATCCAGAGACCCACAGCCATCGCCGCCCTTGCCGCCGGTGCCGCCGATCAGGATGGGCGCGGCAAGGACCACCGAGGATCCATAAACACAAGCGAGGCCTGCTCCGGCTGCGGAGCCCGTGGGATTGCCGTCGAAGTACGGGTCGGACCAGCCGTCGCCGCCGCGACAGTCCACATCCACGAGCTGCACCCGCGATGCCCAGATGAAGAACGGACAGTAGCCGAAGAGGTAGTCTCCGGTCACGGCGAGGTTCACCTGGGTCAAGTGCACGTCATCGCAGTGGGAGATTAACATCCCCATGGACGTGAAGCTGTAGACGCTCTCGGCGACCAGCACGTCGTCGATCACTACCGGACCGGCGCAGTCGTGAACGTGGAGGAACGTGTGGTTGTCGATGGCTTCGACGCCGGCCAAACGCGCCACCTGCTGCTTGGCGGTCAGCAAGATCTCGATGTCGGCGTCATCCGTGAGCGTGAACCGCCCCTGGCTCGAGCGCACGGTGATGCCCTTGGTGAGAGTGAAGCCCTGGTAGCGCTTGAGCGGCCGCACCAGGATGACATCGCCGTCCTTCGCGGCATCGATCGCCGGCTGGATCTCTTCGAACTGCGATCCGGGTCCGCCGACGAGATAGGTCGTCCCGAGCGTGGATCGGAGCGGCAGGAAACCCGCGCCGACGAGCAGGACCATGACGGGCAACTTCACGGCGCACCTCCATCGCGTGACGCACGCAGCACCACGCCAGGATAGGGGCGGTGTTCGCTGGCGTAAAGGGGCTCGGGCGCGGGTGGAGCGCGCGGGTGCGCGATTCCGGCGCGGTCAGGCAGGCGGATGTTCCGGCCGCACGACCCGATCGCGCACCTTGGCGGGTGGCCACTGGCGCAGCTGGGAGGGCGGCACGCCGAACTCGCGCCCGAACGCGAGCGTGAAGTGGCTGTGGGGAACCGCTCACTGCACGGTGAAGCCGAGCCGCACCTCGTCCTGCTTGCCCGCGTGATCGTAGCTCTGGATCGAGAGCTCGTAGCTGCTCCTCCAGGTCGGCCACAAGAGCGGCCGTGAGATCTCGTCCCAGACCCGGTGCACGGGCACGGCAAACCGCCACCGGGTCACGAACGTGTAGCTCGCCGCGCTGGTATCGGTTGGCGCCGTCATGGCGGCGGGTTTACCAGCTTGCCGGCGCCGGCGCCACCGGCGGGAGCTCGGGTCGCGGCTGGTCGCACGGCGGCAACGCCAGCTCGCCCGGACCCGCGTGAAGATTTTTTGCGGGCCGGTTCGTTCCCATCGCCGCTCCCAGGGGCAGTTGTGTTCGAAACGGATGACCAAACAGAATGGAGAGATTGACATGTTGAATCGCATTTCGCGTACCCTGCTCGTGGTCCCGATGCTCCTCGCGGTCAGCGCGCCCGCGTTCGCTGCCGGCGGCGTCCTGCGCCACAGCAGCCCTTCGCCAGGTTGCTCGCCAGTCGGTGCTGCCGCAGTGGGATCTCAAGGTGAACGAGAGCACCCGCATCTTCGTCAAGGCTGGCGACACCGTCACGTTCCGCCTCAGCGGCTCGGAACTCGCCGGCGCCACCGCGGTACTGTCGATCCGCAAAGCTGGCGGCGCGAACTTCCAGACCCTGCCGTACCTGAGCGGCAAGAAGAACGACCCGATCCTGCTCAAGGTCAAGATCCCGCGCACCTGGAAGATGAAGCACTGGGCTCAACGCCATCCAGCGCAGCTACTACACCGTGTCGGTGATCGGCCGGACCAAGGGCGGCCTCGCCATGCAGACGAACAGCGTGCAGATCTACGTCCGGTGATGAGCTGATCGAATCAGCTACCGAGGCGCGGGGCCCCCGGGCGGTTGGGGTTCCGCGCCGCTTCGTCGGCCATTTTTTCCGCGTCTACGCGACGGCTCGCGGGTCGTTTGGCGGGTTGGACCCCACCACCCTACCAGCGAGGACACCCCATGCCACGCGCCCTCACCCTGCGCATCAACGGCGCAACGCACCAGCTCGAAGGCGACGCCGAACGGTCGCTCCTGAGCGCTGCGCGACGAGCTCGAGCTCACCGGCACCAA
The DNA here is from genome assembly GCA_046349655.1 of Planctomycetota bacterium. Taxonomy (GTDB): domain Bacteria; phylum Planctomycetota; class B15-G4; order B15-G4; family JAXMBY01; genus JAXMBY01. Next base: position 9,417 of record JAXMBY010000056.1, read on the forward strand.
GTATGGCTGCGGCGAGGGGCAGTGCGGCGCGTGTACCGTGCTGCTCGGCGATCGGGCGGTGCGCTCGTGTGTGCTGCCGGTCGGATCCGTGGCGAACCAGGAGATCACCACCATCGAAGGGCTGACCGCTGCCGGCCGGTTGCATCCGCTGCAGGACGCGTTCCTCGCGGCGCAGGCGATGCAGTGCGGCTACTGCACGTCCGGCATGATCATGTCGGCGTGCGCGCTGCTGCGCGAGAAGGCCGCGCCCAGCACCGGCGAGATCGTGCGCGCGATGAACGGCAACATCTGTCGCTGCGGCACCTATCCGCGCATCGTGCATGCGATCGAGATCGCATCGCAAGCGATCGGCGGTGGGCGATGAACCGCAACACCGACCAGAGCGAGCCGGAGTCGCTCGCGCACCTCGAGGTCGAGCGCTACGAGCTGCGCGAGGCGGCGCGCTATCGCTTCGATCTCGATCGCCGCGAGTTCGTGAAGCCCTCGGCGGTGGGCTGATCGTGCTGATCGCCGCGCCGCTTCGCTGCGCGCCCAGGATCCGGGCCGGCGCCGGGGCGGCGTGCACGGATGCCGGACGACCTCGCCGCATGGCCTCGATTGGCGAGGACGGCCGCATCACCGCCGCCACCGGCAAGGTCGAGGTGGGCCAGGGCAGCCGCACGTCGCTCACCCAGGCGGTGGCCGAGGAGCTCCTGGTGCCGGCAGGTGCGGTCGACCTGGTGATGGGCGACACGCAGCTCACGCCCTACGACATGGCACCTTCGGCAGCCGCACCACGCCGAGCATGATGCCGCAGCTGCGCCGCGCTGCGCCGCGGCGCGGGCGATGCTGTGCGACCTCGCCGCGGCGAAGTGGAGCGTGCCGGCTGCCGACGTGACGCTGGAGGGCGGCCGGGTCGCGCACGGCGCGAGGCCGCAGCGCGACGTTCGCCGAGCTGTGCCATGGACAGAAGCTCGACCGCACCATCGCCGACGAGAGCAGCCTCACCCCCGCGGGCGCGTGGCAGGTGCTCGGCCAGTCGCTGCCGCGCGTGGGCGGCCGCGATCTCGTCACCGGCCGCCATCAGTACGCGAGCGACCTTGTGCGGCCGGGCATGCTGCACGGCAAGGTGCTGCGACCGCCCTCGTTCGGCGCCAAGATCGCGTCGGTCGACACGCATGCCGCCGAAGCGATCACCGGCGTGGTGGTGGTGCGGGACGAGGACTTCATCGGCGTCGCCGCGGCGAGCGAGGCGCTGGCCGAGCGTGCGCTGAGCGTGATCGAGGCGTCGTTCACGCCGGTCGCGCAGCCCTCGAGCAAGACCCTGTTCGCACACCTGAAGACCGAGCTCGAGGAGGGTGGCGGCGGTGGTGCGCGGCGGCAGCACCGAGCATGGCTCGGTGAGCGAAGGCCTCGCGGCGGCGGACGAGCGCAGCGAGCAAACCTACACCGTGGCGTACATCGCCCACGCGCCGCTCGAGCCGCGGGCCGCGCTCGCAGAGTGGCAGGGTGATCGGCTCACCGTGTGGACCGGTACGCAGCGACCGTTCGGCGTCCGCAGCGAGCTGGCGCAAGCGTTCCGCATCGACGAGGATCTGGTGCGCGTGATCGTGCCGGACACCGGCGCCGGGTACGGCGGCAAGCACTCGGGCGAGGCGGCGATCGAGGCAGCCCGGCTGGCGCGCGCGGCGAAGCGGCCGGTCAAGCGCATCTGGTCGCGCGCGGAGGAGTTCACTTGGGCGTACTTCCGTCCCGCCGGCGTGATCGAGGTGCGCTCGGGCGCGCGCGATGACGGCACGCTCACGGCGTGGGAGTTCCACAACTACAACTCGGGCGGCTCCGGCATCGACACGCCATACGAAGTGGAAAACCGCCGCATCGCCTTCCACGCGTCGCGCTCGCCCTTGCGGCAAGGTCGTATCGCGGGCTCGCGGCAACCGCCAATCACTTTGCGCGCGAGACGCACATGGACAGATCGCGTCCCAGCTCGGCCTCGATCCGCTCGCGTTACGCCTGCACAATCTCAGGGACGAGCGCTTGCGCGCCGTGCTCATCGCCGCCGCCGAGCGGTTCGGCTGGCAGTCGCGCAGGCCGTCGCCGGGGCAAGGTTGGCCTGCCGCAGGCACCGAGAAGGGCGGCTACGTCGCGACCTGCGCGGAGGTGGCGGCGGCGCGGGCGGGCAGGACGTGAAGGTGATCCGGCCGGTCACCGCGTTCCCGAGTGTGGTGCGATCGTCAACCCGGAACATCTGCGCAGCCAGGTGGAGGGCGCGATCGTCATGGGGCTCGGCGGTGCGCTGTTCGAAGCGATCGAGTTCGCGGACGGCCAGATCCCGAACGCACGCTTCTCGCAGTACCGAGTACCGCGGTTCGCCGACGTGCCGCTGCTCGAGACCGTGCTGCTCGACCGCAAGGACTTGCCGGCGGCGGGCGCCGGCGAGACGCCGATCGTGGCGGTCGCGCCAGCGATCGGCAACGCCGTTTTCCAGGCGACCGGCAAGCGCCTGCGGTCGCTGCCGCTCGAGCTCGCGTAGGTGCGTCGTCTCGCTGCCGATGCGCGATGGTCGCTGCTCACCGCCGCAGGGCGATCGCCTCGATCGCGACCTGGCCATGGAAGCGGCCGTTCTCGATGAACACCTCGCCGCTCTGCGCGCCGGCCAGCATCGAGCCGATCGCGTAGATGCCCGGCCGGCGCGTCTCGAAGTGCTCATCGACGATGGGCTTGAGCGTCGCCGCGTCATACGCGATCGCGAGCTGGTCGAGCAGCACGACATCGGGACGATAGCCGGTGAGCGCGAACACGAAGTCGTTCGCCAGCGTGCACGCCGGCTCGCCGGCTGTCTCCACCACGAGCTCCGTGGCGCGGATCTCGAGCACCCGCGTCTCGAACAGCGCGCGGATCCCGCCCTCGGCGATGCGATTGCCGAGATCCGGCGCGATCCAGTACTTGACCGAAGGGGCGATGGCGGCGCGGCGATGGATGAGCGTGACGCGCGCGCCGTGGCGATGCAGGTCGAGCGCCGCCTCGGCGGCGGAGTTGCGACCGCCGATCACGGCGACGTCGCGGCGATGGTAGGCGTGACCCTCGGTGTAGTAGTGGCTCACCTTCGGCAGCTCCTCGCCGGGAATGCCGAGCAGGTTGGGATGCGAGAAGTAGCCGAGCGCGAGCACGATCTTGCGCGCCTGGTAAGCACGCCCCACGCCGCTGCTCTCCTCGGTCGATACGTGGAATGCGCCGTCCTGTCCGTGCAGCGCGGTGAGCTTCTCGAAGGTGCGCACGTTGAGCGCGAACGACTGCACGATCTGGCGATAGTAGGCGAGCGCGTCGGTGCGGCTGGGATGCGCGCGCGCCAGCGGGAACGGCACGCCGCCAATCTCGAGACGCTCCTTGGTGGTGAAGAACACCATGTCGGTCGGATAGTGCAGGAGCGAGTCCACCACCGCGCCCTGATCGATGACCAGGTACTGCAGGCTGCGCCGTGCTGCCTCGATGGCTGCGGCGAGACCCGCCGGTCCGGCGCCGACGATCACCACGTCCAGGGCCTCGGTCATGCCGGCAAGATAGCGCAGCGGGCGCGCCGCAGCCAGCTCACGTTGCGGCCGCGGCGATGGTGCGGCCAACCACGTCCACCATGGCCCGGATGAACGTCGGCGAGTCGTTGATCGACGGCGCGCGCTTGAACTCGGTGATGCCGAGCGCGCGCGCCTGATCTGCATAGAGCATGTCGATCTCGAACAGCGTCTCGATGTGGTCGGAGACGAACGAGATCGGCACCACGAGCACGCGGCGCTGCGACTCGTGTGCGAGCGAGCGCAGCATCTGGTCGGTGCTGGGTGCGAGCCAGCGCACCGGGCCGGCGCGGCTCTGGAAGGCGAGTTCGAACCGCCCGGCCCAGGCGAGCCGCTCGAGCACGAGCTTCATGGTGCGCTCGATCTGCGCGAGGTAGGGATCGCCGGCAGCGATGATCTTCTGCGGCAGCGAGTGCGCGGAGAACAGCAGGCACACCGGGTCGCCCGGCGCGAACTGCGCGAGGCCCGCCCGCACACACTCGACCAGCGCCTCGATGTAGAGCGGATGATCGTGATACTCGCGCACCAGGGTGAACGGGACGTCGGGCGCGAGGTCGGCGAGCGCGGCGCGAAAGTCCTTTGCCGAGGAGCCGGTGGTGGCGATCGACTCGTGCGGGTACAGCGGCAGGCCGATGATGCGTGCCGGGCGGCCGCGCTCCAGCAGCGCGCTGAGCGCAGCGCGCGCGGTGGGTGTGTGGTAGCGCATCGCCACGGCCACCTGCGCGTCGACGCCACGCTCGTGCAGCGCGTGCTCGAGCAGGCGTGCCTGCACGTCCGACCACCTGAGCAGCGGTGAGCTGCCGCCGATCAGGCCATAACGATGCTCGACTTCCTTCAGCCGGCGCGCGACGATCAGCCGGGCGAGCGCGCCGCGCAGCAGCGCGGGCAGCGGGAAGATGTCCGGGTCGCGGAACAAGTTGAGCAGGAACGGCTTCACGTCGGCGATGGCGTGCGGGCCGCCCAGATTGAACAGCGCGATGGCGATGCGCGGTCCGGCGCTCACACGGTCCTCGAGAACAGGTTCTTGCCAGGCGCCAGGTCGGGCAGGTACTGATCGAAGGCCATGCACAGGTTGCGCACGAACAGGCGGCCGAGCGGCGTCACCGCGACGCGGTCCGGCTCGATCTGCACCAGCCCGTCGTGCTCGGCCGGCTTGAGCGCCTCGAGCTCGCGCGCGAAGTGCGTCGGGAAGTCGACCTGGAACTGCTGCAGGATGTCCGCATGGCGCACCTCGAGCCGACACATGATCGCCAGGATCACCTCGGCGCGCAGCCGATCCTCGTCGCTCAGCAAGTAGCCGCGCTCGGTGGCGAGCGCGCCCTGCTCGATCGCGGCTTGATAGCTCGCCACGTCGCGCCGGTTCTGTGCGAACGCGCTGCCGACGTTGCCGATCGCCGACACGCCGATGCCGATCATGTCCGGTGCGCGGCGGGTCGTGTAGCCCATGAAGTTGCGCGACAGCCGCCCGTTCGCAAGACCGAGCGCCATCTCGTCGGTGGCCTTGGCGAAGTGGTCCATGCCGATCGCCACGTACCCGGCCGCCACGAACTTGTGATACGCGACCAGGAACAACCGCGCCTTCTCGTCCGCCTGCGGCAGGAAGCGCACGAACGAGTTCTGCTGCCGCTTCAGCCACGGCACGTGCGCGTAGCTGTAGACCGCGACACGGTCCGGTGCCAGCGTCAGCACCTGGTCGATGGTGGCGGCGAAGCCGGCCTCGGTCTGATGCGGCAAGCCGTAGATGAGATCGACGTTCACGCTGGTGAAGCCGCGTGACCGCGCGGCATCGATCACGCCCTTGGTCATGTCGTACGGCTGCACGCGGTGCACGGTCCTCTGCACCAGCTCGTCGAAGTCCTGGATGCCGAGGCTGAGCCGGTTGAAGCCGTGCCGCGCGACCGCATCGAGATGGTCGCTGGTGGTGACCCGCGGATCGACCTCGATCGCGCGCTCGGAGTCGGCCGCGATCGGGAAGTGCCGCTCGACCATGCCGGCCGCGCGCTCCAGCTCGTCGGCGGTGAGGTAGGTCGGCGTGCCGCCGCCGAAATGGAACTGCGCCAGCGGGCGATCGGCGAACGCAGGCGTGATCAGGTCGAGCTCTTGTTCGAGCGCATCCAGGTAGCGCTGCGCGCGACCGTGCTGCTTGGTGATCAGCACGTTGCAGCCGCAGTACAGGCACAGGCTCTCGCAGAATGGAATGTGCACGTACAAGGACAGCGGCTCGCCGCGCCGCTCCAGCGCCGGCGTCAGTCGCTCTCGGTACTGCGCCGGACCGAAATCGTTCTTCCATACCGGCGCGGTCGGATAGCTCGTGTAGCGTGGGCCGGGCCGATCGTAGCGGCGGATCAAGTCGAGCGACACGTCGGTCAGATCCTGGTTGCTCATGCCCTCTCCCCCGAGAGTCGATGCACCGTGTCGACGAACAGCTGGGCGTGTTCGACCGGCGTGTCGGGCAAGATGCCGTGGCCCAGGTTCACGACGTGGCGCTTGCCGCCGCCGCGCTCGAGGACCAGCGCGGTCTGGCGCTCGATCAGCTCGCGGCTGGTGAGCAGGATCACCGGATCGAGGTTGCCTTGCAGCGCGAGCGACTCCGGCAACCGCTGGCGCGCATTGCGCAGATCGACGCGCCAGTCGAGGCTGAGCGCATCGGCGCCGGTCTCCGCGAGCAGCGCCAGCGGCACCACGCCGCCGATGAACAGGATGCGCGGCACCCGGTAGCGAGCGAGCGCGGCGAAGATGCGCTCGTACAGCGGCACGCACACGCTTTCGAACAGCGCCGGCTCGAGCAGCCCGGCCCACGTGTCGAACAGCTGGATCGCCTGCGCGCCGGCCTCGAGCTGTGCCGCGAGGTAGCGGCTCACCAGCTCGGCCAGCAGATCGAGCAGCCGCTGTGCCGCCGCCGGCTCGCGCAGCAGGAAGGCGCGCGCCTGCTCGAAGCCGCGCGAGCCCGACCCCTGGATCAGGTAGCAAGCGAGCGTGAACGGCGCGCCCGAGAAACCGATCAGCGGCACGCCGCTCGGCAGCGCGCGCGCGACCTCGCGCACGGTCTCGAACACGAACGGCACGCACTCGCGCGGCTCGCGCAGCGCGAGCTTGTGCACCGCCGCGACGCTGTCGATCCTGGGGTGCACGCGCGGTCCGCCTTCCTCGAGGGAAAACGAGATGCCGAGCGATCGCAGCGGCACCAGGATGTCGGAGAACAGGATCGCGGCATCGACGCCGAGCCGGCGCACCGGCTGCAGCGTGACCTCGGCGGCCAGCTCGGGCGTCTCGCACAGCGCGACGAACTCGACCCGCTCGCGCACCGCGCGGTACTCGGGCAAGTAACGCCCGGCCTGGCGCATCATCCACACCGGCAGCGCGTCCACCGGTTCGCCGCGCAGCGCGCTCAAGAAACGGCTGTTCATGTCTCGGCCTTTCCCTCGGGCGTGAAACGGTAGCCCACGCCGCGCAGCGTGTGGATGTAGCGCGGCGCCGCGGCTCCACCTCGAACACGCGCCGCAAGCGGACGATGAAGTTGTCCACGGTGCGATGCGTCGGGTAGCTGTCCAGACCCCACACCCGGTTCAGGATCTCGTTGCGGCTCACCACCTCGCCACGCCGCTCGACCAGGAGCCGCATGATCTCGCATTCCTTCTGCGACAGAGGCGTGCTGCCGGACGGCGTGCGCGCCTCGAACGCGGCGAAGTCGATCACGTTCGCATCGAAGCGGAACTCGCGCAGCTGATCCGGCTCGGGGTGCGCGCGGCGCAGGATCGCTTGCGCGCGCAGCAGCAGCTCGCGCACGTTGAACGGCTTGCCGAGGTAATCGTCGCCGCCCAGCTCCAGTCCGTGGATGCGGTCCTCGTCCTGGGTCTTCGCGGTGAGGAACAGGACCGGCGTCTTGTGGCCGGCGGCGCGCAAGCGCCGGCACACCTCGAAGCCGTCGATCCCCGGCAGCATCACGTCGAGCACGATCAGGTCGGGCGCCTCGTTCAGCGCCCGCTGCAAGCCGTCGTCGCCGCGCCGGCTCTGCAGCACCTCGTAGCCCGACAGCTCGAGATTCACGGCGATGCCCTCGAGGATGTGATCGTCGTCTTCGACCACCAGGATGCGCGATCGGGCCATGTCAGGACACCTTGCCTTGCAGGGCCGGCAAGACGATGCGGAACAGCGCGCCCTTGCCGCGGCCGGCACTCTCCGCTTCGATCGTGCCGCCTTGCTCGAGCACGAGCTCGCGCACCAGATACAGGCCGAGCCCGGTGCCCGGCTTCGAGCGCACCGCATCGTCCTGGCCGCGATAGAAGCGATCGAACACGCGTCCGAGCTCGCGCCGGTCGATGCCGATGCCGTCGTCCAGGACCTCGACCACGACCGCGGCGTCGCGCGCGCGCGCGCTGAGGCGCACGTGGCCGCGCGCGCCATCGCGGACGTACTTCGCCGCGTTGTCCACGAGATTGGAGAAGATGCTGAGCATCGCCTCGCGATCGGCGCGCACCCACAGCCCGTGGCCGACGTCGAGCTCGAGGTCGCAGTTGCGCTCCTTGAGCAAGGCGTCGAACCGATTCGCGTAGGCACGCAGCTCGGCGTCCAGCTCGAGCGGTTCCGGCTGCAGCGTGAGCCGGCCGCTCTCGATCTGCCCGGCCTTCAGGATCATGTGCACCAGCGACTCGAGGCGCTCGAGGTCCTTCTCCATGTTGGCGAGGAACCGCGCCGCCTTCTCGCGCGGCAGGTCCGGGCGATGGATGGTCTGCAGCGCGAGCCGCATCGCCGCGATCGGCGTCTTCAGCTCGTGGCCGGCGGCGGCGACGAAGTCGCGCTGCTGCGTCTTGAATGCCATCTCGTGCCGCAGCGCGCGATAGATCACGAACACGCCGCCCAGCGTGAGCACCATGAAGAACGAGCCTTCCGACAGGAACATCACCATGCGCCGGCGGATGTCGTGCGCGATGCTCGCGCGGAACGCGTCGGTGACCTGCACGGTGCCATCGCTCGCGAGCATCAGATCCGGGAAGTGCTGCGCGAGGAACCGCGCGCGCTCGGCATCGGTCGCGTCTGCAGGCAGCTCGGTGTGCATGCGCACCATCGCGTACGAACGGCTGATGTCCGCGGCGTTCGAGCGTGCCTCCTCGAAGCGGTTGCTCTCGCGGATCAGGAAGTAGATCCACCAGACGATCTGCGCCAGGCTCACCAGCACCAGGCAAGCGAACACGATCAGGACGCCGTTTCCCTTCCTGATCATGGTGTGCTAGAGCGCCCTCGTGATCGCGGCCGCGAGCGCCGCCAGCACCGCGTCGTCGTGCGCCGTCGACAGGAACGCGACCTCGTACGCCGACGGTGGCCACCACACTCCTTGCGCGAACAGCGACTCGTGGAACGGTCCGAACGGCGCCACCGCGGCGGCGTCGATCTCGTGCGCCGCGCGCGGCAGCGGCCCCGGGCCGAACCACACCCACACGATCGAGCCGAGCGCGCGGAACGTCGCCCGCCCGCGCGCCGCCAGGTTCGCCTCGCGCACCAGCCGCTCGGCGCGCGCCGCGAGCTGCTGGTACGGTTGCTGCTCGAGCAGCGTGTGGAGCTGCGCCAGCCCCGCCGCCATCGCCACCGGATGACCAGCGAGCGTGCCGGCCTGGTAGACCGGCCCTTCCGGCGCGATCAGCTGCATCAGCTCGCGCCGGCCCGCGTACGCGCCGACCGGCATGCCGCCGCCGATGATCTTGCCGAGCGTGATCAGATCCGGCTCGAGCCCGAGCTCGATCGCGTGGCTGCCCGCGCTCAGGCGGAAGCCGGTGATCACCTCGTCGGCCAGGAACAGCGTGCCGTGCTTGCGGCACAGCTCGCGCAGGCCGTGCAGGTACGCCCGATCCTGCGCCAGCAGGCCGTTGTTGGCCGGCACCGGCTCGATCACCGCCGCGGCGATCTGCTCGCCCTCGCGCGCGAACAGCTCCTCGAGCTTCTCGAGATCGCCCAGCGGCAGCACGCGCGTGTCGCGCGCCAGCGCCTCGGTGACGCCGGCCGAGGACGGCGTGCCGAACGTCGCCAGGCCCGAGCCAGCCTTCACCAGCAAGCTGTCGCAATGGCCGTGATAGCCGCCCTCGAACTTGAGGATGATCGGCCGCCGCGTGGCGGCGCGCGCGAGCCGCAGCGCCGACATCACCGCCTCGGTGCCGGAGCACACGAACCGCACGCGCTCGCATCCCGGCAGGCGCGATACGATCAGCTCGGCGAGCTCGACCTCGGCCGGCGTGGTCGCACCGAAGCCCTGGCTGTCGCGCGCCGCGCGGGCGATTGCCTCCACCACCGCCGGATGGCCATGGCCGAGGATCAGCGGCCCGAACGCCATCTGCAGGTCGATGAACGAGCGGCCGTCGACGTCGAACACGCGCGCGCCCTTGCCGCGCGCGAGCACCGTGCCGCGGGTCGGCACCGCGCGGAAGCTGCGCACCGGCGAGCTGACGCCGCCCGGCATCACGGCGCGCGCGCGCCAGCCAATGATCCGCGCTCGCGAGCGGCTCCATCCTCGAAGGGGTCATCGCAACCTCGCTACAACCAGCGGTTCCTGAGCGCATCGCGCGCGTGGTAGGTGATGATCAGATCGGTGCCGGCGCGACGCATCGCCGTCAGCGTCTCGAGCACGATCGCCGGCTCGTTGATCCAGCCCCGTTCGGCCGCCGCCTTGACCATCGAGTACTCGCCGCTGACGTTGTAGGCGCACAGCGGCAGCAGCGTGCGCGCGCGCAGCTCGTGCAGGATGTCGAGGTACGCGAGCGCCGGCTTCACCATCAGCAGGTCCGCACCCTCGTCCTCGTCGAGCAGCGCGTCGCGAATCGCCTCGCGCGCGTTGCGGCAGTCGAGCTGGTAGGACTTGCGGTCGCCCGACTTGGGCGCCGAGTGCGCGGCCTCGCGGAACGGACCGTAGAACGCGGACGCGAACTTCGCCGCGTACGACATGCTCGGCACCTGCGTCATGCCGCTCGCATCGAGACGCTGGCGGATCGCGGCGACGCGGCCGTCCATCATGTCGGACGGCGCGACGATGTCGACGCCCGCCTCCGCGCACGCGAGCGCCATGTCCGCGAGCAGCGGCAGGGTCGCGTCGTTCAGCACCTCGCCGTCGTGCAGCACGCCGCAATGGCCGTGATCGGTGAACGCGCACAGGCAGACGTCGGCGATCACGACCAGATCGCTGCCGAACTGCTGCTTGAGCGCGCGGATCGCTTGCGGCGCGAGGCCGTCCTTGGCGCGTGCCGAGCGCGCGGTCGGATCCTTCTCCTCGGGCACCGCGAACAGCAGCACCTTGGTGATGCCGAGCTCGAGATCGGCCTCCACCTGCTGCAGCAGCTGATCGGTGGTGGCGCGGGCGATCCCCGGCATCGATGGGATCGGCTCGGTGCGCGCCTGGCCCGGGATCACGAAGTGCGGCTGGATCAGCGCGCGCGGCTCGACGCTGGCGCTGGCCACCATGTCGCGCAGCAGCGGGCTGGCGCGCAGCCGGCGCGGCCGCTTGGTCAAGTGAAGCTCGTTCATGCTCGGTTCCTCATGCAGTCCTTGCGGGTCAGCCCACCAGGGCCTCGATGATGCCTTGCGTGTCGTGGCGCGCGGCCTCGCGATGCACCGCGAGCCCGCGCGAGCGCAGCGCATCCGAGGTGACCGGTCCGATCGTCACCACCAGCGCGCCGGCGGGGATCGCCTGCTCGTCGAGGAACGCGCTCACCGCCGACGGGCTCGAGAACACGATCGCATCGACGCGGTCGGGCAGCGGCTGCTCGGCCTGCGTGCGCTGCAGTCGGTACAGCTTGAGCTCGGTCACGCGATAGCCGTGCGCGACGAGCGCGTCGCGCAAGACCGTGCGTCCCGCGTGCGGTCCAGGCAGCAGGATGTGGCTCGGCGCGCGCACGCCGCGATCGAGGAACGCCTTCACCAGCCCTTCGGAGACCGCGTCTTGCGGCTCGATGTCGACGCTGAAGCCGCGCTCGATGAGCGCGTTCTTGGTCGCGGCGCCGATCGCGCCGATGCGGCCGCGGAACTCGCCGGTCTCGAGCAGCATCGGCGCGAACAGCTCGACCGCGGTGACGCTGCGGAACAGCACCCAGTCGACGCTGCGCAGGTCCTGCATCACGCGCTCGAGCTGATCTTGATCCGGGTCGGCGACCGGCTGCACGGTCGCGTGCACGACCACGCTCGCGCCGCGCTGCATCAGCTCCTTGCCGAGCTCCTGCACGTGCCGCGGCGTGCCGGTGAGCACGATGCACTTGTGGGCGAGCGGGAACGGCTGGTCGGTGGCGGTGCGGCAGTAGTCCTTGCTGAGCAGCTCCTCGAATGCGCGCGGCGCGAGCTCGCGCCAGTCGGCGTCGCAGACGCGCACGCGCACCACTTCGACCGGCAGATCCGGTCCCGGCAGCGGCCGCGGTCCGAGCGTCGCGACCATCTCGTAGCCGGCGCTCGTGCGGCGCGCGAACGCGCCGAGCGGCAAGCCGCAGCCACCCTCGAACAAGGTGAGCAGCGCGCGCTCGGCGTCGACCGTGTGGCGGTCTTCCTCGATCACCAGCTTCTGCACCAGATCGAGCAGCTGGCGATCGGCCGCGCGCAGCTCGATCGCGAGCATGCCCTGGCCGGGCGCCGGCACGAGCTCGTCTGCGGGCAGCTCGCGGCGGATCACCGCGGTGGTGTCGAGCTGCAATCGCTCGAGCCCAGCACGCGCGATCAGGATCGCGTCGTAGTCGCCGCGGATCAGCTTCTGCACGCGGGTGGGCACGTTGCCGCGCAGCTCGAGCAGCTCGAGGTCGGGGCGCAGCGAGCGCAGCTGCGCCTGCCGGCGCACTGCGCTCGTGCCGACGCGCGCCAGCCGCTTCAGGCCGAGCGGCAGCTGTTCGTCCGCAGCGGCGCGCCGCATGAGCAGCACCTCGCGCGGGTCCTCGCGCGCCAGCACCGGCACGACCATCAGTCCCTCGGGCACCGTGGTCGGCAGGTCCTTCAGCGAATGCACCGCAAGATCGGCCTGATCCGCGAGCAACGCCGCCTCGATCTCCTTGGTGAAGAAGCCGCGCCCTTCCATCTCGCGGAAGCTCTTCGTCTGCTCGCGGTCGCCCTGCGTCTTGATGACCACGAGCTCGATCACCTCGCTGGTGAGCTGCGCGAGGTGTGACTTGACGAGCTTCGACTGGGTGAGCGCGAGGTCGGAGCCCCGCGTCGCGATTCGGATCATGGTCACGCCGGCTCTTTCATGCGGGCGCACAGCTCGCGCAGCAACGGCATCGAGCTCTGCGCGCACCGCCGCGCAAGGTCTTCCGCAAACGAACGGATCAGGTCCTTGTCGGGCTCGCTCAGATGACCGAGCTCGCGCTTCAGCAACTGCTCGACATGGCCTGCCTGCAGGCACGCGGCTTCGCGCTCCACCTGCTGCAGCCATGGTACCGCGCTGCGCTCGGCGAGGCGACGCTTCACCACCTCGAGTTTCTGCGCGAGGATCGCTTCGGCCGCGGCGATCTCGTGCGTGCGGCGCGCGAGGTTCTGCTCGGCCTCGGCCTGCAGGTCCTGCAGCCGGCGGATCTGCACGCCCGGCAAGTCCACGGGATCGGCCACGTTGCCGGGCACCGCGAGGTCGACCACGAGCAGCTCGCGCCTGGTCCTGAGCGCGCGCAGCTCAGGGGCGCCGAACAGTGCCCTCGGGCAGCTGGCGGCGGTGACCAGGATGTCGATCCCTGGCGGCGAGGCGAGGAATTGATCGAGGCCCGCGGCCGCCGCGCCGAGCTCGTGCGCGAGCTCCACGGCGCGCGCCAGGGTGCGATTCACGATCAACAGCGAGCGCAGCCCCTGGCGCTTCAGGTAGAGGCTCGCCTTGCGCGCCATCTCGCCGGCGCCGATCACCGCCACCCGCGGCGCCGCGACGCGCGCGCTCACTGCCGCGATCGCGCGCGCGGCGAGGCTTGCCACCGACAGTCGGCCGTTGCCGAGCGAGGTCTGCGAGCGCACCGCTTTCGCCGCCGCCAGTGCGTGGTCGATCAAGAGCTCGAGACAAGGCCCGATCGTGCCGCGCGTGCGTGCGCTGTCGCGCGCCGCGCGCACCTGGCCGAGGATCTGGCCCTCACCGAGCAGCATCGACTCGAGCGACGCGGCGACTCGCATCACGTGCCAGAGCGCCGCGTCGCCTCTCAGCTCGGCCGCGGCCGCGGCCGCACGCGGCGCGACCCGCGCGACGATCAGGAGCAGTGCGTCGCGCGCACGCGCCAGATCACGCGCCGCGTAGAGGAGCTCGAAGCGATTGCAGGTGCACAGCACCACCAGCTCCTCGAGCTCGCTGCCGAGGAGCGCCCCGGCCGCGTCGAGGACGGCCGTTCGCGCGGCCGCGAGCTGGCCGAGATCGGCGAGTCCGACCTGGCGGAAGCTCACCGCCAGCGCGCCGATGCGCGGGCTCAGGGAGGTGACGCTCGTGGGGTGTGCGTTCATGGGCGCGATCCTAGCGCCCGCTGCCGTGCCCCTGTCACCGCGCTGTCATGCGCGTGGTTTTTCCGGCGCGCGGTCGCGCATGACGCGGCCGTGACGCAAGCGTTGCACTCCTGTGAAGGACGCGTGTTCACGAGCCGCGACGATTCTCGCGAGAAAAGCGCCGCCAGGGCGCGCACCGGGTCCGATACCAGCCGCAGGTCAGCATCAGCTTGGTCAGCGAAACCCTCATGTTGGAGGTGATCCATGTCGTACGGCGTGAACAATCCCTACGGATCCTACGGATCCTGCGGTCCGACCGGCAACGTGCCCTTCGGTGCGATCAACTGGGCCACCGCGAATCCGATCGTGACCGCGTTCGGGTGGAATCAGAACGTGCCGTTCACCGGCAGCGCAACCGGCGCCAGCGCGTTCCAGCCGATTGCCACGTACTACCCGGTCAACGCCACGTGCGGCAACCCCAGCGGCTCCTACGCGACGCCCTACGGCGTGCGCTTCAACCCCGCGTTCACCTGCATGAACCCGCTGAACGCCACGCTCAATCCGGGCATCCCCGCCGTCCCTCCCGGCGTGAGTGCCGGCTATGCGCAGACCGCGACGCCGAACGCGGCCAGCGTCCAGGGCGCGCCGGTCGGCTACGGCTACGGTCCGGCGTACGGCACCTTCAACGCGTTCCCGTCGTTCACCCCGGGCTTCGGCTACGTGAACTTCGTCCCGAGCTACGGCTACGTGTGGAACGCTGCATCGCCCATCCATTACGGGTGGGGCAGCTACCAGCAGGGCGCGGCGGGCAACGGGAATGCGTATCCCACGCAGTCGAATCCGATCAACGCCGCGTACAGCGCCTTCACCTCGAGCCCGTTCTTCAACGCCGCGTCGACCTGGAATGCGCCGGCGCCGGCGACGTCGTATGCGCCGCAGAGCACCGTGGCGCCGTGCAGCTACACGCCGTCGAGCAGCAGCAGCGACGCGAATGTCGAGGCATTCGTCCCGGCTACCGCGAAGGGTGGACCGCAAGGCACGCTCGTGCACCCGCACTCGGGCAGCTTCTTCCACGTTCCCACCGGCACCTTCTGCCATCGCCCCTCGGGCACGATCCTCAACATCCCGTCGGGTGTGGCCATGGTCGGCACCGGCATCAGCGGCGGCAGCGAGTGCATGGCGAAGGCCGCCTCGTTCTTCTTCGCGCATCCCGCGACGCAGTGGATCAACACCACCGGGACGCAGTGGAGCCTGGGCGAGTTCTTCGATTACGTGAGCCGCTCCTGAGCGAGCGATGCCGGCTGCGGCCGGCAAGCGACGCGAGCATCTTGCGATCGCCCGGCCACCCGGCCGGGCGACGCCGTTTTCGAGGGCGCGCGACCAGGGGCGATTCCCCCGAGGTTGGTGACGTCAAGATCAAGAAGATCACCTCCACCGACTCAGGCGTCGGCTTCATCGTCGCGGTCGACGGGTTGACCATCTTCCACGCCGGCGACCATGCTTTCTGGAGCAGGGCTCGGGAGTGGCTTCCGGAGTACGAAGGTGCGCCCAAGCTCGAGTGCTCGCGGCCCATCTTTGGTGCAGCGTCGCTCCAGCATCTCGTCCAGCTGGCCCGACCTGAGCTTCAAGACGGCAAGCGGACCATGGCGCGGGCACGGCGCATGCGGGCCGTGTTGGGCGCCAGGTCGGTTCGGGAACGGGCGGGCACGGGTGCGCCAGCCGTCGTTCAGCTGCCACCCCAACCGTCGATCAAGAAGCGTCGCTGTGCCGATCTCGATGGCTTTTCGCTGCACGCTAACGTGCGCGTCGCGGCCAGCGATAAGAACCGACTCGAGCGTTTGCATGCAGCTCGCCCGGTGTGCCCACCTGGTGGTTCGTCTACTTCTTCGGCGATGATCTCGAGGCGAAGACGCTCAGGTCAGCGCAGCTCGGTGCGAAGGTCTGCATGCAAACGACCGCGATCCCCGACATCGGCCGCTGCTCGCTGCTGACCGACCCGACCGGAGCGATGTTCGCGCTGTTCTTCCCGACGATGTGATGCACCAGGCTGCACGCATCGATCCGCTCGAACGGCGGCCTGGCTTCCTGATCTTGCGCGAGCCGGCCGTGGGTGGGCTCACAGTGCGTTGCCCCACAGGCGAGCGAGGAACTCGCGCCACGGCAGGATCTCGACGCCGTCGACTAGCCGGGGTCTTGGCTCGAGGCTCACCAGGATCGATCGCTTCATGCGCCCTTCCTCGCGCATCGCGCGCAGTCCCTTGAGATCGCGATCCGGTACCAGGCGCTTCGCCTTGGCCTCGATGGCCACCGACTCGTTCAGGATGAAGTCGACCTCGAAGCCCGACGTGGTGCGCCAGTAGTGCAAGCTACCTTCGCCCCGGTAGTCGACCCACGCGCGCAGCTCGTGGAACAGATACGTCTCGAAGGCGTCGCCGAAATCGGCAGCGCGCTCGTCGAGGCGACCGCGTCCCTGCAGGTGACGCACGACGCCCACGTCGAAGAGGTAGAACTTGGCGGTGGTCACTGGCCTGCGCGTCTTGGTCGTCTGCCACGCCGGCAGGTCGTACCCGATCAGGGTATCCCGCAGGATCGCAAAGTACTCGTGCACGGTGGTGCGTGCCACCTGGGCGTCGCTCGCGATCTGGCTGTAGTTCAGCATGCGACCGTTGCAGAGCGCGGCGACCTCGAGGAAGCGACTGAAGGCGGGCACGTTGCGCGTCAAGCCCTCGTGCGCGATCTCCTCTCGCAAGTAGTCGCCCGCGTAGCTCTTCAGGTCCTGCCGCGGGCTGTCGGACAGGTAGATCGCGGGGAGCGTGCCGCGGCCGAGTGCCTGGTTCAAGTCGAAATCGCCCAGCTCGGCGGCGACCAGCGGATGCAGGGTGCGCGAGCGCGCCCGTCCGCCGAGCAGGTTGACGCCGCCACGCCTCAGCTTGCGGGCACTCGATCCGGTGAGCAGGAACCGACAGCCCCGCTCTTCGATGAGCCACTGCACCTCGTCCAGGAGCCCGGGCAGCTTCTGGATCTCGTCGATCACCACGAGCGTCGCCGGCTTCACGACCTCCTGGCGCAGCCGTTGTGGCTCGCGGCTGAGGTTGAGGTAGGTATCCGACTCGAGCAGGTTGAAGAGATAGTCGGTTCGCAGCGTGTTGCGGATGAGCGAGGTCTTGCCGGTCTGCCTGGGACCAAACAGGAAGTGTGACTTCTTCGCGACCAGGCGATTCAGGTCGAGGACCCGGGGAAAGGTCTGCGGCATGTTCTGGGCCCCTCAAGAAAGACAGGTGATAATCGACGGGTCTGTCGTCAGTTATCATGATATATGACGACTCTTCCGTCCATTGTGTCTTGCCGATCGGCCGGTCGGCGCGGATGGCCCGGCACCGATGTGTCAGCGGTGCGACGCCGCGGATTGCATCGGCGCCGATGCGAGGTCATGCTGGATGGCGCCTTCGCGCCCTCGATCTCCGGAGGGCGCAAGATGTTCGCAGAGCAGCCTGCCACGGTGGCGATGCCGGCGACGGCTCCCGGACGCAGGTGGAACGAGGATCGCGTCCCGGTCACCTACGAGCACTGGCAGCCCGAACCACCGCGTCCCGATCGTTCGCGCGAGAGCTCGCCCGAGGCGCTCGCCCTTCCGGACAGGAGCTGCTTCACTAGCTTGCCCGAGGCGGAACCGAGCAGCACCCCGCGCAGGTTCGCTTGCGGTTTGCAGAAGGCCATAGTAGAAACACTGAGGCACCGGGTGCGCAGCCCTCGGCGCTGGAAGGAAGATCTCTCGGGCAGCCCATCAGGCACATGGCACGCGGCACGTGCAGGAGCACGTGCGACTCGTGGGCAACGTGCAGGAGCCATTCTCATGCGAGCGACCATCGTGCTGGCCGCAATGATTGCGGCCGCACCGGATCTGGCAAGCACTTCGTCAGCTCTGGGACAGGTCACCGCACGCGAATCCGTGGATTCGTCGGGAGCGCAGGCGAACGGACCGTCCGCATGGCCCCCGGCGCCGGTCTCGGCAGAAGGTCGCTTTGTCGCGTTCATGAGCGAAGCAACAAACCTCGTCCCGGGCGACACGAACGGCGTCTTGGATGTCTTCGTCCATGATCGCGTGACAGGGCAGACGGTGCGCGTTAGCGTCGACTCCAATGGCAACCAGAGCGACGGCTTCAGCGGCTTGAACGCCATGACGCCGGACGGTCGCTACGTGCACTTCAACAGCGTCGCGACCAACCTGGTGGCGTCGGACAGCAATGGGAAACAGGACGTCTTCCTGCACGACAACACCACGGGTGCGACGGAACTGGTGAGCGTCAATTCGGCGGGTGCACAAGGTGACTCAAACAGCTACATGGGCGACCTCACACCGGATGGCCGCTATGCAGTGTTCGTCAGCAATGCCACGAACCTGGTGCCAGACGATCACAATGGCCATGAGGACGTGTTCGTGCGAGACCGGTCGACGGGCGAGACGACGCGCGTGAGCGTCAGCTCGGACGGAACCGAAGCGAATTCGGGGAGCAGATATCCGAGAATTTCGCGCGACGCGAGATTCGTGGCGTTCGAGAGCTTTGCGAGCAACCTGGTTCCCGGTGACACGAATGAAGCCACGGACGTCTTTGTGCACGATCGTGCCACACAACAGACGATCCGAGTGAGTGTGGATTCGCACGGTGGGCAGGCCGACGGCTTCTCCTATGGTCCAGCGCTGTCAGCCGATGGACGATTGGTCTTCTTCACGAGCGCCGCGCCTCTGGTGCCCGAGGACAGCAATGGGCGTCCTGACGCGTACCTACACGACTGCAACACAGGTGAGACGAGCCGCATCAGCGTCTCGAGCTCAGGCGACCAGGGCAACAGCGACAGCTTTCTCAGCACGGCGACACCGGACGGTCGGTTTGTAGGCTTCGATAGCTACTCGGATAATCTGGTCCCCGGCGACACCAACAAGAGCCCGGACGCCTTTCTCCGCGATCGCCAAACTGGCGAGACGGAGCGCATCAGCATCAGCACGGCGGGGACAGAAGCAGATTTTGGCGCGAGTTTCGGCGGCGTCGATTCAACCGGAGCCAACTGCACTCTGGTCAGTGCCGCAACGAATCTGGTCCCGTTCGACACCAACAACGTGTCCGACGTGTTTGTCCACGCGCGCGTTGCGCTCGCGGTCAACGGCACTCCGCGAGCTGGCAATCCAATGTCCTTCACGTTGACGAATGCCAACTCCAGACAGGTGGGCAATCTCGCGGTGGTATTGCTTTCCTGCAGTGGCACCAGCGGGTTCGAGCTGCCCAACGGCAGGACGCTCCATCTGGACTGGGACGCTTGCACGAGGGTTGGACTCGGCGTGATCCCGCTCCTGAGCGCCACCATTGACGCCAACGGCCAGGCGACCACCCCAACATTCACGTTCCCCGAGGTGGTGCCGGGTATCACCATCTACGTCGCCGCCATCACGTTTGATCTTGCGGACAACAAGATTGTCTCGGTGACATTGCCGGTCTGGTTCGAGACCCTTTGACGCCCATGCGGTGTCGCCACTCACCGTGGCGAGGCCTCGCCCATCGCCAACCAAAGCGCCGGCCGCGGGCCCGGCGCGCCACGCTCGCGCCGAGCCCGCTGCATCCGAGGCTCAGAACCCGCCGAGCACGAGAGCCAGTCCCGGCGTCGACGAGACGTCCTGGTTGGGTCCGCCCGCGCCAGGATCGAACTGCATCGCCTGCACGTAGATGGTCAAGCCGCAGAACACCGAGTCGCACAGGACGTGGAACGGCAAGCTCGCGCCCGCGGCCGGCAGCGTCATCGGCCGGAACACCCACGGTGGCGATACCAGCAGGTCGCCGCCCTGCGGGTTGGGGATCACGCCCGGCGTGAGGCCGGCGATCAGCAGCGCTTGCGTGTCCTGCCCGCGGCAGTTGGTGATGTCGAGGTCGACGGTCGCGCAGATCACCGGGTTGCCAGATGACGTGAGCGTCGGCGTGCAGTTGCTGCCGGCGAATCCGTTGCCGTAGTTGCTCCACGACGCGAAGCAAACGCGGCCCGAGAACAACCGCGCGCTGCCCGCCTCGGCGCCGGTGTTGTCGTCGCACGGCGCGCCGACGATGAAATCATCGGCGCCATCGGAGTTGATGTCGCGCGCCCAGCTCACCGACGCGCCGAACGAGTCGCCCGGTGCGTCGCCATCGGCGCGGTAGATCGTGCGCACCGACGCGCCCACCAGGGTGAGCGCCAGCGCGTAGCCCGGGCTCGCGCTGGTGCAGGACGCCGGTGCCCCGACCAGGAAGTCGAGCCCAGCACCCGGGTCGATGTGGCCGCCCTCGCTCACCGAGCTGCCGAGCGCGACGCCAGCCTGGTCGCCCAGCACCGTCGCCAGCACCGTGCCGTCCTTGCCGGAGAACAGCGTGGCGCTGCCGGCATCAGCAAAGCTCGTGTCGTCGCCTGGCGCACCGATCACGACGTCGCCGAAGCCGTCGCCGTTCAGGTCGCCCACGCCGCTCACAGCGTAGCCGAACGAATCCGCCGCGAGCTGGCCCTGGAACGAGAGCAGCACGCTGCCGTCGCATCCCGACCGCACCTGCGCATAACCGGTGCCGTTGGCATCGCCCGGCGCGCCGATCAAGAGGTCAGCGCACGGATCCAGATTCACGGTGCCCGCGCGGCGCACCGCAAAGCCGAAGCGATCGCCGCCATGCAGACCGTTGAGCGTGTGCAGCACCGAGCCGTCCTTGCCGGACAGGATCAACACGTAGCCGCTCAATGCCGACGCTGCATCGCGCGGCGCGCCGACGACCAGATCGCCGAACGAATCGTTGTTCACGTCGCCGATGTCGCTCACCGCGTAGCCGAACAGGTCCTGCGCGGCGCCGCCGGTGAAGGTGTAGAGCGACGAGCCATCGAAGCCCGAGAAGAGCCTGGCGTAGCCGGCGCCCGTGCCATCCTGCGGCGCGCCGATCAGCACATCGTCGAAGCCGTCCTGATTGACGTCGCCGACGCCGCTCACGCCGCGGCCGAAGTGATCGCCAGCCGACTGGCCGAGGAACGTCTTGATGATCGAGCCGTCCTTGCCCGAGAAGACACGCGCGGCGCCGATGCCGCCATTCTCGCCGGGCGATGCGACGATGACGTCGACGTAGCCGTCGCGATTGAAGTCGCCGGCGTCGCGGACCGAGGTTCCCATCTGATCGCCGGCAGCCGAACCGAACATGTTGAAGAAGGCCGATGGGCGGGTCTGTGCCCGAGCCGATGCGGGCAGCAGGATCGCGGCGCCGCTGCATGCCAGCATGGCGAGTCGATGAAGGGGGGGCATGAACATGAGTCCTCCAGTTTGATGGTTCTCGAGGTTGGCCATTGCGCACCACGACCCAACCGCCGCCCGGGTGAAACAGCAGCGGCCGCGGGTCCAGGAGTGACGCGGAGTCGCGCGGAGGTTCACAAAACGCATGCCGCAGGCGCAATGCCGGGACAGGAAGGGCGCGGGCTGCGCACGTGGGCAGATCTTACGAACGCGACCGCCGTCATTGCGCCGGTGCGGCAAACCGGGTGCCGTGGGTGGGCGTGCCCTGGCCATCGCCGCCGAGCGTGGTCAACATCCCGATCGGCTCGGATGTGGCGACCCCGTTGCCTGTGATCATGCAAGAAGTGGGGTTCAAGACCGGCTACCGCGGCAACGTCTCCAACCCGGCAGCGTTCGTGATCGAGTAGCCAGTCCCTCGTCATCGGTAGCGATCCACGCCTCGGTGCGCGCACCGAACAGCACGGACCGCGCGCTGCCCTATTTCTCGCGCGGGGCAAGCGTGTGCGCCAGCAGGTCCTCGAGAAAGACGCCGTCGTCCATCACCGTGGATTTCCAGCCGGGATCTTGCCCATCGAGCAGCCGGGCCTGGGCCGTCCCGCTCAGGTAGAAGCGGAGGTCGCCCGCGAGCGAGCCGAGCTGCCGCAGGCGCAACGCCAGATCGCCTTCGCCGCGCGCCCGCACGCTCCGGTAGGAGCCGAGCGCTGGATCGAGCGTGGCCGCGTCTGCCAGCTGAGCGATCCGCAGCTCAACGTAGTGCCCGAGACCCTCGAGCCACTCGAGCTGCCGCTCGAAGGCCAGATGCTCGGCGCTCAGAGCCGCGGACCGGCGCCGCGCGTCGCGCAGATCCAGGAACCTGGCGATGGCCGCCGAGCGCGCCGCGGCATCGGCGGCGGCGAGCGCCGCGGCGAGGCAGCAACCCTCCTCGTTCCACTGGGCCGCGAACCGCTCGTCCGCGAACGGGTAGCTCTTCTCGCTGCGGTAGACACCCTGGGCCGCGGCAAAGCGCGCTGGACAGGCCATGGCCTGGAACGCATGAAAGGTCTCGTGCAAGGCGTAGGCGGCATGCTGTTCCGGCGAGAGGGCGAGCATCTGCGATTGCACCACGGCTCGCAGCGGAGCGGGCACCTTGTCGGCCACCTGCGCCGCCATCTTCGCCTTCATGGCTGTGAGCGATTCGATGCTTCCGGCCCACTCTTCCGCCACTCGGACGGCGAACGACTGCGGGTTCTTGGCGGCGCGGCGGAGATAGACCGCACCCTGGAACGAGTCGCCCTCGACGACCGTCCACGGCGCGCCTGCTCCGGCGAGCCCGAGCAGGAACTCGTGCGAGGAGTTGTAGAGGATCAGAGGGATGTCCGCTTCGCCGAAGGCGGGCCACACCTCGTCGCCGAGGAGCTCCTTGAGGTGGAGGATCCGCTCGAGCTGCGACTTGTCCGCGGCGCTCAGGCGATCTGAAGGCGGCCCCGCCTGACCGCGCAGGGCTGGCGCGTGCGCCAGGATCAGGACGCAAAGGCGCGTGGTCGGTCGGGCGATGCTCACGATGATCCTCCCGCAAGACGTTGGCTCGCATCGCTCGAACGCAGCGAACCGCGAGCCGAGGTCGACCAGCAACCGCACTCGGACATGGCCTTACGTCCCTGAGGTCGAAGCAGCTCCCGGTGATGCTCCGGTTTCCGCTTGGCGCTGCAGGCGCACATGGGCGCGAACGGGTGGCGCCTTCGCCAGCAGGTGATCACGCCCTGACCGCAGGTGCTCGCCGAGGGTCAGGCCCAGCTCCAGTGCGTACTTCTGCGCGGTGCGCCGGTGCTCCCGGTTTAGGCGGAACAAGAAGAACAAGAAGGCGTCGAAGCGGCAGCGAGCTTCGGCAACACAATCTGGGTGTCGGCGGGCAAGCACACGAAGAGTCGCGAGGTGTTCCGTGCAACGGTCGGTATGGCTCCTGGTTGCTGGCGGTGTTGTCGTCGGTGTCGTTCTTGGGTTCGTGATGAGGGGACGAACTGCAAGACCGGACCGTCCTCGGCAGGTCGTGCCGGCTTCGGCAGCGGACCATTCACAGGGTGAGAGCAGGACCATGAAGCCCGCGGAAGCTCCGGGCCGGACGGCGCAACTCCCATCCTCGCCGGTCGAGGCTACCTCGGTCGCTGCGAAGATCCACCCAGAGGCTGGTGCCGGCGACGATTCCACGGCGGCTTCGGACGGGACGACCGAGAGAACTCAGGAGCCGGACGAGTCCCTTGAAGCTGGCCAGAAATTCGCCAATTTCATCCAGCTTGGCCAGCGCGGCCCGACGCTCGCAGAGAATGCCGCGGAGAAGCTGGGCATTGATCTGGAGGATGTCGAAGCGATCAACGCCATACTCCAGACCACTTGGGACGAGGTGAACGCGGCCCAAGACCAGCACACTCGGTTGGAAAAGCGAATGACGGAGGTTGACGGCACCGAAAAAATGCACTTCGCGATCGATGCGTTTGCCGATGCGGGCGCACAGCTGCGCGAACAATTTGCCAGCCAGGTGTCAGCAGTTCTTGGCCCTGAACACACGAGCGCTGCGGCCGCCCTTCAAGAGGCAGCCGGTAGCACCTTCAAGGGATTCGGTGCCTATCCGCGCACACTTCAGCTCTGGAAAAAAGATGACACGTATACGTGCATCGAATCTCGCCCCGACCTGGCGGACCTCGGTGGCAAGAGCAAGCGGGGAGTTACCACCGCCGGAGCCACGGTCGGAAAGCAGCTACCGCCTCAGTACGAGCATCTTTGGAAATAGCGGCGACCCACCTCGACGTGCAGCGACAATGGAGCTTGGTCGTCTACGGTGAGAAGGGCCTGCGCGTCCGTGTGCTCCACGTTGGGGGCGTTGCCCCGCCGCCGCAGCTTCACAACCGGCTCATCTTGTGGGTCTCGGCGACCAGGGCGCTCTGGATGCCGGGCTCGCTCATCGAATGGCCCGCGTCGGGCACGATGATGAGCCTGGCTTCGGGCCAGGCGCGATGCAGGTCCCACGCGGAGATCATCGGGCACACCACATCGTAGCGGCCCTGGACGATGACGCCGGGGATGTGGCGGATGCGCTTCACGTTCGCGAGCAGCTGATCGTCCTGCTCGAGGAAGCCGCGGTTCACGAAGTAATGGCACTCGATGCGCGCGAACGCCTCGGCGAAGCGCGCTTGCCCGAGCTTCTTCACCAGCTCGGGATCGAGCCGCAGCTTGCTGGTCGAGCCTTCCCAGATCGACCACGCGCGCGCCGCGGCGAGCCGCGTGCGCGGGTTCTTGCTGGTGAGCCGCTTGTAGTACGCGCGCACCAGATCGCCGCGCTCGCGCGGCGGGATCGGCGCGAGGTAGCTCTCGAACGCATCCGCGAACAGGTAGTTCGCTCCCTCCTGGTAGAACCAGTCGAGCTCCTTCTGCCGCAGCAGGAAGATGCCGCGCAGCACGAAGCCCTTGCAGCGCTCGGGATGCGATTCGCCGTACGCGAGCGCGAGCGTGCTGCCCCAGCTGCCGCCGAACACCACCCAGCGTTCGATGCCGAGGTGCGCGCGCAGCCGCTCCGTGTCGGCGACCAGATCCCAGGTCGTGTTCTCGCGCAGCTCCGCGTGCGGCCGGCTCTTGCCGCAGCCGCGTTGATCGAACAGCACCACGCGCCACTTGCGCGGGTCGAAGTAGCGCCGGTAGATCGGATCGATGCCGCCGCCCGGGCCGCCGTGCAGGAACACGATCGGCTTGCCCCTGGGATTGCCGCACTCCTCGAAATACATCGTGTGCAGCCGCGAGACCTCGAGCGTGCCGTGGCGGTAGGGCTTGATGGCGGGGAAGAGCTTCATGGGTGCGATTGTAATGCTGCCGGAGCGCGCATCGACAGGGGATGTGCCGGCCGCGGCGCGTGCCCTCCACACGCCGCGCCGCGCCGGTCAATTGCCGCGCGGGATCTCGCGCACGAACACGTTGCGGAAGAACAGCGGCGCGCCGTGGTGCTGCAGCTCGATCTGGCCGAGCGGGTAGATCGGCTTGTCACGCTCCCAGTAGTTCTCGAGCGGCACCTGGTCGACGACCAGCTCGCCGTTCAGGTGCACGGTGACGCGGTCGCCCACCATCAGGATGCGGAACTGATTCCACTCGCCGACCGGGCGGTCGGCCACCTTGGTGGGGTTGCTCTGGTTCTGCTTGTTGTTGTAGAGGCCGCCCGAGCCGAGCGGGTTGTCCCAGATCTGCACCTGCGGCGAGCCGCGCAGGTAGATGCCGCTGTCGCCACCGGGCAGGATGCGCCACTCGAGCAGCAGCTCGAAATCGCCATAGTCGCGCGCAGTGCACAGGCTGTTGTCCTGCCCGTCGTAGGTGATCATGCCGTCGAACACGGTCCAGTGCTCGCGCGCGCGCGGGTCGGCGATGGCCTGCGCCGCGGCCAGCTCGTCCTTGCTCATCCTGGCGCGCGCCGGTGGGTCCTCGACCAGCCCTTTCCAGCCGCCGAGGTCCTTGCCGTTGAACAGCGCGCCGAACCCTGCCGGCGGCAGCTGGTTCGCGCCCGGGATCATCGGCGAGCGGAACTCGTAGTGGCCCGAGTTGACGGCGAACACCGCGCAGTGATCCTCCATGCGCTGGAACAGGATGTCGTCGATCTGCTCGGTGGCCTTGCCGCTCTCGGTGACGTCCTCCTTGGCGCTCGCCGGCACGTACACGAGCGCGGTGGTGTTCGCCGGCACCGTGATCTTGAGCGTGAACTGCTTGCCGTCCTGCTGCCACTCGCTGGCGATGCGGCCGTACATCGAATCGAGCGCGGCCGACGCAGCGGTGATCCCGCCGCCCGGGTGCGCGTGCATGACGATGTGCTTGTAGCCGGGTTCGTTCGGGTCGCGGGCGATGCCGCCGATGCTCTCGTACAGCCACTCGCCGATCGAGCCGAACGCATAGTGGTTGAACGAGTTCATGCCGGGATCCTGGAATCCCTTGTCCTCGGTCCATCCGTCCCAGCGCTCCCAGATGGTGGTGGCGCCATGACGAACGCAGTAGCCCCACGACGGGAACGTCTCGCACAGCGCGAGTCGGAGCGCGACGTCGGCGAAGCCGCCATGCGTGAGCGCGGGCAACAGCCGATTGACGCCGAGGAAGCCGGTGGTGAGATGCCACTGGTGCTTGGCGACGTCCTCGATCAGGTAGCGCAGCGCCGCGGGCCGCTGGTCGGCTGGCAGGAGATCGAACTCGAGCGCGAGCGCGTAGCAGGTCTGCGTGTCGCCCTTGATGCGGCCATCGGCGGCGACGAACGCCTGGACGAACGCCGCGCGGATCTGCTCGGCGAGCTGCTCGTAGCGCTGGGCGTCGTCCTTGCGGCCGACCACGCGTGCGGCCCGGGCGAGCAAGCTCGTGCTCTGGTAGTAGAACGCGCTCGCCAGCACGTCCTTGGGTGTGTCCGAGCCGACCGACACCCAGTCGCCGAAATCGTTGTTGCGCCGGTTCGCCCACAGATGATCGGGGTTGGCCTGGTGCACGTACTCGACCCACTTCTGCATCGCCTGGTAGTGGCGCTCGAGGATGCGCGCGTCGCCGTAGCACTGGTACACGGTCCATGGCACGATCACGCCGGCGTCGCCCCACGCCGGTGCGCCGTCGGCATCGTCCACCACGCGCGGCGAAACGTCGGCGAAGCCGCCGTCCGGCGACTGGGCGTCGTCGACGTCGTTCAACCACTTGCTGAAGAACGCCGCGAGGTCGTAGTTGAAGCAGGCGGTGCGGGCGAAGATCTGCGCGTCACCCATCCAGCCGAGCCGTTCGTCGCGCTGCGGGCAATCAGTCGGAATCGACAGGAAGTTGCCGCGCTGGCCCCAGACGATGTTGTGCTGCAGCTGATTGAGCAGCTCGCTCGAGCAGGTGAACGAGCCGGCCGGCTTGGTGGCGGAGCTCAGCACGACGCCGGTCACGGCCTCGAGCGGCGGCGTGCCGGGGTAGCCGCGCACCTCGACGTAGCGGAAGCCGTGGAAGGTGAAGTGCGGCTCGAACACCTCGTCGCCGCCGCCCTTCAAGATGAAGTGGTCGGTGCTCTTCGCGCCGCGCAGGTTGGCGGTGTAGATCGTGCCGTCGGGATTCAGCACCTCGGCGAAGCGCAGCGTCACGTCGGTGCCGGCGGCGCCGCGCACCTTGAGCCGGGCGAACCCCACCATGTTCTGCGCGAGGTCGAAGACGAACACGCCCGGCTGCGGCTCGGTCACGTGCTTCGCGGCGAGCTCCTCGATGCGCCTGACGCCCAGGTCGCGCGCTGCCACCAGCGGCGCTGCGGGAAGATCGTGCAGGGTGACCGGCTGCCAGTCCTTGGTGTCGCCTGCCGGCTGATCCCAAACGGGCAGCTCGAGGCGTGCGTCGTAGCTCTCGCCGAGCAGCATGTCGGCGAGCTGGATGGGACCGCGGCGGCCGCGCCAGGTGGCATCCGAGAACACCGAGTCCTTGCCGCCGCCTTCGTAGTCGATCTCGAGCTGCGCGCACAGCGCCAGGGGATAGCTGCCGAAGTGATAGCGCTTCTCGCCCCAGCCGATGTTGCCCGCGTACCAGCCGTCGCCGAGGATCGCGCCGAGTGCATTCTCGCCCGCATGCAGGAGCGCGGTGACGTCGTAGGTCTGGTACTGGATGCGCTTGCGGTAGTCGGTGCACCCCGGCGTGAAGTAGTCCTGCCCGACGCGCTGCCCGTTCAAGTGCATCTCGTAGAAACCGAGCGCGGTCACGTACAGCCGCGCGCGCTTCACCGCGGCCTTGGCGGTGAACGACTTGCGCAGGTAGGGCGATGGCTGCGGTGGCACCATGCTGCCGAGGAAGCTGCCCCACGATCCCTCCCCGTACCGGTGCAGCTCCTTGGCCGCCCCCCAGGCATGATCGTCGAACGCGGGCTGCTCCCAGCCTTCGGCATTGTCGGTCGAGACGCGCCAGTCGGCGGCGGTGGCGATGGTGAGCGGCGCGCCGTCCTGCTCGACCACGATCTGCGCCAGCAGCCCCGCTTGTGCGACGCTGTTCACGACCTTGACCGCGAAGCAGTTGCTGCCCGGCGCCACGCTCTGGGTGATGTCCACCGTGAGCGGCTCGCGCCACGGCTCGGCGACGTCGTTGCTCTTCGCCGTGCGCTTGCCATTCACGAACAGCACGAAGTGGTCGTCGGCGGTGATCAGGATGCGGGCGCGCTTGATGCCCGGCGGCAGATCGACCTTGCGGCGAAAGAACGCCTTCACCTCGCCGGCGGCCTCGCTGGTCTCGCCCGGCAGCCAGATCCAGCTCGCACCGGTCAGGTCGATCAGGTCCGGTTCGCGGGCGGGTTCTCGAGCGCGATCCACCGTGCGCGCCAGTCGCCCGGATTGAGCAGCCCCATCTCGAACGCCGCCGGCGGACCGTAGGGCGAGGCGGTGCCCTGCTTGTCCCACACGCGCACGCTCCAGTGCGCGCTCAGGCGCGACGTCAGCGGCTTGCCACCGTACGCGACGTGCACGCACTGATCCGAGTTCACCTTGCCCGAGTCCCACAGATCGCCTTGGTTCGCGGCCAGCGCTTCGAGCGAGGTGGCGACCAGGATCTGGTAGGCGCTCTGCATCTGGCCGCGCTTGTCCGACGCGACGCTCCAGCTGAAGCGCGGCGCGGTCTCGTCGAGGCCGATTGGGTCGGTCAGGTACTCACAGCGGAGATCGTGCGGTACGAGATCCGCGGCGCGAGCCGGCGTGACGAGCAAGACCAGCACGATGCAGCGAGCGAGCGTTGGCATGCGAGCATTCCCCGGAGTCGGCAGCGGTTGCGAGCGGCACACGATCGATGGCCCGCCCAAGTAAAAGGTCGAAGGCCGCGCGGTTCCAGCGCGAAGCCTTCGACATCTCGAGTTTCGCGGCTCGAGCCTTGGTGCACTCGACCGGCGCCGCGCCGTTCAGGTGCGGCCCGGTTCGCTCATGCCTTGCGCCGCTTGTAGGTGATCTGCATGGTCATGGCTTCCTTGCCGTCGGCGCCGGTGGTGTACATGCTGAGCAGGATGGTGTCGTTGTCCTTGAGCTCGGTGACGTCGCGGTGCTTCTCCATGCCCGGTCCCGTCTGGCTGGGCGCTTCGTAGGTGATTGTGCGCACCTTGCCGGTCGCATCCGCGGTGCCTTCCACGACGATCAGATAGTCGACCATCGAGTCCACCCAGGTGCCGACGTACTTGTTCTTGTGCGAGTCGTAGCCGGTGATGCCGCGGCCCGAGAACGGCATGCCGCCGAACGATCCCTTGAAGTCCTCCACCAGCCACAGGTCGCCGATCATGGTGTTGGTGGCGACCGCGTGATCCTCGCTCGGGGGAGCCCCCGGCATCATCATCTTGACCGTGGCATCCCAGGTGCCGACCTGCGCCTTCAGATAGCCGTGGAACTTGGTGGGCTGCACCATGGCGGGTGCATCCTGGCCGCCGGCGGGTTGCTTCTCCTGCACCACGGCGGCATGCACCAGGCCAGCGATCACCAGGGCAACGACGCTCAAGCCGAGAAACGGACGCATCGGTATCCTCCTGTTGCGAGCGGATCGATTCGGTGGGGCGGACGAGGCAGCCGATTCTAGCCGAACCCGGGCGCGAGCAACAGCCGCGGTTTGCGGGTGGACGCATGTGCGCGCGCATGTCAAAGTGAGCGCGCCGTCGACTGCTCCTGCCCTTCATCGACAACCAGCCAGCCGGCAGAATCGCATGACGCCACCACGCCCGCCGTTCCTCGGCCTCGCTCTGCTGCTCGGGCCGCTCGCGCTCGCGCTGCGCGCCGCGCAGCCGCACGTGCTGCTAGTCACCCAGTCGTGCGGCTTCACGCACGACGTCGCACGCCGCGCCGGCGAGCGCTGTCTGGTCGAGCAGGTGTTCGAGCAGATGGCCGCGCGCGCGCAGTGGTTCACGGTGGAGTGCACGCAGGATGTCGGCTCGATCGACGAGGCGGCGCTCGCGCGCACGCAGGTGATCGCGTTCTACACCACCGGCGAGCTGCCGTTCACCGAGGCGCAGTACGCGGCATTCGATCGGTGGCTCAAGAACGGCGGTGCCGTGATCGGCATGCACTGCGCCACCGACACGCTCGCCAATCATGCGATCTACCCGACGATGATCGGCGGCACGTTCGACGGCCACCCGTGGGGCGCCGACAGCACCGTGACGATCCGCGTGAACGATGGGTCGCATCCGGCGACCAGAGGCTTCGCCCCGAGCTTCTCGTGGCAGGACGAGATCTACCGGTTCCGGCGGTTCGATGCTTCGGCGGTGCGCGTGCTGATGAGCCTGGACATGGAGCGCACCGCCCTGAAGCAGCCTTACCACGTGCCGATCGCGTGGTGCAAGACGTATGGTCAGGGGCGCGTGTTCTACACGTCCCTCGGCCATCGTCCAGACGTGTGGACGAGCGCGCCGTATCAAGAGCACCTGCAGGGTGCGCTGCGCTGGCTGTGCGGCCGCGAGGCGGGCGATGCCACCCCCAATCCGGACGTGGCGCGCAAGGAGACCGAGCTGGCAGAGTAGGCGGCGAGCCACGCCGATCTCGAGCTGCCCAGGGCGCCGCCCGGGTTCGCGGTGAGCGTGTTCGCCAGCGCGCCCGAGATCCACAGTCCGGCCTCGCTCGCGGTGGCATCGCCGCGCGTCGTGTTCCTCGGCGAGGACGAGTACAACTCGGGTGGGCAGGGCGGCCGGGTGAAGCGCTGCGAGGATGCCGACGGCGACGGCCGCGCCGACCGCTTCACGGTGTTCGCCGAGGGCTTGAACGCGCCGCAGGGGATGACGTTCGCCGACCACACGCTGTTCGTCGTGCACGCACCGCTGCTCACCGCCTACCACGATGCCGACGGCGACGGCGTCGCCGAGCGCGTGGTGAACCTGGTCACCGGGCTCGGCCCGAAGCCCAAGGACCTCGTGCATCACATCCCGAGCGGCATCCGCCTCGGCATCGACGGCTGGCTCTACATCAGCATCGGCGACAAGGGCATCGAGCACGCGGTGGGCAGCGACGGCAGCGTGGTGCGGCTCGAGGGCGGCGGCGTGGTGCGGGTGCGTCCGGACGGCAGCGAGATCGAGCTGTGCGCGTCGGGGCTGCGCAACACCTACGATGTCGCGATCGATCCGCTGCTGAATGCGTTCACCCGCGACAACACCAACGACGGCGATGGCTGGAACGCGCGCCTCACGCACATCGAGCTGGGCGCCGAGTACGGCTACCCGCGCCTGTTCAAGAACTTCGCCGACGAGATCATCCCCTGCCTTGCCGACTACGGCGGCGGCTCGGCGACCGGCAGCTTCTACGTGCGCGAGCTCGGCTGGCCGGCGGCGTTCAACGAGCAGCTGTACACCTGCGACTGGGGCCGCGGCATCGTCTACCGCCACGTGCTCACGCCGAGCGGCGCGACCTTCACGCCGTCGCAAGACGAGTTCCTGCAGGGCGGCAAGCCGACCGACATCGAGGCCGACGGTCAAGGCGCCCTGATCGTCGCCGACTGGGCGCGCGATGGCTGGGGCGAGACGGCGGCCAAGGGCTGCCTGTATCGCATCACGTTCCCGGGCAGAGCGGTGCCGCCGCAGCCCGAGCTCGCGCCTCTGAGCGACGCCCTGCTGCTGGACGAGCTCGCTTCCCCGAGCCAGGTGCGCGTGCTCGCCGCGCAGCGCGAGTTGATCGCGCGCGGCGAGCGGGTCGCGCCCGCGCTCGAGCGTCTCGCCCACGACCAGGGGTCCATGCCGCGCCGCGTCGCCGCGCTGTTCGCGCTCGCGCAGATCCTGGGTGCCGGCAGCCATCCGTTGCTGGAGCGCCTCGCGCGCGATCCGAGCCTGCGCGAGTTCGCCGTGCGCGCGCTGTGCGATCGCCGCACGCAGCTCGCCAACGTGCGCGCCGACCTGCCGCTCGCGGCCACCACCGATGCCGATCCACGCGTGCGCGCGCAGGCCGCGATCGCGCTCGGCAGGCTCGGCCGCGCGAGCGAGGCGGCGGCGCTGCTGCCGCTCACCGCGGACCGCGACGTGATGGTGCGCCACGCGGCGCTGCGCTCGCTGCGCGCGCTGCATGCCGCCCTGCCATGCCTCGCCGCGCTCGACTTCGCACCGCCCGCGGTGGCGCAGGGCGCGCTGCGCACGCTGCGCGAGCTGCACGAGCCAGAGACCGTCACCGGCTTGATCGTCGCGCTCGATCGGCCGCGCGACCGCGCCGTGCGTGACGAGATCATCACCACGCTCGCGCGCCTGTATCACGAGGAAGGTGAATGGAACGGCAGCTGGTGGGACACGCGGCCCGACACGCGCGGACCGTACTATCGCCCGACCACCTGGGCCGAGAGCGCGCGCATCGGCGAGCTTCTCGCCCGCGAGCTCGATCGCCCCCAGGCGCGGCAGCACACGCTCGAGGTGCTGGCTCGCTACCGGATCGGCGCCGGCACCGCCAAGCTCGCCGAGCTCGCGCTTGGCAGCGACGCGCTCGCCGCCGACGCCGCGCGGGCGCTGGTGAGCATCGCTGCGCCCGAGGCCGCACCCGCCATCGCGCAGATCGCGCTCAGCGAACGGCTCGCCCTCGAGCTGCGCAGCGATGCGATCGGCGTGCTCGCGCACATGGCCACGGCCGCGGCGGCGAGCGTGCTCGTGCAGACCGTGGCGGCGCTCGAGCAGCAAGGCGCGCCCGACGACCTCGCGCGCGCCGCGCACCGCGCGCTGGAGAAGATCCGCAGCGCCGATGCGGTTCCGGCGCTGGTGCAGCTCGCGCGCGCGTCGGCCGCGGCGCGTGCCTCGGCGTACACCGCGCTGTTCTCGATCGACGGTGCCGCGGCCAGGCAAGCGATCGAGCAGGCATGGCAGGACGACACGCAGCTCCAGGGCTTGCTCGCCGCGGTCGGACCCGCGCAGGCGCGCCGCGATCTCGATCGCGTGCGCGCGCTGCTCGGCGACGCGCGGCCACCGATCGTCGCCGCCGCGCTCACGGCGCTCGGCGACCTGCGCGACGCCGATTCGAGCGATGCCATCCTGCCGCTCGTCGACCGCGACGCGACCCGGTCGCTCGCACTGCGCGCGCTCGGATCGATCGGTCCGAGCGGCAGCGCGGCGGAGGTCACGCACCTCGCTGAGCTGATGGTCAGCCAGGCCGAGGCGCTCGCGCTCGGCGCGGACGTCGCGCTCTACCTGGACGTCGCCAAGTCGGCGCGCGCGTTCAGCGCCGACGCGCGCGTCGATGCGAGCCGCGCGCACCAGCTCGCCGCGCGCCTCGCGCAGCTCTCGGGCGTGCTCGCGTGCTACCAGGTGCTCGGGCCGATCATGGATCCAGGGCACCGCGGCATGGACGTGCGGCTGCCGCCCGAGCAAGCGGCGGCTGGGCCGTTCGCGCCGTTCGCCGTCGACGGCCACACCTACGAGTGGCGGCCCGCGCTCAGCTCGCAGGAGAACGGCGCGATCTACCTGCACGATCTCCTGCACACCACCGAGGGCGCGGTGGCGCTGTGCACGACCACCTACGAGGCCATCGATGCCGGCCCCGCCGAGCTCCTGATCGGCAGCGACGACGGCGTGCGCGTCTACCTGAACGGCGTGCAGGTGCACGAGCACCGCGGCGACCGCTCGCTCACGCCAGGCGAGGATCACGTGGCGGTGCACCTCGAGCGCGGCAACAACGTGCTGCTGCTCAAGGTCGTGAACACGGCCGGCGACTTCGCCGTGAGCGTGCAGGTGAACGTCCCGCGCACGCGCGTCGCGAGCCTGAGCTTCGAGTCGGTGATGGCCGACGCGCTGGTGCGGCCCGGCGACGTCGCTCGCGGGCGGGAGCTGTTCGAGCAGGTGGGCTGCCTCAAGTGCCACACCGTCGTGCCGGAGGACAAGCCGAAGGGTCCGTTCCTGGGCGACGCCGGCGAGCGCTTGACGCGAGCGCAGCTGATCGAGTCGGTGCTCCGGCCGAGCGCGCAGATCGCGCAGGGCTTCCAGCCGCAGTGGTTCCACCTCCAGGACGGCAGCGACGTGAACGGATTCGTGGTCGCCGAGAGCGCCACCGAGATCGAGATCCGCATGGCGAACGGCACCGCGCAGGCGATCGACAAGAGCCAGGTGCACGAGCGTGGCACCGGCGAGCTGTCGATCATGCCCGAGGGGCTCGTCGACATGCTCGATCGCGAGCAGCTCGCCTCGCTGGTGAGCTACGTCCAGTCGCTGCGCCGCAGGAATCCCGAACGGCCATCGCCGCCGCGGTAGGGCTGGCCCGCGATCGGCTGCGCCCTTGACCCGCGTCGCGCCAGCGTCTTAGCTATCGCGCTCGGCGGCGCGCCGAGCGACATCGCGCCCGCATGCGAACAAACGCGAGGAGGCAATGCGCCATGAAGACGATCAAGGGACCGGCCATCTTCCTCGCCCAGTACATGGGCGAGCGGCCACCGTTCAACGCGGTCGAGTCGATCACCGCGTGGGCGCGTGAGCTCGGGTTCGTCGGCGTGCAGGTTCCGACCTGGGATGCGCGCGCCATCGACCTCGAGAAGGCGGCCAAGTCGAAGGCCTACTGCGACGACTACCTCGGCAAGCTGGCCGCGATGGGCCTGTCGGTGACCGAGCTGTCCACGCACCTGCAAGGGCAGCTGGTCGCCGTGCATCCCGCGTACGACTCGTCGTTCGATGCGTTCGCC
>JAXMBY010000057.1:0-43621 GCA_046349655.1 Planctomycetota bacterium
CGCGACGGCCTGACGCATCAGTGCGGCGATGCGCGCCGCGTTGAGATCGATGCCGGCGGCAAAGCCCTCGCGCCCGCCGACCCAGGCGCGCACACCGGCGCCGAACGCACTCTGCTCGGCGGCGAGAACGGCGCCGCCGCTCGTGGCCTGCACACGGATCGCGCGACAGCGCACCATCCGCACGCTCGCGTCCTCGGCGCCGGCGGCAGCGGCCGCGGCGAGCGCGGCATCGGCGAGGTCGCCTTGCAGGTAGATCGGGTAGAGCAGGTTCTGGTGCACGTGGTCGGTGATGCAGCCCGCGGCACACATGGCGGCGCCGCTGGCCGTTGCCCGGAGGAACTGACGTCGGTTGATTGGCATGGTGGCTTTCGGTGGCTCACACGTTCAGCAGGCGATACACCTCGCCCGCGTCGTGCGTGTGGAGCAAGCGCGCGCGCACCTCGGCGGACTGCAGCAGCTCGCCGAGCGCGTGGTAGACGCGATGGTACACGCGATCTTCGTAGGGCGGTCCAACGATCGGAAAGAACAGGTGCACCGGCTTGCCGTCGGGCGCATCGAACTCGACCCCGCGCGTGCAGCGGGCGAACCCGAGCAGGGCCTGGCGAACCTTGAGGGTGCGCACGTGCGGGATCGCGATGCCGTCGCCGATCGCTGTGCCCTGGCGCTTCTCGCGATTCCAGAGATCCTCGAACAGCGCGCTCTGGTTGCTCACCCGTCCGGTCTGGTCGAACAGTCGCACGATCTCGCGGATCACCGCTTCCTTCTGATCGCGCACCCACCGGCGGCGATGCGATTCCTCGTCGAGCGGCTCGGGTTCGGGCAGGTCGAGCTCGAGGCAGACGAAGCCGTTGCGGAGCAGCTGGATCATGCGCATGGGGCCGGCATTGTACCGTCCAGCGCGCGCTGTTTTAGCGCGTCAGGTCGGCGCGTTCGCATCGGCCGCCGCATCCGGCGCGAGCATGGCGCGCACGCTGGTGGCGATGCGGCGCCAGTGCGTGCCGCGCCAGTAGAGCTTGCCGCACCGGGCGCAGCGGAAGAACTCGTCCAGCCAGCGATAGGTTCGCGGTGGGGCCTCGTCGCGCACGCTCGCCTTGTCGACCGCGCGCAGCTCGCCGCCGCAAGCCATGCAGCGTGGCGGGCGCGCCGCGAGCTGGTAGCGATGCACCACCAGCCGCAGCTGGGCGCGCACCGGCAGATCGTGGCGGATGAACAGCGCCGCGACCACTGCATCGCGCACCAGCTTGCGCCGCATCATGCCGGAATCGCCGGTGAGCAGGATGCGCCGCTCGGCGAGCGCCAGGCGCACGATCTCGCCGTCGTCGATGCCGTACTGCCAGAACGTATCGTAGCCGTGCGCACGCAGCCAGCGCGCCAGGCCCTTCAGCATGGCGTCGCAGGCAAATCGCGCGGTGGTCGATGGGCTCTCGTCCATGGTCGAATCGCAGCCATTGTGCCACGGGCGACGGCAACGGAACTGTGTTCGCTCGCCCGGTTTCTTTTGCTAACCTCTCCGCCTTCCAGTCCACCCCAGAGGTCAAGAGCACGCCATGAGCAAGGCCGGTCGCAACGATCCGTGTCCGTGCGGGAGCGGCAAGAAGTACAAGAAGTGCTGCCTGCCGAAGGAAGACGCCGCGCACGCTGCCGAGAGCGAGGATGCCATCGGTGTCGAGGAGGCGCTCGAGGGCTACGCGCTGTCGCCGAGCGAGCAGAAGCGCTGGCTCGATCGCGGCGAGCTGCGTGCCCACCAGCGCATGCTCGAGCTGGGCGAGGCGGAGCTCGCAGCGATCGACCCGGAGAAGCTCACCGACTTCGTGCGCTGGGGGCTGGCGCAGCGCCTGCGCGACATGGGCGACCGCGTCGCGTTCGAGAGCTTGCGCGAGACGGTGGCGCGCTCGGGGCGAGCCGAGCCGGCGATCAGCTACGTCGACTTGCTCGAGAGTCACATCCACGAGGTGCTGCGCCCGCGCGGCTCGATGGCGGACGCGCTCGCCGCCTGCGAGCTCTTGATCAAGGCCAGCAAGGACCCGCTGCGCGCGGAGCGATCGCAGGCGCTGAAGGCTGCCTTGCTGGTCGAGTCGGGCGCGACGGCCGCAGGCGAGGACCTGTTCCAGACGCTGGCGCGCACGCCCGGCGCGCTGCTGCACGACGACGATCATCTCCAGGCGCTGCTGCACACCGGCGACCTCGCGCGCGCCAGGTCCGTGGCCGCGGGCGCGCTCGCGCGACCAGGCTTGACGGCGATGGCGCGGGCCCATTTCGAGCACGCGCTGCGCGAGCTCGAGCAGCCGCCGGCGAGCGCGCCGCTGGCCGCGGCGCACAACGCCATCGCTGCCGCCGAGCGAGCGCTGCTGGCCCGGGCTGGCCAGGACGTGAGCGCTGCGGCCAGGGCCGCAGCGAACTCGCTCGCAGAGGCCGGCGCGGCCGCGGCGTCGGACCAGGAACGCACGCTCGCGGAAGGCCTCGGCCGGCGCGCGCTCGATCTGCTGCGTCACACCGGGCCGCGCGCTGCGCCGCGCACCCTCGCCACCGGCCGCGCGAGCCTGCTCACCTGCCGCGGCGCCGCCGACCAGATCGTGCGCTGGCTGCTCGGCTCGCGCCACCAGGCCGAGTTCGTGCAGCTCATGTCACAGGGGCTCGGTGAGGTCGTCGGCCCGGGTCAGGCGCGCAGCAGCGAGGTGATGGAAACGTTCGCGTCGTGGGTGGTTTGCGACGCGCGCTTGCCGGGCGGCAGCGACGTGCTGAGCGCGTTTCGCAAGGCGAGCGGCACGCACGGCGCGGCGACCGAGGCAGCGCTCGATGCGATGCAGGCGAGCCACCTCGATCTGTACGACGTGGTGCAGGTCGAGCAAGACCGCGCGCGGCTGCGCCGCCACGGCGAGGCAGCCACTCACGAGGTGCCGCTCGCGAGCCTGCCGCTCGACTGCGGCCTCGGGCACGTCCTGCTCGGCCGCATGGTCGAGCTCGATGACGGACCGGTGCTGCTGCAGGGCGTGCGCGTGCCGCTGGCGGCGGCGCCCGCATTCCACGAGCAGGTCGAGCAGGCGATCGCGACCGCGCGTGCGAACCACGCCGGCGTATCGCGCGGGCGGTTGCTCAAGCTGTGCGGCAGCCAGATCGTGCAGGGACTGTCCGCCACGCAGAAGGCCTGGGAGAAGGACGGCCTGCCGTACCCGCGCACCTCGAGCTTCGTGCGCGAGCGCATCATCCGCGCGCGCGGCGAGTACCGCACCACGGATGGTGCGCGCGCCGCGCGGCTGGTTTCGGAGCGCGCCGCGTTCGCGCCGCTCGACCAGCACACGCACATCCTGCGCGAGCACGCGCTCGAGAGCTACTCGCCGGCCGGGCCGCGGCCGCTCGCGAGCGTGACCATCGACGCGGAGCGGGTGACCATCGACGCGTTCACGCGCATGCACCTCGAGCGTGCGCGCGCGCTGCTGCAGGACACCGTCGGCAGCAGCTTGCACGGCGAGGGCGCGCGGCTCGCGCATGCGATGGTGTGATCGAAAAGCGCTCAGCGACCGAGGCGGGTGCGCGCGAGCGCGCAGGCGATGTGGCGTCCGGCCTCGAGCAGTCGGCTCTCGTCATCCTTGCTGAAGTCGTGCGGCCCGCTCATGCCGATGCCGAGCGTGCCGTACAGCTCGCCTGCGCTCAGCATCGGCACGACGATCGCCCCCTGCGCGCCGCTGGCGCGTGCCCCCGGTCGCGCCACGCCGCTCTGGTCGGACTGCAGGTTGCACATCGTCACCGGCGCGCGCGTCTGCGCGCACACGCCCGCCATGCCCTTGCCCATCGGGATCAAGCGCACGATCGCGAGCATCGACTCGGGCAGGCCGTACCAGGCGCGCAGCGCGAGCGTCCGGTCATCGGTGAGCGAGTGCAGCGTGCCGGTCACGGCACCCCACTGCTGCACGATCAGCTCCAGCACGGCTTGCATCCTGGCATCCAGCGGCGCGGGCGCTTCGAGCGCGCGGCACAGCGCATCGATCTGGTCGGGCTCATGCGGTGCAGGCATCGGCTGGCGCTCCAGGGATGATCGCGGCCATGATACCGTGCGCGCGCGCGATTGGGAGGGGGCAGCGGCACGCCATCGGTCTTGCCGCGACTCCCCCTTGAGAAGCGCGCGGCAAACCGCGAGGATCTACCGCGATTGCCAGGCCCGGTCCTCACTCACCACAGGTAGCACAGCCATGTCCGAATCAGCGCCCACGATCGAAGCAGTCGACCGCACCACGGTCGATCAGGTCATTGCCGAAGCGCGCCTCAATCGGACGCACGTCGCCAATCTCGTGGAGCTGATGCAAGCCGGCGCGACCGTGCCCTTCATCGCCCGCTACCGCAAGGAGCGCACCGGCGGCATGGACGAGGTGAAGATCCGCGAGCTGCGCGATCGCATCGAGGAGCTCGAGGAGCTGCGCAAGCGCAAGCAGTTCGTCCTCGCCACCATCGAGCAGCAGGGCAAGCTCACCGCCGATCTCAAGGAGCAGATCGCCAGGTGCGCCGAGCAGCGCACGCTCGAGGACCTCTACCTGCCGTACAAGACCAAGCGGCAAACGCGCGGCAAGAAGGCCGAGGAGAAAGGGCTCGCGCCGCTGGCCGATCGCCTGCGGCTCGCGATCCTGAGCGGCGATGATCCGCAGCGCCTGGCCGCCGCGTTCGTATCGGCCGCGAACGGTGTGGCCTCGGTCGACGAGGCGCTGGCCGGCGCGAGCGACATCCTCGCGGAGCGGCTCGCCGACGACGCGCAGTTCCGCGCCGTGGTGCGCGAGGAGCTGGAGAAGAACGGCGTGATGGCATCGCGGGTGAAGGACGAGAAGGCGGCGGCCGCACAGAAGTTCCGCGATTACTTCGATCACCGCGAAGCGGTCGCGCGCATCCCGTCGCATCGCGTGCTGGCGATGCGCCGCGGCGAGCACGACCGGCAGCTCTCGATCAGCATCGACGTGCCGCAGAAGGACCGGCTGGTCGATCGGCTGCGCCGCCTGTACCTCGGTCAGGCACGCGGCAAGGCCGCGACCCTGCTCGAAGCGACGGTGAAGGACGCGCTGGACCGCCTGATCCTGCCGTCGCTCGCGAACGAGGTGCGCCGCAGGCTCGAGCAGAAGGCCGATCAGGAGGCGATCGG
The DNA here is from genome assembly GCA_046349655.1 of Planctomycetota bacterium. GTDB lineage: Bacteria > Planctomycetota > B15-G4 > B15-G4 > JAXMBY01 > JAXMBY01. The sequence continues at coordinate 5,123 of JAXMBY010000057.1, forward strand.
CATCTTCGCCAAGAACCTGCACGACCTGCTGATGGCGCCGCCGCTCGGCGGCAAGCCGGTGCTCGGGCTGGATCCCGGCGTGCGCACCGGGGTGAAGTGGGCGGCGGTCGACGCCACCGGCCGCTTCCTCGAGGGCGGCGTGCTGCAGCTCGAGGGCGAGGCCGCGAAGGCGGCGGCCGAGACCGAGCTGGTGCGCATCCTGACGCAGCACCAGCTCGGCTGGATCTCGATCGGCGACGGCACCGCCTCGCGCGAGACCGCAGCGTTCGTGCACGACGTGGTGCGCAAGCACCCACAGCTGGGCGCGAACGAGGTGGTGGTGAGCGAGGCGGGCGCCTCGATCTACTCCGCGTCGGACGTCGCGCGCGAGGAGTTCCCGGACCTCGACCTCACCATTCGCAGCGCGATCTCGATCGGCCGGCGCCTGCAGGATCCGCTGGCGGAGCTGGTCAAGACCGAGCCGCGCTCGATCGGCGTCGGCCAGTATCAGCACGACGTGCACCAGCCCAGCCTGAAGAAGGCGCTGAGCGAGGTGGTCGAGAGCTGCGTGAACGCGGTGGGCGTGGACGTGAACACCGCTTCGGCATCGCTGCTCGCCTACGTGTCGGGCATCGGTCCGGCGATCGCGAAGAACATCGTCGCGCTGCGCAACGAGCGCGGGCCGTTCGCACGCCGTTCGATGCTGCTCGAGGTGGGCAAGCTCGGCGCGCGCGCGTTCGAGCAAGCGGCGGGGTTCCTGCGTATCCGCGACGGCGCGGATCCGCTCGACAACACCGGCGTGCATCCCGAGCGCTACGACGTCGTGCGCGCGATGGCTGACTCGATCGGCGTCGCGCCGCGCGATCTCGCGGCGCGCGGCGATCTGCTCGATCGCATCCAGCTCGACCAGTTCGTGACCGGCGAGGTGGGGCTGCCGACGCTGCACGACATCCTGGACGAGCTGCGCAAGCCGGGCCGCGATCCGCGCCAGACGTTCCGGGCCGTCCAGTACGACGAGAACGTGCGCGAGCTCGGCGACCTGAAGCCGGGCGCGGTGCTCGAGGGCAAGGTCACCAACGTCACCCGGTTCGGCGCGTTCGTCGACGTCGGCGTGCACCAGGATGGCCTGGTGCACATCTCGGAGCTGGCCGATCGCTACGTCAAGGACCCGATGGACGTGGTGTCGGTGGGTCAGATCGTGAAGGCCACCGTGCTCTCGGTGGACCTCGAGCGCAAGCGCATCGCGCTCAGCCTGCGGCAGAAGCCGAGACCGGCTGCGGCCGCGCCGCTCCGGGGCGCCGACCCGCGCGCACGCCGCGGCAACGCCGGCGGCGAATCCCGCGCGAGCAGCCACGACTAGCGCCGCGCGGCTGGCAACTTGCCGGCGAATCGCACGCGTTGCCACCGGCCCGCCAGCGGCCACGGATTCGGCGCGCGCAATTGGCGCGGGCGATGACTATACTGATGGCGCGCGTGCTCTCGAGGCCCGGACTTCCCCACCTTGACAGACCCGCAGCCGAATTATCGCCGAACCGCCTTCAGACGAAGCCGCGCGTCCCCCGATAGATCTTCAGGACCCCCGCACTCGTCTTGGCCGGAGTGAGTCTTGCCGATGCCAGCAGGCAGCCAGTCGATCCCGTCGCCATCGACCACCATCCCCACATCGACCAGAGCAGCATCCGCACCGACCACCGCCAGCGCGCCATGGACCTGGCCCTGGTATCGCTGGCAGCGCGGCGAGGGCTGGACGTTCTTCTGGATCTGCTGGATCCATGCGTTCGCGATCCTGGGCTTCATCCTGTTCCCGTTGCCCGGCTGGAAGATCTTCTTCGCGACCTACGCACTCACCTGGCTGGGTGGGCTGGGCACGACCGTTGGCTATCATCGAGCCATCGCCCACAAGGCGCTCAAGCTGCACCCGGCGATCGAGTTCGCGCTCGTGTTCCTCGCGATCTTCAACGGCTCGGGCTCGCCGGCGACCTGGACCGCGAACCACCGCTTGCATCACGCCAACACCGAGACGCCGCTCGACATCTCGAGCCCGCGCATCGGCGGCTTCTGGTGGTCGCACTTGAAGTGGCTGTGGCAGTCGGCGCAGAGTCCGATCGCGCGCTGGGCGCCCGATCTCAACACGCCCTACTACCTGTTCTGGACTCGCTGGCAGATCGCGATCCTCGCTGCGTCGTTCTTCATCGGCCTGCCGCTCGGCTGGAGCGCGTTCTTCTGGCTCGGGGCGATCCGGCTCACGTTCTCGCTGCACGGACAGTGCTTCGTCAACTCGCTCGCGCACATGAAGCCGGGCGTGAAGGAGAACGAGGACTCGAGCCGCAATCTCGTGTGGCTCGGCCTGGTGCAGTCGTTCCAGGGCGAGAACTGGCACGGCAACCATCATGCGCATCCCACCTCGGCACAGCTCGGCTGGAGCTGGCGCCAGGTCGACATGGGCTGGTGGGTGATCTTCGCGCTCGAGCGGCTGGGGCTGGCGCGCAACGTGCGCCGGCATCGCACGCAGCGCACCGGCATGCCGCAGGCGCAGCCGAGCTGACGCCGAGCGCGCGCCACTTCACCACGCGCTGCTGCCACGTACACGAGATCGGGTGAGCGGCCATGCTCTGCCCTCACTCGCGCACCGTTGCAATGGCATGACGAGCCCGCCGGTGCGTTTCGCTGCTGCAATCCGCACGCGCGGCGCGCTTCCTTGCGATGCACAACCCGGCAACCCAGCGGGCGCTGCACGCACGCGAGCCACGCGCTTTTCGCACGGCGAGGTTGCGAAGCCCGGCGGCGCGTGCTTCGATGCCACGCTCCTGACCCGATCGAGGAGCCGCCGTCCGTGCTCGGATCCGAGGCATGAGGCATTGCATTGGCCACGCAGAAGCAGATCGCCTACGACGAGAAGACCATCCAGACGCTGGACGCGCTCGCGCACATCCGGCTGCGCACCGGCATGTACATCGGCCGCCTGGGTGATGGCTCGAACCCCTCCGATGGCATCTACGTGATGCTGAAGGAGGTGATCGACAACGCGGTCGACGAGTTCATCATGGGCGCCGGCAGGAAGATCGACATCGAGCGCAGCGGCGCCACCATCACCGTGCGCGACTATGGCCGCGGCATCCCGCTAGGCAAGGTCGTGGACTGCGTCAGCAAGATCAACACCGGCGGCAAGTACAACACCGACGTGTTCCAGTTCTCGGTGGGGCTGAACGGCGTCGGCACCAAGGCTGTGAACGCCCTGTCGTCCGAGTTCCTCGTGGCGAGCTGGCGCGAGGGCCGGTTCAAGCGCGCGCGCTTCGCGCGCGGCAAGCTCACCGAGGAGCAGGACGGCAGCGAGCGCGATCAGCTGAACGGCACGCTGGTGCGCTTCACCCCCGACCCGGAGATCTTCAAGAAGTACGCCTGGGACGAGAGCACGATCGAGCACCGTCTCAACTACTACGTCTACCTCAACACCGGGCTCACGATCAGCTACAACGGCAAGACGTTCAAGAGCAAGGATGGGTTGAAGGACCTCTTGCTGAAGGAGCTGGGCGAGGAGCCGCCGATCTACGACATCGTGCACGTGCGCGAAGAGCAGCTCGAGTTCGCATTCACACACACGCACAACTACGGCGAGAGCCTGTTCAGCTTCGTCAATGGCCAGTACACCAACGACGGCGGTACGCACCAGAGCGGCTTCCGCGAGGGCCTGGTGAAGGCGATCAACGAGTTCGCCAACCTGAACTTCGCCGGCGAGGACGTGCGCGACGGCATCGTCGGCGCGATCGCGGTCAAGGTGCAGGACCCGGTGTTCGAGAGCCAGACCAAGAACAAGCTCGGCTCCACCGACGTGCGCGGCTGGGTGCTGAAAGAAGTGCGCGACCACGTGTTCCGCTGGCTGCACCAGAACAAGGAGGCGGCCGAGCGCCTGGTCGAGAAGATCAAGGCCAACGAGCGCATCCGCAAGGAGCTCCAGTCGATCAAGAAGCAGGCACGCGAGCGCGCGCGGCAGGTCGCGATCCGCATCCCCAAGCTCACCGACTGCAAGCACCACCTGAACGACAAGAGCGGCCGCGGCGAGGAGAGCACCATCTTCCTGGTGGAGGGCGATTCCGCCGGCGGCACCATGGTGCAGTGCCGCGACGTGTACACGCAGGCGGTGTTCAGCTTGCGCGGCAAGCCGCTCAACTGCTACGGGCTGCAGCGCGACACCGTGTACAAGAACGAGGAGCTCTACAACATCATGCAGGCGCTCGGCATCGAGAACGGCCTGGACGGACTGCGCTACAACCGCGTCGTGATCGCCACCGATGCCGACGTCGACGGCATGCACATCCGCAACCTGCTGCTCACCTATTTCCTGCGCTACTTCGAGGAGCTGGTCACCACCGGCCACGTGTTCATCCTCGAGTCGCCGCTGTTCCGGGTGCGCAACAAGGGCGAGACGATCTACTGCTACAGCGAGGACGAGCGCGACGCCGCGCTCGAGAAGCTGAAGAGCGCCGAGGTCACCCGCTTCAAGGGGCTGGGGGAGATCAACCCCAAGGAGTTCCAGCACTTCATCGGCCCGGCCATCCGGCTCGAGTCGGTGGTGGTGACCAGCATGGGCGAGGTCAACAAGTCGCTCGACTTCTACATGGGCAAGAACACGCCCGAGCGCAAGAGCTTCATCGTCGACAACCTGATCCTCGACCTGGGCTAGGCGCGGAGCACGTCATGGCGCAACTCGAACCGCTGATGAAGAAGAACTTCCTCGAGTACGCGAGCTACGTGGTGATGGACCGCGCCATCCCCGAGCTGCGCGACGGGTTGAAGCCGGTCCAGCGGCGCCTGCTGCACACGCTGTTCGAGATGCACGACGGCCGCTTCCACAAGGTGGCGAACGTCATCGGCGAGACCATGAAGCTGCACCCGCACGGCGACGCGGCCATCGGCGACGCGCTGGTCGTGCTGGCGAACAAGAGCTACTTCATCGAGCGGCAGGGCAACTTCGGCAGCGTGCTCACCGGCCACCCCGCCGCGGCGGCACGCTACATCGAGTGCCGGCTGACCAAGCTCGCCCTCGACACGCTGTTCCATCAGCCGCTGACGCAGTTCCTGCCGAGCTACGACGGCCGCAAGGAAGAGCCGGTGTTCCTGCCGGCCAAGATCCCGGTCCTGCTGATGCTCGGCACCGAGGGCATCGCGGTCGGCATGGCGACGCGCGTGCTGCCGCACAACTTCATCGAGCTGCTGCAGGCGCAGATCGCGCTGCTCGAGGGCCGCGAAGCGCGCGTGTACCCGGACTTCGCGCAGGGCGGCCTGATGGAGGTGTCCGAGTACGACGACGGCCGCGGCAAGGTGCTGGTGCGCGCCAGGATCGAGGCGCGCGACGAGAAACGCCTGGTGATCACCGAGATCCCGTACGGCACCACCACCGAGAGCGTGATCGCGTCGATCGAGGCGGCGGCGCAGCGCGGGCAGGTCAAGATCGCGGCGCTGAGCGACTTCACCACCGACAAGGTCGAGATCGAGATCCAGCTGCAGCGCGGCGTCTACGCCGACGACGTGCTGCCGCAGCTCTACGCGTACACCGAGTGCCAGGTGAGCATCGCCTCGAACATCGTCGCCATCGGCGATGGCAAGCCGCAGGAGCTGTCGGTCTCGACGGTGCTCGCCTACCTGACCGATCAGCTGCTCGCACAGATCAAGGCCGAGCTGGAGTACGAGCTGCGGCAGCTCGCGGATCGCAAGCACTGGCTCACGCTCGAGCAGATCTTCATCGAGCAGAGGGTCTACAAGCGCCTCGAGAAGGCCAAGACCGAGGAGGCGGTGCGCAAGGAGGTGTGGGACGGCATGCACGAGCACCGCCTGTGGTTCGTGCGACCCATGGTGCAGGACGACGTCGATCGCCTGCTGCAGATCCGCATCCGCCGCATCTCCGCCTACGACATCGCCAAGTACAAGGCCGACATGGAGGAGGTCGCGAGGACCATCAAGGACCGCGAGAAGAAGCTCAAGCACCTGACCAAGACCACGGTCGGCTACCTTCAGGGCCTGATCGCTCAGTACCAGGGCGAGTACCCGCGCCGCACCAGGATCAAGCGCTTCGAGAACGTCGACAAGCGCGCGGTCGCGAACGCCAACATCAAGCTGAGCTACGACGCCGAGTCGGGCTTCTTCGGCTCGAAGGTGAACGGCGAGAAGTTCCCGCTCACGGTGAGCGAGTACGATCGCATCCTGGCGATCTGCAACGACGGCACCTACCGCATCGTCGGCCCCGAGGAGAAGATGCTGCTGCCGGGCAAGGTGCTCCACTGCGCGGTGTTCGACGAGGCGAAGGGGGCACGCTTCACGGTCGTGTATCGCGACCTGAAGCGCATTGCCTTCGCCAAGCGCATCCACATCTTGAAGTTCATCCGCGACCGCGAGTACCAGCTGATCAAGGACAAGGAAGGCAAGGTCGATCTGCTGCTGGCGGAGGATCGGCCCGGCAAGCTGCAGCTCGAGTTCGTCCCGGCGAAGTACCAGCGCGTGACGAGCGCCAGGTTCGACCTGAACACGCTCGCGGAAACCAGCGTCACCGCGCGCGGCACGCGGCTCGCACCCAAGCCAGTGGCGAAGATCTCGCGGCTCGACTGATCACGCGCAGCGGGGTCGCGTGGCCACGTGCACCGCGGCGGGGCGAGGAAACCGGCGACGTGCTTGCCACGCGCGCGGCGCTGCGGCAACCTAGGAGCGACGGTCTCGCCGCCTGGAACTGACAACCGAGGATCCACGACCATGTCGCGTGCACGCGCCGCCATCACCCTCGTCGCGCTCGGCACCCTCGTGCCAGCGAGCGTCGCTCAGCTCACCCCCACCACGCTGTTCAAGGTGAACGGCTCGGCCGGCAACGCGCTCGGCGCCGCCGCGCGCGGCGCCGGCGACGTCAACAAGGACGGCTATCAGGACGTCGCGGTGGGCGCGCCCGAGGAGGCCGGCACCGGCGTGGTGAAGGTGTACTCCGGCAAGGACGGCTCGCTGGTCTGGACGTTTGCCGGCAACACCGCCGGCGATCGCTTCGGCCTGTCGGTGAGCGGCGCCGGCGATCTCGACCAGGATGGCTACAGCGACGTCCTGGTGGGCGCGCCGCAGACCACGACCGGCAACGGCTACGTGCAGGTGTTCTCGGGCCGGACCGGCGCGGTGCTGCTGACCGCAGCGGGCAAGACCATCAAGGACCTGTTCGGATTCGCGGTGAGCGACCTCGGCGACGTCGATCAAGATTCCGTGCCCGACATCGCCGTGGGCGCGCCGAGCGACTTTCCGTTCGCGACCGGTTACGTGCAGGTCATCTCCGGCAAGACCGGCGCCGTGATCGCCACGCTGAACGGGCAGAACGCGGGCGACCAATTCGGCGCCTCGGTGCGCCGAGCCGGTCGCGTCGACGGCGATGCCTGCCCCGACCTGATCGTCGGCGCGCCGGGCTTCAACGGTTCGATCGGCTACGCCAAGGTGTACTCGGGCTGCACGCGCAGCGAGATCTACACGTTCGCGGGCCCGACGCCGCTCGGCTACTTCGGCTACGCGGTGAGCAGCGCCGGCGACGTGGATCACGACGGCCGCGATGATCTCCTGGTCGGCGTGCCGGGCGATGACCTCGGCGGCGCCGACGCCGGCAGCGTGTGCGTGTTCTCGGGCATGACCGGCGCGCTGCTCACCACGTCGCTCGGCGTCGCCCAAGGCGGCATCTTCGGCGCCGCGGTCAGCGAGGTCGGCGACGTCAACAACGACGGCTACGGCGACTTCGTCGTCGGTGCACCGTTCTACTGCGGCAGCGCGACCGATCGCGGCTATGCACGTGTGCTCACCGTGGTGGGCTCGAGCTGCGTCACGCTGTACGAGATGACCGGCGACGTCGTCGGCGACGCGTTCGGTCTCGCCGTCAGCGCCGGCGGCGACGTGAATCAGGACGGCTTCGACGATTTCCTGGTGCTCGCGCCGTGCGACAGCTCGAGCGGCGCGCTGTCCGGCAGCTTCCGCCTGTACTCGGGCCGCGTCTGTCCGTCGTCGTGGAACAACTACGGCGCGGGCTACCCGGGCACGAACGGCGTGCCGTCGCTCACCTCGAGCGACATCCCGGTGATCTGCCGTACCATCGACCTGATCGTGACCAACTCGCTCGGCAGCACCTTGCCCGCGCTGTTCATCGCCGGCGTCACGCCAGGCTCGATCCCCAACCCGTCCGGCGGCACCGTGCTGGTGTCGCCGCCGTGGGTGCTGCAGCCGTTCGTGCTGCCGGGCGCGGGCGCCTCGCTGCCGTTCACGGTGCTGTGCGACACGGCGTTCTGCGGGCTCACGATCTACTTGCAGGTGCTCGAGCAAGACCCCGGCGCGGGCGGCCCGCATCAGGACGTCTCGTCGACACCGGGCCTCGCGCTCGTGCTCGGCGGGTTCTGATCCGGAACAACCCTCGGCTGCTGCGGCCTGATCGCTCACCGCGGCGCCCGCTTTACAGCGCCCGCCCCGCACGTTAGAAATCCCGGCCCGATGATCCGCTGCGCAACGCCGCGTCGACCGACGCGCAAGAGAGGGCCCCGTGAGCGATCCCGTTCCCACCGCCGCTGCCGAGCCGGGCGCCAGCACCGCCCAACGGATCACCACGGTCGAAGGCATCACCGAGTACGCGCTGCACAATGGCCTGCAGGTGCTGCTGTTCCCGGACGACTCGAAGCCGACGCTGACCGTGAACATCACCTACCTGGTCGGCTCGCGCCACGAGGGCTATGGCGAGACCGGCATGGCGCACCTGCTCGAGCACATGCTGTTCAGGGGCACGCCGCGCCACCCGCAGATCTGGAAGGAGCTGCAGGAGCACGGCGCGCAGTTCAACGGCACCACCTCGTACGATCGCACCAACTACTACGAGACGCTGACCGCGAGCGAGTCGCACCTTTGCTTCGCGCTCGACCTCGAGGCGGATCGGATGGTGAACAGCAGCATCGCCGCGGCCGACCTCGCCGCCGAGATGACCGTGGTGCGCAACGAGTTCGAGATCGGCGAGAACGATCCGGCCGGCGTGCTGGCCGAGCGCGTGCGCTCGACCGCGTTCCTGTGGCACAACTACGGCAAGTCGACGATCGGCTCGCGCGCCGACATCGAGCGCGTGCCGGTGGAACGCCTGCAGACGTTCTACCGCAAGTACTACCAGCCGGACAATGCGGTGCTCGTGGTCGCGGGCAGGTTCGACGAGGCAGCGACGCTCGAGCGCATCGTCCACGTGTTCGGCAAGATCCCACGGCCCGCGCGGCAGCTCGATCGGACCTACACGGTGGAGCCCGCGCAGGACGGCGAACGCGAGGTCACGCTGCGACGCAACGGTGACGTGCAGGCGCTGGCGTGCGTGTACCATGCAGCCTCCGGCACGCACGCGGACAACGCCCCGCTCGAGGTCCTGGCGAACACGCTCAGCACCGATCAGACCGGACGGCTATACCGGGTGCTGATCGAGACCAGGCTCGCCACCAGCGTCGACGCCGACGTCGAATCGCTCCACGACCCGGGCGTGTTCGAGATCATGGTGCAGGCGCGCACCGATCAGTCGATGCCGGCAATCAAGGAGCGCCTGTTCCAGGTGCTCGATGGACTAGGCCGCGAGCGCTTCACCGACGAGGAAGTGAACCGCGCCAGGGCGCAGTTCGCGCGCAGCTTCGATCTGATGATGAACGACAGCCAGCGGGTCGCCCTGCGCTTGACCGAGTCGGCGGCGATCGGCGACTGGCGCATCATGTTCCTGCACCGCGACCGCATCGCCGGCGTCACTCCGGCCGACGTGCAGCGGGTGGCGGAGCACTATCTCAAGCCGAGCAATCGCACGGTGGGCACGTTCATTCCCAGCCGCGACTGCGATCGCACCATCGTGCCGGCCAGCCCCGACCTGGCGCAGATCCTGAACGACTACCGCGGTGGCGAACCGATCGCCCGCGGCGCCGCGTTCGAGCCAACCCACGAGAACATCGAGGCGCACACGCTGCGCAGCAGTCTCCCGGGCGGCATGAAGCTGGCGCTGCTGCCCAAGGCGACGCGCGGCCACAGCGTGCGCGCGCAGCTCGTGTGCCGCTACGCGGCCGCGGCCGACCTGAGCACGAGAACCGAGGCCGCAGCGCTGCTCGGACCGCTCATGATGCGCGGCACGCGCAGGCACACGCGGCGCCAGATCGACGATCGCCTGGCCGAGCTGAAGGCGCAGCTGCGCGTCGGTCGCATCGGCACGGGCCTGCTGAGAGAGTCCTTGGGCGGCCCGGGGTCGCTCGGCGTGAGCATCGAGACCTCGCGCGCGAACCTTGGCGCGGTGCTCGAGCTGATGGCAGAGATCCTGCGCGAGCCCGCGTTCCCGACCGACGAGTTCGAGCAGCTGCGGCAGGAGACCCTGGCCGAGATCGAGCAGCAGATCTCCGAGCCGTTCGCGCTCTGCATGAATGCGTTGCAGCGGCACCTGAGCCCGTATCCGAGCACCGACGTTCGCTACGTGCCGACGCCGGCCGAGCGCGCCGAGCGCATCGAGGCGCTCGCCCTCGACGAGATCCGGCAAGTGCACGGATGGCTCGGCGCCAGTGCCGGCGAAGTGGTGTTCGTGGGCGCGTTCGATCCGGTGCAGCTGACCCGGTTCCTCGGCGACCAGCTTGCGTCGTGGCCGGCAGGGCGGCCTTACCAGCGCATCGGCAGCCCGTACCAGGAAGTACCGCCCGCGGCGGTCGTGCTCGACACGCCCGACAAGACCAGTGCGGCGTTCGCGATGGGCATGCCGATCAAGATCCGCGACGACGAGCCCGACTATCCGGCGCTGTCGATCGGCAACTTCATCCTGGGCGGCAGCCTGAGCTCGCGGCTGATGAACCGGCTGCGGCAGAAGGATGGCTTCTCCTACGGCTGTGGATCATCGCTCGGCGCGAGCGCGTTCGAGCAGTCCGGGGCATTCCTGGCTTACGGCATGTGCGCGCCGGAGAACATCGCCGGCGCGATCAGCGCCGCGCGCGAGGAGCTCGAGCGGTTGCTCGCGGACGGCATCACGCCGCAGGAGCTCGACGATGCCCGCAAGGGCTACCGGGAGCAGGAAGCGGTGCTGCTCGCCCAGGATCGCCTGCTGGCGCAGCTGTTGCTCGCCAGCTTGCACGCCGATCGCACGCTGCAGTTCGCACAAGCGATGCTGGCGAAGATCGAGCGCCTCGAGCCCGCCGACGTCGTCGCCGCGTTCGCGAGGCACGTGCAGCCAGACCGCCTGGTCGTGGTGCGTGCCGGCGATTTCAAGCAGCGCGGCTAGTCCCTGACCGGCCCCGGCGGCTCGGCGTGCCCGCACGCATCGACGCTTGATCGGCGCGGTCGCGACGGTATCGTCCCGACGTGTCTCGTCCAGACCATCTCGTCCTGACCCGGGAGACCGCCCATGCTGTCGCTCATGTCGCTCTGGATGCCCATCGTCCTGTCGGCCGTGCTGGTGTTCGTTGCGAGCTCGATCATCCACATGGTGCTCGGCTATCACAAGCGTGACTGCCGCGGGCTCGCGAACGAGGACGAGGTGCGCGCGGCGATCCGCAAGGGCAACCCGGCACCCGGCTTCTACGTCCTGCCATACTGCACCGACATGAAGCAGCTGGCCGCGCCGGCGATGCAGCAGAAGTTCATCGAGGGTCCGGTGGGCCTGCTCACGGTCAAGCGAGCGGGCGTCTGCACGATGGGTCCGATGCTCGTGCAGTGGTTCGTGTACAGCCTGCTGATCTCGTTCTCGGTCGCGTACGTCGCGTCGCGCACGCTCGCAGCCGGCACCGACTACCTGCACGTGTTCCGCGTGGCCGGCACGGTGGCCTGGCTCGCATACGCGGGCGGCACGATCCCGCCGGCGATCTGGATGGGCAAGCCATGGTCGGTCGCGATCAAGGACCTGATCGACGGCCTGGTCTACGGGCTGGTGACCGCCGGCGCGTTCGGGTGGCTGTGGCCGAGGTAGCTCGGGCGGCTGGAATGCGGCCCGCACCCATGCACAACGGGTGTCGGCTTCACCGCGTCGCGCGACGTCCGCCCGGCGCCGCGTCGAGGCGCGCGAGGATGCGGATGAAGGCCATGCCCAGGATCAGCGCCGCCCAGCAGAACAGTCCGGCCGAGCGCACTGCCATGACCAGATCGAGTGCGAAGCATTCCTGGTTGAACGCGGGTCGGATCAGCGAGGTGAGCGCGTAGACGAACGCGAGCCCACCGACCGTGATCAAGCTGCGCTTGAGCGTGGTGCGCACCGGATCGGCGACGCTCGCCTGCAGCTCGGCCACGGCCACGGCGAGCGGGAACACGAGCAGCGTGTAGTAGTGACTCCACGCAGCCGGCACCACGGCGGGCCCGAACATCATCGGCAGCGACCACTCGAGGCACGCGCGCGTTCGGCTGGTGGGCGCGCCGCGCGGCCGCAGCGCCTGCCAGATCGCCCCGACCAGGGCGAGCGAGGCCATCACGACCACAACCTTGAGCACCGGGCCCGGCTGGTAACGTTCACCGCGCACCAGCCGGACGAGGTGGCTGAGCGTGCCATAGAGCGACTGGTTCTTCGCGATCATCGGGTCCTGCAGCTCATCGAAAGGCCGTGCGCCGTCCCTCGATTGAAGGAACGGCAGCACCACGCGGGTGAACCAGAACGCCCAGTGGCGCGCCGCGAGCGGCACGCCGAACGCGGCCGCAGGAATCGCACCGGCAAAGGCGGCGAAACCCGCGGCATCCGAGCAGGGCCTTGCGTCGCGGCGGCGCAAGAAGCAGAGCACGAGCAGACCCGAGTAGACCTTGAGCGTGGTCGCGAGCGCCACCACGACGCCGGCGGCAAACGGCTTGCCCTCGCCGTGGAGCCAGAGCGCCAGGACGCACAGAGCGAGCATCACGATGCCGAGCTGGCTGCGCGTGATGATATCGAGGATCGGATCGACGCAGACGAGCAGCGGCAGCCACCACCACGCGCGCGAGACGGCGCGGCCGTGAGCGCCCACCAGCCGTGCGATCAACGCCAGGCTGAGCGCGAGCGCGCCCATCGTGAGCGCGTACCACAGCGCCGCGGCGGCAGGCGGCGGCAGCAGGCCAAACGGCGCGAACAGCACCGCGAACAGCGGCGGCATGGTGTAGTGCCAGCCCCGCTCGTTGGTGACCTGATACAGCCGCTCGCCGCCGCGCAGCACCGCCCCGGCGGCAGCGAGATACACGGTCAGATCGGTGCGCTTCACCCGCTTCAGCGTGGCGCGCTCGACGGTGGCATAACCGAGCGCGAGCACCGCGAGCACCGCGAGTACTATCCTGGTGAGATTGCGACGAGGCACGGCGGGAGGGAGGGACAGTCTACGCTGTCCCTCCTGCTTGTTTCACCGACCGTTTCGGTTTGGGGCGGGATCGCTTGCCAGGACGAGGCCAGCGGCCTTGATCTTCACCATGAGGCGCTCGGACAGTCGCCGGCCGCTCACCTCGAGCTGCGAGATCGTCGCCGGCGAGCAGCCGATGCGCTTGGCGAGCTCGGTTCTGACTCCAGCCGCGCGCCTCGCGGGTGGCGCGCAACGCGCGACCATCGGCAGCCTGGCTGGCGTCGGACCCCGGCGCCGTGGCCAGATCCCGCGGGCTCACGGGCCGGCTGGCGTTGTCGTCGGTGGTGATCGAGACCTGGGCGGGGCCGCTGTGGTATGTCGATCGTGATGTGAATGCGTGCCAAGGCTCTTCCTCTTGGTTGGCCATGGAAACCGGCCTCGCCTGAGCGAGGCGCGGCGATTATCGCAGACCCGGTGAACCGAGTCGCGCATATCTTTGCGGTGATGACCGGACGCGACCATGCACGCCCGCGCGCTGATCAGGCGATTTCTCCGGTCACACATCCGCCACCGCCCCGAGCTGCTGCCGCACCTCCTGCGCAAATGATGCTCTGCCGAGCGCTGCCGCAGAACCGCGATCTGCCGCCGATCTCGCGCAGCAATCGCTCGATGCCACCATGGAGCAGCGCGTGACAGGTGGCGCGGATCGCGCGACAATCGCTCGCGGTTGGTTGATCACCCGCAATCCCAAGTCGGAGGACATCATGAAGCTCGCGATCCTGTTCGTTGCCGCGGCCAGCATCGCCGCGGTCGCAGCCACCGTGTCGAGCAAGGAGTTCGCGGTCGTCGCCGCCAAGGACGTCAAGTGGACGGCGGTGAAGGACATGCCGCCCGGCACCATGAGCTGCCTGCTCGACGGCGATCTCGCCAAGGGGCCGGTGCTGTCGATGAACAAGGTGCCCGCCGGAACGCTGCTCGCCCCGCACACCCACAGCGCCGACGAGATCGCGACGGTCATCTCGGGCGCGATCTGGATCGGTCGCGGCGACACCGTGGACGAGAGCAAGGCCACCCTGGTCGAGGCTGGCAGCTACGTCGTCATTCCAGCCAATTCCCCGCACTGGGCCAAGACCAAGGCCGACACCACGTACGTGCGCTACTGCAACGGGCCAGCGGACATCAAGTTCCTGGCACCGGCGAAGTAGCGGCGGCGAGGATGGTGCCGCCGCGCCGCCTGACGCACGTCGTGGTGTTGGCGAGCCGTTCGCGGCTCAGGCGGCGCCGAGCCGCTGCAGCGCGGTCTGCAATCGCACCAGCACCTCGTCGATCTGCGAGCGGGTGACCGCGCCCACGCTCAGGCGGAACCAGCCGTCCTCGCCGGGGTAGCCGAAGGCCTGGAACGGAACCAGCGCGATGCCGGCCGACTCGAGCAGGTAGCGGCGTATCGCGTCGTTGGTGGTGAACGTCTGGTTGCCGTGGCGCAACCCGCGCAGCGCGACCTGAGCCGAGAGGTAGATGCCGCCCTCGGGGGCGAGGCTGCGCACCGGCAGGCCGCTCGCGCACAGGCGCTCGAGGCCCTGGTGCAGCCGCTCGAGGCGCGCCTCGAGCGCAGCGCGCATGGTGAGCTCGAACTCGGCGCGCGCGGCGGCATCCTCGAGCATGCGCGCGGTGGCGAGCTGCTCGGGGCGCGGCGCCCAGGCCCCCATGTGGCCGATCAGGTCAGCCATGCGCGCGACGATCGCCGGCGGCCCGATCGCCCAGCCGACCCGCAGCCCGGTCGCGGCGAAGCTCTTCGAGATGCCGTCGACGAAGATCGTCCAGCCGGCCGCCTCCGGCAACAGCTCGACCGGCGTGTGATGCGAGTGACCGCCCAGCGTGAGGCCGCAGTACACCTGATCGTACAGGATCACGAGCGGGCGGGCGCCGCTGCGCTTGCGCCGGTGGTTCTCGTCCGCCACCGCCGCGACGATCTCGAGCAGCTGCGCGCGCGTGAACATCGTCCCCGATGGATTGAGCGGCGAGTTCAAGCACAGGAGCCGAGCGTCCTTGAAATGCGGCGCGATCAGCGCGGCGCTGGGCATGAAATGATCATCGGCACGAGCGACCACCGGCACGCCCACGGCGCCGGCGAGATGGCAGTAGTGATTGTTGTTCCACGAGGGGACCGGGTAGATCACGCGGTCGCCGGGGTCGACGAGGCTGCGATACGCGGCATAGATCGCGGGGCGCGCGCCGCTCGCGATCACGCAGGATTCGACCGGGTAGTCGAGCGACAGCTCGCGCTGGTAGTGACGCACCACGGCCTTGCGCAGCTCTTGCATCCCGTCGGCCGGCGGATAGTTGGTCTGCCCCTGGTCGAGCGCTTCCTTGATGCCGCTCAGCAACGCCGCCGGGATCGGGAACTCGCTCGGCAAGTAGTCGCCGACGGTCAGGTTCAGGACCGACTCGCCGGCGGCGATGCGCGCCCTGATCTGCGCCGCAATGGCAAGGATCTCCGAGCCGATCAGCTCGCGCGCCACGCGCGACAGGCACGCTTCGGCGCGCGCGCGGTCGGCAAGCTCGGCGGCGACCCGGACAGCTCCCGAGCGAGTGCCTTCGGATTTCATCGACGAACCTTTCGGCGGCCAGCCATGATGGTGACTCGAGCGTTCGACCAGCAGATCATGAACCGCAGAGCCGACGATGTCCACGACACAGCCTCGCGAACCGGCGTTTCCTCGCGACCAGCTCGCGGCCCGGTCGCCGCGAGCCCGTGGAGAACATCCGCGCCAGCTGTGGGAAACCGGTGACCTGCGGCGCGCTGCCAGCGTGTTCTGGCTCTGGCTGCTGCCGGCGTGCGCGCCGAGTCCCGATCGACCGAACATCCTGTTGATCGTCGTCGACACGCTGCGCGCCGATCACCTGGGGTGCTATGGCTACCAGCGCGCCACGTCGCCCAATCTCGATCGGCTGGCGCAGGACAGCATCGTGTTCGAGGACGCGGTTGCGCCGGCGTCCTTCACCCAGCCGTCGGTGGCGACCATGCTCACCGGTCTCACGCCGCCCGAGCACGGCGTGCGCCGTCACCCGGGCGCGCTGTCGGAGCACTGCGTCACGATCGCCGAGCGGCTGCGGGGCGCGGGCTACCGCACGGGCGCGTTCGTGAGCAATGCGCTGCTCGCGCCGCGCTACGGGTTCGCGCAGGGATTCGATCGCTTCGACGCGCAAGGCCATCGCCTGGCCGAGGCCACCACCGGCGCCGCCGCACGGTGGATCACCGAACAGCGCCGCGAGCCGTTCTTCGCCTACGTGCACTACATCGATCCGCACTTCCCGTACGCCGCGCCCGTGCCAGAGCCGCGCCCGTTCACGGTGGCCGATGGCGGCGGCTACGCGCAGCTCGCGAAGCGCTTCCTCGCCGGCACGCTGCCGCTCGACGCACTGTGGTTTGCGGGCGAGGTGCAGGGCTCGACGCTCGCGGCGGGCCGCGCCGAGTACGATCACGAGATCCTGTACGTCGACGCGGCGATCCAGGCCTTGCTCGATCGGCTGCACCAGCTCGATCTGCTCGAGCGGACCTGGATCCTCGTCGTCGGTGATCATGGCGAGGCGCTGGGCGAGCATGGCCTCACGTTCTGCCATGGCTTCTACACGTACCAGGAGCTGCTGCACGTGCCGCTCATCGTCCGACCACCTGGCGGGTGCGCGGGTGGACGGCGCGCGACCGCACTGGTCGCGCTCACCGACATCGCGCCCACGATCCTGGCCGCCGCCGGCGTGAACGGCAGCGGCGAGCTGTCGGGTCGATCGTTGCTCTCGCCCGAGCCGGTGCGCGATCGCGTGGTGTTCTCCGAGGGCGGACCGGTCTACCCGCCGCCAGGAGCCGCGGAGCTGCTCGCGGTGCGGGGCTGCCGCATCACCGTGCCCGGCTTCGCTGGCAAGTGGCTCGCGGCCACGACCGCCCGCTGGCAGCTCCTGCTCGTGCCGACGCACGGCGGACCCACGTTCGAGCTCTACGATCGAGCGCAAGACCCGGCCGAGCTGCATGACCTGTATGGAGAGCGCGCTGGCGAGCTGCGCGCGCTGCGTGAGCAGCTGGTGCGCTGGCGCGATTCCTGGCCGCCCGAGACCGCGCCCGACGCTCCCGACCCGAACACGCGCGCCGCGCTGAAGGAGCTCGGCTACTAATCGAGCCGCGCCAGGAAGAAGCTGCCGAACTCCTGCACGGTGATGCGGTCGTGCGCGCGCAGGTAGGCGATCAGGTCGGTGCGCAAGCGCGGGTCGTCCTTGAACAACGCCGGCCGGCCGACGATGTACCGCAGGCGATAGCGGTCGAACACCGCGCGGTTCTCTTTCATCTCGCGCTGCACCCTGGGTGAGTCGAGCGCGTTCGGCGGTGGCGGCGCGAGCAGCCGCCGGCACACCGGCGTGTCGTTGAAGAACTCGAGCGCCTCGGGTCGCACGCGCGTGATCGGCGCGCCGAGGAGCGGCTTCTCGTGCAGGATCATGCCGAACGCGGAACGACGGCGCATCTGCTCGGTGTCGGGCGGCAGCTCGAGCACCGTGCCCGCCACTGGATCGGCGATGATCGGCCGGTGCACCGCCTCGAACACGATCGGCTCGAAGCCGATCGGTCTCAGCATGCACGCGACCAGCCACGCGAGCGCGAGCCCGAGTGCGCCCCAACGAACGCGCGGCGCGATCCGACACAGGCCCGAAGCCGCGAGCACGGCCAGGCCGAGGTTGGTGAGCCGCAGGAACGTCGCCGGATAGCGCGAGGCCTTGAGCCCTGGCAAGATCATGCTCAGGTAGTGGAACGGCATCGTCACCGGGTGCCCGGACCAGGTGCGATACGGACCGAGAGCGAACACGGCGCCGAGCAGCGCGATCACGCCGAACGGCCATTTCGATCGCTCGCGCAGGGCGATGCCGCCGAGCCCGAGCACCGCGACGATGAGCGCGAGTCCGAGCCCGGCCTGTGCGGCGCCGTTGCCCGTGCCAGCGTGCAGCTCGCCATAGATCTGGCGATTGAAGCGCGCGCCGCGCGCGAGCTCGCTATCCGGCCCGAGCAGGGCCAGGTGCGTGTCGGGTGCGAGCAGGAAAGCGAGGTTGTTCACGTCGGGCGACAGGAGCAGCTGCAGATCCGAGGGCTCGCCGGTGACGGCGATGCGCGGGCTGACATCGGCCGCTGGATTGGTGTGCAGCTCGCGCACGATCGGCACCAGGAGCGGCGCGAACAGGAGCACGCCGGCGAGCCCGGCCACGGCCATGCGCGCCGCGCTCCGCCACAGGCAGCGCTGCACGATGCCGTGCGTGATCCACAGCGCCGCGAGCGCGAACAGCAGCTCGGGCAGGAGCGACAGGTCCGACATGCCGAGCAGCGCGAGCGTGATGCCGCCGAGCAGCACGCGGCGGAACGTGAGCTCCTGGGCGACCCGCCAGAATGCCAGCAAGCAGTACGGCACCCAGAAGCTGCACAGGTAGTGCAGGCGCACGAGGTGCACCATGCGAAATGGCGCGAAGGCGTAGAGCAGCGCGCCCGCGAGTGCACCCGGCCGCGGCACACCCATCGCGAGCAGCAGCCGGTAGGTCCCGTGCGCGGCGAGTGGATAGGTGATGAAGATGAACAGCTTGGTGACGAAGAACAGCGCTGCCGGCATCGCCAGCCCGATCGTGAACGGCAGCGACAGGACGCAGAACACGAACGTGAGCGGCGTCACGGCGAGGCTGGTGCCGTAGGGATAGAAGATCTGGCTGCAGAACAAGGGGTTCACGCCTTGCTCCACCAGCGCCTTCTTCATCCACCAGTAGTTCCAGTAGAAGACGTACTCGTCCTGCGACGGATCGCTGGGCCGGTCGATCGAAGCGAGGTGCAGCACGAGCGGCCAGGTCGCGAGCGCGGCGACGCACGCGAACCCGAGCAGCTCGGCGGCAGCACGCTGCACGACGCACACGGGAGAACACCTTCGAGCGAGGCTGGACCCGAAGTGATCTCCGGGTGCTCGCCACTGATCGATCGCCGTTTTCGCGTTCATTTCGGCTGGCAGGCTCGCGCGCGAACTTTACACACCCCCGAGCCAGGGTACATTCAGGCCGTCTCGATCGCACGCCTCTTCATCTTCCAGTGGTGAGCCATGAAGTACCAGACCGCGCGAGGATCGTCTGCCCGAGGATCGTCGACCACGCTGTGCTGCGCGCTGCTGATCGCGGCTCTCGTGAGCTGCCAGGTCACCAGGCCGCCCGACAAGGGCCAGTCCTTCGTCACCATCAAGGACTCGCTCGACAACGCCGAGACGCACTACGTCGAGCGGCCGGAGGGCCCGACCACCGGCGAGAAGATCCTCTGGTACTTGCCCAACCGGTTCCTGGATCTGCTCGACGTGTTCAACGCCCAGATCGGGATCGGCCCGGGCGCCGGCGCCGAGCTGCAGGTCACACGCGCGGCGCGCGCTGGCGCGCTCTACTACGACGCGGTCAAGTTCGGATTCGATGGCCGTGAGGTGGGCATCTTCCGCGAGCGCCGCTGGAACGAGTGGTATCTCGGCGAGCTGCACGATCAATCGCGCGACTCGGCGCGCCTGACGATGGCCGGCTCGATCTCGCCCTGGGAAGATCCCAACCCCGAGGGCGTGC
Organism: Planctomycetota bacterium; assembly: GCA_046349655.1. Taxonomy (GTDB): domain Bacteria; phylum Planctomycetota; class B15-G4; order B15-G4; family JAXMBY01; genus JAXMBY01. Next base: position 24,979 of record JAXMBY010000057.1, read on the forward strand.
CCTCGGTGGTGCGCAAGCAGCGTGGGCTGCTCGACATCGATCTGAACCTGCACCTCCTGGCCGGTGCCGAGGCGGGCATCCGTCCGGTCGAGATCTTCGATTTCCTGGCCGGCTGGGTCACCTTCGATCCCTCCAACGACGACTTCGGCAACGACGTGGTCGAGGTGCGCGAGTACAATCCGCCGATGAAGACCGTCACCCGGTTCTTCCAGGCAATCGACAACCTCGATTTCAACCAGCTGCGCACCACGCTGTCGGACGAGCTGTGGGTGAACTCGTGGGTGAAGAAGGCGGACGGCACGGTGCTGGCAGGCCGGCGCTTCGAGGAGGAGAAGCTCGTCGGCCGTCCGGCGGTCGGCAAGCTCGAGGACGCGGTGGTCGCTCCCGGCGAGATCGACGTCGTGTGCATCGACACCGTGACCATCTCGCCCGAGCGCTATCGCCACCCGGTCAACAAGACGTTCAACGCGAAGTACGATCTCAAGTCGGTGGAGCTGCGGCGCGGGGTGCCGAAGACCTTCGAAGGCCGCGTCATCGTGCAGAACGAGAGCCTGCGCCGCCAGGAGACGTTCTTCATCAGCATGAAGGTGCAGCGCGGCGCCTGGGTGATCGACAAGTTCCGCAAGGAGAAAGAAGAGGTCTATTGACCTCGCGGCGACTGATTGAGGTCGGCCGCTCGCTCCACTACGATGGCGGCCATGCTTCGCGCTGCGCCGTGCCTCGCGCTCCTGCTGGTGACGAGCTGTCGACCGCCGCCTCGACTCGCCGATGTGTTCCTCATCACGATCGACACGCTGCGCGCTGATCGGCTGGGCTGCTATGGCAACCACGCCTGGGACGAGCCCGTCAGCCCGAACATCGATGCGTTCGCGCGCGAGGCCGTGCGGTTCACCCGGATGTTTGCGCCGCGCGGTCTCACGCTGCCATCCTTGACCTCGCTCCACACCGGCGTCTACCCCATCACCCATGGCGTGCGCGAGAACGATCAGCCCTGGCCGCGGCGTGACACGCTGGCCTCGCTGCTCGCCCAGCACGGATACACCACCGCCTGCTTCCTCTCGTACCTTCCCGGACCAACCGCGCGCAGCATCGCACAGGAATTCCAGCAGCACACGGTGACCGGCCTCGGTCGGATGCGACCGCCATCGGTGATGCAGGCGAGGAACGACGAGGCGGCGCTCCAGCTCACGCTCGATCACGTGCAGAAGCTCGCCCGCGCGAGCTCGCGGCCGCCGGCGTTCGTGTGGCTGCACCTGTACGATGTGCACAAGCCTTACACGCCGGCGCTGCCCGGTGAACAGCGGTTCGATCGCGACTACCGCGGCGCGATCCAGCGCGACGCGCCAGGCGACCGCCTCGACCCGGGTGATTACGCCGGACCGTTCACCGACCGCGCCGCGATCGAGCAGCAGCAGCTGTCGGCCGAAGATCATCGCCACGTCCTCGCGCTGTACGACGCTGGCGTGCACGACGCGGACGCGCGCGTGGGTCGCCTGCTCGATACGTTGCGCCAGTCGGGGCTGCTCGAGGATGCGCTCACGATCATCGCCGCCGATCACGGCGACGAACTGGGCGACCACCAGCACTATTACTATCATGGCGCTTCGGTCTACGACTCGGTGATGCGGACCGCGCTCCTGATCCGGCCGCCTTCGGGCACCACCGCACAGCGCTGCGACGCCCTGGCAACCAACGTCGACGTCCTGCCCACCGTGCTCGACTGGCTCGCGCTGCCCGCTCCGCACGGCGGCGAGGGCAGCTCGCTCGCGGCGGCGCTGCGCGGCCAGCCATGCCCGGGACACGACATGGTGTTCGGCGAGTGGCAGGACCTGATCGGCATCGTGCGCACGCGCGACTGGAAGTACATCTTCAACCCGCGCGGCGTGCATCCCACCAAGCCGCCCTACTCGGAGCATCCCGGCACTTCGTTCCGGGTCGCGTGCGAGGAGCTGTACGATCTCAACGCCGATGCGCTCGAGACGAGCAACCTCGCTGGTGGCGAGCCGGCGATCGCATCGCGGCTGCGCGAGGCCTGGTCGCAGTTCCGCGATCGACCCGGCCACGCGACCAGCATGTCGACCGAGTTCGAGGACAACCCGGAGCTGAAGGCGCTCGGCTACGTGCAAGGCAAGCGCGCCGACGTGATCCTGGACGCCGAGAACTGTGGCAAGCAACAGCGGTGACGGACTGGCTCCCCGGGTCGATGAGCGCGGTTGCCGGGAACGCCGCTTTCCAGCCCACTCTTGATCGCCGGCGCGCGCGCGAGTACAGATGCGGCGCCATCTCTTTCGCGAGCCATCTCATGGTCGAGACCAACCCTGCCGCCGCCGCTGGCGACGTGTCGTTCGAGATCCCCTACTTCGGCAACGAGCGGTTTGCATACCGACGAGGGAAGTACCGCGACCTCGTCCAGGTGCTCGACCCGGCGGGCAAGGTCGTCGGCCAGCGCGGGTTCCTGCACCTGGGTCGCTCGCGGCCGCTGCTCGCGCACTTCTTCGACAAGACCGGGCCATCCGGTGCGGCGCGCCATACGGTCTTCCTCGTCGAGCCAGGGGCGGCGGGCGGCGCGACCGCACGGCAGCTCGAGCTGCAGAACCAGATCGAGGTGCCGGGGGCGCAGAAGATGAGCGTCACCCGGGTGTTCACGCGGTCGGGCTTCCACATCAGCATCGGCAAGGGCTGAGCAACCGCAAAACCACCTCACCCACCGTTTGATCGATCCCGGGCTTTACCGTACCATGGGCCGCGAACGACACGACCAGATCCTCCGATCCCCGGGAGCCCATCCCCGATGTTGGATCTCCCCGATCCAGAACGGCTGATCGAAGAGTGTGAAGCCCTCGTGGAGGAGGGCCGCTTCGACGAGGCGCTCCAGTTGCTCGCGCCGCACATTCCACCCAAGGACGAGGTCTCCGTTCTCCACACCCACTTGATCTTGCTGCGCGCCCGCGTGCTGCGGGCAGCGGGCCGGGTGCGCGAGGCAGAGAGCGATCTCGAGCTGCTGCAGAGCGTGGGCGCGCTCGACGCCGAGATCCGCCGCGAGCTGGCGGCGCTCGCGCTGGACCGCGGCATGGTGCACAAGACGCTGCGCATCCTGCGCGAGCACCTGAGCCTCGATCCTGCCGATGCGGAGGCGCTCAAGATCCAGGCGCAAGCACTGCGCCGCGCGGGCCGGCCGCAGGAGGCGCGCAAGTCGCTGATGGCGGCGCTGCAGGTGGATCCGCGCTGCCAGTGGACGCTGTGCGAGCTCGCCGATCTCGATCTCGAGCACGGCAACCTGGCGGGCGCGCGCCGCGCGCTCGACCGCGCCCGCGAGGTGGACGCCGACGATGCCTACGTGCTGGCGCTGCAGGGCGACCTGCTCGATCAGGAGGGCAAGCCGGACGACGCGATCCCGCTGCTCAAGCGCGCGATCGAGAAGATCCCCGAGTACGGCTGGGCACGCCGCCTGCTGTCGGAGATCCTGCTCGATCACGGCGAGTTCGCCGAGGCCGAGGAGCAGATCCGCGAGGCGCTGCGCCACGAGCCCGAGGAGCCGGCCAACCACGGCTACCTTGCGAGCGCGCTGGTGCGCAAGGGCGACGACGCGGGCGCGATCCAGGCGTTTGCGCGCGCGATCGAGCTCGACCCGGAATACCTGTGGGCCTACCGCGGCCTGTGCCTCGCCTACGTGCGTTTGAACGAGCTGAAGAAGGCGCGCCAGACCATGGACGAGGCGCTCGCGCTGCGCCCCGACGATCCCGAGAACCAGGCGTGCCATGCCGAGCTCCTGTGGAACGAGGGGCGTACCGAGGAGGCGCGCGAGCTGCTGTCGCAGATCGTGCAGGACAACGCCGGCAACGCGTGGGCGCGCCGCGTGCTCGTCGAGCTGTTGATCGACGAGCACCAGCTCGCCGAGGCCGAGGAGCACCTGCAGAAGCTGCTCGCCGATGAGCCGCACAACCCGCTCAACCACGGCTGGCTCGCCGAGCTGCGCCGCCGGCAAGGCCGCAGCGCCGAGTTCAAGCAAGCGCTGGCGAAGTCGCTCGAGTTCGATCCACATTACCTGTGGGCGATCCGCGAGCTGGCCGAGGCGCAGCTCGAGGACGGCGAGCTCGAGGCCGCCGCCAGGCTGATCGAGCAAGGCCTGCGCTTGACCGAGCGCGACGCGGAGTTCCTGGTGCTGCGCGCGCTCTTGCTGCGCCGCGAGGGCCACCAGGACGAGGCGCGCGCCGAGATGGAAGCGGCGCTCAAGAAGGCGCCAGAGCAGGCGTTCGTGCATCGCGAGATGGCGGATTTCTTGATCGACCGCGGCGACCTCGAGGACGCCGAGAAGGAGCTGCGCGTCTGCCTCGATCAGGATCCGCAGGATGCGAGCGCGCTCGGGGCGCTGGCCGAGATCCGCCGCCGCCAGGCGCGCTCGGAAGAAGCGCTCGCGCTCATCAAGGCGGCGCTCGAGAAGGACCCGGAGTACGTATGGGCGCTGTACGAGCTCGCCGATCTGTTGATCGAGCGCGGCGATCTCGCGCCGGCACGTGATGCGCTCGAGCGCGCGCTCAAGCTCGAGCCGAACGATGCCCATGGCCTCGCCTACCGCGCCCTGATCTTCGCCCGCGAAGGTCGGGTCGAGGAAGCGTGCACCGAGCTCGCGCAGGTGGCGGAGAAGACGCCGCAGGACGCCTGGGTGCGGCGCCAGCTGGGTGATCTCCTGGTGGATCTGGGTCGACTCGAGGAAGCCGAGCCGCACGTGCTCGCCGCGGTCGAGCTCGCGCCCGACCGCGCGGTGCATTACTGCGGCCTGGCGTACCTGCGGCGTTGCCAGGGTCGAGCGAGCGATGCCGAGGCCGCGCTGCGGCAGGCGCTCGAGCGCGATCCGCGCGAGCTATGGGCGTTGCGCGAGCTGGCCGAGATCTGCATCGAGCAGGGCAAGCTCGGCGAGGCGCGCGGGCTGATCGAGCAAGCGCTCGCCATCGCCCCGCACGACCACTTCAACCTCGGCTTCAAGGCATCGCTGCTGCTGCACGAAGGCCAGCAGCAACAGGCGCTCGAGGTGCTGAAGGCGGCGGTGGCCCAGGCGCCGAACTACACCTGGGCACGTCAGGAGCTGGCGTGGTTGCACCTCGAGAACGGCGAGCTCAAGGCTGCCGAGGAGCAATCACGGGCGCTGCTGCGTTCCGACTCGGACGACTACCTCGCGCTGTGCGTCATGGGCGCGATCCTGGAACGGCGCAATCGCCTGCAGGAGGCGCTCAGCTATTACCAGCGCGCCGAGCCGCTCGATCGCACCGACGTGTGGCTGCTCGAGCGCCTCGCACAGGTGTCACGCTCGCTCGGCAACACGCAGGACGCACGCCGCTACAAGCGCCTGCTCAAGCAGCAGCAGAAGTAGCGCGCCGGCACGCTGACACGGCGGCGCGTTGCGGGTATCGTCTCGCGCGTGATCGATCGGCGGGCGAGCATCGTTCGCCTCCTCTGGTCCGTTGACGGATGCGCTCATGAGAGTCCTGGTGCTCGGTGCGGGAATGATGGGCAGCGCGGCGGCCTGTGATCTGGCCCGCGCGCGCGGTGTGACCCGGGTGTACGTCGGCGACGTGAATCTGCGCCGCGCGGAGAACGCTGCGGCGATGGCGCACACCGACAACATCGAGCCGCTGTGCCTCGACGTGGCCGATCACTCGAGCCTGGTGCGGGCAATGAAGATGGCCGGGACCACGCTCGCCGCGGTGTCCTACAAGGTCAATCTGCAGCTCACGCACGCCGCGCTCGAGGCGGGCTCGCACCTGTGTGATCTCGGCGGCAACAACACGGTGGTGCGCGAGCAGCTCAAGCTCACCCTTCGGGCGCGCGCGAAGGGCGTCACCATCATCCCCGACTGCGGCCTCGCGCCTGGATTGGCTTGCCTGATGGCGGCGCGCGGCCTCGCCCAGATCGGCGGCCAGGCCGAGTCGCTCGAGATCCGCGTCGGCGGTTTGCCGCAGCACCCCAGGCCGCCGCTCAACTACAAGCTGGTGTTCGCGCCGTCGGGGTTGATCAACGAGTACGTCGAGCCGTGTCTGGTCGTGCGCGACGGCAAGACCGTGACGGTCGAACCGATGACCGAGCTCGAGGCGGTCGAGTTCCCGGCGCCGTTCGGGACGCTCGAGGCGTTCCACACCTCGGGTGGCCTGTCGACCTTGCCCGAGTCGTTCGCTGGCCGCATCACCAACATGCAGTACAAGACGCTGCGCTATCCCGGTCACTGCGAGCGCATGAAGGCAATGCTCGACCTCGGGCTGAAGAGCGACCAGCTGATCGACCTGCCTTCGGGCCAGCGCGTGCGACCGCGCGAGGTGTTCGAGCGCGTGCTCGAGCAGAGCCTGGTGAACGACGACCAGGATGCGGTGCTGGTGCGGGTGAGCTTGCTGCACCAGGGTCGGACGCACGTGCAGGAGATCATCGACAAGCAGGATGCGAAGAGCGGCCACACGGCGATGATGCGAACCACCGCCTATCCGGCCGCGGTGATCGCCTGGCTGATGGCCTCGGGCGCGATCCGGGAGCGCGGGGTCCTGCCGCAGGAGCAGTGCGTGCCGCTCGATGGCTTCTTCCAGGAGATCGAGAAGCGCGGCATCGAGATCGTGTCGTCGGCAACGAGCCCGAAGGGCAAGCCGACCGAGAGATGACGGACGGCGGCAGCACGCACCAGGTCCCGCTCGGCTACCAGCGCGCGCTCGCGGCGAGCGGGATCGCGTGCCCGGGAGTTGCGTTCTGCCGTGTGGGCCGGACCGCGCTCGCGCTGGTCCATCTGGCCGATGGTGTGCATGCGCTTGCCGATCGCTGCCCGCATCAAGGCAGCTCGCTGAGCGAAGGGCAGCTGCACGGAAGCATGCTCGTGTGTCCATCTCACGGCTGGGCATTCGACGTGCGCACCGGTCGGTCGCGCTCGGCGCTCGGTCACGGCACGCGCGCCTATCGCGCCCGGGTGGTGAACGGCGTGGTGTACGTGCGCACGCAGCTGGTGCGCACGCTGTTCGCGCAGCTCAAGTCGCGCCTGGCACGAAAGCGAGCACGCTCGTGACGCTGCCACGCACGAGCGTGACCCACGCCGTGCTGGTCGCGGCATTGATGGTGGTGTTCACGGCACGGATCACGCACGTCGCGTGGACCGCGAGCCCCACTTTCGACGAGCCCAAGCATCTCACCACCGGCCTCGCGTATCTCGCCAGCGGCATCTGCTGTCTCGGTCGCGACAACACGCCGATGGTGGCGTGGAACGCGCTGCCGCTGTACCTGACCGGCACGCTGCCGCAGCTCACCGAGGCAGACGAGAAGACGCTGGGCGACGACCCGACCGCGGTGCTGCGCCCGCGCTATTTCGCCGCGCGGATGATGCAGCTGCCGCTGGTCTGGCTGCTGTGCTTCGCCGTCTACCGCTGGACGCGGACCCAGCTCGGCCGGAGCGGCGCGGCGATCGCGCTCGCACTGCTGAGCGTCGAGCCCAGCGTGACCGCGTTCGCAGCGCTGGTGAGCCCGGATTTCCAGGTGGCCGCGCTCTTGCTCACCACGGCCGTGGCTGCGGCGCCGCTCGCCTCGCAACCGCTGGCCGCGCGCCGGGTCGCACTGGTCGGCGTGCTCGCCGGCGGCGCGCTGCTCGCCAAGTACACCGCGCTCGTGCTGGTGCCCGCGCTCGTGCTCGCCGCGCTCGCGAGCCGCCATCGCCGCCACAACCTGGTGCACGCGTGCGCAGCGCTGGCGATCGCCGCCGCCATCGTCCTGCTCGCCTACGAAGTGCCGAAGCTCACGCACGGCATCAGCGGCTTGCACGCACCGCAGTTCGCCGACCGTGCCACACAGGCACGGCTCGCCGACCTCCTCGCGCGCGCGCCCGCGGCCGACGAGCTCGGCTACTTCGCCGGCCTCGGCGAGGTGCGCCGCAACGCCATGGTGGGATTCCCGGTGTACTTCTTCGGCGCACTGGGGCATCGGTTCGCCGCGTTCTACCCGAGCCTGCTGCTGTTCAAGACGCCGGTCGCGGTGCTCCTGTGCGTGCCGCTCGGTCTGATCTGCTGGCTGCGTTCACCGCACCGCCGCGGCCTGCTCGTGCCAGGACTCACTGCGCTGCTGGTGCTGCTCGCGGCGATCACGAGCCACTTCAACCTCGGCATCCGCCACGTCCTGCTGGTCGCGCCGATCGGCTCCTGCCTCGCCGCCGCGGCGCTCGCGCTCGCTCCCGGTCACGTGCTGGCGAAGTCGGCCCTGATCGCGCTCGCGGCGCTCGCTGGCTACCGCCATCACCCGCGCCACCTCGCGTACTTCAACGAGCTGATCGGTGGTCCCGCGCACGCCGCCGAGTTCTTCGCCGACTCGAGCATCGACTGGGGCCAGGACGTGTGGTTGCTGCCGCGGGCCGCGCGCGCTGCGCATCACCCAGCTGACCGGCTTCCTGCACGTCACCGGCTCGCCGGCGGAGTACGGGGTGTTCGTGACGGCCCTGCCGCGAGGCGAGCCACCGCAGGGATGGTGTGCCGTCTCGCTGTCGCGCCGCCACGGCCTCGGCAAGCAGGACTACGGCGGCTATCACCTCGCTGACGTGCTTCGCGGTCGCGTGGCGGTCGCGCGCATCGGCGACTCGATCGATCTCTACCTGCTGCAACGGCGGCCGAGCCGATGACGCGTCTCGAGTCGTTTCGGTTCCGTCGCCGTGCTGCTGCTCGCTGCGGTGCTGCTGCTCGCCGCCAACGAGCGATTGCCCGAGAACCTGTTCGGCGACGCCTACTGGACGTCTGCTACCTCGAGCAGATCGCGCGCGGCATGCGCGGTGCCTCCCCCACCATCACCACGCCCAAACCGCTGCCGATCCTGTGGCATGGGCTCATCTTCCGCAGCACCGGCAGCCTCGCCGCCCTGGCCGCCGGCTCGAACCTGCTCACCGCAGTGATGATCCTGTGCCTGGCGCTGTTCGCCGAACGGCTGCGACGCGGCGCCGGGCTCTGGTGCGCAGTGCTGCTCATCACCTGGAGCGAGCTGTGGCTGATGGCCGCGCAGGCGCGCGCCTCGATCCTGTGCGCGTTCGGCCTCGCGCTCGCGCTCGAGCGCGCGAGCGCGAGGTCCTGGCCGCTCGCCGGCGCCGGCCTGCTGCTCGCCGGACTGGTGCGCCCCGAGCCGTGGCTCGTGGCCGCGAGCATCGCGCTGCTCGCACTGCTGCAGGCCCGGCGCGATCGCGCCCGCCCGCCGTGGCCGACGGCAGCGATCATCGGCTTGCTCGCGCCGCTGGCGTGGGCAGCGTTCGACGGGCTCGCGTTCCACGATCCGTGGTTCACGGCGCGCGTGACCAGGCTCTGGCAGTCGCTGTTCGGCTCGGATGCCGCGGCACGGAGCGACCTCGCCACGATCGCGCTCGGCGCGGTCAGGTTCCTGGGCGCCGCGGCGCAGATCACGAACCCGGTCACGCTCGCTGGCGCTGGTCGGCGCGATCGTGCTCGCGCGCGACACACGCGCCGGCCTGCTCCTGGTCCTTGCTGCTGGGCTGTGGCTCCTGGCGATGGTGGCGTACGGATTGCTCGGCCTCAACACCGCACCGCGCTTGGAGCCGGCGATGATCGCCTCGTGCCGCTCGCCGGCGGTGAGCCTCGCGCTGCTCGAGCAGCGGCTCCCGCCGGGTCGCTGGCGATGGATGCTGCGCATCGCCGCCGGCGTCGTGCTGGTGTGCCTGTGGCACCGCGGCATGGATCGCGATCACGCCGTGCGCGTGCGCATCGCCGAGCAGAACCGCCAGCTCGCACGCGCCGTCGACCAGGCCGCGTCGCCAGGCGACGGGACATGGCTGATCGACAACGACGTGGCGAGCCTGCTCGCGCTCGCCACCCGGCTCGGCGTCGCGCGGATCGCCAACCTGCAGCAGGAGCTCCTGGCGCCGACGGCAGAGGCAGTGGCCGGGGTGGTGGTGGACGATCGCCTGGGCCGGCCGAAGGGTGGCACGCTCGGCCAGCCGCGGCTCGCGCCGCTGATCGCGCCTCGCCGCCCGATCTACGAGGACCGCCCGGGCGTGATCGTGTTCGGCCCCGCGAGCCGCTAGCGCACCAGGGCGTTCATCGGCAAGCTGACCGTGAACACGCTGCCGCGGCCAGCGGCGCTCCTGAAGCTGATCGCACCGCCGTGCGCCGCGACGATGTTGCGGCAGATCGGCAGCCCGAGTCCGGTGCCGGTGGCCTTGGTGGTGAAGAGCGGCTCGAAGATCGACTCGCGCTTGTCGTCGGCAATGCCTTCACCCTGGTCGCTCACGTCGAGCACCATCTGATCGCCGGCCAGGCGCGCCGAGAGCCCGAGGCAGCCATGGCCCTGCATCGCATCGACGGCGTTCTGGATCAGGTTGAGCAGCACCTGCACGATCTGGTCACGATCCGCGGGCATCGGTGGCAAGCCCGGAGCGATGTGCGTCTCGCGCGTGATGGTCGCGGGTGGCGTGGCAAGGCGCAGCGCATCGTCGAACAGCGAGCCGACATCGACCAGCTTCTTCTCGGGTGGGCGGCCCTTCGCGAACTCGAGCAGGTCAGCGGCGATCTTGCTCGCCCGGGCCGCGTTGCGATCGATCTTGTCCAGGTGCCGCACCAGCTCGTGCGGCGCTCCGCCCTTCTCGATCATGCGGCGCATGGTGTAGACGGATGAACCGATCACGCTCAGCGGGTTGCGCAGCTCGTGATTGACGCTGGCGGCGATCTGGCCGATCGCCGCGAGGCGGTTCTGGCGCGAGATCCGCTCGGCATAGTCGGTGCGATAGCTCTCGGTGATGATCGCGAGCTCGATGTCCAGGATGCGTTCGACCGCGTGGCGCGGAGCGACCGGGAACGGCAGCGCCGGATCGATCTGCTCGAGCACGTTGAGCAGATAGCGGCGAATCACGTTCATGGCGCCGAACACGTAGCGCTCCGGCAGCGCGATGCGCACGTGCACCTTGCCGATCTCCCACCGCTTGCGGAAGTAGTCCTCGGTGTGCGGTCCCTGGAACAGGAGCGCGAGCCATTCGGCGAGCGAGTGCTTGAGGCGCTCCACCTGCTGCTGGTCGGCGAACACGGCGCGCGCTCCCTCGTGGTTGAGCAGCGTCGCGTAGAACTCGTCGGTGATCGCCGGGAAGTGCGGGCGCACGTGCGGCAGCAGCATCCGCAGCGTCGCGCTGTGGCGCTCGTCGAAACCCACGAACCGCTTCATCTCGTCGAGGAACGTCTCCGCCAAGAGATGCCTCCGCTCTGCGCGTGGCTGACCCGCGCGCATCCGTTCAAGGTTGTTCCCGGGAGCCATCGCCCGCGGCGCCGAGGATCGACAGCAGCCTGGCGACGTCGAGCGGCTTGCTCAGCGTCGCTGCGGCACCGGCGCCGGCCGCCTGGTCGGGTCGCGGATCGTAACCGGTGATCAGCACGATCCGGGTCGCGGGCCAGAGCTGGTGGATCTCGGCGCACACCCGCAGGCCATCACGGCGCGGCATCGTGATGTCGAGCACCGCCGCCGCAAAGCGTTCGCTGCGGCCCAGCCTGGCGGCGCTCTCGCCGTCGTAGACCACGGTGGGCACGTACCCCGCCCCAGCCACGATCTCACCCAGGTTGTCCGCGAGATCCCGGTTGTCATCGGCGATCAGCACCCTCGAGTGCATGACGATGGTCCCTGGGGGGGTCGGTTGCGCGGCCATGGCGATTGCCGGCGCGAAAAATACCTCGGTTTCCGGTCGGATGATGCGGCATCTTGCGCGGCAATGCAAGCGCGATGACCCGGTCCGGGCCAACGCGTCGCGCGCCGAGCACGTACGCTTTGCACTTCTGCACGGGGGCCGCCATGTCGCTGCTGTTCGTCCTGCTCGCGCTTCACGCCACGGACACCGGTGTGGGCTGGCTGCCCGCGCGGCTCGATCTCGACCTCACGCTATGGCCGGATCGCGAGGAGATCGAGCTCGATGCCATGCTGCGCCTGCGCCTCGACCTGGATCGTTCGAGCGGACCGACGATCCTGCTGAACGCGGCGAACGCCAACATGAAGCTCGAGCGCGTCCTCCCCCCGCCCGGCGCCACGGTGACGATCGACCAGGACGGCGCGCGCGCAGAGCTCCGGTTCGCGCAGCCGTGTACGCGGGGCGAGCTGGTCGAGCTGCGGCTCATCGCTCGCAGCCGCAGAGCGCAGAGCTTCCAGTTCCAGGTGAGCGAGCAGATCACGCTCGCATCGTGGACCGAGGCGTGGTATCCGCACCCGGCCGCCAGCGATGCCGATTCGAGCCGGGCGTTGCGTGCGCCGGGGACGACCACGATCGCGATGCCGCGCGGATGGCGCTCGATCGCCAACGGCACGCTCATCGACACGTTCGAGGACGGCGAGCGGCTGACCGAGTCATGGGAATGCGAGGCGGCGGTCGCGCGCTCGTTCGCGGCCGGCCCGTTCCACGTGGCGCACGCCCAGCTCGGCGACCGCACCATCGGCGCGTTCCTGCTCACGGCCTCGAGCGAGAGCGCCGAGCGCCAGGCGCTGCAGCTCACGCGCGCGCTCGAGGCGATGGAACGGCGCTTCGGCCGCTACCCGTATGCGAGCTACGCAATCGTCGAGGTGCCAACCGCGCGCGTGGCATGGGGCGCATCGTCGGAGCAAGGGTTCGTGATGGCGAACTCGCTCTCGTTCGCGGGCGGAAGCGGCAGCTTGCCGCTGTTCGCGCACGAGATGGCGCACGGCTGGTGGGGCAATCTCGTCACCGGCAGCGGCCCGGGCGCGATCCTGCTGAGCGAATCGCTGGCGCAGTACGGCGCAGTGGTGGCGATCGAGGCGATCGAAGGCGAAGCGGCAGCGACCGAGTTCTTGCGTTTCTCGCGCTCGGGCTACGTGCTCGATCAATGTGCGCGCGGCTACTTCGAGATCGTCCGCCGCAAGCAGGACGTCCCGCTCGCGCAGCTTCTCAGCGGTGGCGTGCATCACACGCTCGCGGACGCCAAGGGCCACTGGGTCTACCACATGCTGCGCCAGCGCATCGGCGACGAGCTGTTCTTCTCGACCCTGCGCCGGATCATCCTCGAGTTTCGCGAGCGGCCGCTGACGCTCGCAGAGCTGCGCCGGAGCTTCATCCAGGCGGCGCCGCCCGCGGCGCAGCTCGAGCTGTTCTTCGCACAGTGGCTCGATCGCACCGGCGCGCCGGTGCTCGACGTGCACTGGTCGAAAGCCGATGCCGACCTGGTCGAGGTCGAGCTCGCGTTCGCGGACCAGCCTTACGATCTCACCGTGGAGCTCGCGGTCGAGGACGCGGGTCCACAGCGGCTCCACCGGCTCGCGCTGCACGATCGCACTGCCAGGGTGACGCTGCCCGCGACCGGGGCCGTGCGCAGCGTGCGCCTCGATCCACATCACCGGCTGCTCGTCTGGCAGCCCGAGTACGGTCCGCGTCCCTGAACCGGTCCTCGGCGGCCTTCCGCGCGCGCGCCGCCGCGCTCACCAGTCCCACTCGTCCTTCAAGCCCCGCGTCATCAGGTCGCGCACCGCCACCGACGGCTCCTTGCCCTCGAACAGCACGCGCTCCACCTGCTGGCAGATCGGCATCTCGACCGCGAGCTTCTCGGCCAGCTGGCACACCGACTTCGAGGTGTGCACGCCCTCGGCCACCTGCTCCATGCGCGCCAGGATCTGTTCGAGCTTCTGGCCGCGGCCGAGCTTCTCGCCGACGCCGCGGTTGCGACCGTGCGGCGAGATGCAGGAGGTGATCAGGTCGCCGATGCCGGCGAGACCGAAGAACGTCTCGCGCTTGGCACCCATCGCCACGCCCAGGCGCGCCATCTCGACGATGCCGCGCGTGAGCAGCGCAGCCTTGGTGTTGTCGCCGAAGCCGAGGCCGTCGACGATGCCGCCGGCGATGGCGATCACGTTCTTGAGCGCGCCGCCCAGCTCGACGCCGATCTCGTCGTCGTTGGTGTACACGCGGAAGCGCTCGGTGTGCAGCAGGTCCTGGATGCGACGCGCGCGCCCCATGTCGTCGGAGGCGGCGACGATCGTGGTCGGCATGCGCCGCGAAACCTCCTCGGCGTGGCTCGGCCCGGAGATCACCACGGTCGGCACGTCGGCACCGAGGATGCTGCGGATGATCTCGGTGGGACGCATCAACGAGTCGTTCTCGATGCCCTTGGCGGCCGACACCATCGTGCGGTTGCGCGGGTACACCGGCGCGAACTCGAGCATCACCGAGCGCAGGAACTTGGACGGCACCGCAGCGAAGATCACGTCGGCGCGCGTGGCCTCCGCGAGCTCGCTGGTGAGCCGAATGTCGTCGGGAATGGTGACGCCCGGCAGGTACTTGGGGTTGCGCCGTGTGCGCGCCATGACCTGCACGTACTCGGGCGAGCGCCCCCACAGGGTCACCTGCAGGCCGCGCTCGACCAGCACCATGGCGAGCGCCGTCCCCCATCCGCCATCGCCCAGCACCAAGACGCGCTCGGTCATGCAGATCCTCCGGTTGTCCGCTTGCGCAAGGTCCACGCCGCCTGCGGCTCCACGCCGCGCAGCAGCCGCTTGATGTTCGCCCGGTGCCGGATCGTCACCAGCAGCGCCAGCAGCGCCGACGCGATCAACAGCGCCGCGCGATCACGCCACGCCGCACTGCGCGCCGACACGATCAGCAGCACCGGAATGCTCCAGCTCGCCACGATCGAGGCGAGCGAGACGTAATGCCAGGCAAAGGCGCACGCGAACCAGATCAGCAGCGCCGCGATCGCCGGCACCGGCATCAGCATCAGGAAAGCGCCGAGCGACGTGGCCACACCCTTGCCGCCCTTGAATCCGAGGGTGAACGGGAACATGTGTCCGAGCACCGCCATCACCGCGACCAGCAGCGCGAGCGGCACGTGCGCGATCGACGGCGCGGCCGTCGCCCAGGCACCATGACGGGTCAACGCCACCGGCAACGCCCCCTTCGCGAGGTCGAGCGCGAACACCAGCATGCCATGGCGGCGGCCCAGCACACGACCGACGTTGGTGGCGCCGATGTTGCCGCTGCCGGCCTTGCGGATGTCGATTCCGTGCACGCGCCCGACCAGGTAGCCGAACGGGATCGACCCGATCGCGTAGGCGACCAGCAGGGCGAGCGCGTGAGTGACGGCCATGCCCCGCAGGCTATCAGCTGACAGCCATGAGCTGGCAGCCGAAAAAACGGTACACTCCCGCCTCGCTGCGGGCTCCGCACTCGGTGAGCGGGATGCGCGCGCGGAGCACGGGGTGGGCATGAGGCAGGCACCGGACGAGGCGGCGGTTCGCGCCGGCGTGGACACCGGCGGCACCTTCACCGACCTGGTGGTGGTCGAGGATGGGCGGCTGCGGATCGAGAAGGTGGCATCCACGCCGAAGGATCCGTCGCGCGCGATCGTCGCCGCGCTGGCGCCGCGGCGCGACCGCTGGCGCGAGATGCTGCTCGTGCACGGCTCGACGGTGGCGACCAACGCGCTGCTCGAGCAGCGCGGCGCGCGCACGCTGCTCGTGACCAATGCCGGGTTCGAGGACGTGATCGAGATCGGCCGCCAGGCACGGCCCGAGCTGTACGCGCTCAGCCCGGTGAAGGAAGCCCCGCTGGTGCCGCCCGCGCTGCGGCTCGGCGTGCGCCAGCGCACGCTGCACGACGGTCGTATCCTGACGCCGCTCGCGACGCGCGAGGTGGAGCGCGTGATGCGCATCGCGCGGCGCGCGCGCCCCGAGTCGATCGCGGTGTGCCTGCTGCACAGCTACCGCAACCCGAGCGCCGAGATGGCGCTGGGTCGCACGCTGCGCTCGCTGGGCGTGCCGATCTCCTGCTCGTGCGAGGTGGCCCCGGAGTTCCGCGAGTTCGAGCGGTTCTCGACCACGGTGGTGAATGCCTACGTCGGGCCGATCATGGCGCGCTATCTCGCGCAGCTCGCGCACGAGCTGCGCGGCGCGCGGGTGCTGATGATGCAGTCGAACGGCGGGCTCGCGACGCTCGCCGCCGCGCGCCGGTTGCCGGTGCGCACCGTGCTCTCGGGTCCGGCCGGCGGCGTTGCGGGCGCGGCATGGGTGGCCCGACGCTGCCGCCTGCCGAAGCTGATCACGCTCGACATGGGCGGCACCTCCACCGACGTGTCGCTGATCGACGGCGAGCCGGCGGTCACGCACTTGCTCTCGATCGGCGCACGGCCGCTGCTGCTGCCGTCGGTCGATGTGCACACCGTGGGCGCGGGCGGCGGCTCGATCGCCTGGCGCGATCTGGGCGGCGCGCTGCGCGTGGGTCCGCAGAGCGCCGGCGCCGATCCTGGCCCGGCGTGCTACGGCAAGAGCCGCATGCCGACGGTCACCGATGCACACCTGCTGCTCGGTCGCTTGCCGCCCAGCGGGTTGCTCGGCGGCCGCATGGCGCTCGATCGAGAACGCGCGCTGCAGGCAGTGCGAACGCTCGCCACCGAGCTGGGCGCGAGCGTGCTCGCCACCGCACGCGGCATCCTCGACGTTGCCGACGCGGTGATGGCGCGCGCGATCAAGGCGATCACGCTCAAGCGCGGCCACGACCCGAGCGACTTCCGCTTGCTCGCGTTCGGCGGCGCCGGTGGCTTGCACGCGGTGCGCCTCGCACGCCTGCTCGGGATTGCGGAGGTGGTGATCCCACCTGTGCCCGGCGCGCTGTCCGCGCTCGGCATGGTGAGCGCCGATCTGGTGCAGGACGTGAGCCGCACGGTGCTGTGCCCGGCAACCGCCGGCCGGGTCGCCCTCGGCGCCGAGCTCGCGCGGCTGGAAAAGAGCGCGCGCACCGCCTTGCGCCACGAGCTGCCCCGCGCGCATCCCGAGGCGGCCTGGTCAGTCGATTGCCGCTACCGCGGCCAATCGTTCGAGATCAACGTGCCGTTCGTGCGCGACCTGGCCGCGCGCTTCGAGGCGGAGCATGCGGCGCGGTACGGACATCGGCTCGCAGGACAGGCGATCGAGGTCGTGAACGTGCGGGTGCGCTTGCGGCAGGTGCGCGAGGCGATCCCACCGCCGCGCTATCGGGCGCTGCTGGACGCACCGCGTGAGCCACGCTCGGCGCCGGTCCTCAGCGGGCTGCGAGCATTGCCGGTGTATCGGCGCGAGCTGCTCGAGGGCGAGGCCCCGGTGCGGGGCCCCGCCCTGGTGAGCGAGCTGTCGGGCACGGTGATCGTCGAGGCGGGCTCGACCTTGCGCGTCGACCCGTGGGACAACCTGCGGATCACCCCCGGGCACGGCTAGTTCTGTCAGTTGCCGGGCTTCTTCTCGGCCGGCTTCGGCGCGTCGGCGAAGTCCGCGTCGGTGAGCTTGGGGTTGGGGGTGACGTTGATCTTGATGGAACGGTCGCCCATCTGCGTCGTGCTCTTGCTCTCCACCGGCAGCTGGAAGCCGTCCTTCTCCTCGTACTTGAGCTCGGACTTGCCCTGGCCTTGCGCCGACTTGTCCTCGGTGCCCACCACGAGGAAGCGGCCGTCGACCTCCTTCAGCACAGGAGTCGATGTCTGTACCTGCGGTTCCTGCGTCATCGGATTGGTGCCCCTCACCTCGGTGCGCACGAGCTTGCCCGCGGGCGTGTACACCCACGTCTCCTGCATCTTGAGCGTCATCGGCCCCATCGACCGGGTCTTCTCGGGCAGGGCAATCGCGACGTTGCCGTCGTCGGTCTTGGCGAGCGAGAGCTGCGTGTCCTTCATGCGCATGGACGCGGGCAGGATCATCTTGCGGCAGCTCTCCTTCAGGTTCTCCTCGAGCATGCCCTTCATCGCGCCCGCCTGCGGCGGCAGGCCAGTGTCGTCCATCGCGAACTTCTCGCGCGGCGGATCGGCCTGCCACACGTACCTGGTCTTGATCGCGAGCTCGCCCATCGGTCCCATCGACATGTTCATCTCGGACGTCACGATCACGCTCTTCAGTCCCTTGTCGAGCAGGTTGTACATGACCTTGTCGACCTTGCTCTTCAGGAACTCGTGCGCCTCGTTGTTGGTGTCCGGGGCCTTGGCCTCGGCCGGCTTCGCGGCAGCAGCCGGCGGGTTCTGCGCCAGCACCACGCCTCCCATGGCAACGAGAAGAACCACGACCAACGCTGTCTTGCGATGCATGACCCGATCCTTTGCAAAAGCCCTCGTGAGATTCGCGGCGAAACCCAGCAGTATGCCGGCCACCGATGACCGTGCAAGGGTACGGGAAAGAACCAGGACAGTTCCCCCGGGAATGGCTGCGGCGAGAGAGCGTGTCTACGCCGTGGTCACCGGCACGTCGGGGCTGAAACCGGGCAGGTACTGCTGCATCACGCGCTGCTCGACGTTGAAGAACATGTCGTGCTCGACCTTGTGCCATTCGGGCGAGCCCGGGTAGAAGCGCGTGGACGAGTCCTCCGGGCGCACGCAGTTCAGATGGTAGGTGAAGTAGTCGACGCCGATCTCGGTCGCGATCGCGCGTGCGCGGCTCATCTCCGCATCGCTGTCGCTCCAGTGGAACAGGATGTAGCGCCAGACGATGGTGGGCTTCTTCGCGCCGAGCGCGCGGCGCTTCGCCAGGATGCCGCGCATCGCCTCGACCGCCTTGTCGAAGTTGCCGCCGCGGCGGTAGCGCTCGTACACTTCCTGGCTGGCACCGTCGACCGAGAAGATCAGCGCGTCCAGCCCCGAATCGATCACCTTCTCCTGGCGCTTGGCATCGGCGAGGTACACGCCGTTGGTGGAGATGTTGATGA
>JAXMBY010000058.1:0-43268 GCA_046349655.1 Planctomycetota bacterium
CGCCTGGCGCAGCGTGCTCGGCATCGTGCTCGACGGCACGTTCTACTGCTCGCGCTACTTCGGCCGCCACATGATCGGGCGGCGCGCGGGCAAGATCCTGAACGTCGTCGCGACCTATGCGTGGACCGGCATGGCCGGAGTCGTGCACTCCGCGAGCGCGAAGGCCGGCGTGCTGGCGATGACGCGCACGCTGGCGATCGAGTGGGCGCGCTTCAACCTGCGCGTGAACGCGATCGCGCCCGGGCCGTTCCACAGCGATGGCGCGGCACAGCGCCTGTGGCCGCGCGCCGGCATGCTCGAGCACATCCAGGAACAGGTGCCGCTCCAGCGCCTCGCGACCGCGGACGAGATCGCCGCGCATGCGCTCTATCTGCTGTCGCCCGCGGCCGACTACGTGAACGGCGAGTGCTTCGTGGTCGATGGCGGCCTGTCGCTCGGCCGCGGCATGTGGCGTCCCGGCGAGTCTCGCAGCGAGTGACTCACTCGCGCGACAGCGCCTTCAGGAACGCGACCAGGTGCGCGGCGTCGTCATCGCTCAGGTCGATGGGTGCGATGCGCGGGTCGAGATTGCGATTCCGATTCGCGCCGCGGCGATAGTACGCCACGACCTCCTCCAGCGTCTTCAGGCTGCCATCATGCATGTAGGGACTCGTGCGCTCCAGGGCGCGCAGCGTCGGCGTCTTGAAGCGGCCGCGATCGAGCTCGTCGCCGGTCACGGCGAAGCGGCCAGGCTCGGGCTCGCCGTGCTGCGCGCCGACGCCGGTGTTGTGGAAGCTCTCGTCCGAGAAGTTGTCGCCCACGTGGCACTCCGAGCACTTGCCCTTGCTCTGCCAGATCCACAGCCCGGCGCGCTCCTCGGTGCTGAGCGCTTCGTACTCGCCGCTGGCGAGGAAGCGATCCACCGGGCTGTTGCCGAGCCACAGGCGGCGCACGAATGTCGCGAGCGCGCGCGCCAGGTTTTGCTCGGTGACGCCATCGTCGAAGGCGCGCTCGAACAGCGCCGCATGCTCGCCGCTCTGCCGCAACCGCGCGAGCGCCTGGTCGAGCGGCAGCGCCATCTCGCGCGCGTTCTGGATCGGCAACAGCGCCTGCTGCTCCAGCGATGCGGCGCGCCCATCCCACATCTGCCGCGTGCCGAGCGCCCGATTCAGCAAGGTCGGGGCGTTGCGATCCGCCGACTGGCCGAAGATCCCGCGCGGCCGCGCCTCGTCGCTGGCAAAGCCCAGCCGCGGCTGATGGCACGATGCGCACGACACCGAACGATCTGCGGACAGGATCGGGTCGAAGAACAGCTTGCGGCCGAGCGCGAAACGCGCGGGCGTGAACGGATTGTCGGCCGGCGGCGCGAGTCGATCCGGGTGCAACCCGAACGGCGGCGGACGCGTGCCGAGATCGGCCGGCAGGTCGTCCTCGGGCAGCGGCACCGGCCGGTCGCAGCGCAGGTGGCCGATCAGTACCAGAGCCAGCAGCAACATCGCCGCCTCAGATGCCAGGGCTCGGCCCCGGCCGCGCCGTGCTGCCCACCATGCTCACCAGCAGATCCTCCATGACCTTGCGGTCCTTCTCCTCGTGCGCATCGTGGTACGAGCGGATCAAGTTGCGCAGCACGCGCGCCATGATCACCTTGGCCGAGGGCGGCCGCTCGATGATCTGGGTCACCGCATCGGTCGCGTGCGGGTTGCTGTCGAGCAGGGACTGCGCATCGATGGTCTTGCCGCTGTCGAAGCAGTCGATCAGCACGATGCGGTCGGCCACGCGCGCGCGCGCCAGGAAGTGCCCGGGGAAGTTGCAGCCGTCGATGGCAAGCCCCAGCCGATGACCCACCAGCATGACGATGCACGCGAGCGAGATCGGCAGCCCGCGCCGGTTCTCGATCACCCACACCAGGTTGCTGTTGCGCACCCCGTAGTAGTCCTGCTTCGCGCCGGTGAGGCCGCGCTCCTGGAACAGGAAGCGTGCGAGCGACAGCGCATCCGCCTCGGCATGCTGACCGCGGTAAGCGGCGGCCAGCTCATCGAGCCGATCGCCGAGCTCGGTCGCGTCCTTGCGGCCGTTCTGGAATGCGGCGATCAGCGCCTGCGCCGATTCGATGACTGCGGCGTCGGCGCCGGCGGCGAAGCAAGCTGGCCAGCGGCTCTTGAACCAACGGCGGTGGTTGTCGGCGAGAATCTCGGCCAGCGTGCGTCGCGCGGCCGCGTCGATGTCGACCGGCTCGGCCATGCGCCGCAGCTCGTCCTCGAGGCTCTCGCCGAATGCCGTGAGCTGGCGCACCACCGCGCGGCGCACCGCCGGCGAGTCGTCGTCGAGAAGCTTGAGCAGCGCCGGGAGCTGATGGGGATTCGGCATGGTCGTTCGTGCGCGCCGCGGTGCGCGTTATCCTCGAGGCGATGAAGCCGCTGCACGTCTGGACGAGCGACCACTTTAACGTTTGCCTGCCGCAAAGCCATGCCTTCCCCGCGGCCAAATACCCGCGCCTGCGCGAGCTGCTGCTCGCCGATCGGGTGATCGCGCCGGAGCTCGTGCATCGGTCGGTGCCGGCGCCGCGCGCGTGGCTCGAGCGCGTGCACACCCAGACGTACGTCGCGCGCGTGCTGGCCGGTGCGCTCACGCCGCCCGAGCTGCGCCGCCTCGGCATGCCCTGGTCGCCGGCGCTGGTCGCGCGCGCACGTGCCGCGTTGTTCGCCACCGTGATGGCCGCGTGCGCCGCGCTCGAGCACGGGATCGCGGCCAACCTCGCCGGCGGCTCGCATCACGCGTTTCGCGACCGCGGCGAGGGGTTCTGCCTGTTCAACGACCTCGCCGTGGCGAGCAACTGCTGCTCGAGGAAGGCGCGATCCACAGGCCGTTCGTCCTCGACCTCGATGTGCATCAGGGCAATGGCACCGCCGCGATCTTCGCCGCCAATCCGGACGTGTTCACGTTCTCGATCCACGGTGCCCGCAACTACCCGCTGCACAAGGAGCGCAGCACGCTCGACGTCGAGCTCGACGACGGCTGCGGTGATGCCGCGTACCTGGCGGCGATGGACGCGCATCTGCCGGCAGCGCTCGATCGGCACCGGCCCGACTGCGTGTTCTATCAGGCGGGCGTGGATGGGCTGCAGGAAGATCGCTTCGGTCGTCTCGCGCTGTCGCTGAGCGGCTTGCGCGAACGCGACGCGCGCGTGTTCGCGTGGTGCGCCCGGCGCGCGCTGCCGGTGGTGGTGACCCTGGGCGGTGGCTACGCGCGCCCGCTCGAGGCGAGCGTCGCCGCGCATGCGCAGACGTTGCGCGCCGCGCGGCGCGCCTGCGATGCGCGGCACGAATAGCCGCGGGCGGCCGCTGGCGTTCGTGCTGGCGCAAGCTAGAGTCTTGCACGCAATCTCGATCGTTCTCTGCGTGTGCTTCGCTTGCCATGGCCATTGCTCGCGTGTTGCCCGTCTTGCTCCTGGCCGGCGCGTCCTCGTGCGCGTCGCCGCCAGAGCCGCAGCCGCTCATGCCGCCGGCGGCGCTCGCCACGGTGCGCTACCGCGACGAGAGCCTCGGCGCGGACGCGGATGCCGCATTCGCCGGCGCGCGGCTGGTGAGCGTCACGTGGCTGGTGCTGGAGAAGTTGCCGGCGGCCGTGCTCGAGTCGGTGCCAGCCACCGCGCCGTTCCTGGCCACCACCACTGGCCCGAGGCCATTCCTCGCCGCTGCCAGCCTGTTCGACGCCGCACGGTTCGGCAGCATCGCCGATGCAGCGACCTTCCGTGCCGACCTCGGTGTGCGCCACGCGCCGATCGCCACCGCGCAGGCGCTGCTGCTCAAGAACGCCACCACCATCGTCGAGCTCGGCGCGGTGCGCCGCGCGCCGGGCGATGATGCTCGCGCCTCGGTCGCGCTCGACCTGCGCGGCGATGGCAGCACCGGCGCGGTCGAGGTGTCGGCGGTGCTGACGCAGGTAGGCGCGCCACCGGCCGCCCTGGCCGCCGAAGAGCTCGATGCCACCGGGGCGATTCTGCCCGCGCTGCAGCGCGAGCTGGCGCTGCTGGATCGCCGCGAGCGGCGACCGTGCGATCGCTGGGCGCTGGTGATCGCCTCGCCGTTCGCGGCCCGGCCACCGCAGGCGATCGCGGCGATCGTCGAGATCACCGCGGCGGACGCGAGCGATGCCGCCGCGCGCGCCGCGGCGCAAGCGAGCTACCGCGCGGCGCTGGTCGAGCGTTCCCCGAGCAGCGTGCCGGCATCGCTGCCGGCCGTGCCATCGTCGTCGGCGCAGGACGTGCCGGCGGCCATGGCGACCGCGGTCGAGGCGCTTGCCGATGCGTCGCATCAGCGCCGCGCGCTGTGCTATCTCGCGAGCGCCACCGACTCGGCGTTGGTGCTCGACCTGGCGCTTGCGGTCGAGGCGCCGGAGCTGGAGGAGCTGGCGTCGGCGATGCGCGCTGCCCTCGGCGCGCAGGGCGCGACCCAGGACCTCGGCGCGGTGCGCTTTGCGCTCGAGCAGCGTGCATGGCGCATGCTCACGGCGCAGCTCGAGAAGAGCGAGGTGACGCCGGTGCTCGACGCGATCCTGGTGCGCCATGCGGGCGAGGCTGGACGGCATCACGATGTGCTGTCGCGAGTGCTGGCGAGCGCGCACGGCTCGACCGAGCTGGATGCAGCCCTGGTCGGCGCCAATCGCGAGTTCCTCGACGACACTTCGCTCGCCGCGCGCGCTCGCGCGTTCGACTGGCTCGCCAGGCGCGAGCTCGCGCCGGTGGGTTTCGAGCCGATGGGCGCGTCGAAGGACCGGCGCGCCGTGCTCGAGCGCGATGCAGACGCGCGGGCCGCGGCTCCAGCTGGCAGGCAACCGTGACGCGCGCGCCAGAAGAGCGGCGCCGGTGGCGGCGCCTGAAGGTGATGCTGATCGCCGTGGCCGTGCTCGCCGTGGTGGTGCGCATCGCGCTCGGCATGGCGCTGCCGCGCATCCTCGATGCCATCGCGCAAACCTACGGGCTGCGCTGCCGGTACGAGCGGCTCGAGCTGTCGCTGCTTGCGGGCGATGTCGAGCTCTGGCATCTCGCGGTCATGCCGAGCGACGGCGGTGCGCCGTACCTCGAGCAGGAGTACTTCCGTGCGCACCTGTCGATCGGCAGCTTGCTGCTGGGCAAGGTGGTGGTGCGCCGCCTGGAGGTGGACGGTCTCGACCTCGACCTCGAACGCGGCCAGGACGGCGAGCTCGAGCTGCTCGCGCGGGTGCGCGCCGCGCTGGCGCCGGACGCCGCGCCGCCGGCACCGGCGCGGCCGCCCAGCGACCATCTCGATCTCGCGCCACCCGTGCGCATCGATGCGCTGCGCTTGCAGCACGTGCATGTGCACCTCCGCGACGCCAGCGTCGCGCCGCCGTTCGAGACCCGGCTCGAGCTCGACCTGCGCCTGAGCGACCTCGGCGCCGAGCAGCGCCCGGCGCGCTTCGAGCTCGAGCTGCGGGCGCCGCCGTTGCTCGACGTGCTGCGGGTGGACGGCGAGGGCAAGAGCGGCCTGCGCGAGCTCGAGGCCAGGCTCGAGGT
Organism: Planctomycetota bacterium; assembly: GCA_046349655.1. Lineage (GTDB taxonomy): Bacteria > Planctomycetota > B15-G4 > B15-G4 > JAXMBY01 > JAXMBY01. Next base: position 5,513 of record JAXMBY010000058.1, read on the forward strand.
GGCCGCGCGCGGCGTGCACCTCGCACCGGCGCTCGTGTACCTCGTGCCGCTCGGCTTGCGGCCGGCCGCGCACGAGCTCTCGTTCCAGTCGCGCATGCGCGTGCAGGCGCGGCCCGTGGACCACGACGCGCGATCGGTGCGGCTGAGCGGCGCCATCGAGCAGACCGCGCTCCTTGCCGACCGCGAGGAAGCGCTCGCGATCGACCGCGTCACGCTCGAGGCAGATCGGGTCGGGCTGGACGGCGCCTCGCTGCGCGCCGCGGTGACGGGCGTGCGCGGCCGGCTGACGCGCCTCGCTACCCAGGCGCTGTCCGTGGCCGGGATCGAGCTCGCGCCGGCCGCGCCGCGCCATGGCATGGTCGAGCCGGCGCGCATGCCGCCGGCAACGTCCGCCACGACCTATCCGGTGCAGCTGAACGCGCTCAGCGTGAGCGGCGTGGCCGCCACGCTTTGCGACGAGGCGGTCGAGCCGCACGCTCGGTTCGAGCTCGCGCTCGCCGAGCTCGCGCTCGGCGCCATGGCGGTGGGCGATCCGGCACCGGCCACGATCGCCGCGCGCATGAGCGTGCCAGGCGTGATCGAGACGCTTGATCTGGCCGGGACGGCGACTCCGTTCGCGCCGCAGAGTGCGCTCGACCTGCGGCTCGCGGCAAGCGGCGTGACGCTCACGCCGCTCGCCGCCTACCTCGCCCCGGCGCACATCGAGCCGTTGCTCGAGCGCGGGTCGCTCGAGTGTCGATTGCAGGCCGAGGTCGCCGCGGGCGCGGACGGCCTCATGGCCCACGCGCGGCTGAGCGACGTCACGCTGCGCGCTGGAGAGACGCACCTGTTCGACCTGCCGCTCGTCGAGGTCGGCGGCCTGCACGTGGCCGCGGACGGCAGCGCGATCGAGATCGGCCTCGTCTCGCTGCGCGGTCCGACGCTGCCGATCGAGCGCGACCCGCAAGGGCGGCTGGCGGCGCTCGGCCTGCGCCTCGGTGATGCGGCGAGCGCGCCGGTCGAGGAGCAACCGGCGGCGGTGCCGGAGGCGTCCGCGCCCGAGCGGCCCGCGCAACCGCGCGCGCGGCCGCGGATCGCGCTGCGCAAGCTGCGCTGGTGCGACGCGCACCTCGATCTGCTCGATCGGTCGGTGAGCCCGCCGGCTCGGCTCGCGATCGAGAACCTCGGCGTCGACCTCGACGACGTCGTGCTGGAAGCCGACGCGAACCAGACGCCGCAGCCGGGCAGGGTGCGCCTCGCTCGCCCTGCCCGGTGTCGCCGAGCAGATCGCGCTCGAGGGCACGGTCGTGGCCGATGCGCGCGCGCCCGCGTGCGCTGCGCTTGACTTGCCGCGGCATCACCGCCGTTGCGCTCGCGCCGAGGCTGGCGCGCGCCGGCATCGAGCCGATGCTGTCGAGCGCCTCGCTCGAGCTCAGGGTCGACGGCAGCATGCAGCTGGAGGACGGCGCCCGCCATGGCTCGCTCGCGCTGCGCGACGGTGCGCTGCACCGATCAAGGCGACGAGCTGTGGGGCGTCGATGCGGTGGTGCTGGACGGCCTCGCGTTCGCCAGCGACGGCATCAAGGTGCACGCGCTCTCGGTCGAGCGCCCGCGCGTGGTGCTGGCGCGCGATGCGAGCGGCGCCGCGATCGTGTCGCGATTGCGCATGACCGGCGCTGCAGCGAGCGATGCCGTGCCCAGGCCGGCAGCGGCGGCGCCTTCGCCCGAGCGCGGCTCGCCGCCGCCGGTGCTGCAAATCGAGCGCTGCACGATCACCGCGGCAGAGCTCGACTGGTCGGACGCGTTCGTCACGCCGGCGGTGCGCACCCGGCTGGAGAGCACGATCGAGCTCGGCCCGCTCGTGCTCGGTCGTGATGCGCCAGCCACGCCGGTGAGCGTCCGCCTGCATGCGCGCGACCTGATCGACGAGCTCACGCTGCGCGGCTCGTTCTCCGCGGCCGCTTCCGAGCCGGGCGTTGCGCTCGAGCTGCGTGCGCGCGGGCTGTGCGCGACGCCGCTGGCGCCGTATCTGCCGAGCGGCATCGAGACGACGCTGCGAGATGGCACGCTGCAGGCGCAGCTCGAGGCGCGCTTGCGGTCGCAGCCGGAGGGCGGTCACTCGGCGCGGGTGGTGATCAGCGACGTCGACTTTCGCGAGCGTGCGAGCGACGCGGCGCTGCTCCAGATCGGCGCGATCAAGGCGCTGATCGCGCGCTTCGATCCCGAGCAGGCGCTCACGATCGACGAGCTCGCGGTGGAGGCCGTCGAGGCCGATGTGGTGCGCACCGCGAGCGGCGCGACCCGCGCTCTCGGCCTGCTGGTGCGCCCCGTCGCCGCCGCGCCGTTGCCAGCGCCGCCGCCGTTGCCAGCGCCAGCGCCGCCGCCCGAGTCGCCGCCGGCGCGCGTGCCAGCGATCACGGTCGCAAAGCTTGCGCTCGAGCTGCGGCGGATCGGGCTCAGGGACGAGCGCGGCACGCAGCCGCTGCAGCTGAGCGCGCGCGTGATCAACAAGGCGCCGTGGCACCTGTCGAGCGATGATCCGGAGTCGGACCCGCCAGCGGAGCTCGAGCTGCGCGCGCAGGCGGCGCCGCTCGTCGATTCGCTCGTGCTCGACGCCCGCATCGCGCCGTTCGCGGCGCAGCCGAGCCTCGAGCTCGGGCTCGATGTGAGCGGCATCCACCTGGACCGGCTCGGCGAGGTGCTGCCGGCGCTGCGGGACCGGATCGATGGCGCCCAGCTCGACGATGGCCGGCTCCGCGCGCAGCTCGCCGTTCTTCTGCGGCTGTCGCGGCGCCACGTGCTCGACTTCGATCTGGCAAAGGGCTTCGGTCTCGACCTCGAGCTCAAGGCAGCCGAGCTGCGCAACGGCGCCGATGGACCCGTGCTCGCCGGCGTGGACGACATCCATGCCGACGTGAAGCGCATCGACCTGGGCAGTGGGGCGGTGGTCGCCAACCTGATCGAGATCATGAAGCCGACCGCGCTCGTGCAGCAGGAGAAGGATGGCTTGCGCGTGGCGGGATTGCTGCTCAAGCGCGCGGCGCCGGCCGAAGTTGCCGCCCGCAGCACGCCGGCGTCCGCGGCCGGCGGCAGCGACCCGGCCGCGCCGCCAGAGACCGAGGTGCGCATCGATCGCTTGCTGGTGGCCGGGATCGACGCGCGCTACGAGGATCGCACCTGCGATCCCGTGCTGGTGGTGCCGCTCACCGATCTCGAGGTCGACGTGCGGCAGATCACCACCCTCGCCCTGCGCGAGCATCGCCCGATGCCGTTCAGCATCCTGGTGCGCGGTGGCCTGGTGCCGCTGCCGAAGGCGCCGTCCGGCGGACTGCTGGGCGGCGTGCTCGGCGATGCGCTGTCGCTCGTGCAAGGCAGCGGTGGGGCGCGCGAGATCGAGCCGCGCAACCTGTTCGAGGAGATCTCGGTGAAGGGCCGGCTGGCGCTGTTCCCGCGACCCGCAGGGTCGGTGAAGGCATCGCTCAGCGGCTTCGAGCTGGCGGCGTTCAAGGGGCTGCTCGCGCGCGCGAACGTCACCCTGGATGCGGGCGTGCTCGACGGCGGCGCCGCGGTCGCGCTCGCGCCGGATGGTGCGACGCAGGCCGACACCCGCCTGGTGTTCACCGACCTCTCGCTGTCGGAACCGCCGGATGGTCCCATCTTCCGCTACCTGCACCTGCCGGCGCCGCTCGACAGCGTGCTGTTCGTGCTGCGCGACCAGAACCAGGCGATCACGCTGCCGCTGTCGATCGACGTCGGCAAGGATGGGATGTCCGCAGCCCGGATCGCCGAGGTGGCGATCACCACGCTCGGCAGCTTGATCGCGCGTGCGATCGCCAGCGCACCGCTGCGCGCGGCCAGCACCGTGACCGGCACGGTGGAGAGCCTCGTGCCGTTCTCGCTCGGCGGCGGCGAGGCGAAGCTCGACCCCGGGGTCATCGAGCTCGAGCCGGGAGCGACGCGGGTGAGCGCCGACGCTCTCGCGCCGTGGCGCAAGATCATCGACCGGTTGCGCGATGACGATCAGGCGATGGTGACGCTCGAGCATGCACTCGGCGGCGGCGACCTCGCGCTCGCGAAGCTGCGGTCGAACCCACCGCGCGACGACCGCTTGCGCTTCCTTGCCGAGCTGCGCCGTGAGCGCGCCGCGGTCGAGCACGTGCGCACCGAGGTTGCGTCGCAGGCCCGGGCGGCGCTCCTGTCCGGGCTCGACGACGAGGGCGATCGGCTCGGCCGGCGCTTGCGCGAAGCGGAGCAGCGGCTCGGCTTGATCGATCAGTCGCTCGAGCGCGTGTACGAGATGCTGGGCGCCGGCGCGGAGCGCAGCGCCGCGCGGCGCGCGCGCGATGCCGCGCTCGACCTGGCGCGGCTGCGGCTGGTTGCGGCCCGCGCCGCATTGATCGAAGCAGTGCCGGCGGCGCGCGCGCGCATCCGCATCAGCGAGCCGCGCTTCGGCGAGGCGATCGGCGATCGCGGCGGCACCATCACCGCGACCGCCGGTCGCAGCCAGGCCCCGTGATCACGCGTCCGACCCGGGATCGCACCGAGGCTTGCAAGCCCGCCGCGAATTGCTAGAAAGGCAGCCCTTCGTGCGGTGCGTTCGCGCGCGGCGGCCGGTGATCACTAGGGAGGGAATGCATGCGGTCCACACTCTTGGTCGTGGCAGTCTTGCTCGTGTTCGGCGGCGTGGCGCGAGCCGATCAGGTGACGCTCAAGAACGGCGAGAAGCTCATCGGTACGGTCAAGGCTCTGGCCGGCGGCAAGCTCACGCTCAACTCGCAGAACGCCGGCGACGTGACCGTGCCGCAGGCGAACATCGTCACGTTCGCCACCGACGCAGCGATCGAGATCCACTTCAAGGACGCGACCGTGATCAACCAGAAGGTGCAGGCCGCCGAAGACGGCTTCGTTGCGATCGAGAAGGAGGGCGTGCTCGAGGCGCAGAAGCTCGCGATCGCCGACATCACCGAGATCAACCCACCCAAGGAGAAATGGACGGGCAGCATCTCCGGCAGCTACCTCGTGACCCGCGGCAACTCGCAGACATCGCAGGCGAACATCGCCGTCGATGCCGTGCGCCGGAGCAAGGTCGATCGGCTGCAGTTCGGCGGCGCATACACCGCCGGTCGCCAGACCGACCCGGACACCGGCGTGGACACCACCACCGCGCGCTTCATCGAAGGCTCGATGCAGTACGACTACTTCTTCACCGACAAGCTGTACGGCCTCGCCAATGCCAAGGCGCAGAAGGACGCGGTGGCGGATCTCGACCTGCGCTTGATCGCCGGCCTGGGCGCTGGCTATCAGTGGATCGAGTCCGAGGAGATGAACTTCGACACCGAAGCCGGCATCGTCTGGTTCAGCGAGAACTTCTCCAACACCACGCCGGACGACGACCACCTCTCGCTGCGCATCGCCTACCACTACGACAACCAGCTCAACAAGGGTGTGAAGTTCATCCACGACGTCGAGTGGTATCCGAGCCTGGAGAGCCGGTACGATCAGCTGGTGCTGGCTGCCGCCGGCTTGAATGCGTCGCTCACCGAGTCGATGTTCGCGCAGTTCAAGGTCGAGTACTCGTGGGATTCCACGCCCGCGGCCGGCAAGGATCGCGTCGACGTGCGCTACCTGCTCGGTGTGGGCTGGAACTTCTAGCTGGCGATCACCCCTCGCTACCACCGGTGATAGGCGGGATGGCCGGGCTTCACGGCAACGAACGTCCCGCGGCAGGTGGCGCAGGCCTTGCCGCCTGACTCGAGCGTGGCCTCCACCACCGCCCGATCCGCCTTCGACTCGACCACGCGGGCGCGCAGGTGCACGGGCGCGCTGCTCGGCGTGGGTCGCAGCAGCTTGACCGCGTACTCCGCGGTCACCGTGCACGGCGGCGAGTCGAGGCCGTTGATCTGCATCAGGTGCGCGGCCGCGGTCCAGTTGCCATGGCAGTCGAGCAGCGCGCCGATGATGCCGCCGTTCAGCATGCCGGGGAACGCCTCGTGATGTGGTTCGGGCTGCCAGTCGGCCACGACCTCGTCCCCCTGCACCACGCTCTTGATGCGCAGGCCCTTCGGATTCGCCGGTCCGCAGCCGAAGCACGCGTTGTGGGGCGCATAGCGATCCTGCAAGCTGGTCATGGCGTCGACCTCTCGTCGTTTGCCGGCCGTGAAACGGGCGAGCCCATGCCGCAAGAAACACGCCGCGCCCCCGCTCGTCCGCTTCCCGTCCAGGCAGCCGCTGCCTGATTTCAACACGATCCTCGTCTGCCGGGCGCGGAGAAATCGCATCGAGCCCGGACCGCTCCCATGACGACGAGAGGGGGAGATCAATCGCATCGTGGGGGATCGTTCATGAACGCTGCAAGTCGCGTGTTGTCGGTGGTGGCGGTGGGTGCGGGTGTGGCCGTGGCGCAGCCGACCACCCGGGTGTGTCTCGATTCGCAAGGCCGGGAAGGCAACGCCTTCAGCCGCGGCGCCGCGCTGTCCGACGATGGCCGCCTCGTGGTGTTCTCGAGCCAGGCGACCAACCTGGTCGCCGGCGACACCAATCACTGCGAGGACGTGTTCGTGCACGATCGCTGCACCGGCACCACGGCTCGACTGAGCGTGGATGCGGCCGGCGTCGAGAGCAACGGCGCGAGCTACGACCCGGTGATCTCGGCGGACGGCCGCTACGTCGCCTTCGAGAGCGCGGCGCGGAACCTGGTGCCTGGCGACAACAACAACCGCTACGACGTGTTCGTGCGCGACCTGGTCGCGGGCTCGATCCGCAGGATCAGCGTGAGCACATCGGGCAACGAAGGCAACGGCGACTCGGCCTATGCCTCGATCTCGGCCGACGGCAGCGCCATCGCGTTCTCCAGCAGCGCGTCGAACCTGGTGGGCGGCGATGGCAACGCGGCCGCCGACGTGTTCGTGTGCGACCTGGCCACCGGCTCGCTGCAGCGCGCCAGCGTCAGCTCCGCGGGCGGCGAGGCCAACGGCGCGAGCTCCGCGGCGGCGCTGTCGCGGGACGGGCGGTTCGTGGCATTCGCGAGCGCCGCGTCGAATCTGGTGAGCGGCGATGGCAACGCGGCCGGCGACGTGTTCGTGCACGACCTGCTGAGCGGCACGACGCTGCGCGCCAGCGTCAATCAGGCCGGCGACGAGGCGAACGGCGGCAGCTACTGTCCCGCGATCTCCGGGGACGGTCGGTTCGTGGCATTCTCGAGCGAGGCGAGCAACCTGATCGGCGGCGACAAGAACCACCTGGCGGACGTGTTCGTGCACGATCGCGACTACGATCAGAACGGCGTGTTCGACGAGCCGTTCGGCACCATGACCGTGCGCGCCAGCGCCGCCGCCGGCGGCGACGAGGCCGATGGTGCGAGCGAGGCGCCGGCGATCTCGGCCGACGGTCGCTACGTGACGTTCGAGAGCGCCGCCAGCAACCTGGTCGTGAACGACGACAACCAGTGCAAGGACGTGTTCGTGCGCGACCTCAGGACCGGGCTCACCAGCTGCGCGAGCGTGAGCGCGCTCGGCGCTGCTGGCAATGCGGCGAGCCTCGAGGCCGCGGTGTCGGGCAACGGGCGCGTGATCGCCTTCACCAGCTACGCGAGCAACCTCGTGGACGGCGACGGCAACGCCGCCAAGGAAGTGTTCGTCGACGATCGCATCACCGTCCTGCTCCACGGCACGCCGCAGTACCAGAGCCCGGTCGACTTCCTCGTGTCGAACGCGACCGGCGAGCAGGGCAACATCGCCATCGTCATGCTGTCGGCGAGCGGCACGTCGGGCTTTACCGTTCCCGATGGTCGCACGGTGCCGCTCACCTTCGACTGGTGCACGCAGCTCGGCCTCGAGCTGATGCCGTTCCTGAGCGCCGTGATCGATGCCGAGGGCGCGGCGGCCACGCCCACGTTCCGGTTCCCCGAGATGCCGTCCGGGTTCACGATCTATGCGGCCGCGCTCACGGTCAAGCCGAACAACGCGCACATCGTCTCGATCAGCGGTCCGACCTCGTTCACCACGCAGTGATGCGCGCTACATCTTGCGGTAGTGCGGGCCGCTGCCGCCCTCGCGCGGCGTCCAGCGCGGGCCGATGACATCGGTGGCCTTGCAGTCGATGCAGTTGGGCGGGTTGACGACGAGCTGGTCGCCGGCCCGCTCATACACGCCGGCCGGGCACAGGTGGGCGTAGAGATCGGCCACCTCTCCTGGCACGTCCTTGCCCACGATCAGGTGGGACGGAATGTCGTCGCGCGTTTGATTGCCCGACTTGAACACCGCGTCCACCTTGGTGAAGGTGAGCTTGCCGTCGGCCTTGAACGCCGCCGCCGCCGCCACCTCCTTCGGTTCTTCGGCGTCCGCCTCGACCTCGATCCGGCTGCCGGGAAACGCGCCATTGGTGAGCGTCATCAGCGAGGCCATCGCGCCGCCCACGTAGAACCCCGACTTGAACGCGAGGCGCATGTTGCGCCGCGCCTTCAGGTCGCTGACGATGAAGCTCGCGTCCACGGCCTCGTCGTAGGCGGCGAGCGTGCGCGCCGACGTGTCGTTCTCTTTGAGGGCGCGGAACATCGCCCGGGCGGCAGCCATGCCCGACCACATGGCGTAGTGAATGCCCTTGAGCGAGGCCACATCGACGAAGCCCGCTGCGTCGCCGAGCAACAGCACCCCATCGCCGTGCCGCCGTGACGGCAGCGCGTAGTAGCCGCCCTCGGGGATGGTCTTTGCACCCCACTCGATCATCTCACCGCCCTCCAGGTACTGGCGGAAGGCCGGGTGCGTCTTCAGCTGCTGCAACAGCACGTGCACGTCGAGCGTCGTCTGGTGGTAGTCGAGGCCGACCACCAGACCCACCGCGACCAGGTTCGGCTCGAGCGGGTACATGAAGCTGCCGCCGAATGCGTCGTTCGGCAGCGGCCAGCCGAGCGTGTGGATCACGGTGTCGAGCGGCCGCTTGGTCTCCCAGATCTCCTTCACGCCGAGCGCATACAGCTGCGGGTTCTGCGACCCGATCTTCTGCCACGCGAGGTAGGCGTTCGACAGCGAGCCGCGCGTGCCCTCGGCGAGCGCCACGATCCTGGCCGTGATATCGGTGGCCGGCGCGTAGTTCTGGGACGGCCGGCGCTGGCGATCGAGTCCGGTCGGCGTGGTGCGCACGCCAACCACGCGACCATCCTGCAGCAGCAAGGACGCGGCTGGAAAGCCGGTGAAGACGTTGACGCCCAGGGCCTCGGCCTTGCCGCCGAGCCAGCGCACGATCTCGCAGATCGAGGCCACGTAGTTGCCGTGGTTCTTCATCGGCGGCGGCGTCGGCAGCGCGAACGACTTCGACCTGGTGAGCAGGAGCACGCGCTCGCCGGCCACCTTCGCGCGAAACGGCAACTCGTGATCGCCCAGGTCGGGAAACAGCTCGCGAAACGCGCGCGGGTTGACGATCGCGCCCGAGAGACAGTGATCGCCGAGGCTCTCCGCCTTCTCCAGCACGGCGATGTTCACCTCGCCCAGGCCGCCGCCCGCTGCCTGGTCCCGCCTCACCAGCTGCGCCAGCTCGATCGCACCGGCCAGCCCGGCGGGACCGCCGCCCACGAACACCACGTCCATCGCCACCGCGTCCGCGCTCGGCGGCGCGTCGAGCAGCAGCTGATCCATCGGTAGCTCTGGCTGGTAACGAGCCGGAATGACGCGCTGCGCCATGGCATCCTCGTCGCTGGCGATGGGGGATCGGGTCAAGGACCGCGGAGTCTACCGATTGACCGGGCGCGGTGGGAGGGCGCGGTGGCGAGGTTTCCTTGCACCCAGGCGCGCGCCTGGTGCCCGTGGCGTCAGTTGGTGAGCAGCCCGTTCTGGCGCAGCACGTCGTAGGCGATGTGAGCGATCGCCCAGCGCGGCGTGTTGGCGAGCGCAGCCTGCTCCTGGGCGTGCGCCAACCAGGCAGGATCCGATTGCGTGAGGCGATCGAGCGCGTCGACCCAGCCCAGGCGATCCTTGGTGAGGATCATGCGATTGCGGATTCTCGTCACGCTGCGTCCATCGACGTGGAAGCCGTAGAGGATGCGGTCGCGCAGCTGCTCGTGCGCCCACGAGATCGGGATCTCCGGATTGATGAACAGATTCGCCACGTACTCGACGAACGTGCGATGCCGGAAGTAGCGCAGGTGCCCCTCGGTGAGCTTGCGGTAGAGCGCTTGCTGGCGCTCGTCGGGCGGGATCGGCGAGACGAACGAGTCGTCGTGCAGCAGATTGCGTGCGTAGGCGATGCAGTCCACATCCGGCATGTCGAGGCTCTGCTCCGACGCGAACGCATCGAACAGCGTGATGTTGGCGAAGCAGTTGCCGTTCAGGTCGCAATACGCATGCGCGAAGTGGCACGCGAGCGCATCGAGGCTGTCATCGTGATCCAGCTCGTGCTCGAGCCACGCCACCAGCACGTCGGCCGCCGGCGGGTAGCCGTACAGGTAGTTCCACAGCGCATCCTCGGGCGTTGGATCGGCGCCAGAATCGACGCCGACATTGTTGCCGAAATCGTACGCCACGCGTCCCACGTACAGTGGTGCGGCGCCGACGCGATAGAAACGATCGGCCAGCTCCTGCGCGCTGTCGACCGCTTCCACCCAGCGCCGGCGCTGCTGGCCCGGCGCATAGGTCGCGGCGTCGTGGAAGGACGGCGGGGCCTTCGGCACGATCTTGAGCTCGCGGCGCGCGCGGTCCCGCAGCGCGAGCACAGCCCGCAGCTCCTGATCCTCGCTCTGCTCGATGCGGCGCGCGATCTCGGCGACGATCGTCGCCTGCGTCTCTGCCGGCGACCTCCGGAACTGCTCGTACGCATTCGCCAGCGGATCGGGTCGATCGCTCGCGTCGGTCCTGGGTGTGTCCTGAGCGAGCGCGAGGCACAAGAGAAAGCACACGGGCGTCGGCATGGTGGTATTTCGTGCGAGAGAGGCTAGCTGTGGGGGCCGGATCGGCGCGCTATTAGAACCGCGGCGCGGCATTGCCAGAAGTGTTTTTCGGGCGCCGCCGCCCATCGAAAGAAGACCTCGCCATGGCTCGATTCGCACTCGTCTACGGCTTGCGTCTGGTGCCTGCGGAACGCCTGAAGTCGACGCAGTCCGGCACCGTGGTCCTCAAAGATGGCTCCGCGAAAGGAGTTACCTTGCATGTGATCGAGGGCGACCGGGAGCAGATTCGCGCTCGGCTCGACGGCTCGATCGACGCGTTTTTCGAAGTGTTCGACGAGATGCTCGAGTGAGCATCGCCTCCCTCGACAAACCGCAGGGCGAGCTCTACGATTGCTGGTCGAGCCTCCACGGCGCGCTTCCGGGAGGTGCTTCGGGAAACCCAATCGAAGAGGAGCTGCCCCATGAAACCACATTGCTTGACCTTCGTGGTGTCTGCGGTTCTCGCGACTCAGGCTCTGGCGACCGACTGGGGGGCGGAGCTCAAGCGGACCGGGAAATGGCTGGTGGCGCGCCAGAAGTCCACGGGTGAGCTGCAGGAGAGCGAGTACTTCGACTACGTCTATCAGATCGACACGGTGCGCGCGGTGTGGGTGTGGGCCGAGTACCAGCGCGTGACCGGCGACACGCAGTTCCGGACCAACATGGATCTGGCGTGGACCTACATCGAGGCCACGCCGAGCTACAACGAGGTGCTCGCGTACCTGCGCCTCGAGAGCTGCGGCTGGTCGCTCAAGTCGGAGATGCTGTACTCCAGATTGACCGGCGACACCTCCCACGAGGCGTATGCGATCGCCTGCGCCGACTACATCGCCAACAACTTCCCGGACGTCAGCGCCGATAACCAGCTGTTCGCCGCCGGGCAGGCAGCGCTGTTCCTGTACGAGTGGGCCGTGGATCGCAGCGATTCGGGACGCATCGCCGTGGCCGAGGGTCTCGCGGCGACGCTGAGGTCGGCGATCGAGAGCGATCCGACCCGCCTCGACAACGAGGTTGGCGAGGAAGCGGCAGGCATGGCCTTCGCCGCGATCGCCACGGTGGCATTCGACACCAACCCCGACGGTCGCAAGGCCTGGGTCGAGCAGTACCGCACGTATCTCGACACGTACGTGCCGCCCTCGCTCTACAACAACTGTCACAACGCGTGGTACTGCTATGCCCACGATCTCGCGTGGGAGTACGGCGCCGAGAAAGCTTCGCACGACGCGCTGTGGACCATTGCCACGGATCAGATCGCGCAGGACGGCGACAGCGACGGCGGCATCCCGCGCAAGAGCACCGACAATCCCGGCCACGACGCGACCTGGAGCACCGAGGTGTACGTGTTCGGCCCGTTCAACGGGCTGTATCACGAGCAAGACCTCGCGCTGGTGACCGCGGACTCGTCGGTGCCGGTGGGCGGTGTGCTCAAGATCGACTTCGGCCTCGCCAACAACCTCACGTCGACGGCGCTGTGCTTCCTGGTGGCATTCGTCGACATCCCGGGCTTTGGCGGCGTGTATCTGGGCGCGTTCTCGGTCCTGCTGCCAGCGGGGTTCTCGTTTGCCGTGAACGACATCAACTTCTCGATCGCCCCCGGCAGCCCGACCGGCAACTGGAAGCTGCGCACCTACGTGTACAATGCGGCCGGCAAGCTGCAGGACGAGGCGATCCTGCCGTTCAAGGTGCAGTGACCAGCGCGCGCATCGCGCCCGGCATGACGGTCGCACGTGACTTGCTCAGCCCGCCTCGCAACGGCGGGCTGAGTCGTTGGTGCGTGCTGCTCGACGGCTCGAACCCAGCATGAACGACAACCCGGCGACCGATGGTGAGTGGCCTGGACGCGAGCCGTCCGGGCAAGCAATGGTGCATCGTCATGTCGACGAGCAGCACGTCGCCCTGTTCGTGCGCGGCGACTTCGCCGGCATGTTCGCGGCGTATCGCGACCACGTGAAGCTGTGGGGCGAGGCGCCCGATGGGTTGAGCCTGGTGATGATGCGGCAGGCGCTCGGCGCCGCCTGCCTCTACCTTTCCTCGCGGCCGCTGGACGAGACCGTGGCGTGGACCATCAACATCAAGCAGCCGCCGCTCAACCTGTTCGTCACCGGCGACGCCGGCCAGTGCAACGTCACCGGGCGCGTGTTCGCGGAGCACGTCGAGGTGGGCGCGACCAGTCGATTGTTCGTGGAAGCGCATCGCGCGCGCGGCGAGCCATATCGCAGCGTGATCGACATCACCGGGCTCGACGTCATCGAGATCTTCGAGCAGTTCTCGCTGCGCTCCGACCAGATCAAGGCGCGCTTCTTCGAGCTCGGCGACGCCGACTTCCTGATGGTGAGGGGTTGTCCCGGATCGAGCGAGGACTGGCTGCGCTCGCTCGACCGCGAGCGCGCCGCCCTGCGCATGCACGAGCTCACGCGCAAGCTCGACGAGAAGGTCTTCTGGTTCAAGTGCGGCTGCAGCCTCGAGCGCATCCTGCAGGCGCTGCGCCGCATCTATGCGCAGCAGTTCGACGAGCTGTTCCGCGGCGAGAGCCACGTCGAGGTTGCCTGTCCGCGTTGCGGTCGGCGCTGGCAGGTGGCGCGCGAGCGATTGTGAGCACGACGGGCAGGTGAGCGCACATGCGTGCTAGCGTCTTGGTCGATGTCGGTCGCCTCGAGCTGCGCGAGCTCGTGGCGCCGCGGGTGCGGCGCCACGACGTACTGCTGCGGGTCACTGCGGTCGGTTTGTGCGGCACCGATTTCCACATCTTCGCGGGCCACGCGAACTACTGGCTCGATGCGCGCGGCAAGCCCGTGCCGCTCAGCCGCCATCCGCAAGTCCTCGGGCATGAGATCGTGGGCGTGATCGAAGGCACCGGACAAGGCGTGGCGGACGTGGCTCGCGGCCAGCGCGTGGTCGTGGACCAAGGCGTGAACTGCGTCAGCGAGCATCGCGTCACGCGCTGCGAGTACTGCGCGAGCGGCGACAGCCATCAGTGCGAGGCCTATCGCGAGCACGGCATCAGCGGACTGCCCGGCGGCCTGGCCGGGTACCTGGCGGTGCCGGCGGTCAACGTCGTGACGATCGACTCGGATCTCGACGACGCCGAGGCGGCGCTCACCGAGCCGCTCGCGTGCGTGCTGCATGCCGCGAGCGTGACGGAGCGCGCGGCTGCGCGCTACGCCTTGCGTACCACCGAACCGGCGCGCGCGGTGCGTTCCGTGTTCCTCTCCGGCGCCGGCCCGGCCGGCCTCCTGTTCCTGCAGTACCTGCGCTCGGTGATCGGCTTCGATGGCCTGGCGATCGTGAGCGAGCCCAGCGCACACAAGCGTGGTCTCGCGCGCGCCCTGGGCGCGCAGGCGATCGATCCGGCCAGCGACGATCCCGTGGCGGTCACGCGCGAGCTGACTGCGGGCCGGCGGGTGGAGATGCTCGTCGATGCATCGGGTGCCGCCGAGCTGTTCGCAGAGATCCCTGGACTGATCCGCAAGCAGGCAACGGTGCTGCTCTATGGCCACGGCCGCGCCGGCGCCAGCCTCGAGATGCTGAACCCGGTCCAGTGGCTCGAGCCCACGCTCATCGCCACCGTCGGCGCGTCGGGTGGCTTCGACCCGGACCTGCGCCCGTCCGTGTACCGGCGCGCGCTCGGCCTGATCGCGGCCGGCACCATCCGCGTGCGCGATCTCGTCACGCATCGCTATCGCGGCCTCGAGCAAGTGCCGCTCGCATTCTCGGGCGAGCATCGCGCGCGCGATTACGTGAAGGGCGTCGTGCTGATGGCGTGAGCGAAGGGGCGGCCGATGGCGGCGGCGCTCCCGCGCGACCTTCAGGCGGGCAGCACCTGAAATCCCTCTCGGCGCGCCGCATCGCGAAGCCGGTCATCGAGGCAGACGAGCGACGCGGTCAGCGGCCGTTCTTCGCACCACAGCAGGGCGGCCGGACTGGCGATCGCGCGAGTGCGGAGGATCGTGCGAAGCAGACGACCGCGCCCGGCCCCGCGTGGGTGCCGGGCGCGAATCGTAACGCGGTCTGGCTCTCAGGAGCCGAGCGTCAACTGCAGACCGTCCGTGAAGCTCACCCCCTTGGAAGCCCCCGCGTCGTACTCGAGGGCTTGCAAGTAGACCGAGATCTGACAGAAGATCGGGTTGTTGGGGATCGTACCGGTCAGATTGAGGCCGGCGATCGGCACCGGCAGGACGAAGATGAAGTACGGGATGACGAGCAGCGTGCCGCCGAGCGGCGTGCCGATCGAGGCGCTCGAGAGTCCCAGGATCAGCGCGCCGGTGGTGTTCGCGCCGAGCGAGTTCGAGATCGAGATGGTGATCGTGCTGCCGAACGATGGCGGACCGCTGCTGCTGATCGTCGGCGTGCCGTTGGTTCCGGGCCAACCGGTGCCGTAGTTCGCCGCCGACGCGGGAGCGCAGCCGCCGCCGCCGATCTGGAACTCACCACCCCACGCGTAGCCGGCGAGGCCCGGGATGACCACGCTCTGCAGGAGGTTGCCGGCCTTGTCGTACTGGCGCAGCTCGCCCGAGGCGAATTGCTCCGCCCACAGCGTATCGGTGGCTGGCTCCCACGCGAGGCAGCCGAGCCACTCGCCGGACGAGCCATACGAGAAGCTGGACTGCTGATTGCCGGCGAGATCGAACTCGATGATCGACGACGTGGCGTAGTCGATCACCCAGAGGTGATTGGTGGTCTGATCGTAGGTGACGCCGGTCGGGCTGACGCCGCCGAACAAGAGCGTCGGGTTGCCCCAGTTGAGATCGAACTGCCAGATCGAGTTGTCGTTCCAGCCGGCGAGCCAGTTGCGGCTGACGCCGTCGGTGGCGCCGTCCACGCACTGGCCGGTGAGGCCGCCGGCGTCGGGATAGTCGATCCCGGTCCAGTTGCCGGCGAGATCGTACTCCGAGCCAAATCCGCCCGGATACTGCAGGTAAGTGCGCACGGTGGAGATCACGGCGATGGGCATCGTCGGGCCACGTTGCACCCAGCTGCGGACCACGCTCGAGCCCTGCACGACGCTCAACACGCTCGAGCCGCCATCGGCGATGTAGAGCTCGGACGCGGGTCCCTGGGCATTCGCCGCGACGGCGAGCACGCCGACGCCGACCAGACTCATCAATGCTCTGTTCACGTGGTGTTCTCCTTCCAAGGTTGGGAATGAACCGAAGCGGCACTGACCGCTTCGCATGCGATCACCGAAGACCACTGGCCAAGCACGCGACGGGAGTCGAACCGGGGTCCGGTTCCGCTGTGCCGTCCTTGGCGATTCGATCCGAGAGCGCGGCGCGACTCCGGGGTTTCTCGGGGGTGGGAGGCGCGCAAATCCTCTTCAGGCGCTGCGCAGTATGGGCCGAGCCGTCCCGCCGCGCAAGGGCATCGCCGGAACCGCCTCTCGCTCCGGGCGCGACCACGTGCGCCGCCGGCCCGCGGCAGTGCAGGTTCGGCAACGGCTCGAAGCGGTGAGGGTCGAAGGGCGCCGCGTCGCGCCGCGCTCCTTCAACCCTCGTGATCGGCATGCGGCGAGCGACTACTTGCCAGTCGATTTCCTCGCCGCGGGGGAAGCCAGAGACCTGGCCTCGGCGACCAGATCGTCGATCGCTTTCTCCAGCGGTTCCTCGCGCAAGTTCTTCGCGCGGATCTTGCCGTCCTTGTCGAGCAAGTAGATGGTGGGCCAGCCGTGCACGTTCCAGGCCTTGGCAATGGGCCCGCTGGTCGACTGATCCCAGAAGCTGCGCCAGGTGATCTTCTCTTCCTGCAGGCGTGGCTTCAGCTTGGCGAGATCCGGATCACTGTTGATGCCGATGAGCACGAAAGGCTCGTCCTTCAACTTGGCCACGAGCGACCGCTCGTGGGGGTACATACCCCGGCAGGGGCCTCACCAATCGCCCCAGAAATCCAGCATCACCACCTTGCCGCGGTAGTCGGACAGCTTGAACGCCACGCCATCGAGATCCTTGCCCTCGATGTTCGGGGCGACCGCGCCGATGCAGAAGTTCTGCAGCTCGATCAGGTTGCCCTGGGCGGTTTCCTTGTAGCCGCGATTGAACGGGTCCTTGAGGTCGCCGTACTCGGCGATCAACCGGTTCAGCAAGGCGATCGTCGCCTTGCGCTCGACCTCGTTCATGCCGCCGCCCCAGGTCTCCTTCTGCATGCGCCGCGAGCAGTCCGCGTACAGGCACGCCGCCTGCACTTCCTTGATCGTCGACTCCTTGCCGATGCGCTCGATGATGCCCTTGATCTTCTCGTCGTCGCCCATGCTCGACAGCGTGGCAACGATCTCTGCCATCTTGGGCGAGTCGATGAACCCCTCGACCACGCGATCGAGGCACGTGCCCAGGGTGGCCTTGACCTTCTCGCTGCTGCTGTAGCGTGACAGCGTGATGCACGTCGTCAGCGCCTCCAGCTCGGCGTCGGTGCCGATCGCGGCATCCGCCAGCGCCACGCAGCGATCGAGCAGCTCCTGGACGCACTCGTCGTTGAGCTGGCGCTTGCTCATCGCCTTCTGCAGGTCTTCGTTGACGGCCTTGATCGAATCCGCGGCGGTCGCGCTGGACCACCAAAGGACCGTCAGACCGAGCAACACACTCCCGATCCTCATGGAGTTCTCCTAAGTCTTGACGGCCGGCAGGGCATCGCTGCCTCGCCGGCGAACGGTGGGGAACGTGCAGACTCTAGCCGAAAAACGCCGGCCTGGAAACGGGCGAGCCGAGCGGGAGCGCGGCGCCGGGCGCGTGTCCGGCGCGGCACTCAGGCGAGCAGCTGCTTCACCACCTCGCCCGACACGTCGGTGAGCCGGAAGTCGCGGCCCTGGAACTTGTAGGTGAGCCGCGTGTGATCGAGGCCGAGCAGGTGCAGGATGGTCGCCTGCAGGTCGTGCATGTGCACGCGATCCTCGGTGATGTTGTAGCCGAGCTCGTCGGTGGCGCCGAGCGTGATGCCCGGCTTGATGCCGCCGCCGGCGAGCCAGTAGGTGAATGCGCGCGGATGATGATCGCGACCCAGGTACTTCGATCCGTCGCGCTCCTCGTTCATCGGCGTGCGCCCGAATTCACCGCCCCAGATCACGAGCGTGCTCGCGAGCAGGCCGCGCTGCTTCAGGTCCGTGATCAACGCGGCGCATGCCCGGTCGGTCTCGCGGCAACGCTCCGGCAGCGAGTGCATGAGGTCGTCGCCCGGGTTGGTGCCGTGGCTGTCCCAGCCGCGGTGGTAGAGCTGCACGAAGCGCACGCCCCGCTCGACCAGGCGGCGCGCGAGCAGGCAGTTGTTGGCGAACGACTTCTTGCCCGGCTCGGTGCCGTACAGCTCGTGCACTCGCCGGCGGCTCGCTGGCGAGGTTGGCTGCTTCGGGCGCGCTCATCTGCATGCGGTAGGCCAGCTCGAACGCGTCGATGCGCGTCGCGATCTCCGGGTCGCCCTGGGTTTGCAGCTCGATCTCGTTCAGCGCCCGCAGCGTGTCGAGCGAGGACCTGCGGTCCGCGCGCGTGACGCCCGGCGGATCGGACGCGAACAGCACCGGGTCGCCCTGCGAGCGCAGCTGCACGCCTTGATACACCGTCGGCAGGAAGCCGCTGCCCCAGCACGAGGTGCCGCCGCTCGGCTGTCCGCCGCCCGAGATCAGCACCACGAACCCGGGCAAGTCCTGGCACTCGCTGCCGATGCCGTAGGTTATCCACGAGCCCATGCTCGGGCGGCCGATGCGGGTCGCGCCGGTGTTGAAGAAGATCTCAGCGGGCGCGTGATTGAAAGCATCGGTGGTGAGCGAGCGCACGATCGCAAGCTCGTCGGCGACGCTCGCGACGTGCGGCAAGAGCTCCGAGATCTCCGCTGCCGACTGGCCATGCCGCGCGAACCGGTACGGCGAGCCCAGGATCTTCGGCACGCCCTTGATGAAGGCGAAGCGCTCGCCCTTGGTGAGCTCCTCCGGGATCGGCTGGCGGTCGTAGCGGTTGAGCGCGGGCTTGTGATCGAACAGGTCGAGCTGCGACGGTCCGCCGTTCATGCACAGGAAGATCACGCGCTTGGCACGCGGCGTGAAATGTGGTGGTCTCGGCGCCAGCTGATCGCCGGGCAGCGCCGCGAACAGCCGCTCGTTGAGCAGCGCCGTGAGCGCCATCACGCCGACGCCGATGCCGCACTCCTGAAAGAAGTGACGGCGTGTGATCGAGCGGCGATCGATGGATTGTTGGCGGCCAGGCACACTCACTCCTTGGTCAGGGTGGCATCCATGTTGAGCAGGACGTTCGCGACCAGCGACCACGCTGCGACCTCGCACGCATCCTCGCCTGCCGCGCGTGCGAGCGGCACGCTGTTCAGCAAGGTGAGAGCGTCCTCGGGGCTCTGGCGGTAGCGCGCCAGCTCGTGCGCGTGCAGCTGCACGAGCTCGCGCAGCTGCACCGCCGATGGGCAGCGCGCCACGCACAGACGATAGCCGAGTGCGGCGCGTGCCTCCGGCGTGGCGTCGCCCGGCGCAACCATGCGGCGCGCGAGCGCGATCGCGGCCTCGACGAACGCCGGGTCGTTCAGCGTCACCAGCGCCTGCAGCGGCGTGTTGGTGCGCGGCCGCCGCGTGCAGCATGCCTCGCGGCTCGGCGCGTCAAAGGCGACGAAGCTCGGGTACGGCGCGGTGCGGCGCCAGAAGGTGTAGAGGCCGCGCCGGTACCGGTCCTCGCCTTCGCTGTTCACCCACTTGTCGTCGCTGTAGATCATGGTCCAGATGCCGTCGGGTTGCGGCGGGAAGACGCTCGGGCCGCCAACCCTCTCGCACAGCAAGCCGCTGGCGGCGAGCGCGATGTCGCGCACGCCCTCTGCCTCGACGCGATGTCGCGGCCCGCGTGCCAGCCACTGATTGGCCGGGTCGCGCTCGCGCAGCTCCGCGGCCAGCGACGAGCCTTGCCGGTAGGTTGCCGACGTGGCAATGCGCCGGCACAGCTGCTTCAAGCTCCAGTGATCGCGCACCAGCTCGGTGGCGAGCCAGTCGAGCAGCTCGGGATGCGAGGGCGGCTCGCCCTGCGAGCCGAAGTCCTCCGAGGTCACGACGATGCCGCGGCCGAAGAACTGCTCCCACACGCGATTCACCAGCACGCGCGCGGTGAGCGGGTTGTCCGCAGCCACGAGCCAGCGCGCCAGCGCGAGGCGATCCTTCGCCGTGCCATCCTCGATCTGCGGCCAGACCGCGGGTACCTGCGGTGCCACCTGGTCGCCGCGGTTCAAGAAATTGCCGCGCCGGTGGACGTAGGTGGCGCGCGGTTCCTGGCGCCGCTGCAGCACGAGCGCGGTCGGGAACGCCGGCAGCGCCGCGCGCCGCCTCTGCACCTCGGCGCGAGTCGCGTCGAGCAGCGGCGTGATCGAGCGGAAGTACTCGGCCAGTTGCTGGCGCTGCTCGCTGGCGCGCTCGAGCGGCGGGGTGGCGATGATCGCCCGGATCGGATCCGGCACGTCGCCGAGCGGATCCGATGCGCCGGTGATCGACCAGCGCAGGCGGCCCACGTTCGCGTGTGGCCACTGCGAGTCGTTCTTGATCGTGATCGTGAACGTCGCCGGTGCGGCGAGCGGGATCGGCTCGGCGGTCGCGAACGCCACCGCGCGGCGCACGTGATATCCCTCGCGATACGCGTCGGCCGCCCAGCCTGGGCCGGGCACGCCGTCGATCAAGCTGCTCGCGCTGTGGCCCTGCTGTGTGTAGTCGGCGCGCGCCGCGCTCAGCCGCACCGGCTTCGCCTCGGCCGGTCGTCCCTTCGGCGCCAAGGTCACCAGGACCGAGCTGATGACGAAGCTGCCGTTCTCGTGACGGCCCGGCCCGCTGGACGGCAAGCTCGCATCCGGCAACACCTCGAGGCGCAGGCCCGTGCACGTGGTTGCCTCGGCGTGGGCGACGATGGTGAGCGTGTCGTTGCGCGGATTCTCGCCGCTGGCGAGGATCGAGTGATCGGGCAGCTCGATCAGCGCGGCGCCGCCCGCCGACATCATGCTGGCGGGATCGAGCGCCGTCCACGCCGGCGCAGGTCCCTGCATGCGCGCCTCCCACTCGAGCTGTGCCGCCTGCAGCTCCGCGCTCGACGCGTGCAACGTCTGCTCGAGCGCGGCGAGCTCCGCTTGCAGGCGCTCGCGCTCCGCGAGCTGCGCCGGCGTCGGCGCTTCGATCGTGACGTCGTCGTCGCCGTTGAAGAACGCGAACATCTGGTAGTACTCGCGCTGCGAGAACGGATCGTACTTGTGATCGTGGCATTGCGCGCAGCCGAGCGTGGCGCCGAGCCACACCGCAGCGGTGGTGTTGACGCGATCCAGGACCGCCTCGCAACGGTACTCCTCCTGGTCGACACCGCCCTCCTCGTTGATCATCGTGTTGCGATGGAAGCCGGTGGCGATGCGCTGCTCGAGCGCCGGCGCGGGCAGCAGGTCGCCCGCGAGCTGCTCGATCGTGAACTGGTCGAATGGCAGATCGCGATTGAACGCGTCGATCACCCAGTCGCGATAGCGCCACATGGTGCGGCGCGGGTCCTTCTCGTAGCCGTGCGTGTCGGCGTAGCGCGCGAGGTCGAGCCACCAGCGCGCCCAGCGCTCGCCGTAGTGCGGCGAGGCGAGCAGCCGATCGACGACGCGTGCGTCGGCGTCCTCGCTCGCGTCGTTCACGAACGCATCGACCTCTGCCAGGGCCGGCGGCAAGCCGGTGAGGTCGAGGCTCACGCGCCGCAGCCAGGTCGCCCGATCGGCGGCGGCCGCGGGCCGCAGCTGCTCGCGGTCGAGCCGCTCCCGCACGAACGCATCGATCGGATTGCGCCCCCAGGCCGGGTCCGCCACGCTCGGCACCGCCGGTCGCTCCGGCTGGCGATAGGACCAGTGGTCGAGCCTCGTCCGCGTCGTGTCCGGCGCGCGATCGGTGAAGCGCGCACCCTGGTCGATCCAGGCGCGCAGCAAGCCGATCTGCTCGGCGGAGAGCGGCTCGCCGGTCGGCGGCATGCGCTTGCCTTCGAGCCCGGCCACCTTCCGGATCAGCAAGCTCCCGGCGCTGTTGCCGGGCTGCAGCGCCTCGCCCGAGCGGCCGCCCTTGAGTGCGGCATCCTTCACGTCGAGGCGCAGCGTTGCGCGCTGGCGCTCTGGCCCATGACACTCGTAGCAGCGCGCGGCGAGCAGCGGCTCGACGTCGGTCGTGTAGTCCACCGGCCGGCTCGCCGCCGGCGGCAGCTCGCTCGGCGAGTCGGCAGCAGCGGCGCTGGCGGCGAGCACGGCGATGCCGAGCAGAGCGCTGCCGAGATCTGGCGCGAGCCGATTCATGCGTGCGAATCCGGTCCTGGAGAAGGCCGAAGCGAAGGCTGAGACTATACCCGCGGGCGGCCGCCCCCGGCAACGGCGCTCCACGGGCTGCTCGGCGGTACCGAGCGGCGCCCGCCGCGCCTGGCGAGCAACCTCGCTCGGGACCGCGACCGCTCGCCCGCAGGCGGCCCGCCCCGCCGCACGTCGGCGCGCACACCCGGCCGGGCTCGCCGCTTGCTTCGCAAGAGCACCAGCGTTGCCACCCAAGGCCGCAGCGCGGCGAGGTGCTTCATGACCGACTCCGGGATCCAGGTCCGCGTGCTGCCGCCAGAGACGCTGCCGGTATCGCGCGGTCCGATCGAGTTCGTCGAGCGCAAGGGGCTCGGCCATCCGGACACGCTCTGCGACGCGTTCGCAGAACAGCTGGCGGTCGCTCTTGCCCACCGCTACCGTGCCGAGACCGGCGGGCTGCTGCACTTCAATGTGGACAAGATGCTGCTCAGCGCCGGCGAGGTGGAGCGCGGCTTCGGCGGCGGACGCATCGTCCGTCCGGCGACGCTGTATGTCGGCGATCGAGTCGCGACTCGCTATCGCGGGCGCGACCTCGGCGTCGTCGAGCTCGTGCACGCGACCGCGGCGAGCTTCTTCGCGCACGCGCTGCCGCACCTCGATCTCGCTGCCGGGCTGCGCATCGAGCCGGTGTTCGGCGCGGGTTCCGGCGAGCTCGCCGACGTGATCCGCGCGCAGGCGAGCCGGTCGAACGATACGTCCGCTGCAGTCGGCTTCGCTCCCGCGACGCCGCTCGAACGTGCCACACTCGAGCTCGAGCGGTGGTTGAACGGCGCGGAGTTCAAGCAACGGTTCGCGAGCACCGGCCAGGACGTGAAGATCATGGCCGTGCGGCACGCGCACGCGGTCGACTTCACCGTGGCCATGCCATTCCTCGCCGCTGCGATCGGCGATGCTGCGAGTTATCGCGAGGCCCGCGCCGCGGTGACCGCGGCCGCGATTGCCAGGGCGCGCGAGCTCCTCGGCGACGGCTTCAGCGTGAGCCTCGTGCTGAACGCGCTCGATGATCCGGACCAGGGCAGCCGCGGCGTCTATCTCACGCTCAGCGGCACCTCGGCCGAACACGGCGATTCCGGCGAGGTGGGTCGCGGCAATCGCGCCAACGGCCTGATCACGTTATGCGACCGTCGGGCATGGAAGCGGTCGCGGGCAAGAACCCGGTCGCCCACGTCGGCAAGATCTACAGCGTGCTCGCATTCGCGCTGGCGCAAGAGGCGGTGCGGGTGCTTCCGGCATCGACCACATCGCAGTCTGGCTGGTCTCGCGGATCGGTGCACCGATCGACCGGCCGCAGTGCGTCGCGGTGGAGCTCTTGCCGATGCCGGGCATGGACGAGACGGCCTCGCGGAGCAAGTGGCGGGCATCATCGAAGCCCGCCTGTCACGGCTGCCGCAGCTGTGCGACGAGCTGAGCGTGGCGCCTGGCCGACGTTCTGAGGCAGGCGCGGCGATCACCGCGGCGCCGGCCACCCTCGACCGAGCACGGCGCGCGGTCGAGGACCGCGCGCGACACGCTGCCGAGCGGCAAGCGCTCGCTCGCCGGCGAGCTGCTCCCGGCTGCGCCCACGAACACGCAGTCCGCGCTCCAGTCGAGAGCATGCTTCACCAGCAGCCGCCTCGGGTCGGCCTCGGCGATCAAGCCGGACACGGCGAGGCCGGCGGCCCGGAGCGTCGCGCTCGCCGCAGCTTGTGCGCTCTCTGCCCTCGCTCGCTCGGCCGCCGGTGACGACGGCGGCAGGAACGCACCCTGCGCGAGGTGCGCGGGCATGCCGACGCTGGTCACCAGGTGGACCTCGCTGCCGCCGGGCCAGGTGCGGGCGGCCACCGTTGCGACCGCAGCGTCGCTGTCCGGCAGGCCATCGACACCGATGATCAGCCGGCGCTCAGCGCGTGCCGGCGCGGTCGCGCGCGCGCGACCCGCACCGAGGCGGGCGCTTCGGTTGCGAGCCGCTGCGAGACGCTGCCGAGGAGATGGCGCGGCCACGCTCGCCGGGCCGCGACAGCCCGCGACGACCAGGGTCGCATGCCACTCGCGCACGCCTGCAGCAGCGTCGATGCCACGGATCCGAGGTAGGCTTCGGGACGCACGCGCCAGTTCGGGAAGCGGGTGCGCAGCGCCTCGCAGGCGCGCGCCGCCACGCCGAGGACCGGTCCGCCCGCGGTTCGCAGGCCACTGCTCAGCCCCGAGTTCGCGAGGCCGTACGCCGCGGGGTCGGCAGCCACAGCTCCGCCACGGTGACCACGATCGCTTCGAGCTCGTCCGGGAGCCCGGCGGCGCCGAGGTCTTCAAGCGCGGTCGCTGCGCCGGCAGACCCGTCATACGCAACCATGAGCCTCATGGCGACTCCCAGGTCAATGGTTGCTTCTCGGTCCGCGCGCGCCCGTCACCGAGGCCCACCCCGGCAATCGTCAGATCACACTGCGGGCAGCGGTGCGCGGGCGTGATGTGATTCGACAGCACGATCGGTCCCACGCGGCGGATGAGCTCGCGGCCGCAGCGCGGACACCGGGTGCTCTCGCGCTCGGGGTCGGGGACGTTGCCCTGGTACACGAACTGCAGCCCCGCTTCGCGACCGATCGCGACGGCCCGATCCAGACGGTCGATCGGCGTCGGCTGCCGATCGGTCATGCGGTGCGCGGGGAAGAAGCGGCTCACGTGCCAGGGAATCGTGGGTGCCACCGATGCGACGCACTGCGCCATGGTCGCGATGGCTGCGTCCGAATCGTTCAGTCCGGTCACGAGCAGGCTGGTCACCTCGACCCACACGCCGAGCTCGTGATAGCGGCGAATCGCGCGCAGGATCGGTGCCAGCCTGCCGCCGCAGATGCGCCGGTAGTCCGCGTCGCAAGCGAACTTCAGATCGACGTTGATCGCATCCAGCACCGGCGCGATCTGCTGCAGCGCCTCGTCGCCGATGTAGCCGTTGCTGACGAACACGTTCTTGAGGCCGGCCTCGTGCGCCCGGCAAGCAGTCTCGTGGGCGAGCTCGAAGAACACCGTGGGCTCGGTGAACGTGTAGGCGATCGAGCGCGATCCCGCCGCGCGCGCGGCGGCGACGATCTGCTCCGGGGTTCGCTCATCGCCGAGGATGCGTGCCTGTGCGGCGCGAAGCCGCGCGCGCGGCTCGGCCAGGAGCCCCGGCTTGCTCGCCTCGATCGGCCCATGCTTGCGGACTTGCGAGATGCCCCAGTTCTGGCAGAACCGGCAATGCAGGTTGCAGCCCACGGTGGCGATCGAGTATGCGGTCGAGCCGGGGAAGAAATGGAACAGGGGCTTCTTCTCGATC
Source organism: Planctomycetota bacterium (assembly GCA_046349655.1). Lineage (GTDB taxonomy): Bacteria > Planctomycetota > B15-G4 > B15-G4 > JAXMBY01 > JAXMBY01. The sequence goes on from JAXMBY010000058.1 coordinate 30,997, forward strand.
GGCTCGACGGCGTGCGCTACCACGGTGCGATCCACCAGCGTGACCAGCTTGCCCTCGAGGTTGAAGCGCACGCCGCACACTCCCAGCCGATCGGGCGGGATGAGGCACTGGTGCGGGCACAGCGTGCAAAGCACGTGATCATCCGCGGCGGCAGCGTAGAACATGGCTTCGCGCATGAGACAGCCTCCTCGCCAGCACGAACGCTCGGGCAACGGCGCAAACCGCGCTCCGGTGGCGGCGGCGCACGAGCCGCGCGGGCGGGCGCCCCGGCGCGGTTCCAGGCGGCCGCGCTGTGGCGGAGCCTCGCCGATCACGGCACTGCTCGAATCTCCGCAGACGCACGAGTTCCCGCGCGCCGATGGGTCCTCGCGCCGGGTGCTGGCTTGATCCATCCCGGGCTGCCGCCGATCATGGCGGGTGAACCGGTTCAAGGAGCGATGCCATGAGCGAGCACCTCTCCACGGCCACGCTTCTCAAGCTGGTGGTGTCGAAGGACGCCGATGTCAGGGCCGACGCCGAGCGGCGCCTCGCGAGCGAGAAACGAGGCCTCGCGGATGCGTCGGTCGAGAGCGCCGTCGCGGTGCTCGTCGCCGCGCTCGCCCAGCGCGACGAGGTGATCGCGCGGAGCGCAGCGCGCTGGTTGATCGCGATCGGCGCCGCCGCCGTGCCAGCGTTGCGCGCGGCGCTGCGCAACGCGCCGAGCACGCAGCTGGAGCACCGGGTGCTCGTGGTGCTGATGCAGCTCGGCGCGGCGGCACGGCCTGCCCTGCCGGAGATCCAGATCAGTCTTCGATCGAGCGAGCACCACATCTGCGTGGTCGCGGCCCAGGCGCTGCTCGCAATGGGCAGGCCGGCGGCAGAGGTCACCTCCGATCTCGTGCTCGCCCTCGACCACTGGGATGCGGACGTCAAGGCCGCCGCCGCGCGCGCTCTGGCCCAGCTCGGCGTCGATGCCGCCCTGCGCGAGCCGGCGGTGGTCAGCAAGCTGATCGAGCTCCTCGGTCACGAAGCCGATCAGGTTCGCCACGCTGCCGCCGGCGCAGTCGCAGCGCTCGGCGAGATGGCGGTGCCGTGGCTCACGTCGCTGATCGAGCACAAGGACGAGCAGCGTGTGCTGCATGCCACGGCGCGCGATCGCGCCACCGCCGAGGAAGTCGCCGCCGCCGATCCCGGCCAGCTCACCGCCGAGCAGCTGCGCAACTGGAGCTGGCGCGTGTGGCAAAGGCTGCGCCTGACCAAGGAGCCATTGCTCGCGGCGGCGGTCGAGGCCCTGGGGCGCATCGATTGCAGGCGCGATGACGTGGTCAAGGCGCTCGGCCACGCTGCCACCGATCGCAATCCAGTGATCCAGGCGCAAGCGATCAAGGCGCTCGGTCAGCGCGGCGCGCAAGCCAGCTCGCAGATTCCGATCCTGGTCGAGCTGCTCGCCGTGCCCGGCGCCCCGCCGCCGGCGATGATCCTCGATTCGCTCGACGCCATCCTGCCGGACTGGGCTCGATCGAGCGCGCTCGAGCCGACCGCCGCCAAGCTGGTGGAGCGACTCAAGTCCTCGGCGTCACGCGACGCTGCCACCAAGACGCTCGCGCGGATCGGCGCGGTGGCGTTGCCGGCGCTGATCGCCGGCCTGGGTCATGGCGACCGCGTCGTGCGCGAAGCGTGCGCGGTGGTGCTGCAGCGCATCGGCTCGCCCGCGCGGCCGGCTGCGAGCAGGCTCGCGGCGCTGGCGGCGGACGAGGCCGAGAGCGGCTTCGTGCGCGAGGCCGCACGCCGCGCCCTCGACAGCTTCGGTGCATGACGGCACCAGAAGCTGCGCCATGCACGGGGGCGACGCGCTCATCGCGCGCTCGCGTCACGCCACAGGATCGAGTGCTCGCGACCGCGCGTGGTTGTCGTGCGCGCATCGTGCGTGGCGTTGCTAGAATTGCGACCCATGGTGGCTGCGATCGAGACGGTCGGACTGCGCAAGGTGTATCCGTCGCCGGCGCGCGTGCGTCGCACGGCGGCTGGCAAGATCGGCCGCGATGCCCACGAGCTTGCCGACGGCGAGCTGGTCGCGCTCGAGGGGCTCGACCTCGAGATCGCCACTGGCGAGTTCTTCGGCTTGCTCGGGCCCAACGGTGCCGGCAAGACCACCACGATCGGCATCCTGACGACGCGCATCAGGGCGAGCGCGGGCACGGCCGTCGTCGCCGGGTTCGAGGTGGCTGCACAACCCGAGCGCGTGCGCCAGCGCATCGGCGTCGTACCGCAGCGACCCAATCCCGATCGCAGCTTGAACGTGCGTGAGAACTTGATGTTCCATGCGGCGTACTTCGGCGTTTCCCACGGGGTGGCAGCGCGGCGCGCGGCGGCGTTGCTCGCTCAGCTCGAGATCGGGGCGAAGGCGTCAGCAAGGGTGAGCGAGCTGTCGGGTGGGCAGCAGCAGCGGTTGATGATCGCGCGCGCGTTGATTCACGAGCCGGCGGTGCTGTTCCTCGACGAGCCCACGGTCGGGCTCGATCCGCAGGCGCGGCTCGACCTGTGGGAGATCCTGCGCGCGCTGCATCGACAGGGGCGGACCATCGTCATGACGACGCACTACATGGAGGAGGCCGACCAGCTGTGCCAGCGGCTGGCGATCGTGGACCGGGGCAAGCTGCTCGCGCTCGACACGCCCGAGAATCTGAAGGAGCGCGCACCGGGCGGGACGCTGATCGAGCTCGCGCTCGACCTCAAGTCGGCGCGCGCTGCGGAGGGCATGCGTGCGGTCGAGGGAGTGATGGGCGTCGAGTTGAGCGGCGACGTCGTGCGCGTGTACAGCGATCGCGGCGGTGAGCTGATACCGGCGCTGATTCGAATCGCCGAGCAGAGCGGCCGCCGTGTGCGCGACATCCAGCTCCTGCGACCCAGCCTCGAGACCCTGTTCATCGCCCTCACCGGGAGAAAGCTCGCGTGATCCCGCGCCACAAGGTGTTCCTCGCGCTCATGCATCGCGATCTGCGCGTTGCGCGCCGCGAGCTGCCTTATTTCCTGGTTCGCACGACGCTGCAGCCGCTGCTGTTCATCGTCGTGTTCGGCTACCTGCTGCCGAAGATGGGCATGATCGGCGGGCACTACGCGAGCGCACTGCTGCCCGGTGTGCTGGCGGTGAGCCTCGCGCTGTCGAGCATCCAGTCGGTGGCGCTGCCCATGGTCCAGGACTTCGGCTACACCAACGAGATCGAGGATCGGCTGCTGGCGCCGCTGCCCACCTCGCTGGTGGCGGTGCAGAAGATGGTCGTGGGGGTGATTCAGGGCCTGGTGGCGGCGGTGGTGGTGATGCCGCTCGCGCGCTGGATCATGGGGCCGATCCCGGAGCTGTCGTGGGCGCACGGCGGCATCGTGCTGGTGGTCACCTTGCTCGGTGCGGCCGCGTTCTCGGGCATGGGGCTGCTGCTCGGGACTGGCATCAATCCACAACAGATCGGCCTGATGTTCAGCGTGATCGTGTCGCCGATGATCTTCTTCGGCTGCGCTTACTATCCGTGGCAGGGCCTCGATGCGGTCCCGGTCGTCAAGTACGCGGTGCTGGTCAACCCGCTCGTCTACGTGGCCGAAGGCCTGCGCGGCGCGCTGACGCCGCGCCTGCCGCACATGCATCTCGGCTTCGTGTGCGGCGCGCTCCTGTTGATGACGTTCGGGTTCGGCTGGTGGGGAGTTCGCTCCTTCCACCGCCGCGCGATCGGTTGACCCGCTCGGCAGTCACCACCTCCTGGCGACCGCGTTGCCGCGCAACCGTTGCGCAGCCTGCAACGCAATGCCAGGTGATTTTCTCTGGCGGCGCAGATTTTTTTCGGCCGAACACGTCTTGCGCGGAGTCTGTATCACCACACGCAGGAGGAGCATCGAGCGACGCCCCCCAACCGCCATCGCCCAAGACCACGCGCGCGAACGAACCGAACAACGTCGGAGGCCCCGGATGCTGGCAGCACTCTCTTGGCTCGTCTTGACCGCCGCAGCAGCGGACGGAGTCGTCTGGGAAAAGGAATACAAGCAGGCTTTCGACAAGGCCGGCCAGCTGAAAGTGCCAGTGCTCGTCTGCCTCAACATGGACAACGAGTGGGCCAACGACGAGCTGGTGAACAAGATCTATCCAGACCCGAAGTTCGTTGCGGAGGCGCGCAAGTGCGTCTGTCTGATCGGCAGCGTGTTCGAGCACGCCAAGACCGCCGACGGCATGTGCTCGCGCTTCAAGACGCTCACCTGCGCCGAGCACAAGCAAGTCGAGATCGAGGCGCGCAAGCAGTACGTCGGCGGCTCGGTGGCAATCGCGCCGCAGCACATTCTCGCCACGCCCAGGGGCGAGGTGATCACGCGCCGCGCGTATTTCTGCAAGCTCGAAGAACTGGTCGAGATGCTGCAGAGCGCCGAGGCCGTGCTGCAGGGCGGCGCGTCGACCGCGGAGATCGCGAAGCGCGTGGACGCGACCACCGAGAAGAAGATGAGCGAGCTGCGCGAGCTCGCCAAGACGCGCGATTACAAGAAGCAATGGGCGCTGCTGCCGGAAGTGGACAAGCTGGGACAGCGAGCGTCCCGCATCCTGTACACGGAGTTCGCGCTCGACAAGAAATGCGCCGAGGACCTGCGCAAGAGCGCGATCGCGCGGCTCGGTTGCAAGGGCAACTACGATTCGCTCGACACTCTGCTGCGCCTGCTCAAGGACGACGACACCGACATCGTCATGGCGGCAGCGTCGGCACTCGAGGTGCAAGAGCTGCCGCAGGCCACCGAACCGTTGCTCAAGGCCTACCGGAAGAAGCCCACCGATGCGCTCAAGTGTGCGCTGCTGCGTGCGCTCGGTGCCTGCGGCGGTGATCAACCGGACGTGCGCGCGCTGCTGATCCAGGGCGCGCGCGATTCGAACAACTACGTGCGGTGCAGCGCGGCCGGCGGGCTGGGTTACGTCTTGAATGGCATCGAGCGCGCCGGCAACAAGGACCTGTCGAAGTCGGACCAGGAGTCCACCGCCATCCTCATCAGGTTGCTCGGCGACTCGCAGTGGACCGTGCGCGGCGCGGCGGTCTATGCACTCGGCTTTGCGCGAGTGCCCGAGGCCAAGCCGCAGCTCGAGAAGATGGTGCAAGGCGACAACGCCGTGGATGTGCGAGCTTGCGCCGAGGGTGCGCTCAAGAACCTGACGCTGAAAGGCGAGACGGACGAGTCGCTGCTGCGGTTTCGCTGGAAGTTCTCCAGCGACATGCTGCGCTAGGTGCGTGACGCACGCTGCAGCTCACCGCAAGTAGCTCGCTCGCAGCCGGGTCAAGCCGCGCTTCAGGCGGGTGCGCACGGTCTCGATCGGCAGCGCGAGGCGCTCGGCGATCAACGTCGGCGGCAGATCGTCGAAGAACCGCAAGCGGATCACCGTGCGATAGCTCTCGTCGAGCCCATCGACGGCAGCGAGCAGCCGCGCGCGCATCGCCTCCTCGAGCGGTGCATCCGCCGGTTCCCACATGACGGCTCGCGCCGCCACCCGTTCCCGCGCTTCGCGCCGCGCGCGGCCACGCAGCGCTTGCCGCGCGAAGTTCCTGGTGACGGTGCCGAGCCACGCGCGCAGCGCATGCAGAGTCGCGGGTGACTGACGCAGCACCGCAACCCAAGCCTCCTGCGCGAGGTCCTCCGCCAGGTGCGCATCGCTGATCAAGCGGCGCGCGAGCGTGCGGACGAACTGGTCGTGCGCCGCGAGCTCCGTGAGATGGGAATCGCTCGAGCTGCGTGTTGCGGACATGTCGGTCGGTGATGATGCCGCGGCGAGCCGCCCGGGTTCACTCAATTCTGCCGGTCGATCGTTGAACCCGCCGCGTGCGGCACGGCATCTCTGCCCGCGGTTTCTCGGCTCTCGCTGGGAGGACATCGATGACTGGCACGCCGTGGTTCTTCTGCTGCGCCGGGCTGCTCGCGGCACAGGCGCCCGCTGGCGCCGTGGCGCCGCAGTCGTTCGCGCGCCTGTTCATGGCCATGGGGTTCGTGGGAATCGTCATGGTCCTGGTGGTGGCGGTGATGGTGGTGATGGCGGTGCGGCACGGGGAGTTGCGGCTCGCATTCCTGGCGCCCGAGTCGCTGCAGAAGTCGCTCGAGCGCGCGATCCACGCTCGCGACCTGGAGCGCGCGCTGCACGATGCCAGCGCGAGCCGCAGCCTGTTCGGCGAGGTGGTGGCGGGCGGGCTTCACCTGCGCGGCGTCGGCCTCGACGAGATGCTGGGCAACGTCGAGCGGGTCACCACGAAGGCAGCCATGGCCATCGGCAATCGGGTCGCCAACCTGGCCCGCTGGGGCGGTGCGTCGGTGCTCGTCGGCTTGCTGGGGACGAGTGCTCGGTGATCAGCGCCTTGCTCCGGATCACCGCGCAGTTCAAGAACCCGACGGTGACGGATTTCGTCGTCGGTATTCTCGAGGCGCTCACCTGCACGGCGTTCGGACTGTTCGGAGCGCTGTTCTGCTTCGGCGCTCTCTTCTGGTTCGACTATCGTCTCACGCAGCGCGTGATCGCGGTGCGCGAGATGGCCGAGGAGATGATGCGCCTCGCCAGCGAGCAGAACGCCCGCGCTGAGCCTGCTCAGCGATCCACCACCCGATAGAGCGGCGGGTTGTCGGCGAGCGCTCGCAGGTGCTGCTGGTAGAAGGCGAGCGCGGGCCGCTCACCGAGGAACGCGATCAGGTTGCAAGTGGGTCCTCGGCGACGTAGTCGACCTCGCGCGTTATCCAGCTTGCATAGACCGCCGCCGCGCCGAAACGCCGCGAACAGCTCGTTGTTCACCAGGCAGTCCAGGTTCACCACGCGCACGTTCGGGTGATTCAGGGTGGCGAAGTAATCGGCAGCGCCTGCGTTCCACAGCCGACCGCCGAGCCGTGTGGCAGAAGGGCGAACGACAGCATGTGCGCCTCGGCCTTGGCCTTCGAGCCGCGCGGCCGATGATCCGCAGCCGCGAAGAAGCGCCGGCCGCTGATCACGCACAGAGCAGCGCCGACAATGCGAGGTAGCGCGAGCGAGCCAGCGCGGCGCGAGCGACAACCGCTCGCCGAGGTGGACGGCAAGGCTCATCGCCACCGGCAGGAAGTACCAGTTGAAGTAGAGGCGCAGGCAGTACGCGTAGAACGCGACGCAGCGAGGAACACGCACATCAGACCGAGCGGCGCCGGTCTGCGCCAACGGCGCAGATCAGAGCAATGCCGCGAGCAGCGCCGCCGGCGCAGCGCGAGGAATGATACGAGCGCAGCGGCGTCACGGCGAACTCCTCGCCCAGCATGACGAACCGCGCGCTGTGCTCGAAGCCGACCAGTACGGCCGCCGATCAGGCTGGCGGGATCGCTGAGCGCGGCAGGCGGCCGTAGATGACGTCGATGGCCTGCTTCGGCGCCGCTCACTTGCACGATCGCCGAAGCGTGCGAGGTTCCAGGAGCAACCACGGCGACAGCGCGTGAGCAGGCGCCGCGGCGCCGTACAGCACCGGGCGCAGCCGCCGGGTGTGGACCAGCAGCCACAAGCTCACCGGTGCGGGCCCAGATGCGCCCCAGTGCGCGAGCATCAGCAGGCCCACGAGCACCCCGAGCACCGCCGCGGTCGGGGTCGACGATCAGCGCATGCCAGGCGCGCGACCCACCACGCCGCGACGCGGCAACGCACAGCACCGACAGCGCGTCGCCGCAGCCGCGCTGCGGCAACAGCCACGCGAACGGTGACAGGAAGAACGCGATTGGCCATGAGCTCGCCAGCGCGCTCGCTCGTGGTCTCGCGGCCCAGCCGATAGAGCACGAAGCCGGACAAGCCGCAGCGCAGCCGCCCATCACCACGAGGCCCATATGGATCGGACCCCAGGCGCTGCCCGGGGCGATCCGATACAGCGGCACCAGCAACCATGCCCACAGCGGGTGGAAGCCGTTGGTCGGATGCATGCCGTCGAAGCTGAAGCTGTTGCCGAGCGCTGCTTGCCGACAATTGAAGTAATAGAACGCATCGTCCGACAGGAGCTTTCCGCTTGCCGGCGCAGCCGCCGAGGGTGATCAAGGCCTGCGCCAGAGCGAACGACGCGGTGTACGCCAGCACGCGCCGCGAGCTGGATCGACCGCGCGCAACGCTCGCGGCCGATTCGTCGACAGCCGGCATCCTCATTCCGTGAGCGGCCCGCAGGCCGGCTCGACCGCAGACAGGTGGCGCGGGTGAGCGTGCCGGCGAGGGTGCTGCGCAAGGGCGCCGCGACCTGAGCCACAGCCTGGCCTTGCGCACGAGCTCGATCGAGACGGCTGGCCTGCGGTCCTCACGGCCGCTGGACCGCCGCGCGAGGCGCAGGAACGAGCGATGATGCACCAGCGAGGTGCCGTAGAAAGTGCGCAGGATGCGATAGCGATAGCGCGTCAGCTCGCGCGCGCTGAGCTGGTCGCAGTAGCTTGTGCGCCTCGTGCCATTTGGGATCGTCGGTGAAGATCGGCGTCATCAGGTAATCGTCGGTGAGGTGTGCACCCGGCCCCGCTCCAGCAGCTGATCGAACAGCTCGGTTGCCGGGATCGGATAGAAATGCGCGCAGAGCGCCACGTCGTCGACGCCCAGCCGTGCGAGCCGGCGCGCGAGTCGAACGGACTCGTGCAGGTCCTGGTGCGTGTCGTGCGGAAGCCGAGCACCAGGAAGAACGTCACGTTCAATCCGGCGCGCGCCGACGCGCCGCCAAGCCGCCGCCGCGATCAATGCCTCCTCGCTCATCTTCTTCTTCACCAGGCTGCGAGCAGCGCCGAGCCGTTTCCGGAGCGAACGCGACGTGGTGCGGCCGCCCGAGCGCGCCATCAGCTCGGCGACCTCGTCGTCGATCACCCGCAGCGCGTGCCGGACGGAACTGCCAGACGATGGCCGAGCTCGCGCCAGACCAGTGCGTGAACCGAACGATCCACTCGCGCTTCAGGATCGCGGTCAGGTCGTGCAGCGGGTTGCGGGTGACCGTAACGGCGATAGTGCTCGATCTCGTCCACGACCAGCCTGGGATTGCGCGCCACCCACTGCGTCCCCCACATCCCCGGCGACGAGCAGTACGTGCACCGGTACGGGCAGCCGCGGGCTGCAGGATCGGCGCAGGCTGGTGAAGCCGGCACGCCGTTGGTGAGGCGATGGCGGTCGTAGGCCGCGAGATCGAACAGGTGCCATGCCGGCCAGCAGCTCGTCGACCGCCTGATCCGCGCGCGCCTGGTGGTGTGACCAGCCTGCCGTTCTCGAGGAACGCAATGCCAGGCGCCGTGCGAGCGCTCGCTGGCCGCCGGCGGCGAAGCGGGCCGCGATGTCCACCGCGGTGTCCTCGCCTTCGCCGAGCACCACCAGGTCGAGCGGCGCTTGCTCGAGCGAGAGCCCTGGCAGGCCGCTGAAGTGCTCGCCACCACCCAGCAGCAGCGCATGTGGCAACGCCGGCAGGTGCTCCCGACCGTTCCGCGCACGAGCGGCCACGAGAACGTCCACATGTTGAGTTCACCATCTCGGTGGCAAGATCGATGCGCTCGGCGATCTCCTGCGGCGACAGGCCGAGGCGATGCACGCGACCTCGGCGACGATCTGGATCGGGGCGGCGTGGTCACCGCGTCGATCACGCGGATATCGCCCGGCTCGTCGAGCGACGCTGCCACGTACGCGAGCCCGGATCGGCGCGCACGGCCGATGCGCCGTCTGCGCTCGACATTGACGTAGACCGGTGGGTGAACCAGCGTGATGCGCATCGATCTCGCCGCGGCAGGACGAGTCGGTCCCTGCGTTCCTCATGCGGCGGATTCGACCAGGCGGTGGGGGGATCGTCCGATCGTGCGGCTCGACAGCGCCTCGCAAACCTCGGACCCCGGGCTCCAGGCACCGAGTCTAGCCTCCTCAAGGAGCCGCTGAATAGCCTGTTTTCAGTGGCGCGCACGATCCTAGCCCGAGGCGATGGGCTCGAGGACCGCCCGGATCTCGCGTTCGACCTGAGCGGAAAGAACGAGAGCGGTGCGGAAAGCTTGGCCTGCACCCGGATCAGGCCGGCGCCTAGTCGACGCCGTGCCGGTGGCGCCGCGGCCCTCCAGGGGTGCAGCGTGCGATCCTCCCAGCGCAGGGTCACCTGGGTCGCCCCCAGGCGCGCGCGGATGCCACGCTCGATGTCCAGGCGCACGCTGTCCGGCGAGCGTTCGGCTGCGCTCGAACTGGATCTCGGCCAACGGCCACCTCGAGCTCAGCCGCCGGTCCTGGCGTCGGTCTTCCGCGCTCGTTCATCCGGCAGCAGCTTGTGCTCTTCGGCCACCGAGCTCTTCGATTGCCTGCTCGTGCAGCTCAGCTTTGCTTGATTGCAGAACTCGTTGCCGACGACCTTGCCGTCGACGCCGATCAGGAGCGCGTACGGCATCGCCGACACGCCATAGGCCTCGAACACCTTGCCATCGGCATCACGTCCACCTCCTCGCGAACGCTCCAGCAGCTTCTGCCTTGCCTTGATGTTCGGCAAGGCATCGATTGCACCACCGGGTGCAAGTAGACGATCGACAGGCCCTGTCTGCGGTAGCTCTGTCCCACTTGACCAAGCGGTGCCATCTTCTGCACCGCTCAGTGCGGGATGAACCCGGGACCAGCCACACCACCTGACCCTTCAGAGCGTCGAGCGAGACCTGGCCCTTGGTGTTGAGCCATTCCTTCGCCGCGATGTCGATCGTGGGAGGTGCCTTGCCAACCAGGTTGGGCGGACCCTCGACCCCGGCGGCAGCGGCCGCGCCCGCGAGCAAGGCTCCGGCGAGGCAGTTCCAGACCAGCCGATTCCACATGCGGTTTGCTCCTCAGGACCAGCGTTCGTCGACCGTGTTCATTCTCTGCCCATCGCTTGCCGTTTGCCAGCTTCAGCTCGCTCGGTTCGCATCGTCGCCTTGCTCGGCGCTGCGCCGGGCCGCGCCGCGGGCTGCGGCAGCGGCCTCGGCCAGTCCGCGCAGCACCTCCTTGCTGGGCGCGTGGCCGACCCAGCGCAAGAGCTGCCCGCGAGCCTGATAGGCGAGCATGTTCAGACCCGGGATGCAGTTCGCGCCGCGCTGCCGCGCCTCGCGCAGGAAGCGCGTCTCGAGCGGGTTGTAGACCAGGTCGAACGCGATCTGCCCCGGCCCGAACAACGCCGCGGGAACCGGGGATGCCTCGCTTGCCGGCGCCATGCCGCAGGCGCTGCATTGCACGATCAGATCGGCGCGCTCGGTGATGACGGAGCCGGTCACGTGGTCGACCTGGCACTCGCGTGCCAGGGCCTCGCCCCGGGCTGGCGTGCGATTGAAGAGGCTCACGCGCGCGCCCTGGTCCTTGAGCGCGAACACCACGGCACGGGCGGCGCCGCCGGCGCCGATCACGAGCGCACGCTTGCCTCGCAGCTCGACGTGCGCCTCGGCCAGCGCCTCGAGGAATCCGTCGTAGTCGGTGTTCGCAGCGACCATGCGGCCATCCTGCCGGTACAGCGTGTTGGCTGCGCGCAAGCGCTCGGCGGTCGGCTCGCGCGCGCTCGCCCACGCCAGCGCGTGCTGCTTGTGCGGGAGCGTCACGCTGAAGCCATCGATCGGGATTGCCGCCAGCTGGTCGATGTTCGCAAATCGTTCGCAGTCGATGGCCACGTAGGTGCCCGACATGCCCATCTGCTGCAGGGCGTGGTTGTGGATGAACGGCGACAGGCTGTGGCCGACCGGATGGCCGATCAGCGCGAACAGCGGCGTGCCCGGCCGCAGCTCGTGCGCACGATAGACGTGCACCAGATCGCGCACCGGGATCTGGCCGGGCGCTGCGGGTGCGCTGCCGCCGGTGCCGTACACCATCGGCATGCCGAATGCGCCGCCGAGGATGCGGGCGAAGCTGCCGGCATCGCCCAGCGGGATCGCCACGCACGGCACATCGAGCCGCCGCGGCAGGCTCGCCACCTGCAGCGCCTCGCCCAGATCGCGCGCCAGGCAAGCGACCTTGATGACGTCCGCGCCGCGGCGTGCCATGCGGCGCGCGCGCTGCTCGAGGTCGCCCGGCACGCCCGAAAAGTCGTGCAACGAGCGGATCACGCGCGTGTCCCGGCCGAGCGCCGGGAGCGGATCATCCTCCTCGAGATCCACGTAGCAGCCGCCGGCGTGCTCGCGCGCGAGCCGGGAACCGTGCCGCAGCACTTCGAGCCGCGCCTCGCGCTCGCCGCCGAAGAGGCCGCCGCCCGCGAGCGAGCGGCAGGTCAAGATGAGCGGCTGCGGCGCGGCGCTGATGAGCGGCGCCAGCGCGCGCAGCTCGTCCAGCGGCCGATCGCTCGCGTCGAGGCGCA
>JAXMBY010000059.1:0-42590 GCA_046349655.1 Planctomycetota bacterium
ACCAGATCGAGAATCGTCGTGACATCGGCGAGCGCGAGACTGCGGCGCGCGACGCGATCGACCGCGAGACGGGTGCGAAGGTAGCCGACCTCGAGCAGCAGAAAGCGGCGCTCGAGCGAGAAGGGCAGGCCATCCAAGAACAGCGACAGCAACTCCAAGCGGCGCCGACCGAGCCCCCGCTTGCCTCGATCGAGAAGGAGCTGGCCCAGATAACCTCGGAGATCGACGACAACAATGGCCGACTGGGGGAGCTGGGTCAAGACCTCGGCAAGCTCTCCACCGAGCGCCGCGAGCTCGAGGCAAAGCAGACGCTGCTCGATGCGGCGCACGACCCGGACGTGGGCGATCTCGAGGAAGAGATCGATGACGCAGCACCGGAGCTTCAGGAAGAGGTCGAGCAGGATGAGGCGACGCGCGACTTGACCGAGCAGCTCACCAAGGGAATCGGGGAGGATGTGCGCGAGGATGAGTCCGTTCCGGATCAGGTCGTCACCAAGGACGAGCCTTCGCCCGGGGCTGGTGACGCCGGCACTCGTGATCCCGCGGCCGATGAAGTCACTGACCCCAACACCGATGAACCTGCTGACCGTGAGCCGACGCCACGTCCGAGTGACGAGCCCGAGAACCCGAGTGAGACCGAGGTGCCGGGTGATGATCCCATGCACGAGAGCCTCTCGGACCTCTCCCGGCAGATGACCGACGATCTGCCCGAGGCCCCGCGGAACGAAGACGTCCCACCGCGCCCGCACATCAGCCAGCGCCGTGGCTACGCTGCGAACCGAGCCGCCGTCACCCGCGCCGACAGCGAGCGCACCGAGGCACACCGGCAGAACGCCGCCGGTGCCAGGCAGCCGGCGGCCGCGGCGATCTCACCCGCAGAGATCCAGCAGTGGACGAGCTACATCACAGGTGCCCAGGATGCCGATGTCATGGCAGCTCGGTTTCGCGAGTACTCCCGGTGGTTGGGTGCGCGTACCGGGAACCAGCGGGCGGCGGCGTTTCTGGAAGGCATGGTGGACAAGGCCGCTGCCACCGCCAACGCCCCCACGCCCGAGGCTCAGTTCCAGGGCATGCGCGACATCATCACGTCTGCCAGCAGGTTCGAGGCGAGCCAGGGGAACGCTGGAGCCGTTGGCGCCGGTCAGCAGAAGCTGCAGCAACTCGATGCGATGGAGAAGAGCTGGCAAGAAGGCGAAGCCATCGATCGGGAGCGCGATCGGCAGCTCAAGCCCGCCATCGTCGAGGTGAATGCGGATGGATCGTCCACGACCAAGGCGGTCTGGTCGCCAACGCTCGGGAAATACGTCGACGCCGATCAATACCACAACAGCGGTGAGCTGCAGATGCAGGACAATGAGGAGAGGCTGCGCATCAACATGGAGCATTTCAAGAAGAAGCAGGCTTGGTTGCAGCGCTACTACCGCAAGCAATACGACTTCATGGCGCCGTGACGGAAGCTGGGGTGCTCGCCGAAGTGACCGTCAGCCTTCTTGCATCAAGAGCGCGTGAACCATCCTCACTCCTCCCCCACCAACACCCACGCTGCCCAATCTCTCGTGCGGTACTTCGGCCGCCCCCGCTCGTCCCTTGCAGTCCGCATCTTCTCCTGCGACTCGAACAGCGCCTGTCGCTTCGGCTTCCTCTCGATCCACATCCGCCGGTAGAAGTCGATCATCAGCTCGCGTGTTGCCTCGTCTGGCACCTTCCACAGCGAGGTCAGGCTGGCGCGCGCGCCCGCGGCGTAGACCGCCTGTTGCAGCGACGCGATGCCCTGACCGGCACGGCGAACGCCGACATTCGTGTCGCAGGCCGAGAGAACCACGAGCTCGCAGCGGCGCAGGTCGAGTCGCGCGATCTCGCTTGCGGTCATCACGCCAGGAATGAAACCGTACCGGTCGGGCGGCAAGTTCGCGCCAGCAAAGGCGAGTCCGCAGAGCTCCATGGGCGCGAAGCCACGGACCTGCTCATCGAACGGCATGATCCTGCCAGGACTGGCCCGCGCACCGAGGCTGCGGTCGTCCTTGATGGACGCGGCCACCGACTCGGGCGTGAAGTATCCATGCGTCGCCAGATGAACGAAGCGAGCCTTCGGCGCGAACTGGGCAAGCGCATCACGAGTGGCCGCTTCCCCCAGCAGCACGTCCCCGGGCGCGTGCTCGAATGCTGTGCGGAACAACGCATCCACACCCACGACCTCGCCCCTGGTCTCCGGTAGCGGCACGAAACCGAGCTCCCACGGGCCAGCGCGCACGGCATCGCGAGTGGCCCCACGCACGATCCCCTCGGCAGATGCGACCGGTCCAGCGGTGCTCCCGCCGCTGTGATCGTAGGCGATGCCGCCCAGAGCGAGCAAAGAGGGTGGATTGAGCGTGGGCTGCTTCGACACGGTGATTTCCTTCAGCGACGTGCGCAGCTCGATGTCATAGCGCGCCGCCACGGCGCCCCGATCGAGTGGCAGCGCTGCCAGCGGAATCAAGTGGAGTACGTCATCGGGCGCGATGATCAACCGCTTCGCATTCCCCAGGTGCGGAAGCAACGGATCGAGCACGAGCGCACGCAGGCGCTCGCCCACATCGCGCTCCCGCGCCTCCGTCCCGAGCTGCGCCACGAGCGGTGTTCCACGACCTCCTGCAACACCGATCGCGTCGCGGTATTCCTTGAGCGCATCCTCGATTGCCTGCGCCGGTCCCAGCTCGACGCGCGCCATCGAACCATCTGGCCGCAACACGAACGCGAGATAGCTTGCCACTGGCGACGCGACCTGCTGCGTCTTCGATCCGACCCTTTCGACCGAGTAGCACCAGTAGCCGACCGCTACCGAGCCGGGTGGAAGCGCGCCGGCAATTGCTTGACGATCCGCATGAAATGCCAGGCCTTGCTGGCTGGCCAAGCCGACATAGAGAGCCGCGACCTCTCGTTCGAGTCGGTCACGCTCCAGAATGTGCGCCAGGAAACTCGCCGGATCCTGAAACAGCGGCTTCGGCGTGCCACGGTCCTCGAAGATCCCTTGTCGCGTCACTGCTGCTTCCCGGGCAAGCTCCTGCTCGAGACGTCGGGCACGCTCGGTCATGTCATCCGCAATCACGACGCTCTTGAGTAGCCGCTCTCGCGCGGCCGCGACGGATCGCACCGCCTCGACTGCTCGGAACGCGAGATCGCGAAAGTCCTCTCCTTGACCAGTCAATTCCAGCGACAGGATCCAATCAATGGTCTTCTTCTGCATCAGCGCGAGCACCTCGACTTCCCGACCGGATTGATCCCCATTCAAGCGTTCGAGTGAATCGATGGTCGCTCGCGCCAAGGCAACGCTCTCCGGTCCCATGCACGCATCCAAGCGCGCTCTGGTACGAGCGACGTTCCGTCGCACGAGTTGCAGGTCAGGATGGCCGTCCGGCAACGTGCGGGTGCGAACCTCAAGCACCTTCGCGAGCAGCGCGCTGGCGCCCGCACAGTCACCGAAGGCCTCGTTCACGGCAGCCAGGTTCAAGCGCGCAAGTTGCAGATCGGGGTGGTCGTCGGGAAACCTGCGCGAGCAGACGTCGAACACCTTCTCGAATAGCTCGCGCGCACGCTGCGGTTGCCCAGTGAGAACGCCACGCAGCCAGGTTCAAGCGCGCACCTTGCAGATCGGGATGGTCGTCGGGCAGCGTGTGCGAGCAGACGTCGAACACCTTCTCGAATAGCTCGCGGGCGCCCTGCAGGTTGCCTAGCAAGTACATCACCGCAGCCAGGTTGAAGCGCGCGCGCTGCAGATCGGGATGGTCGTCGGGGAACCTGCGCGAGCAGACGTCGAACACCTTTTCCAGCAGCACTCTGGCACCTGGCAGGTCACCGAGGATCGCAATGGTGGTGGCCAGGTTCGATCGCGCAGTCTGCAGGTCGGGATGGTCGTCGGGCAGCGTGCGCGAGTAGACTTCCAGGACCTTCTCGTCGAGCGCACGAGCGCCGCGGAGGTCGCCGAGTCGCTTGATAGTCTCGGCCAGGTTTCCTCTCGCACGCTGCAAGTCGTCGTGATCATCTGGCAACGTGCGCAGGCGCGCCGCGAGCACTTTTTCCTGCAGGACCCGGGCGCCTTCCAGATCACCGAGCCTCAACATCGTCGCCGCCAGGCTCGAGCGCGCGCGCAGCAGATCGGGGTGCTCCTCGGGCAGCGTGCGTGAACAGGCCTCCAGCGCTTTCTCCTCCAGCTCGCGGCCGGCGGCGAGGTCGCCAGACACCTTGTACATGAGCGCCAGGTTCAATCGCACGCGCTGCAGATCGGGATGGTCGCTCGGGAGAATGCTCTCACGATTCGCCTCGGTCTGCGCCAGCGCATCGCGTGCCACGGCCAGGTCACCGAGCTGCTGCCACGCCTCGAACCCGATATCCCAGAGAATGTCGGCGACCAGCGTGCTGGCATCACCACCTGGGACTGCCTGCAGCGCCGTGACTGCTCTTCTCAAGCACTTGCGCGCATCGTCGAGTTCTCCCGCCTGCCGCCGACGTCTCGCCTCGGCGAGAGCACGTACACCCTCTGCTGCCGCAGCGCGCGTCACCTCCGACTCCTTGGCCTCGAACAGCTTGAATCGGATGCCCGCTCGCGCCCTTCCCTTCACGGCCACCCGACAGACGAGCGTCTCACCACCCTTGACCTGGAGCCTCACGAACGCGTGCTTTCCGCCTCCCGAGTCGTCGTCCTGAGCGACCCGCTTGCCCTCCAGATCCTCGATGCGCAGGATCGGGTCGACGCCCGCATCAGCCATCACCGACAGGTAGAGCGCGCCCTCGAAGTGGCACTCGTACGTGATCTCGCGCGACGGCCCAACCCCCTCGATCACCGGCGAGTTCTCGTCCAGCACGATCGTGGCGACGTGGTTCTCGAACTCGAGGTCGTCGTCGAGGACCTGGGCAGCGGCAGTGGTGGAGATGGCAAGCAGGAACATGGTCATGGCGCGGCGCGGTGTCATGGGGTTGATTCTGGTCGTCAGGCAGGGCGGCCTGCAAGAGGGCAGGCGCGGGCCGGAATCATGGCAGCGAAGAGAGCCTGCCCGACCAGGACCGGTCCGCGTGACGTGATCGACCGCCGCTCGACCTTGGCGCCTGTCGAGCGCAAAGCACGTCGCTGCCCAAGGTGGGCACGGGGCTGCTTCCTCTTGAGCCGCTGCAAAGGGGCTGGCAGTCCCTTGACGCGAACGGCCCTTCGTCCTACCTATGCGGGTGCCGTCTTCGGCGACCGAGCGGCGACGGCTCGCATGCAAGTTCACCCCTCGACGCGGCGGCGACATCGACATCTGCTCCCATGAGAACTCTCGTGCGCCGCCTTCTGCTCGTCCTGCTCGCCACGGTGCTGGCGGCCGGCGCGCTCGAGCTGCTGGTGCGCGTGCTGTCTCCCGACCCCGAGAACCGCCCGGAGAGCTACACGCTCATGTGGGATCCGGACCCGGTGCTGGGCTATGTGACGCGGCCGGGGTTGAGGATCTGCGTGGCGGGCAATGTCCCGATCCACACCAATTCACTCGGCTTGCGCAACGACGAGTTTCCGCTGCAGAAGCCGAGCGGCGAGATCCGGATCCTGGGCGTGGGTGACTCGGTGCTGTGGGGCGCGTGCGTGCGCACCGAGGACACGGTGCTCGAACGCTTGCAGCACGAGCTCACACGGTCGGCGGCCAAGCCCTGGCGCGTCATCAACGGCGCGGTCGTCGGCTACAACACGGCCCAGGAAGCCGCGTGGCTCGAGCAGCGCGGCATGGCCCTCGATCCCGACCTGGTGATCGTGGGCTACTGTCTCAATGATTTCTGGGAGCCAGGCGATGGCATCGGCACGGCAGAGCGATTCGAACGGTTCTACCGCATGCGGTCGGTGCTGCCGCTCAATACCGTGACCTGCAAGAGCCTGCTCTATCGGTTCATCAACTACCGTCTGACCAATGGGCTGTTCCGCGCACTGTCCCGATCGTCACGCAGCGCGCCCACGGCCAGGCCCTCGGAACCCGACCAGCCGCGCGTGGTCGAGCCCATGCTCGAGCACGCTGCCGACTCACCGGATGCGGCGCGCATGCGCGCCGAGGTCGAGCGAAGCTTCGCCAGGATGCGTGATCTGCTCGCCGGCCGCGCGCGGCTGTGCGTGGTCATCTTCCCGATCAAGACGCAGGTCGAAGCATCTCAGCCTGCGCGGCCGGAGCAGCGCTTCATCACGGGGGTTCTCGACCGACTGTCGATTCCCGCCCTCGACCTGCTCGATGCGTTCCGCGCCCAGCCGGGCGTGCCGCTATTCAACGACCTCTGGCACCTGAGCGGAGCGGGACATCGCGTCGCCGCGGATGCGCTCCACGCGTTCCTGGTCGAACGCGGGCTGATCACGCTGCGCTGACGGCCGGTGATCGGCGGCGGCGATGCGATGCGTCATGGCCCCGCCAATCGCACGCAATGACGGGCGTCCCGCGCGCGCCGCCCGGTCCACGCCACACGCATGGCGGTCACGGGATCGACTTGACGTAGGCCGAGCCCGAGTCGTTGCCCAGGTCATCGTCGAACGGCGCGCCGAAGGCTGCCCACGTGCCATCGAGCGCCACGGCGGCGCCGAAGTAGTCCTGGGATGCGCCGTCGGGTGCGAGCAAGCGCGCAACCTCGAGCCAGCGCTCGGCGCCGCGAACGAAGTCGTACGCCGCGCCGGCTTCATTGCCTGCTGCCGAGGTCTTGAGCGGCGCGCCGACCACGAGCCGGTTGTCCTCGAGCGCCAGGCCGGTGCCGAAGCGATCACCCACGGCGCCATCGCTGGCGACGAGCCTCTGCCGCTGGGTCCAGCCCGCGGCAGGCGCGAACACGTAGACAGAACCGCTCTCCGCACCGCCCGCGTCCTGATCGGGCGCGCCCACCACCGCGCTGTTGCCGTCGAGTGCCACGCTGCGACCGAAATGATCGTATGGCGCCGCGTCCCGCGCCGAGAGCGTCGCCTGCAGCGTCCAGCTGATCCCGCTCCTCGCGTACACGAACGCCGACCCCGCCTCGGACTTGCCACCCTGACTGTCGCGGTCGGCACCCACCAGGATCTGGTCCTCGAACAGCGCCACCGCGCCGCCAAAGCCGGCGGCGGCGTTCGTGAGGCGAGCCTGTTCCGTCCAGCCGGACGAGTCGCGCACGTAGACGTACACGGTGTTCGCGCGCGATCCAACCACCAGCGTGCCACCGTCGATCGCGAGCGCGCAGCCGAAGCCAGCGAGCGCGTGCGCATCGCTCGCGTAGACCGTGGGCTGCGGCCGCCAGCCGCTGCTGCTGCGCAGGAACACGTAGGCAGCGCCCGCATCGAACCCGTTCGCCGAATCGCCCGGCGCGCCCACCGCCGCAAAGCCGCCGCGGAGCGCGACGCATTCGCCGAAATGATCTCCCAGCGTGCCGGTGGGCGGCGTGAGCCTGGCGTCGGCTCCGGCTCCCGACTTGGTCTGGTGCATGACGTAGGCGGCGCCCACGCTCGGCGCTCCCGTGCGGTCGCGCGGCGCGCCCACGATCACGGTGCGGCCGTCGGCGGCGATCGACCGGCCGAAGCCATCCCCCTGCGCACCGTCGGCGGCAAGCACCTTCACCGGCAGCGTGGCGACGAAGTCCGGAAAGCCTTGTTCCATGAAGCCACGGTCGATCGGGCCGAAATGCGGCGTGAGGTTGGTGAGGTCGCCATCGTCGTCGTCCAGCAGCAGCCAGTGCTCCTGCACCAGCGGCGTGATCTGCGTGTCGGCGAACACTTGCATCCACGTCAAGAACAGCCGGTCCGCGGTCAGATCGCCGAGCGCGTCGCCGAGCTTGTCGTTCAGGTTGCGGCGCACCTTCCACAGCGCCCCCATCAGCACCTCGCCATCGTCATGCACCTCGAGGTAGCAACCCGGAACCTGGCACAGCTTGCGAGTGTTCTCGCCCGTGCGCACGTGGCCGCCGTCGTGGAAGAAGTACTCGCCCACGGTCGGCGTGTCGTAGATGTACATCGCCCAGGTGTCGGCCGCTCCCTCGCCAAATCCATCGTCGCCATTGCCGCTGCCGTAGAGCTCGTTCGCCCAGTGACCCTCCTCGTGGGCGATGATCGTGCTGAAGGCGGTGTTGTGGCAGTATTCCGCGCGGTGCAGGTCCGGACGAATGCCCATCAGCAGATCACGCTCGTCGCGAGCGAAGACGATCGACGCATAGTCGAAGTAGGCGTTGCAGGAGAAATTCGCGTTCACCCGGGCGAGAACCTGGAAATCGAACGTGTGGTCGGTTGGGTCGAGACCGAGGACGTAGTCACGGAACCGGTTCACGTGGATGAAGGCGTTGGCCTCGGCCGTGACGTGCTCGGCAGGCGGCTGGTTCAGGTCCCAGGACTGGATGTCATTGGGCAAGACATTGCCGACCATGCGGTAGGCACTGCCGGCCAGGTTCTCCACGCGCACGTACGGGCTCACGAAATCGAACGTGAACGGTACGCTGCCCGCGCCCGAGTAGGACACTCGAAACAATCCGTTCGCGTCGGTCAGGTCGCTGCCGGCCGCGCTGGTCGCGAGCAAGTTGCTCGCTGGCATGAGCTGCGGTGGATTGCCGCTCCAGCTGGCCTGCTGGCCCGGCGTCGCCATGGTGCGCACGATGCCGCTCAGCGAGCGGCACTGCTGGTTCGTGCGCACCGTCGACTGCGACTGGAATCGGTGCACGAGCTGGCGCGTCGCCAGGATCTCGACATCAACAGCATCGGCCGCCACGAACACCCGTTGTCGCGATGGCAGCTCGCGGTCCGCGCGCGGCGCGGACAGATCGGCCGACCAGGCGAGACGCGCTTGCAGCACGTCCCCCACCACCTGCGGGAAGATCACCAGCTCGGGCTCGCTCGCCGCGAGCGCGGCACGCCCCTCGAGCACTTCGAATTCCCGGCGGGCCACGCCCATTGCCAGATCCGCGGGCACCGCGGCCCGGTCCTCGACCAGCTCCGCTCGCGGCACCGCCGTCGCGTCGATCGCGAGCAATTCAGCCTGCGGCCCGAACAGCACCGCAACCCGGCCGCCCACCACCGCCACCCCATGCACCCGCTGCTCGAACACCACCCCTGTCTTGTCGGTCGTGCCGATGGCCGACAGCGCGATGTGCTTGACACCGACCGGGACGAGCGTCTCGGACGCGACCTGGAAGATGCCACGCGCGCTCTCGACCTGGGCCCGCGCGAGCTCCACCCATCCCGCATCGTCGCGCGGCGCATCGCCTGCTCGGCAGCTCCCCCCGAACAGCGCGCGTGCCGTGTGCGTTTGCGGATCGACGCGCAAGCGCCACCCGGCCCCGTGCGCTTCGCGCCAGTCGGCCACGGCGCGGCTCAACTCAGCGGCCGGCGGCTGGCTCAAAGCCGCCGGCGGCGCGAGCACGAGGGACAGCACAACGGCCAACGATCGTCGCATGGTCATGGCATGACTCTCCTTCGCCGATGGTCCCATCGGTCACGGCAACAAAGCCGCCGCCGATGCCGGAACCATCAACGGAAATCACGACGTGGTTCCCACGGCCCGGGCGACCTCGCATCTGGAAACCGGGTCACGCCGATGCTGAAGCCGTTCAACGGCTCGTCCCCGTGCGGCTCGGCGTTCGCGCCTCACGGCGCTGCCGCCCCCCGAATGATGATCGCATGACGGAGGCCGCACACGATCCGGGGATGACCCACGTGAGTGCACGCATCCGCGTGAGCGCTGGTCATCACGCGCACTGCGGCCCGCTGCTCTCACGGCACCGCGAAGCTCAGCCGATGCGGTGCAGTCCCCGACACCACGAGGCGGCCCGCGTGGATGATCGCGTGGTGCACGCCGCACACGGCGACGAGGTTGCCCGCGTGGGTGGCGCCGCCGTGGCGTCGCCAGCGGACGTGGTGCGCTTGCAGGTCCCGCCTCGCGCCGCAGCCGGGCACGCGACAGCGGTGGCCATCGCGGGCGAGGATCCTCGCCCGCAGCTCGTCGCCCGCCGCGGCGTCGCGCTGCTCGCCCGGCACCGCGGGCGTCGCCGGCGTCGAGGCAGGCACGGCATCGGCCGCCGGCGCATCGCTCGCGGGCACGGCGCGCACGCATGCTTGCCGCTCCACCTCGACGAGCGCCGCCGCGCTCACCGGCAGCAGACCCTGCTCGGTGTTCACCGCGCCGCGCTCGCAGTCGGGGCACTTCACGTAGACGAGCTCCGGCACGGCGCGGCGCGGCACCCGCGCGCGCGGACGCCGCGGCCCGCTCTGCCAGTGCGCCGCCAGGGCACGGAGCACGGCCGACTCGAGCGTCGCGCGCGCACCGGTCTCGTGCTCCACCTGCGTGCGCACCGCCTCGAACAAGGCGTACTGGCTCGGGCTGACGTGCAGCGTGATGGCCATCCGGTTCTGCGGCAGGCCGAAGCCGATCCGCTCGGGCACCTTGCCGTCGACCGAGGCACCGACCAGGCGCTCGATGTCGCGTGCGCTCGCCCCGCGCGCGGCATCGAGCCAGTCGTGCTCGGTCGCCCGCGTCGCCACCCGGGTGATCTCGCGCACGGCGCTGAAGCACAGCTCGCCCCGCTCGAGCGCCGCGCGCAGAGCCGGCAAACCGGCGAGCGCGCGCGCGACCCGCAGCCGCTCGCAGGTCTGGCGCGGCGTCAGGCACAGCTCGCGATCGGCGAACTCGCGGATGCTCGCATAGCCCCAGGTGAGGTAGCAGCGGCACACGTCGATCTGCAGCAAGTACTGGCAGCAGCGGTATTCGCCGCGCTGCTCGTCGCACCGCGCTCGCTTGACCTGCCTGCGCAGCTCGTCCTGCGTCAGGCTCGTGGAATCGATTGGCTCGGCGGTCCGTGTCACTGACATTGCTCAATAGCATTGCGTCAGGATGCTGCGTCTGTCATTTTCACTGTCAATGCCGCAATCATCACTTGATAACTATTTGAATACAATGTGATGCGGGTCAATCAATGGTCGTTCGCTGCTTCCGCACTTCACCCCGCGCGGGTTCAAGGAAATCGCGACAGGCATGCCCCACGTGAGTAACGAGTGAGCGATGTGGACAAGAGCGAGGCATCCCGCGAAGCGATCACCGCCGGCGGTCAGTCTTTCTGGGCGCAACGCACTCCGGGCTCAAGCCCATCGTCGATGACTCTTTCTTCTGCCGTCCAGCGGCACATTGATCGATCACATTGGGCTGCCGCAAGGTGTGGGTGATGTGTACCGTGACGATCCCGGCGTCGGCCGTCATCGCCGATGTGGCCAGACGCAACCAAGCGGCCCGGCTTCCCTGCGCGCGCGCGGCAGGCGCCCGCGACGTCAGCTGGTGATCACCCAGACCACGTGGTCCACGCGCGCATCCCACGGTGCGAGGCGCAAGAACTGCGCATCGCGGTAGGTCAGGCGGGACTTCATCTTGCGCGTGGTCTGATTCACGAATCGCGACAGGCTGCCGCTCGGGGTGATGGTGACTTCCGCGTCCGCGATGGAGGCGGCGCGCAGGTCCACGACCTCGTAGGCGTTGGCCACCCAGTTGAACATCTCGATGCTCTGGTCGATCGCCACCGCCGAGACGCCGGCCTCGACGGTCAAGTCGATGCCGGTGGGCTGCGCGCTGGGCGAGGTCGCCTCGACCACGATCTGGATCGGCGCCACCACCGGCGGGGACCGCTGGCGCTCGACCGCCAGGTATTGATCATCGCTCGAAAGGATCTCGGGCAGGCCGCCGCCGAGATGCGTGCCGCGGAAGATCTTGACCGCGCTCGGACTGACGAGGGTGACGTCGGTGACGATCACGGTGAGCGGGTCGGACGGAATTCCGTTCGCGACCACCTCGAGATCGGCGAGCCCGGTCTCCACCGCCGCCGGCACCAGGAAATGCGTGGTGACGATCGCGCTGCCGGTGGCGATCGCCATGGTGCTGTGATCGTGCGTGCGGCAGTAGAACACGTGACCGCTCGCCTGATTGCGCAGGCGCACGAGCGGATAGTTGGTGGCCACGCCGGCCTCGTCGCCGTAGCCCACTGCCTGCGAGAGGCCGTTCAGCTGCGTGCCTTCGAGCGTGTAGTCCGTGCTGCGGTGCAAGGTGGTGGCGACCGACGTGATGGTGGGCTGCCACGCGGGATCGGGTCCACCGTCGCAGGTGTACGCGTACACCGACGTCGTGCCGCTGGCGAACAGGAGCTCACCCGTGGGCAGGAGCATCATGCGGCCAACGTACGGGACGTCGCCGGAGTTGGCCGGATCCGCAACCCGGATCAGCGCGCTGCCGTCGAACTCGAAGAAATACGTGGGCGGCAGGAAGTCGCCGCCGATGCCGTCCACCGGACCGAGCGCGAGCAGCAGGTGGCCGTTGGGCAGGAGCGCGCCCGGAGCATCCTTGGCGCCAATGGTCTTGCCGTTGATGAGCGGCGGCGTGGGACCGACGGTCCAGGTGCCGGGATCGCCGGGATTGGCCGGCATGTTGTACAGTGCACACCTGGGCGTCGCGCCCATGAAGAACGTGCGGCCATCGGCCATCGCCATTCCCGGCCCGATCTCGAGCGACGCGGCCTCGACCAGATCGACCGGCACGTCGCCGGTGCTCACCCACTGATTGAGCGACGGCACGTATTTCTCCGACTTGGGATGCAGATAGCATTCTGGCGTGACCACGGTGCCGTCTGGCAGCAGCGCCCACGTCTCCTCGGTGCCGAGCGAGTCCTGCTTGGTCGGTCCGGCGGTCCACGCGCCGGCGACCGGGTCGTACAGCGCGGTGCGGTTGTCGAAGATCTGCCCGAGATAGAATCGTCCGTCCGCCAGGACCGCACACGGCGCGTCACCGATGTTGGACCAGCCGGACGGTGGCGAGATCTCGGTCCAGACATTGGCCACCGGATCGTAGATCTCGGTCTTGTTGGTCTCCGAGCCGCTCGAGCTGTACTCGCCGCCGGCGATGATCACCCGCCCGTCGGCGAACACGCCGGACGCGTAGTACAGACAATCGTGCTTCGAGTTCGCGAGCTTCGACCAGGTGCCGTTCACGTAGCTGCCATTGATGTCGGGCGTGAGCTTCCACCACCGCTTGTCGGCATCCACCTGGCACAGCACCGTGCCGTCGGTGAGCAAGAACATCGTGCTGGCGGCGAACGACGGCTGATGCAAAAGCGGCTGCCAGCTGCCGGCCAGGGCAGGGAACGCGAGCAGCGAGAACGACGCGAACACGACGAGAGACGCACGGGTGAGATCGCGCACGGTGGTGGCTCCTCGAGGTGACGGCGGCAGGCGCAGGCGCTTGTTTGTCGCCGAGGAGCCACGCGGTGTCAACGAGGATTGTCCGCGCGGGCCGCAGGCTGCTCGGGAAGCTTGTCGCACAGGGCCACGAGCAGGAACGTGGCGATCGGCCCGAGCAGCAGCGAGACCAGGAACCAGGCGAGGCCGCTGCGGTTCTTGCCCTGCGCCACTCCGGCATTCAGCAGCGCGAGCGCGCCCCAGCCGACGGCGTCGTGTGACAGGTCTTGCGAGATCGCCGGCATGTGGTTCTCCTTTGCGAGCGAGGGAGCCGCTGGTACGCGAGGCGGTGGCTGCGTATTCTCGGGCATTCCCACGGCGCGGCGAACCACCGAGGAGACTCATGCTCAGCACGCTCCTGCTTCCATGGCCCTGGTACGTTTGCGGGCCGCTCATCGGCCTCATGGTTCCCGCACTGCTCGTGCTCGACAACCGGCGGTTCGGCGTGTCGTCTTCGTTCCGGCATCTGTGTGCGGCGCTGCTGAACAGCCGCCTCGGCTACCTGCGCTACGACTGGCGTGCCGAGTCGTGGAACCTGTGGTTCGTGGGCGGCATGGCGCTCGGCGGCTGGCTCGCCGCCCGCGTGCTCGCCGGCGGTGCTGCCCCCGCCATCGCGCCGCAGACCATCGCCGACCTGCGCGCGCTCGGCATCGCCGCGGCGCACGGCCCGGCGCCGACCGAGATCTTCTCGTGGCCCGCGCTGCTCACCGCGCGCGGCCTGCTCGTGATCGTCGGCGGCGGCTTCCTGGTGGGCTTCGGCACGCGCTACGCGAACGGCTGCACCTCGGGACACGCGATCTCCGGCATGGCCAACCTCGAGTGGCCCTCGCTGTTGGCGGTGCTGGCGTTCTTCGCCGGCGGCCTGCTCGTCACGCACGTCGTCTATCGTGGATTGTGATGGAGACCGCGCCATGAAGCACCTCGCCTACCTCGCGCTTGGCACCGCGTTCGGCGTGATCCTCTCCAAGAGCGAGGCGGTCTCCTGGTTTCGCATCCAGGAGATGTTTCGCTTCCAGTCCTTCCACATGTATGGCCTGTTGCTCTCCGCCGTGGCCGTGGCCACGGTTTCCTTGCAGCTCTTGAAGCGCGTGCATGCCCGCTCGCTCGGCGGCCAGCCGATCGCGATGGCGCGCCGCCCCTACCAGCACGGCGTCGTGCTGGGCGGCCTGCTGTTCGGCATGGGCTGGGCGCTCACCGGCGCGTGTCCGGGGCCGCTCTACGTGCTCGTCGGCTCCGGCCTGACGGTGATGCTGGTCGCGATCGCGAGCGCCATGCTGGGAGTGTGGGCCTACGCCGCCCTGCACGGCAAGCTGCCGCACTAGACTTGACCAGACGAGCCACTCGCAGTCGCTCGTCGCCGCGGCGATCGTCACCGCCCGGTTGCACATGCCAACCGCGACCCCGCCGCCCTGGCCGGCCGACGCCCTGCATCCCATTGGCAAGCGAGTTGCCAGAGTCCACCGCCGCGAGCTTCTCTTTCGCGGACGGAGCGAAACCAATGGCCATCCCCCTCGCCATGTCCCTGTTCAGCCTTTGCGCGATCGCGTGGACCACACCGCGCGGCGCGATCGATCTCTCGCTCACCCCGACCGTGCACCGGCCGCTGCTGGTCGACATCAAGCAGGAGTTCAAGGGCAACTTCACCGTGACGATGGGCGAGAAGCGCGAGGATCGCCCGACGGAGTCGGTGGACGAGTACGAGCTGATCGACGAGCTGACCCGCAGCGATCCGCAGCACACCGAGGCCACGCGCTACTTCGTCCGGGCCAACAAGGACACGGATGGCGAGGTCCAGGATCCGCCGCTCAATGGCCTGACCGCCGTGCTGAAGCGCACCGGCGAGCAGAGCTCGGTCGAGCTCGCCGACGGCCGCTTCCTGCCGCAGAGCGACGTCGATGCGCTGCTGCGCACGGCACCCTCGGTGGGATTCGTGCTGGCGCTGCCGAACTCGGCCCTGGTCGGCAACGACTACGCGGTCGATCTCGAGCCGCTCGCGTCGGTGCTGCTGTCGAACGACGTGCAGAAGAACACTGGCGACGCCAACCTGCTGTTCGAGTCGTTCGACGATGCGACCGGCATCGCCAGGCTGCGCGGCACCGCGCAGCTCGGTGAGGAAGGCAACGTGCAAGGGCTCGACATGACGCTCGCCTACGTGTGCGATTGCTCGATCGAGGTGAACACCAGGGAGAAGCGCCTCACCGCGATCACGATCTCCGGCACGTACACTGCGAACGGCGCGGCGCCCGACGGGCGCGTGCAGTTCGAGGGCTACGGCCGCTACAAGTGCACGCTCACGACGCAGATGGGCGAGCCGGTGATCAAGGCGCGCTACGAGCGGATCCGGCATCGCGAGCGCACGTTCCGCGCCGCCAGCCTGGGCGTCAGCATCCTGCTGCCGTGCTCGTACGCCAAGGTCGACGAGCCCGGCAGCGCGCACGTGTTCCAGCGCATGCTGAAGGCGCGCCGGGTCGCGCAGGTGTGCCTCGATCGCCTCGACGGCGATGCGCGCAACCCGCAGGCCTACTACGACTCGGTGCGCGCCGATCTCAGGCGGCAGTACAGCGAGGTGACGCTCGAGAAGGTCTCGAGTCCGCTCGGCGCCGGCCAGGCCTTCATCCTCACGCGCACGGTCGACGGCGAGGAGATGCGCGTGCGCTCCGAGGTCTACCCGTACGAGGGACACTTCCTGCTGTTCAAGCTGCAGGCCGATCCCGACACGCTGTCGAGCGCGCTGCCGGAGTTCGCGAAGGCGCGCAAGAGCCTGAAGAAGCTGAAGGGCTGAGAGCCGATCGCCGAGGTGGCCGCCGAGCGCGCGAGCCGACGCGCTGGCGGCGAATTCCGCGCGCCGGGCGCGAGCGGCTCTCCTCGGCAGGATCGCTGGCATCGCAGTTGCACCGGGTGGCAAACCTGCAACCTGGAGACCTGGCGATGACCAAGGACCTGTTGATCGGCATGGCGGGCTCGGGCGGTGACGGCATCGTGTCCGCCGGCGAGTCGCTGATCGCGGCCGCAGCGTATCAGGGCTATCACGCCATCATGACGAAGAGCTTCGGCTCGCAGATTCGCGGCGGCGAATCGTCGTGCCGCGTGCGGCTCGCGACCGAGCAGCTGTTCCACGCCGGCGGCACGCTCGACGTCGCGGTCGCGCTCAACTGGGACGACTTCCTCAAGTTCGGTGCGGAGCTGCCGGTCGGCGGCACCACCGTCGTGATCTACGAGGCGAAGACCGGCGTGCCGCCGGATCACTTGCCGCTCGCCGGCGTGACGCCGGCCGAGGCGCTCGCGGTGCCGATCGCCGATCTCGCCAAGCAGCACGGCGGCACCGATCGCGCGAAGAACACCGTGGTGCTCGGGTTGCTCGCGGGCTGGTGCGGCATCGGCGAGGAATCGATCCTGCGCGGCATCCACAAGCGGCTGGCGAAGAAGGGCGCCGACGTGCTCGCGGCGAGCGAGCGCGCGTTCCGCGCCGGCGTCAGCTACGCGCGCGAGCATCGCCTGCAGCACGCGCTCGCGCTGGCCGCGCCCGCGGGCGAGCCGGGCACCAAGCTGTTGCTCGACGGCAACGACATGTGCGCGGCGGCGGCGGTGTTCGCGGGCTGTCAGTTCTTCGGCGGCTACCCGATCACGCCGTCGTCCGAGATCATGCAGTTCATGAGCCGCGAGATCTGGAAGCACGGCGGTACGCTGCTGCAGGCCGAGGACGAGATCGCCGGCATCGGCGCCGCGCTCGGCGCGTCGTTCGCCGGCAAGAAGGCGATGACCGCGACGTCGGGTCTGGGCATGTCGCTCAAGACCGAGATCATGGGGCTCGCCTCGATCGCCGAGCTGCCGCTCGTGATCGTGAACGTGCAGCGCGGCGGACCATCGACCGGCATGCCCACCAAGTCGGAGCAGTCCGACCTGCTGCAGGCCGCGTTCTCGGCGCACGGCGACGTGGTGCGACCGGTGCTCGCGCCGACCAGCGTCGCCGACACGTTCCGCATCACCGTCGAGGCGTTCAATCTCGCCGAGCACTACCAGACGCCGGTGGTGGTGCTGTCGGACCAGGACCTCGCGCAGCGCAAGGAGACGGTCGATCCGATCGACACCAAGGCGTTCACGATCGAGCAGCGCCGCCAGCCGAACGCCGCCGAGCTCGAGCGCTACCAGCGCTTCCAGCTCACCGACTCGGGCGTGAGCCCGATCAGCCACCCCGGCATGCCCGGCGGCAACTACCTGGGCTCGGGCATCGAGCACAACGAGGACGGCGCCCCCACCGCGAGCGGCAGCGCGCACGCGCGCATGAACGAGAAGCGCCTCGCCAAGTTCAAGCCGCTGCAAGCGCGTCAGGATCTGTTCGCGGTCGAGGGCGACTGCGAGGCGCCGCTTGCGCTGGTGAGCTGGGGCAGCTCGGCCGGCGTGTGCCGCGAGGCGCTGCTCAAGGCGCGCGCCGAAGGCTTGAAGGTGAAGCTGCTGGTCCCGTATCTGCTCTACCCGATCGCAGAGGACGTGTACCGCCAGTTCTTCGCCGCCGCGCGCGCCGGCCTGATCGTCGAGCAGTCGCACCAGGGCCAGCTGTATCGCATGCTGCGCATGTACGTCGACGTGCCGCGCGGCATCGAGTCGCTCGCGCGGAGCGGCGCCAACCCGTTCTTGCCATCCGAGATCGTCGCGCGCCTGCGCGCGATGAGCCTTACCTTGCAGCGACGCTACGAGCAAGTGCTGCAACCTCAGGAGTGACCGCCGATGACCGCGACGATCAACGGTCCGCACACGCTGCAGCCGAAGGACTACAAGAGCGACTTGAAGCCGATCTGGTGTCCGGGCTGCGGCGACTTCGGCGTGCTGCAGGCGCTGTATCGCGCGCTCGCCGCGATCGGCCGGCCACCGCACGAGATCGCCTTCGTCTCCGGCATCGGCTGCTCGAGCCGCATCCCGGGCTACACCACGGCGTACGGATTCAACAGCGTGCACGGCCGGGCGCTGCCGATCGCGCAAGGCATCAAGCTGGCGCGGCCCGAGCTGCTCGTGCTGTGCGCTGGCGGCGACGGCGACGGCTTCTCGATCGGCGGCGGGCACGTGCCGCACGCGATTCGCCGCAACATCGACATCACCTACGTGGTGATGGACAACCAGATCTATGGGCTGACCAAGGGTCAGCTGTCGCCGACCTCGCCGCGCGGCTTGCAGACCGTCACATCGTCGCTCGGCAGCATGGAGGAGCCGGTCAACCCGCTGCTGTACGTGCTCGCCTACGGCGCGGGCTACGTGGCGCAAGGCACGCCTGCGGACCTGGCCGGCCTCGCCGCGGTGATCGAGGAAGGCATCCGCTACCCGGGCTTTGCGTTCATCAACGTGCAATCGCCATGCGTCACGTTCGGTCATGACGAGTGGCAGATCAAGCAGCACAAGGAGGCGATGCGATCGCTCGAGAAGCTGGGCCACGATCGCAGCGATCGACTGCGAGCGATGGCGCTCGCTCAGGAATACGGCAAGCAGCTCTACACCGGCGTCTTCTACCGCAACCCGGATCCGCCGGCAACCTACGAGGGCCTCGCCGGCGCGCGGCAGCGCGAGCTGGACGCCGGCAGCGGCGCGCGCGCACACGTGCTCGACATGTTCTTGCAGAGGTGACGCCATGAACACCCGCGGCATCCAGCTCGCCACGCTCAACCTGATGGACGCGCTCGACCTCGCGATCCTGATCGAGGCAGAAGCCTTCGAGCGCTACCAGGAGTTCGCCGACCAGATGGCGCTGCACGACACGCCCGACACGGCGGTGTTCTTCCGCTTCATGGCGAGCAACGAAGCCAAGCACGGCGCCGATCTCGCCGCGCGCCGCAAGCAGCTGTTCGGCTACGCACCGAGCACCGTCACGCGCGCGATGCTGTGGGAGGTCGAGGCTCCCGAATACGACCTGGCGCGCGCCTTCATGACGCCGCGCCAGGCGATGCAGGTCGCACTTCAGTGCGAAGCGAAAGCCCACGCCTACTTCGTCGATGCGATCCCGCAGGTGCACGACGCCGACGTCAAGCGCTTGTTCGAGGAGCTGAGGGCGAGGAGCAAGAGCATCAGGCTCTCGTGCGCCACGAGATCGCCAAGCTGCCGCCGGACACCGGGGCCAGACCCGAAGATTTCGTCGACGAGCCGGTGGCGCAGTGATCGGCCGGCGCTAGGATGGGCGCGCCCCGTACCACCGCGGTCAGCCGCTGGAGCCCCCGGCCATGGCGAACGATTCCAGCCCGCCGTCGCGACGCTGCGTACCGTCCTCATCCCCATCCTGATCACGCTCGCCCTCAGCGCGCTGCGCCTGTACGGCGAGCGGCACGACTGGTCGCCAGCCCTGTTCAGCAAGGCACCAGGCGGCGGCGCCTCGCCGATCGGCATCGTCTGGTTGATCCCGATCTTCGGCGTCCTGTTCGCGCTCAAGCTGGCGAAGGCCGGCCTCGCCCCCGAGCGGCGTGGCAAGACCATCGGTCTCATGTTCCTCACCCTGCTGGTGCTGCCGGCAGCGGGCGGCCTGGGATTCGCGCTCAAGCTGTCGTTTCAGCCGCAGGTCGTGGTGTTCGCGGCCGCCTCGCTCTTGGTCGCGTGGCTCGCGTACCGCGTCTGGCCCGCGCTGGGCCGCCTGCTGCTCGCCTACGCCATCGGCGCGCGCATCCCGGTGATCCTGATCAACCGGCAAGCGATCATGGGCAACTGGCACACGCACTACGACGCGGTGCCGAAGAACGTCCCGGAGATGAACCCGACGCAGAAGTTCCTCTGGGACGGCCTGCTGCCGCAGGTGACGGTGTGGATCGGCTTCACGATGGTGCTCGGCGGTCTCGCGGGCGCGATCGCGATCGCGCTCGCGCGGCGTGCCGCGACCGCAGGCAGGCCGCGGCCGCCAAGTAGGACCGCGGCAGAGGACTGGCTGGGGTGGCTCAGCAATCGTCGCCGCGCGGATCGAGCGTGATCAGGCCGGCGAGCAAGTCGAGGATCTCGAACAGGTTGATGCAGGCGTGGGCGCCGACGAGCAGCACGTGCAGCTCGGCGCGCACGTCCCAGGTGTCGTGATACCACGACGGGCCGAGCTGCGCGCCGACGAACGCCGGGCCGAGCTCGGTGTACGATTCGGCCGCCGCCTTGATCGGCAGATGCCGCAGCGTCTGCAGCCCGACTCCCGCCGAGGTGCGCGCCATCAGGCCCGCGGTCGCGAGCTCCGTCGCCCGCAGATCGATGCCCACGCCCGGCCCCACGTCGACCCCCGCACGCGCGATGTCGAACAGGTCGAGGACGCGATTGGGGAGATAGAACAGGATCACGTGCAGCGTCGATCGCGATGCCGACTCCTGCTCGCCATCGCCCTGCTTGCGGGTGGCATCGGCCGGCGATTGCCTTGCGCTCGCCGACGGCGCGCGCATCGGTTCCGGTGCGACCGCAGCACAGGCGCCAAGACCGGCGAGCAAGAGCAATGCCCACGGGGTGCGCGGCAACATGGACGCCCTCCAGGAGAGATGAACGGCCGCCATGCAATCACGATCACCGGCGCGGTTCAACGGCAGAGTCGACCCTGGGCCAGTCGCTTGCTCGCGCGCTGCTGCGCAACCGCCGATTGCGGGCACGACGCGCGTGCGCCGCGGACAGACCGCGCGCCAAGCCGCGCGCCGTGACCTCCAGGTCATGACGAACCCGTCCGCTGCGTCACCCCACGTGGGCAAGGCCGTGGACGATGGGCTGCATCTCTGCCCAAGAGACCCACGGTGATCCGCAAATGACTCGGGCGCCATGGCATCCCATGCCATGGAACGCCGCGTGGCGATGCCGACGGGCACGGTCTCCCTCGCCGCGCTCAACGCATGGCGCGATCCACGGCACGCAGCCGGCGCGCGAGGTCGGCGAGCGGATGGTGGGCGTTCAGGCCGCTCGGGTTGGGCAGCACCCAAACGCGGCTCTGGCCGAGCGGCTCCTGCTGCTCACCCAGCGCGGCAGCCGGCCGGGCGAAGGCCTGACGGAACGCGACGATGCCGAGCACGACGAGGCAGTGGGGCCGGTAGCGAACCAGCTTGCGGAGCAGCTGCTGGCCGCCCGTGACCAGCTCTGCCGAGGACAGCTCGTCGGCGGCCGCGGTCGCGCGGGCGACGACGTTGGTGATGCCGAGCCCGAGCGCGATCAGCGCTTGGTCCGCGAACGGCGAGTACAGCCGCGGCGTCATGCGCGCCGCGTGCAGCGCTGGCCAGAACCGATTGCCGGGTCGGGCGAAGTGATGACCCACGGCCGCCGAGTACAAGCTCGGGTTGATGCCGCAGAACAGGATGCGCAGGTCGGGCGCGATCACGTCCGGGATGGTCTTGCCGCGCGCGGCAAGAAGTTGCTCCTTGGAGGGCCGCTCGATCTGATCCATGCTGGGGCTCGCTGGTCCTCGCTCTGTGCCGGAGACTCGTTCAATGATGCTCGCGCCGCTCGTGCTCGCCCTGTTGCCGCAAGAGGCCTATGCGCCGATTCGGATCGCCGATGGAGTGTACTCGCTCGTGGCGCGCGATCGAGGCCGCGGCAACACCGGCTGCGTGGTGTTCGATGACTTCGTGCTGGCGATCGACGCCGGCCTTGCCAGCGACGCGATCGCTCAGATCCGCAAGCTGAGCGACAAGCCGATCCGCTTCCTGTTCGAGTCGAGCAGCTCGGACGACCACTGCGCCCAGAGCCAGGTGTACAGGGCGGCGGGCGCGACGGTGGTAGCGCAAGAGCGTCTGGGTGATCGCGGTGCGGCGCTGCGCTTTCAGACGCGGCTCGACCTCGACGACGGCGGGCAGCGAGTCGAGCTCATCTGTTTCGGTGCGGGCAACGGCGAGGGCGACGCGGTCGCGTATCTGCCGCATGCGAAAACGCTGTTCGCGGGCGACCTGTGTGCGATCGACGTCATGACCTCGTCCACCGACACCGATGGCTGGCTGAGCGTGCTCGACCGCCTGCGCGAGCTCGACATCGACCACGTCATTCCTGGCCGCGGCGCGCCGGGCGGCAAGGAGCTGCTCGACCATCAGCGCCGGTGGCTCACCGAGCTGCGCGCCCAGCTCGCCGCGCAGCTGCCGAACATCGGCCGCGGCCACCTCGACCTGGTGCAGCTCGACATGCCATGGTTCCGCGAGTGGACCGGCGCCGATCCAAAGCAGCAGCGCGCGGACCTCGCGAGCGTGTGGCAGGCGTTGACCGGTCGCACGCCGCCGTGGCACATGCTGCGCGAGCTCGATCTGGTGGCCGGGCAACGCCGCGCGACCAGCTGGACCAGGCCAAGGTGGTGGTGCCGAACGAGCCGTTGCTGCTCGAGCTGCTCCAGCAGTTCGCGCGCACCGAACCGAGCCCTCGCTGCTGCCCGCCAGCAACGCGGCGGAGGCGGCCCGCCTGTGCCCTGAGGCCGATGCGGTGATCGGCTTCTGCTCGCCCGAGATCGTGCGCGCCGGCACCAGGCTGCGCTGGATCCAGGTGGGCAGCGCGGGGGTCGAGAGCTACGTCGCGATCCCCGAGCTCAAGCAGCGCGACGAGATCGAGCTCTGCAACGCGCAGCGGCTGTACGGGCCGGAGATCGCCGAGCATGCGGTGGCGATGCTGCTCGCGCTCACGCGCGGCTGCGCAGCACGATCCCGGCACAGGCCAGCGGCACGTGGCAGCGCGCGCCCGCGAGCGGCCGCGAGCTCATCGAGCTGCGCGGCAAGACCGCGCTCGTGCTCGGCCTCGGCGGGATCGGCACCGAGGTCGCGCGCCGCGTGCACGCGCTGGGTCTCGAGGTGCTGGCGACGCGCCGGAAGGCCAGCGAGCCGCCGCCATTCGTCGCCCACCTCGGCACGCCGGAGCAGACGACGCGCTCGCTGCGCGCGCCGACGTCGTGTTCAACTGCCTGCCGCTCACGCCAGCCACCGAGAAGCTCTGCGACGCCGCGTTCTTCGCCGCGATGCAGACCGGCGCCTACTTCATCAATGTCGGTCGCGGCAAGACGGTCGACACGGCGGCGTTGCTGCAAGCGCTGAAGAGCGGCCGCCTCGGCGGCGCCGGCCTCGACGTCACCGAGCCCGAGCCGCTGCCCGCGGATCACGAGCTGTGGCGCTTGCCGAACGTCGTGATCACGCCGCACGACTCGGCGCGATCGGATCGCGCCGAGCAGCGGCGCTCAATGCTCTACCGGGAGAACCTGCGGCGGTTCGTACAGGGCGAGGCGTTGCTGTCGGTGGTCGACAAGGCGAGCGGTTACTGAGCAGGACGGCGCGCGCGGCGTGGACGAAGCAACTGCATTGAGCGCACCGCAACACGGGCAATCGACCACGAGTATCGACGCCGTCATCGGCGCTCTCCATGCAAGCTCG
Source organism: Planctomycetota bacterium (assembly GCA_046349655.1). Lineage (GTDB taxonomy): Bacteria > Planctomycetota > B15-G4 > B15-G4 > JAXMBY01 > JAXMBY01. The sequence continues at coordinate 23,515 of JAXMBY010000059.1, forward strand.
GCCGCGGTGCTCTGCCGCCGTCGCCGCCGCGCGGCGGCGGACCGTAGATCACGAGCTCGGTGTGCGGCCCCCACCAGTGATGCTCGTCCGCAGTGATCGGCCGGCTGCCCACCGTGAGCACCGGCGTGCGCGCTTCCGCCTCGAGCGCGGCGCGCAGCTCGGCGAAGAACCGTGCGCCGCCCGAGTTGCCGGCCGCGGTCACCGCCGGGATCACCACCCACGGCGCGGCGAGGAACCGAGCGCGATCCTCACCCTCGACCGCATCGATCGCCAGGTGCGCCGCGGCCACGGCACGCGGGTGCAGCGCGAGCGCCGCCGGCACGGCGACGCGATGCTCGGGCGGGACGTGACGCGCCAGCCAGGTGGTGATCCGGATGCGGCTGTCGGCGCCGGCGAGGAACGTTCGTTCGGCACCGAGCGCACGCAGAGAGAAGCCGGCCGCCAGCGCCAGGACGAGACCGACAGCGAGCGCATGCGTGATCCGCGCGCGGTCGCGGCAGAGCACGCGCACGAGCGAGAACAAGCCGTGGATCGCGAGCAGCACGACGAGCGGAAAGATCGGCAGCAGCGAGCGCACCGGCTGGAACGTGTAGCGCGAGAAGAACGCCACGAACGCGATCGTGTAGGCGAGCATGATCAGGATGATCGCGCGCGCCTCCCGGCGCAGCAGCGCGCCGACCATGCCGAGCGCCGCCAGCACGAGCGGCGCGACGCCAAAGGCTTGCGTCGACCGCAGATGATCGAGCGATGACACGCTCACCAACGGGTAGGCTTCGCGGTAGTACTTCTGCTGCGCGAGCAGGTTGGCGAGGATCTCGCGGTGCTTGCCGATCATCGCCGGGCAGAGGCCGTGGAAGGTGAGCGCCGCGAGCAACGGCAGCAGCACGAGCAGCGCGAGCTTGCGTCGCAGCGAGCAGCGGCGGACGGCGATGCACAGCATCGGCAGGCCGAGCGCCAGGACCGCGGTGGTCTTGAAGCCGCAGGCCGCGCCCGCGAGCGCCCCGGCCGCATAGATGAAGCGGTCATCGCCCGTGCGCCACCATCGCCCGCTGCACCAGAACACGGCGGTGTAGGCGAGCATCATCGGCACGTCGTTGACGACGAACTGGCTGTAGAGCACGAGCGTCGGGATGGCGCCGAACCACGCCGACCCGAGCACCGCCACCCACGCCGGCAGGAGCTCGCGCAACAGCAGGTACACGAGCCAGATGGACAGCGTGCCGGCGATCGCCACCAGCGCGCGGCCCACGAGCAGGAACTCCGGCGGGTCGACGATCTGGTCCGATGCCACGGTCTCGCTCGCCGGCCGGCGGCCGAACGGCGATCGCGGCACGTACTTGATCGACCGGCGGAATGCCTGCGCATCGTCGCCGCGAGCCAGCACCACGAGCCGCATCGCCGCATCGATCGCGGTCGCCAGCAACGGGTTGTAGTCGTAGCGCCGGGGATCGAGGGTGTGCTCGCGATACATCTCCTGCGCGCGATGCGCCACGTAGCACTCGTCGACGTAGATCGGATACGGGTAGCTCTTGGCGATGCCGTGAGAGCGCAGCACGCCGTGCAGGCACAGGAGCACCAGCATGGCGGCCGGCACGCACCAGGATCGCAGCGCGCTCCCCGCCGCCATCACGTTTCACGGCCCGACCTGATGATCGCGTGGTGGTACTTGCCGTCGAGGGTCTGCAGGTTGAGCGCGACGCCGAGCTTCGCATCGGCCTTGACCATCTCCTGGCGGTACTCGGTCACGTTCTCCACCAGGCGGCCGTTCACGCCGACGATGAACTCGCCCACGTGCACGCCGTTCACCGCGGCCGGACCGTCGGGCAGGATGCTGGTCACGACCACGCCGCGGGCCCATCGCTGGCCGAGGTCGCGCGCCAGCTGGGGCGTGTCCTCCTGCGCGCTCAGGCCAAGCTCGGCGGCGATCGCGTCGTAGCGGCTCGCACCGTCGTTGCCCATCGGCCGGCGCCCCCACGACCACGCCGGGAACCAGCCGCTGCGCGGCGCGATCGAGGCGTTGCCGGGCCGCGGCGCGGGCCCAACCGAGACGGCGCCCGGTGCGGGCAGGCTCATCAGCACGGCGCCGAGGATGCACGACAGGAAACGCCAGAAGATGCGGTCCATGATTCACCTCCAGTGCAAGGGATGCTGCTTGGCATCGCTCGCAGCGAAGGAGCAGGAAGCACTTGCCGTTCCGATTGGCGGGCGGGCGGTGCCGTCACCGGCGGCGCGAGAGGATTCGCACGTGTGCCAGCGCCGCTTGCAGAAACGCGAAGCGTCACCGGGACGCGGCGAGCTGCTCGCACAGTGCGCGGATGGTGAGCGGCGCCGAGCCCTCGGCCTTGTTGTTCACCAGCACGTACGTCTCGCGCCGCTCAGCAGAGCAGATCAGCTCGTGCACCTCGCGCCGCATGGCCGGCTGCGGATCGCGCAACCGGTCGAACGGCAACAACGCGCGCTTGCGCTCGCCGTAGCGCGCGCGCGGCGGCAGCAGCAGGCGACACACCAGGAACTCTGCCGCCGGCGCACCGACCATTCGCATCTGCTCGCTCAGACTCGGCATCCACGCCCAGAAGTTGAAGACGTGCGCGGCGCCGTGCGCGCGCAGGATGTCCACGTACTTGCGGGTCAGGAGCCGCGGCTCGCGCAGCTCGACCGCGTAGCGACAGTCGTGCGGTGCGTCGCCGAGGAACCGTTCGAGGCGGTGCTCGAATGCGGCTGCCGCCAGGGCGCCGCGCGTGCTCGGCAGCTCGAGCACGAACGGTCCCGCGTGCGGCGCGAACGCGCTGCGGTAGGGCGGCGCCACGATCTCGGCAAACGTCCGTGGGTCGAGGAAGCGCGCGTTCTCCTGCCCGCGCCGATCACCCTGGCGGGCATGGTCGGGGTGCGTGAAGCTGGTGAGCTCCTGCCACACCTTGCTCACGCACGGGAACCCGACCGGCAGCTGGCGCGCGTAGTTCGCGAGCTCGTGCTGGAGCAGCGGCGCATAGTGGCCGCGGTCGATGCCGACCGTCGTGAACAGCGGGAACGATGCGTATTCCGCGAGCGACTCGCGCCGGAACTGGGACGCGCTCGAATAGGCGCGGCGATAGACGAGCCCCTGCCAGCCCGCGAACGTCCAGCTGCTCGTGCCGAAGCGCACGTGGCGCGGCACGCGCTGCGCGAGCGCGATCAGTTCCGCCGGCCACGGTTGCCCGGCGGCGCCGCTTCCGCTTGCGTCACGACCCGTTCCATCGTGGGGCATCGCGTCGAAAAGATTCAGCTGCGCCATGCCGCCCGAGGGTACTCGATGCGCCAGCGTGAGTCGACTCGCTCGCGGCGTTGCCACCCGCCACCCTCGTCGATTACAATCCGCGCCGCGTTGGGGAGCACTGACTGGAGATTCATGCTCATGCGTCGACTCCTTCCCCGCCTGCGGCTGCTGCTCCCACTTGCCATCGCCATCTTGCCCGCGTGCACGTCCCCTTGCTACGAGGACCGCCCCTGGTCGCCATGGCGACCCAAGGACGATGTCGAGCGCTGGAACGCCGCCGGCGCCGCCCATCCCGAGATCGGCGCGATGACGCAGAGCTTCCGCGACGCGGAAGAGCAGCGCGACGCGCTGCTCTATTTCGGCGGCTTCTACAAGCAATGCCGCTGATCTAGCTCGCGCAGCGCGCCGCCGCTTCGCCAACGCCGGACTTCTCGCCCTCGTTCCGGCTCGCATCGCGGCCATGCTCTGTTCTTCGTCGCGCGCCGGCGTCACCATCAAGGGCACATGCGCCCCATCCCGAGCAAGTCGCCGCGGACACGGCGGCGATGGCCGGCAGCCATCGCTGCCGCGGCGCTCAGCCTGCTCGTGGCCGAGCTCCTGCTGCGCGCCCTCGATCTGCCGCCGACCGGAGCCGGGCGCTTCCGGTTCGTCAGCCGCGCTCTGGACCAGAGCATCTTCGAGCCGAACGCTACCCTGTTCTGGCGGCTCAAGCCGGCCGCGGACGTCAATCGATTCCATCTGCGCGGCTACCAGCCGGACCAAACGAAACGCGAACGCGACTTCCGCGTCGCTTGCGTCGGCGACTCGGTGACGTACGCGTTGAACGAGTCGGTCGAGAGCGCGTTCGGCATGCAGCTCGAGCGACTGCTGCAGCAGCTCGCGCCCGCGGCACGGGTCGAGACGGTGCTCGCCGGCCTGCCGGGCTACACGACCTATCAGGACCGGGTGCTGTACCAGCAGTCGCTGCTCGACTACGCGCCCGATCTCACCATCCTGTACTGCGGCGCCTGGAACGACTTCATGCCCGCCATCGACGACGGCGACGAAGGTCTTGCGGCGCTGCCGGATCGCTATTCCCTGCGGCTCGCGGCGAGCGTGGCGCAGCTGTGGCGCATGTGGCGCCGTCCCAGCAGCGCGGCGATCTTCGACCCGGTCCGCATGGTCGAGCTGGCACGCTTGCCCGAGCCGCCGCGGGGACGGCGCGTGCCGCTCGATCGCTTCCTGCACAACGTGAGCGCCATCATGGCGATGGCCGCGCAGAGCGGCACGGTCGTGGTGGTGGTGCCGGCGCTGCTCGCCGGCGGCGAGCAGGCCGTCCCCATCGCCCTGCAGTACCGGCGCGAGCTCGAGCAGCTGGCGCGCGCGCACGGTGCGATCGTGGTCGACGCGCTCGACGCCGTGCGCAGGTACGAGCGGTCGCTGCCGCCGGGCGCGACCTGCGGCAAGCGCTCGCTGTGTCTCCAGGACTGGGTGCACTTGACCGCTGCCGGGCACGCGCTCGTGGCGCGCAGGATCTTCGACGCCGTGCGCAGCGCGCCGCCCCCGCGCCTCGCCGAGCTCTTGCTCGAGCCAAGGTCCGGGCCAGAGCTGCCGCAGGTGGAGCGCCTGCAGCCGACCGCCGTCGCTGCGCTCGATTCGACCCCGGTCATGTGCGCGGGCGCGGGCTTTCGCACGCGTGCACCGATCGATCGGATCTGGGTCGGCGGCCGTGCCGTGCCGCGCTTCCGCGTGATCGATGACGAGCAGCTCGAGCTGTCCACTCCGGCCTTCTTGACGCCGGGCACGCACGCGATCGAGCTGATCACCGCGCGCGGCTGCTCGCGGCCCGACGTGATGCTCGAGGTCAAGCCGTGCGCGCTGGCGGCGAGCCTGTGCCGCCGCGGCAGCGGCTACCAGCTGCAGCTCGCCGGCCACGCCGCCATCCATCGCCGCATCGTCCTCTGGATCTCGATGAGCGGCATCGCGCGCGAACCCATTGCCACGCAGTTCGGCCCGCTGTGGCTGCCCGGCCGCGACCCGCGTCCCGCCGATCGTCCCGACCTGCCGTTCTGCTTCGACCAGCTGCCGCACTACTCGCTGACCGCCTACACCGGCGAGTCGAACACCTGGCGCGCCGAGATGAGCGGCGTGCTGCCCGCGGCAGAGCTGCCGGCGATCGCGGTGCAGGGGGTGGTCTACCTCCAGAACGGCAGGGTCGGCGCAGTGACCGAGCCGGTGCGCCTGAACGTCGTGCGGTGATCGAGCGCGGCGGTTACAATGCGCCGCCGTTCCGTGTCGGAGTCGTCGATGGCTACCCTGCTCCTGCTCGCCGCCCTGCTGCAATCGCCCGCCGCGATCGGCCAGGTCGTGGCGCAGTTCGCGCTCACCGACATCCACTACCTGAAGCGCAGCCTGGACGACCTCGGTGCGCACGACGCCTACGTGCTGCTGTTCGTCACTCGCTCGTGCCCGCTCGCCCAGCGTTACCTGCCGCGCGTGATCGAGATGGAGCGCGACTATCGCGGCCGCGACGTGCAGTTCGCCCTGATCAATGCCGGCGCCGGTGATTCCATCCTGGAGGTCGCGCAGCAGATGGTCGAGAGCGGGATCGCGTTCCCGGTGCTGAAGGATTTCGACGGCGATGGCGCGCGCGCGCTGGGCGTGACGCACACGCCGGAGGTCGCCGTGCTCGACCGCAGGCACGTGCTCCGCTACCGTGGCCGCATCGATGCGCAGTACCGCCTGACCGGCGTGAATCCACAACCTGGCCGCGCCGATCTGCGCGCGGCGCTCGAGGACGTGCTCGCCGGCCGCGACGTCGCGGTGCCGACGACGCCGGTGGATGGCTGCCTGATCACGCTCGCCGCTGACGCACCGGCGGCCGCCAGCGTGACCTACGCCGAGCACGTGGCGCCGATCCTCTACCTGCACTGCGTGGAATGTCATCGTCCCGGCGGCCAGGCGCCGTTCTCGCTGTGCGCGTACGACGAGGTCGCGAGCCAGGCGCAGATGATCGCCGAGGTGGTGCGCGAGCAGCGCATGCCGCCGTGGTACGCCGCCCCCGGCCAGGGCGAGTTCCTCAATCATCGCGGCACGAGCGCAGAGGAGCGCCGCCTCATTCGCGCCTGGGTCGCGGCCAAGACCCCGCCCGGCGATCTGTCGAAGGCACCGCCGCCGCCGCCGCCGCGCACCAGCCCATGGCTGATCGGCGAGCCCGATCTGGTGATCAAGCAGCTGACGATGACGACGCTGCCCGCCGATGGCTACGTTCCCTATCAATACGTGGTGCTGCCCTACGTGTTCTTGCATGACACGTGGGTGAGCGCGGCGCAGATCCTGCCGGAGAACACGCGCGCCCTGCATCACGCGAACCTGGGCTACTTCAAGCTCGGCGAGAAGTTCAAGACCGAGAACTTCATCACCGGATTGGTGCCGGGAGGCGATCCGATGCAGCTCGACGAAGGCGTGGCCGTGCTGATCCCGGCGGGATCGGTGCTCGGGTTGCAGGCGCACTACGTCACCACCGGCACTCCCGGTCAGGATCGCCTGAGCGTGGGCCTGCGCTTTCCGCACGTGCCGGTGCAGAAGCGCCTCTACCACTACCAGATCCACGACGCGCGCTTCCGCATCCCGCCCGGTGCACCCGCGCACGAGGTGCACGCCGCGCAGACGTTCGCTCACGACGCCACCGGCGTCGGCATGTTCTCGCACATGCACGTGCGCGGGCGCGACATGACCTTTCGCGCGACCTACCCGGACGGCTCGAGCGAGGTGTTGCTGATGGTGCCCAACTACAACTTCGACTGGCAGTCGTCATATCGCTGGGCGCCAGCCAGCAAGCACTTCCCCGCCGGCACGCGCGTCGACGTGGTCGCGCACTTCGACAACTCGCCGTTCAACCCCTACAACCCGGATCCCGGCGCGCAGGTGCGCTTCGGCCTGCAGACCGATCAGGAGATGATGTACGGCTTCCTGTTCTACACGCAGGACGACGAATGCCTCGACCTGCACGTGGATCCCAAGAGCGGTCAGGCGGGCACGTGACGCGAGCATACGCACCGCCCCGCGCGTTCCCCGGCTGCGCCGCGCGTGGTACCATCGTCAGCTAGCGTGGAGGCGCGCGGTTCATGGCCATGATCGTCGCTTGCGTGCTGCTCGGGGTGCCGATCTGGCAGTTGCTGCAGACGCTGGTGCAGTGGCCGCGCACGCGGCGAGCATCGGCATCGTACCCACGTACGCTCGCGTCGCTCGCGGGCGCGGTCCTGCTGCTCGTGAACCACGCCGGCCTGTCCCTGGACATGCTCGGCGGCAGCGATCCCGCCCTGGCGGCACGAGGAGTGCTCCTCGTCGGCAGCGGTATCGCCGCGTTCGCATCGCTGCTCGCGCTCCTGGGTGTCTCGACGTTGCGCTTTCGCCTGACGTGCATCGGCATCATCCAGCTCTACATCTGCGGTCTCTGGGGCGGCGCGCTCGCCGCCGCAGGCTGTTGAGGACGGTCGCCATGAAGACGCTCGCATTGCTTCTCACGCTCGGCACCTCGGCGCTCGCGCAAGCGCCCTACGCGAAGGATCCCTCCTGGCGCTCGACCGATCGCCACTACGCGACCGGCGGCGCATTCGTCGATCTCGACCGCGACGGCTGGCCGGAGCTCGTGGTCGCGAACGGCAACGACATCAGCCGCGAGCGCGTCGGCGTGTACGCGAACCAGAACGGCGCGCTGGTGCCGGCGCCGAGCTGGGAATCGAGCGATGTCAAGTACCACGGCCACCTCACCACCGGCGACATCGATCAGGATGGCTTCGAGGACGTCGCGGTCGCGGTGCTGGTCGCCGAGAGCAGCTACGGCGCGAAGTACTACCTCAATCACGGCGGCACGCTCTCGAGCCTGCCCGACTGGACCACGGCGAACAGCTTCTACGGCTGGCATCCATCGCTCGGCGATCCCGATCTCGACGGCGACCTCGATCTGCTGATCGGCTCGTCGGATGCTTACGGCGGCCGCCGCTGGAAGAACTTCATGTACCTGAACGCCGGCGGCGCGCTCGATGCGTCACCCGGCTGGCAGACCGACGACACGCGCAATCTCGATCACATGGAGTTCAGCGACATCGATCAAGACGGCGACCTCGACGTGGTGGCGATCGGCAGCGGCACGTCGAACTGGATCTACCGCAACCACGACGGCGTGGTCAGCACCACGCCCGACTGGAACAGCACCGACAACTCGAACCAGTTCGCGAACACGCTCGCGATCGGCGATTGCACCGGCGATGGCTGGCCCGACCTGATCATGAGCGACAACAACCAGCTCGGCGGCGGCTGCGGTTGCTTCAAGATGTACCGCGGTCAGCCGAGCGGATCGTTCGAGCAGACGCCGGGCTGGTCGTACTGGGACGGCTACGTGTCGGCGGTCGCGCTCGCCGACGTCGATCACGATGGCCGGCTCGATCTCGCCACCGGCGCCTGGTGGGATCGGACACGGCTGTTCTTGAACACCGGCTCCGGCTTCGGCAACACGCCATCGTGGACCTCGAACGCATCGATCGTCGTCGAGGCGATCTGCTTCGGTGACGTCAACCGCGATGGCTTGATCGTGCGGCGCGAGGCGAAGGACATCTACTCGGGCGCGACCCTGCCGCCGCACCCGGTGAGCAGCCTGCTGCACCGCGTTCCGCGGGGTCCCGCGCGCCATCTGTTCGAGCTCGATCACCGGCCGCTCGAGGAAGTGCTGCGCGTGGTCGAGGATGCGGTCGAGCTCGACCCGCAGGAGTACTGCGTGAACCGCACCAACGGCTGGCTCTCGCTCAAGGCGGCGCCCGCGTTCGAGCTGCGCATCGACTACGTGTACTCGACCCGACTCGACCTGGGCGTGACCGACTGGGAGAACAACGGCAACATGGTGTACCTGCACCAGTGAGGCGCCAGCGCCCGCGTTCGAGCCGTGAACCAGCGCCGCCGCGAGCGGCGCTACACATCGGCCGGTGGAATTGCCGATAGTCCAGCGAGAGAGCATGGATTCCCTGCCGCCGCGGAGCGGTGGCTTCTTCGACAACCACGATCGCGTTGAGCGGAATGCGAACGCTAGCGGTCGCAGGATGACGCACCGTTGCCAATGGCCTGGCAGCGTGCTCGATCGAGCATCGCTGATCCGCGCGTGCGGATCAGCGGCCGAGGGTCCATGCACGTCCTGCAGAGAGGACCACATGAATACCCTCACCGACTGGACCGAGAGCGAGCGGAGCCTCTGGAAGGCGTTCGAGGACGACCTGCTCGCCGCCGCGGAACTGCCGGAGAATCGCAGCTTCCTCGCCGGCCTCCTCGATCAGTGGTTCCCGTTCTTCATGGCGCAGTTCGCCGCTCGTCCGGAGCCGGGCAATGCCGGCGCGCTGAAGGCGCGAGCACCGGCGTGCCCAGACCGCAACGATGACAGCTCGTCGAAGCATCTCGAGTTGCTGTTGCGCGAGTGCCTGAAGCTGAAGGCCGAGATCGTGATGCTCGGCCTGCAGCTGCAGCCGAAGGATCGCATCACCAGCGGCTGAGCCACGTCGCTGCCGCGAGCTTGGTTGCAGTCGTCCCGCACCTGTTGCTGGTCGTGCTGTCTGTGGCCTGACGTCATGACCGGGTTGGTTGCCGGCGTGCAACCGGCCGCAGTGGGCAGCAGGTGCGGGGCGCTTCGCGCACCGACCGGCTTGCGCGGTCCGGCGCGAGGAGGTTCATCGTGGGCAAGCACCGCATCATGTACGTGGACGACGAGCCGAACCTGCTCGCTGCGATCGCACGCGCGCTGCACGAGAAGCGCGCGCACTGGGACGTGCTCTTGTTCGACAACGCCAGCGCCGCGCTGTGCGAGTACCGCGTCCGCCCGGCGGACGTGGTGATCACCGACATGCTGATGCCCGACATGGATGGCGTCGAGTTCTTGATCGCCATCCGCAGGCTCGATCCCGGCGCACGCGTGATCGCCGTCTCGGGGGACGATCGCACCGGACTCGAGGTCGCATTGCCCGCCGCATCGATGCTCGGCGCGGTGAAGACCCTGCGCAAGCCATGCCGGTCGCACGAGCTGATCGCGGCGATCGAGGAGATCCTGCAGCGCGAATGAGCGGCGGGCAATGCCGCTCGCCCGGCCGCCAGCCGGCCAGCACGCGGGGGCTTGCTCGGCAAGGGCTTGCGAGCGTGCCGCCCCGGCACGGCGGGATTCTGCTGCGCGCCGGCGCGCGCCGGTGTGAGAATTCGAGAGCAAGACCCGGAGTGCCGAGCCTGCCCACAGGCGTTAGCTTCTGCTCGTGACTCGGAGCGACTACCAAAACGGAGACACGAGACATGATGGCGAACAACCACGCTCTTGCCGCGGCCGTGGCGAACGACCCGCGCTTCGCGGCGGTGCGCGCGCGCGACCGCAGCGCGGACGGCTGCTTCTTCTACTCGGTCAAGACCACCGGCGTGTACTGCCGTCCCTCCTGCTCGGCGCGCGCCGCGCGCCCCGAGCACGTGCAGTTCCACGCCAGCGCCAAGGCTGCCGAGCGCGCCGGCTTCCGGCCGTGCCAGCGGTGCCGCCCGGACCTGCCGCCGCTTGGCGAGCGGCGCGCGGCGCAGGTTGCAAAGCTGTGCCGGCTGATCGAGTCGAGCGACGGGACGCCCACGCTCGAGACGCTGGCCCGCGCGGCCGGGCTCAGCACCTCCCACACGCACCGGCTGTTCCGGGCCGTGACCGGCGTGACGCCCAGGGCGTACGCGGCGGCGCACCGCGCCGAGCGCGTGCGCGGCGCGCTGCAGGCGAAGGGCACCGTGACGCAAGCGATCTATGGCGCCGGCTACAACTCGTCGGCGCGCTTCTACGAGAAGTCGAACGCGATGCTCGGCATGACGCCGTCCAGATATCGTGCGGGTGCGGTCGATCTGCAGATCCGCTTTGCGATCGGCGAGTGCTCGCTCGGCTCGATCCTGGTCGCGACCACCGCGCGCGGCGTGTGCGCGATCCTGCTCGGCGACGATCCCGGCGAGCTGGCGCACGACCTCGAGCGGCGCTTCCCGCGCGCCGAGCTCATCGGCGGCGATGCCGAGTTCGAGCAGCTGGTCGCGCAGGTGGTGGGGCTGGTCGAGCAGCCGGGCCTCGGCACGCGCTTGCCGCTCGACATCCGCGGCAGCGCCTTCCAGCTGCGCGTGTGGCAGGCGCTGTTGAAGATCCCCGGCGGCAAGACCGTGAGCTATGCGGAGCTCGCGCGCGCCGTCGGCGCGCCGAGGGCGGTCAGGGCGGTGGCCCAGGCCTGCGCGGCGAACCACCTGGCGGTGGCGATTCCCTGTCATCGCGTGGTGCGCACCGATGGCGACCTGTCGGGCTATCGCTGGGGTGTCGAACGCAAGCGCGAGCTGCTCGCGCGCGAGGCTGGTCGATGAGCGCGCCCGCCGCCGGCGCGGCTGGCGCATGCCGCGTCGCCGATCGCATCGCCGCGGGCGACTGGTCACGGATCGCTGGCGAGCTCGATGCGCAGGGCTGGGCGACGCTCGAGCGACTGCTCACGCCGGACGAGTGCGGCGCGCTGGCCGCACTGTATGCACGCGAGGAGCTGTTCCGCAGCCGCGTGGTGATGGCACGCCACGGGCTGGGGCGCGGCGAGTACCAGTACTTCGCCTACCCGTTGCCCGAGCCCGTGGCAGAGCTGCGCACGAGCCTCTATCCAGAGCTCGTGCCCATCGCCAACTGCTGGAGCACAGCGATGGGGCTCGCGGTGCACTACCCGCCGACGCACGCCGCATTCGTCGAGCGTTGTCACGCCGCGGGTCAGCTGCGGCCAACGCCGCTCTTGCTCGTGTACGGCGCCGGCGACTACAACTGCTTGCACCAGGACCTCTACGGCGAGCACGTCTTCCCGCTGCAGGTGGCGATCCTGCTGTCCGAGCCGGAGCGCGACTTCACCGGCGGCGAGCTCGTGCTGACCGAGCAGCGGCCGCGCATGCAATCGCGGCCGATGGTGGTGCCGCTCGACCAGGGCGATGCGGTGGTGTTCGCCGCCCACCAGCGTCCGGTGCAAGGCACGCGCGGCGTGTACCGCGTGACCATGCGGCACGGCGTGAGCCGCGTGCGCTCTGGCCGGCGGCAAGCGCTCGGCGTGATCTTCCACGAGGCCACGTGACGGGCGCAGAGCAGCTCCTCGGCTTCGCTGCGCGCGCGAGCGCAGCAACGGGCGACGCGCGCTCGCTCGGCGCCGGCGCCATGGTGCCCTGCGGTTTTGCAAGGCAGGCGGCAGCGCGCGGGCCGACGGCCGCCCAACCGCTCGCGCCGTGAAAACCCGACTGGCAGTCGAGCCCCGAGCCCCCTAACATGAGTCCTTGCGACCTGCGATGTCCGCGGTCGGAAGCGTGCTCATGAACCTGCCCGACGTCATTCAAGATCGCTACGAAGTGGAGCGTCTGCTCGGCCGCGGGCGCTTCGCCGAGGTGTGGCTGGCGCGCGATCGCCGCGCCGCGTACGCGCTGCGCGCCCTCAAGATCTTCCACTCCGGCGCGTTCGGCCTGGAGCCAGTGGATTGGGCGCGCCGCGAGTTCAACATCCTGAAGCCGCTCAAGCACCCGCGCGTCGTTTCGGTGATCGAGTTCGACGTGATGCGCGGCACCGGCCAGCCGTTCTACACGCTGCAGGTCCTGTTCGGCGACGACATCGTCACCACCCTGCGCCGGCTGCCGCTCAACGAGGCGCTGCCGCACATCGTCGATCTGTGCCGCGGCCTCGAGTACCTGCACTTCACCGGCCTGGTGCACGGCGACCTGAAGCCGCAGAACGTGATCGTCGATCGCGATCGCGGCGTCGTGCTCACCGATCCGTTGCTGCCGCCGGCCCTGCAGGAAGACGTGCTGCCGCCGATCTATGGCACCGTGGGCTTCCAGGCTCCCGAGATCATCCGCCGCGAGCATGCCGATCATCGCGCGGATCTCTATTCGCTCGGCGTGATCCTGTATCACGTGCTCGCCGGCCGCTCGCCGTTCGAGGCGCGCGATCCCGTGGACCTGATCCGCCTGCAGCTGTCGCGCGATCCGGTGGACCTCGCGCTGCTCGATCCACACATCCCGTCGCATCTGTGCGAGATCGTCTCCAAGCTGCTCAAGCGCGATGCCGCGCAACGCTTCGAGCGTGCTTCGCAGGTGATCCTGGCGCTGTCGCGCGGCTCGGGCCGCGAGTTCTCGGTGGAGACCGCGGCCACCCGCGCCGCGTACGTGAGCGAGCCGCCGCTCGTCGGTCGCGAGGAGGAGCGCCTGAGCGCGCTCGAGGCGATGCGCCAGCTGGCCAGTCCGGTCTCCGAGCGCCGCGTCGCCAGCCTGGTGATCGCCGGCTCGCGCGGCTCCGGCAAGTCGCGCATGCTCGCCGAGCTGGTGCGCGAGGCAACCGCGCTCGACATCGAAGTGCTGCACACGCCGCAGAGCGACGATGCGGTGCTCGGCGTGTTCCGCAGCTACCTCGAGCGCGTGTTCGACCGCGTGGCACCGGAGCTGCCGCCGCAGCTCAGCTCACGCCTGCAGCATTACCTGGCCGGGCGCGATGACTCGCCAGCTTCGCCCGACTTGCGCGCGAAGCTGCTCGCCGCGGTGGTGACCGCGCTGCTCAAGGCGGCCGCGGAGCGCGCGCTGCTGCTGACGGTGGAAGAGCTGGGCGCGTTGCCCGGGCCCGCATTCCAGCTCTTGTGCGAGCTGCTCGGCTCGCTGCAGAACGAGCGGCTGATGATCGTCGCCACCGCCAGCGAGGAAGACCTCGACGAGACGCGCGGCGCACAGCTCAAGCGGTTTCGCGAGGAGGGGCTGCTGCGCGACCTGCGGCTCAAGCCGCTCACCGAGGAGCAGGTGGTGCAGTGGCTCGACACGGGCTTCGAGCGCCCCAGCTTCAGCCAGGATCTCGCGCGCCGCCTGGTGGAGAGCACCGGCGGCAAGCCGATGCTCATCATGGAAGTGCTGAACTCGCTGGTCGCGCAAGGCCAGATCAGCCGCGAGCGCGAACGCTGGGCGCTCGATCCGACGCTCGGCGATCTGCCGCTCGCGCCGTCGGTGGCGAGCGCGATCGAGCAGCGCCTCGCGCAGCTGCCGCCGCCCTGCCGCCATCTCGCCGCATGCCTGGCCGTGATCGAGCGCCCGGTCTCGCCGGACGAGCTGAAGGCGCTGTTCCCCGACCTGCCGATCCCGATCGACGCGTGCCTCGAGCAGCTCGCCCAGGGGCATCTCATCCGCGTCGCGCAGGAGCGCATGGTGCTGCACCCGAGCGACACCATCAAGCTCGCCCTCAAACACCTCAGCACCGACGCGCGGCGCTCGCTGCATGCGACCTTGCTGAAGACGCTGAGCCTGAGCGCCGGGCTCGCCACGCTCGCCGAGCTGGCGACGCACGCCATCGGCGCCAACGATACCGAGGCGATCGAGCGATACGCGGCCGACGCCGGCCGCGAGGCGGTGACGCGCCTGGACTACGAGCGCGCGCTGGTGTTCTTCGAGAGCGCCGTGCTGCATCTCGCGCAGCCCGAGGAACGCGCGCGCGTGCTGCTCGATCTCGCCGGGTTGAGCGCCGCGGTCGGCGACATGAAGCGCGCGGTCACTGCCTACGAGCAGCTCGCGCAGCTGGCGCGCGAGCACGACGACGAGGCGCGCCTGGCGCGCGCGCTGAACGGTCTCGCGCAGGTGCATCTCGAACGCGGCGACCTGCTCGAGGGCAAGCGCGTGATCGCGCGGGCCGGCACGGTGTCCGGGCGGCGCGGCGATCAGTCGGCGCGACTGAGCGCGCTCACCACCCTGGCGTCGCTGTTGCTCGAGCGCGGCGAGTACCAGGAGGCGCGCCCGCTGTTCGGCGAGGTGTTGCGTGCGCACCACGCGAGCGGCAGCGGCGACGCCGAGCGCTGGACCTGCACTCGGTCGCGCGCTTGCACGTGCGCGAGGGCCGTCTCGGCCGCGCCTTCAACTTGCTCGAGAGGCTGCTGGCGGCGGATCGTGCCGCCGGCGACGAGGCCGCTGGCGGCGAGGCCGAGCTCGCGCTCGCCGAGCTGCGGGCACGGCGCGGCGATCACGCGACCGCCGAGAAGATCTACCTCGAGGTCGCCACGCGCGCTTCCGAGATCGGTGATCGCAGCCTGCTGATGAAAGCCTATCTCAAGCTCGGCCAGGTGTACGCGCATCACGGCGAGTTCGAGCAGGCGGTGAAGTGGCTGAGCCGCGCGCGCACGCTCGCGATCACGTCGGGCCACTCGTTGATGGAAGCGCAGTCCGAGGACGCGCTCGGCAGCGTGCGCTTCATGACCTTCCGCTACCACGAGGCGCTGCAGCATCACGAACGCGCGCTGAGCCTGCACCTGCAGATGGAGCGGGCCATGGGTGAGGCCGAGGCGCTGCGCAACATCGCCGCGTGCGAGGCGGCGCTCGGCCGTTACGAGCACGCGATCGAGCACTGCCAGCGCGTGATCGCGATGCCGGACGTGCCGGGCACGCGCCCGCAGCGCGCCTGGGCGCTCGTGCATCACGCGAAGCTGCAGCGCATGCTGGGCGCGCTCGATCGCGCCGAACGCGATCTCGAGCTGGCGTTCGCGCTGTGCGAATCGGCGCCGCACGGCGCCGTGCTGACCGCGGCGCACGCCGAGCGCGGCTGGGTGTATCTCGAGCGCGGCTCGACGGCGTGGGCCCGCGCCGAGTTCACGCGCGCGCTCGAGCTCGAGCAGGACGCGGACGCCGTGGCGGCGACGCTCGAGGCGCGCGCCGGCCTCGCCGAGCTGGGCTTGCGCCTCGGCGAGCGCGAGCTGGCGCGCAAGAACATCGAGCTGCTGCTGCAGCAAGGCGAGGGCGCAGGGCGCACGCGCTTCCTCGCGCGCGCGCACTTGCTGCTCGCCGAGCTGCGCACCGAGAAGGCCGACCCGCATCTGGTCGAGACGCACGTGACCGACGCCGTGCTGCTCGCCGAGACCATCGCCGAGAAGGAGCTGCTGCGCGAGGTGAGCTATCGCGCGGCGCGGTTGCGCGAGCGGCTGGGCCACACCGAGGAAGCGCTCGACCTGTTCCGGCGCGCGGCCGATCTCACCGAGCAGCTGTGCATGTCGCTCGGCGACCCGAGCTACGCGTCATCGTTCCGGCGCTCGAACCAGCGCGACCGCGCCGCCAAGGCGGTGAAGCGGTTGAGCGAGCGACTGAGCGGGCTCGGCTCGGCCGCCTCGCCGCTGGTGGCGCCGACCGCGGACGTGCTGTTGAAGCACGTGCTGGCGCTGGCGCAGTGCCGCACGCCCGAGGCGCTGCTCGACCGCACCATGGAAGCGATCCTGGAGATCGCCAACATGCCGCTAGGCTTCGCGCGCGTGCACGGCGACGACCAGCAAGACCTGCTGCGCTGCATCGGTTCCGCCGAAGACGAGACGCTGCACAGCCGGCGGCTCGAAGGATCGTTCGCGGTTGCCGAGCGCACCATGCGCACCGGCGAGGTGCTGCTGTGCCCGGACTCGAACAGCTCGCCGGAGTTCGGCGAGTTGATGGGTACGTCGACGCATCCGCTGCGCTCGTTCCTGTGCCTGCCGCTGCCGTCGTCGCAGCATCCCGGCAGCAACCTGGGCGTGCTGTTCGCGGCCGACTTCAGCCCGCGCACCTTCGATCAGTTCCCGACCACGCAGCAGCTGCTCAAGCTCGCGCGCGCGGCCGCGGGCCACCTCGAGCCGCTGCTCGAGGTGCAGGGTCTGCGGCGCAAGGGATCGACGCTCGCCGGCGAGAACAAGGCGCTGGTCACGCTGAAGCGCACCGCCGAGATCCTGGCCGGCACCGGCGAGCTGCCGGATCGCCTCGGCGATGCGCTGGTCGAGATCCTCGAGGCCACCGGCGCTCGGCAGGTGGGTGTGGTGCGCATCGAAGGTGGGCGCGAGGAGATCCTCGCGGTGCGCACGCGCCGCGGCGCGCGCATCCCGCTCGGCCATCCGGTGAGCCGCGGCATGCTCGATCTGCTGCTCGCCACCGGCAGTCGCGTGTTCGTCGAGGACGCGAGCACCTCGCCCCCGTTCCGCAATTTCGAGAGCGTCGACAACCTGAAGATCCGCAGCGCGGTGCTGTGTCCGGCGCGCATCGATGGGCAGATCGCGGCGGCGGTGTTCGCCGATCAGGGCGACCTCGCCACGCGCTCGCTGTCGCGTGATGCGGCCTCGCTGCTCGAGGCATTTTCCGATCAGGTGGGCGCGCTGCTGCAGAACGCGCGGCTGGGCCGCGAGCTGTCGCGCTCGAAGCGCGAGCTGGAGGCGATCTTCGAGGACGCGCCGTTCCCGATTGCCGCGCTCGACTCGCACTTCACCATCCGCGCGTTCAATCGCGCGGCCGAGTTCGAGACCGGCTTCGCGCGCGGCGAGCTGGTGGGCGTGCGCAAGGCGCACCATCTCCTGTCGCCGCGCGAGGGCGGCGAGGGGCCGATGCAGCTGTTGCGCGAGCTCAATCACACCGGCGCGTGCGAAGGCGAGGTGTGGATGGTGCGCGCCGACGGCAGCGACTTCCTCGCGCACCTGGACCTGCGCTCGATGACGTCCGCCGACGGCGCGCCGCTTGGCTACGCCGGCATCTTCCGCAACATCACCCAGGAGCGCGACGCGGAAGCTACCGTGCAGCGCTTCCGTCACATCTTGCAGGTGCTGTCCGAGGGCGTGCTGGTGGCCGATGCCGAGGGACGCATCACGTTCGCGAACGAGGCGGCGGAGAACATCCTCGAGTACGATCGCGGCGAGCTGAAGGACAAGCACGTGTCGGTGCTGATCCCGCCCAGCACCAAGCCATCGATGACCGACATCTTGCGTTCGGCGAAGAGCGGCGCATGGCGCGGCGAGGTGGCGATGCTGATCAAGCACGGTACGCTCGCGCCGATCCACCTGTCAGTGTCCTGGGTGCGCGGCCTCGATGGCCAGCCGCGCGCGACGGTTGCGATCATCTCCGACATCCGCGACCGCAAGCGGCACGAGGACGAGCTGCGGCGGCTCTCCGGCCGCGTGATCACCGCGCAGGAAGAGGAGCGCCGGCGCCTGGCGCTCGAGCTGCACGACGAGAGCGCGCAGGCGCTCACCGCGCTGCTGCTCAATCTCGAGTTCCTCGGCCGCATCACCACGGACGAGGAGCCGAAGACCCAGATCACGCGCTGCGCGCAGATCGTGCGCGACACGATGGCCGAGTTCAAGCGCATCGCTGCCGACTTGCACCCGGCGGTGCTCGACAAGTTCGGCCTGATCCCGGCGCTCAAGAAGCACTGCACCGACTTCGCGCAGGACACCGGCCTGCAGGTCTCGTTTCACGTCAAGGGCGGCATCGAGGTCGCCCCCGGTCCGTCCAGCACGGCGCTGTTCCGCATCGCGCAGCAAGCACTCACCAACGTGGCTCGGCATGCGCAAGCGAAGCAGATTGCGGTAAGATTGCGGCGGCGGGGTAATGATCTCACGCTCACGGTCGCCGATGACGGCCAGGGGTTCGAGCTGAAGAGCCTCGAAGCGCGCAGCCAGGAAGGCATCGGCCTGATCAGCATGCGTGAGCGCGTGGCGGCATTCGGCGGCTCGTTCAAGATCCGCACCGTGCCGGGCAAGGGCACCAGCGTGCGCGCCCGGGTGCCGCTGCTGGACGCGGCGGTGGCAAGCCCGGCGGTGGTGGCGAAGCAAGATGACCAACCCGAGGAGGTGCTGAAGTGATCCGCATCCTGATCGCCGACGACCACGTGCTCGTGCGGGAGGGGTTGAAGCGCATGCTCGCTTCCCATCCCGATTTCGAGGTCGTGGGCGAAGCTCAGGATGGCGACGAGGCGATCGACCGCGCGCGCGAGCTGATGCCGGACGTGCTGCTGCTCGACATCACCATGCCACGTCACGGCGGCATCGAG